>NZ_CP019706.1:1817130-2422840 GCF_002101395.1 Pantoea alhagi | reverse complement strand
GCTCTAAAAGCTGCTGATAATGTTCAGCACTGCTTAGCTCGCTGCGACAAATATCCTCAAAGCCCGCGCCGAAAACCTTTTCCGCCGCTTTGGCATCGCCCGCGTTTACCGCCTGCGCCAGCTGACCGATACCGGAACGGGCATCGAAACGATAACTTTTGCGCAGCAGGCAGATACTGTCGCGCACGTCAGGCATATCCTCACCGTCCGCCCCATCCAGCTGGCAGCCGGTAAGCAGCGCCAGCTGCCGGGCACGCGCCGTACTGTAGCCCGCTTCAGCGCAGCGGCAAATATCGCCCAATACCGCGCCCGCTTCGACCGATGCCAGCTGATCGCGATCGCCCAGGAAAATGACCCGCGCATGTTTTGGCAGAGCGGCAATCAGATTTGCCATCATCGGCAAATCCACCATTGAGGCTTCATCCACCACCAGCACATCAAGATGCAGCGGGTTACCGGCGTGGTAGCGCAGCCGCTGGCTGTTGGGCTGCGCGCCCAGCAAACGATGCAGCGTGGTCGCCTCTTCGGGAAAGGCTGTACGCTCAGCGTCGCTTAGCCGCAACGCCTGCAGCGCCTTGCCTAACGACTCCGTTAACCGCGCGGCGGCTTTACCGGTGGGCGCAGCCAGACGAATACGCAGTTTTTGTTGCGAAAGACGAATCAGCGCCGCCAGCAGTTTAGCCACGGTGGTGGTTTTACCGGTACCCGGCCCACCGGAAATCACAGAGATGTGACGGGTAATGGCCACGGCGGCGGCGATTTTCTGCCAGTCGTCCGGGCGATCGCCGAATAGCTCATTTAATATCTGCTGCAGATCGGCGTCATTGAAAGCGGGCACCGCCTGCCCGGTGGCGATAAAACGCGCCACATGGCCTTCGCCTCGCCACATGCGGTGCAAATAAAGCCGCTGCTGCGCGACCACCAGCGGCGTCGGCTTTGAGCCATCGCTTACCGCGTGGCTTTGCAGAAGCAAATGCTGCCAGTCCTCCGGCTGACCTACTGTGCGCCAGATTTCCGCCGCCAGCTCTGGCTGACGTCCGGCGAACAGTTG
This sequence comes from Pantoea alhagi, assembly GCF_002101395.1. Taxonomy (NCBI): domain Bacteria; kingdom Pseudomonadati; phylum Pseudomonadota; class Gammaproteobacteria; order Enterobacterales; family Erwiniaceae; genus Pantoea; species Pantoea alhagi. Next base: position 2,421,789 of record NZ_CP019706.1, on the reverse strand, counting down.
ACCGTCACGAAAATGATCGAGCGGCAGGCAAACGTGTCCTTCTCCCGCCTCGGCGCTTACGCAGGCCGCAGCCAGCATCAGCGCGGGTTGCTCATCATCCGCCAGCATATGGGCGAACTGCAGATCCAGCGCGCGTATCAGGCGTTTTTCTACCGCCTCGCGCAGCAACTCGCTGATTTTTCTCATTCCGCTTCCACCTTGTCTCCGGTAAACAGGCGATCCAGCGCCATGACAAAATCTGCAGACGGACGGTAATGAAACACGCCGTTTTCACTGGCGCTGCCGTCCATTCCGCGCAAAAAAAGGTAAAACACACCGCCGAAGTGGCGCTGATAATCGTAATCCGCTACACGATGGCGCAAATAGCGATGCAGCGCCAGCGTATAAAGCTGATACTGCAAATCGTAGCGGTGACTAATCATCGCTTCCGCCATCGCCTGCGGCGTATAGGCGGCACTCTCTTCGCCCAGCCAGTTAGATTTATAATCCAGCAGGTAATATTTTCCCTGCCAGCAAAAGACCAAATCGATAAAGCCTTTCAGCATCCCCTGCACCTGCTGAAAATTCAGCTCCGGCGCGCGTGCCGACAACGTATCGTGCTGACGCATTACCGCATCCAGCGCTGGCGCAGTTAGCAGCTGATGCATCGGCAGATAAAACTCCAGCTCGACCAGATAGCGGCCCGGCGTTAATCCCGCCAGATGAATGCCGTCCTGATTAAGCGGCGTTTGCAATACCCGGCTAATCCAGTCGGACAGCATCGGCAACCATTGTTCGCCAAAGCCAGCCAGCTGTAGCTGCTCCGCCAGCCATGTCTCATCCGGAGGCTGGTTAAAATCCAGCGTTTCAAACAGGCCATGCAGAAAAGTACCCGGCGAAGCGCCGCGCGGAAAGGTATGCGGCGTTAGTGCTGGCGCAACAACGTCTGTGGTTTCTCCTGCCGCATCGACATCAAAACGCGGCGCCAGATCGAGCGCAACCGTCGGGCCATGCTGTTGCAGACCGGAGTAGCTGGTAACGCGCCAGTGATCCTGCAGCGGTCGGGAAATCACCGGGCTGTCCAGCTCCGGCATGCTATCGCCTTCCGGCTGCCAGCGCCCTTCCGTAGCCTCTTCCGGCATCACTATCTCTATCGCGTCGTTGCTTAGGCCATACAGCGCTTCCTGTAATCCGCTGGCGTTTAGTGCTTCACCACGCTGAACCAGATAGCCCACCGCGCTTTTGTGCAGATCGCTGTCACCTTCTTTTTTACGGTTGCCCTTAATCAGCGGCGCAATGCCGATGCTACAGTGATAAACAGAGCGGGTCAGCGCCACATAGAGCAGGCGCAAATCTTCCGCCAGCCTTTCCTGCTCGGCCAGCGCCAGGCTCTCTTCATCATCGCTCAAATCCAGCAACGCCTGAAAAGTCTGTCGATCGTGATATAGCCCCTGCGCCGCCTCGCGAAAGTTAGCGGCAAACGGCAGCCAGACCAGCGGATACTCCAGCCCTTTGGATTTGTGAATAGTCACAATCTGCACCAGATGACGGTCGCTTTCGAGACGCAGCTGCTGACTGGCGGACTGATGGTTAGGCTGCGCGACCTGCTGTGCCAGCCAGCGCACCAGCGCATGTTCGCTATCCAGCTGCGCGGCGGCCTCCTGTAACAGTTCCCCAAGGTGCAGCAGATCGGTCAGACGCCGTTCGCCGCTTTCTGAGGCCAGCAGATTTTCTGCAATGCTGCGCCGGGTCATTAATTCACGCAGCATAGGCAGCACGCCGCGCTGCTGCCAGCGTTGACGATAGGCCGCAAACTCTTCAACCAGCGCGTCCCAACGATCTTCATCCTGACTCATGGCGTCGATGGTGGCGGCGTCCAGCCCCAGGATACTGGTGGCCAGCGCGCTGCGCAGGGTACGCTCCAGCTCCGGTGCCAGCACCGCCTGCAGCAGCCACAGCAGCTCACGCGCTTCCGGCGTAGTAAACACGCTGTCGCGGTTAGATAAATAGACCGAAGGGATATTAAGACTTTCCAGCGCATCGCGTATCACCGCAGCCTCGCTGCGGCTGCGCACCAGAACGGTAATGTCGGAGGCTCTGACCGCACGCTGGTCGCCCTGCTTGCCCACCAGCGCCTCACCCCGCAGGCCAGCCTGCAGCCAGTGGAGGATTTCCGCCGCGCACTGACGCGCCATCCACTGCTGGTACTCGCTAACGCCCACACCGTCGCCGGGCTGCAGCCAAAAGCGCAGCGCTGGCTGCACCGCGCCGTCAAGATGGAAACCGCGCGTTTCATTGGACGGCGCGGCGTTCACCTCAATAAAAGGGATCTGACTGAATAAAAACGGATTATCCAGCCGGGAAAAAAGCTGGTTGACGCTGGCGACCATCGCTGGCGATGAACGCCAGTTAGTATCCAGCGTATAGTGCGCGCTGATTTCGCTACGGGCACGCATATAGGTAAAAATGTCCGCGCCGCGAAAGGCGTAAATCGCCTGCTTGGGATCGCCTATCAGCAGCAGCGCATTTTCCGGCTGAGCGATATAAAGCCGCCGGAAAATACGATACTGCTGCGGGTCGGTATCCTGGAATTCATCGATCAACGCAACCGGATAGCGGGCACGAATGGCTTCCGCCAGCAGATCGCCGCCGGGCTGCTGCAGTGCTTCATCCAGACGACTCAGCAAATCATCAAAGCCGAGCAGCGCCCGTAGCTTTTTCTCTCTGCGGGTTGCCAGGCGAATATCTTCCAGCGCCCGGGCAATAATCAGATCGCGTAGCGAAAGCGGCTCGGCAAAGAAGTCATCCACCGCCGTAAACAGCGGATGGCGTGGCGGCTCGCCCTTTTTGGTTTTCCCCAGCAGCACGCTCTGGCGAAAACGTGCCAGATCTTTAGGCACCGTATAACCCTGAGTCTCTTCTTCCACCCAGGCTGCCACATTATTCAGCCAGGCTGGTAAATGCTTACTGCTGTAACTCCGCTTATCAACGCCAGATTTTTCAATCAGATCGCGCAAATCTGCTGCTGCCGCACGCCATTGCGCCTTCAGGTTATCAATGCGCGCCACGATTTTCTCATGGCGCTGCGCCAGCGTTTCTTCACTATCCGGCGCATATTTTAACGCTGGCGATTCGCCATGCAGCCACGGCGTTAAGGTGGCGAGCAGCTGTTCCGGACCGGTCCACTCCTGCGCAATGACTTTGGCAATCGTCAGCGGCAGAGGATAACAGTGGCGACGCCAGAAGTCGGCAGCGGCCTGACGGCGCAGCGCAGATTCATCTTCAATCAGCTGCTGCTCAAACAGCATCCCGGATTCAAAAGCGTTGAGGTTTAGCATCCGCTGACAAAATCCGTGGATGGTAAAAATTGCCGCTTCATCCATTTGCCGTTCGGCAGCCAGCAGCAGCGCGGCGGCATCAGCAGGATCGCTAATCTCCTGCATCAGCGCTGCCAGCATCGGATTGGCACTGCTGCCACGCACGCAGGCCAGCCGCAGCTCATGGATATTCTGCCGAATACGTCCCCGCAGTTCAGCGGTGGCCGCCTCGGTAAAGGTCACCACCAGAATCTCTTCCACCGACAGCGGACGATGAAAAGCATTATCCTGCCCGAGGCCAAGCAACAGCCTCAGGTAGAGTATGCCGATAGTAAAGGTTTTCCCGGTTCCCGCTGACGCCTCGATAAGCCGCTCACCACGGAGCGGCAGTGTTAGCGGATCGAGCCGCTGGGGATTGTTGTCACTCATTTCTTCTCGCTTGTCACCGGCAGCGTCTGCTGCAGGCTGCTGACGTTCGGCCAGGTTTTCCAGCCTTGCGGTGATGCATAGTCAGCTTTTCCATGCTGGCTGCCGGAAATCTGCGACAGCATAGCCAGTCCCTGCTTAGCGATCACCGCCTGGTGGAAGAAATCTGCCAGGCTCTGCGGCGTCAGCGTTTTAAGTTGTTCAATAACCTGGTCACGGGTATCAAAAGCGTAATTTTCCCGATAGAAATCTTTGCCATAGCGCGCCGCCTCTTCATCCAGCGTTTGCGGACGCTGCTGCAGTTCATTAATCAGCGCCGCCTGATACTGGGCGAAATCCTGCTGGCTTAACCCCCGCAGCCGCTTTTCAGCATCGGCATAGAAAGCTTCATAACGTTGCAGCAGCAGAGCGGGCTGTTTGCTGTTGCTTTGCAGCAGAAAACCGATGCCCCACTGGCGTCCCACTGACATCGGGAAGGTAAATACCGCATAGCCCAGCTGTTGTTGAGTACGTAACTGGTTATAAAACCAGGGTTGAATAATCTGACTCAACAGCGAGCTGATAGCAATACTTTGTTCTTCACCGTAGCCCACAGGAATGTAAACCGCAGCCAGCGCCGAGTCGCTGCTGCTGCCCGCCTTCTGAATATTGGCGCGTAGCGGCTGGTTAATAAGGATATCTTCGCTGTGCCACCAGCTTTTGCCCTGACAGTTAATCTGCTGCTTAACTTCACGCGCTAACGACGTCACCATTTGCGGGGACATGTTGCCTACTACCAGCATCTCCGGCGTCGCCTGCTCTGCCAGCATGCGGCGATAGTCGTTCAGCTCCTGCAGGCTAATGGAGTCCAGCAGCTTACGGCGCTCGCTGCGCTCGGTATAGGGAAGCTGCGACAACATCTGTACCGGCTGAATCGCCTGCTCAAAAGCTTTGCCTTTTTCTGCCGCATCCAGTTGTTCTTTATACCAGGACCTGGCCTGCGCCAGCTGATCTTCCGTCGGAACATAGTTGACGTAGCCCTGCAGCAGGGTAACCAGCAGTCTGGGCAGATGTTGAGTAAAGCCGCTGGCGCTAAAAATGACGCCATCGCTTCCGCTGGTGGAAAAGCTAATGCCGCCGACCGCCGCCTGTGAGCTCAATTCATCAAGCGCCAGACCCGCCAGATAATCATTCAGGGCGAACAGCACCTGATGACGGGCGCTATCCATCGCCGCCTTATTACGTAATGCCAGCATAATATCGGCTTTCGGCTCGCTGGCATGATAGCGGCTTGGCATATAAAAGACGCGCAGCCCCGGCTCATTAATCAGCGGTTGCGGATGGGTTATCGGCTTTTCAGATGCCGGGATTAAACTAAAATCATCGGGGATATAGGGATTCAGGGCGGGCAGATCCAGCTTGATATTTTCGGCGTCCTGCTGCCACTTATTGAACAGATCGGCGCTGATTTTATCCACCTGGTAAGGCGCTTCGACAAAATAAGCGACTTTGTTATGCGGCTCGTTGGGGCTGATATACCAGATGCGCGCATTCTGCGGCGTCATCTCTTTCAGGCGCGCGCTGATTTCCGCCGGATCATAGCGGTCAGCAAGGTAGGAGGCATTAAGCGTATGCTCAACCGGCACCCGCAGCATGGTATCCGCCAGCCATTCGATATAATCCATATCGCGCGTAATCGACGGATAGCGATAATCGATATCCAGCACATGCGCCATCTCATCGAAATAGCGTTTATCGATACCCTTATCGCGCAGCATAGCAAGATAATCAAAAATCGCCGCGACTACCCGATCGCGCTGCGCCAGGCCTTTATCGGTTAGCGAAACGCTAATGCCAAATATACCACCGTTACGCGTAATGAGCGGATCGGCACCGGCATCAATGGAATCGGCCAGCCCCTGACTTTGCAGCCAGTCGGAAAGCGTATTTTTGCTGCGGTTGCTAATCAGGTAACTGATCAGCGTATCGGTTTTGCTGCGAAAGCGATCGCTATTGTTATCAATTCGGAATTCCAGACGCAGCTGTTTACGCGGCTGGGCCGGGACGTAATGAATGATAATGCCTTTTTGCTGGTCGGTGACCACCGGCACGTTGATCGCAGGGACGCTGGCGTGACGATTGCTCACGCGCCCAAACGTCTGCGCGGCGATAGTCGCCAGCTCCGGCAGCGGTTTATTGCTGTAGATAACCGCTTTCATCAGGTTGGCCGAGTAGTGCTGCTGATAAAACTGACGCAGCGCATCGTGTAGTTTGCTGTCTGGTTTGTCGCTCAACGTCTCCAGGTTACCGCCGGAGAAGCGCGCCGCTGGATGCGCCGGATTTAACGTCTCCGCTCCAACCTGAGCCATCCGGTGTCCGTCGCGGGAACGCGCCATCGTCAGCTCAGCGTTAACGGCATTCCGCTCGCGATCGGCATTAACCGGATCAAGCAGCGGCTCGGCGATGGCGTCCGCCAGGCGATCAACGGCCGGGGCCAGCGCATCATTTTCCACTTCCAGATAGTAAGCGGTGCGGTAAGAGGCAGTGCTGGCATTATGGCTGCCGCCATGTTTCTTCAGAAACTCTGCCAGGTTATCCGGCTGCGGATAGCGCTTCGAGCCCATCAACACCATATGCTCAAGATAATGTGCCAGGCCCAACTGCCGATCGGGATCGTCCAGCGAACCAATCGGCAGCGTCAGCGCGGCCAGCGATTTCGTTGCCTGGGGATCGGAAACCAGCAATACCGTCATCTCATTATCCAGACGAATCGCCTGATAGTGACGCGGATCTTTATTGCTCTTTTGAATGGTCCGATCGAGAGGCTGCCAGCCTTTCTCAGCGCTGGCCACCTGGCTAAACATGGTGAACATCAGTAACAGACTGGCTGTCCAGACAGCGTACTTTCTCATTTAGTCCCCTTGAGTGTTATCCTTTTTCCAACGCGGTGTCGCTGATCAAAACAACTATCACCACTAAAATCTGGCGGGCTGGCTTCCCGCCAGGCGCATCTACTGTAAGTCAAACTGGCTACTCATCATTTTTCTGCGTATCGCTGCGGTTAAAACGCAGCAGCGGCAACAGCCACTGTTCGGCTGCAGAGCAAATGGCATCAAGCTGCGCCGCTTCCAGCGTGCGGAACAGCCGTTGCAGATAGGGATCGCTCCCCTCGCCTTCCATTTGATAGTTGCCCTGCCAGGCGGTTAACAGCTTCGCCCGCGCTTTGGTTTGCGTGGCCTCATCCATTAGCATGATGTCGTTTTTAGCGTCATAGCTCGCTTCCAGCCAGGCACCACCGGTTTTCGCCAGCAGCAGCAACGGTGAACACATGCCGTCACGATAGCCTTCGACATAGCGCGTAAGCCACTCCTGCGCCTGCTGCGCATCGATCGCGTCAAAGCACCAGCTGCTCTCTTTGCGCCCCAGCATACGGCTCTGCCCTTTTCCACCCAACGCGCACCACGCCAGATGCTCCAGCCACAGCGCCAGCCCATCGGTAAAGTTCAACACGCCAGGTCGCCAACGCAGCAGGCCACTATCCTGCACCTGCGGCAACCAGCCGTTAAGTTTGACGCCGGCAATGGTCAGGTCGATTTCCATACTGCGACTTTCAGCGCGCAACGCCCTGACCTGTTCAGCGAGCGGCATCATCTCTTCCTGCTGCGTCTGCCAGAAGAGTTCACCGAAAGCGCCATATGGCAATACGCCCGCCGCACGATGATGATTGAACAGTCGTTGGGTATCTTCCTCTTCAATCAGCGCGTTTAGCAGCTGGGCGTTGATCTGATAGCGATCGAGCGCATCCAGTACAAAGGGTTCGGCATCTGGCAGTTCGGTCTGCTCCAGCGCAAAACTGACGCCGAGGCGCATGGTAAAGAAGGCGCGAACCGGATGCCGCCAGAAACGCAGCAGCTGTTCAAAACTCAGCTCATGGATCTCCAGCGGCGGCAGCGGCTGCATAAATGGTGGATGTGGCTCGCCGCTGCCACGCGCAGCAGGCAGCCACTCCTGGGCGAAACTGCGATACTCCGCCTGCGGCGCGAAGTTTTGCGGATCGAACGGCATACGGCTGTGCAGACAGTGCAGATGCGCCAGTACCCGTTGAGCGCTGCTGTCAACATCCAGTGCCTCGTCGCCCGGCAGATGAAAACTTTGCCCAATATAGTCCACCAGTTCAGTGACCAGCACCGAAGGATATCGTTCCGTATTATCCTGAATCGAGCGGCCAATATAGCTGATATAGAGTTTCTGCTGGGCTGAAAGCAAAGCCTCCAGGAACAGGAAGCGGTCATCGTCGCGGCGGCTGCGGTCGCCCTTTTGCGGCTGCTGCGCCATTAAATCAAACCCCAGCGGCGGCAGCGTACGCGGATAGACGCCGTCATTCATGCCCAGCAGACATACCACGCGAAACGGCACCGAACGCATCGGCATCAGGGTACAAAAGTTAACCGGCCCGGCCAGGAAACGCTGGCTGATGCGCTGCTGATCGAGGCGTGAGGCCAGCTCATCGCGTAGCAGCGTAGCCGGAACGCTATCAACGTAGCGCGCCTGCAGACCATAGGCCATCACCTGCTGCCACTGCTCTTCAATTAGCATCAGCGCAGCATCGGTATTCACATCGGCAGCAAAAAAGGTTTGCAGCATTTCGCGGCACAGCGGTTGCCAGTCGCTCAGCGTACGCGGCTGAGCCAGTACCTGACGCCAGTGGTTAAGCTGCATCAGCAGTTCTGCCAGATTACCGGCCAGCTCGGCGATTAATCCGCTGGATTCATCGTAAGGCAGGATGCCGTCCCAGTCGCCATGCATGCTTTCCATGGCATAACCGAGCAACATACGCGTGATGCCAAAACGCCAGGTATGCTGACCGGTGGGCGGTAGCTTCAGCTCACGCACGTTATCATCATCCAGCCCCCAGCGAATACCGGATTCCTCGACCCACATACGCAACCGGCGCAGCCCTTCCTCATCAATAGCAAAGCGCGTTGCCAGTGCCGGTACCTCCAGCAGCGCCAGCACCTCTTCACAGGCGAAGCGGCTTTCCGGCAAAGCGAGCAGGTTAAGAAAGGCCATAATCGCCGGATGGGCGAAGCTGGCGCGGCGATCCGAAATGGCAAAAGGCAGATAGCGATCTGAAGATGCGTTGCCGAATACCGCCTGAATATATGGCGTATAGGCATCAATATCGGCCACCATCACGATAATATCGCGAGCGGTTAGCGAGGGATCCGCCTCCATCATGGCCAATAATTGATCCTGCAAAACTTCCACTTCACGCTGCGGGCTGTGACAGACATGTACCACCACGGATCGATCCTGGGGATCGAGGCAGCGCTTTTTATGGCTGCTTTTCAGCTCTTCTGCATCCAGCCCGATCACCGCATTATCTTCCAGCTCCAGCAGATCGTGCTGCAACGCCTGCAACAGCGTATCCTCCGGGACATCGACAAAAGCATCGATTTCCCGCGCCTCCATTTGCGCCAGCAGATAGAGGTTATCGCGCCCCAGTTTACCCCACGAGGCCAGCAGCGGGTTGGTCAGCTGTTGCTCCCCGGCATCGTTAAATAATGAAGAGGCTGCGTCGGGATCGCGAAACAGGGCAATTTCCTGCTGCTGCTGATGATGGCGACGGTGGCGGCTTTGAAGTTTCGCCAGAAACGCGTAATCCTGGATATCGCCCCAGTAGTGCCGACAGGGATTGGTAAACAGCAGATGAATATCGATATGCTTGCCCAGCGCCTGTAGCGCCTGCAGATAGACAGGCGGCAGCGCGGAGATCCCACAGATAAAGACGCGGTCGGGCAAGCCCGCCGGACGTGATTCGCTGCTTTCCAGCTTTTGAATAAAACGCGCATACAGGTTGGCGCGGTGCCACTCTGGCTGATCGAGATCGCGGGTATATTCCACCAGCGCAGCCCACAGCGGGGCCTGCCACTGCTGCGCCTCGCCCAGCCCATCGATCATTTTCCCCTGCTGCCAACTGTTCAGCCATTCCGGGCGATAGACCAGATACTGGTCATAAAGATCGGCCACGCGCGAAGCCAGCTGGAACAGCTTACGTTTGTCATCGTCGTCGTTGAGATAGTGCTGCAACGGGCGAAACGCCTCCTGCCGCAGCAGATCGGGCAGCAGCGTCATTAGCTTCCAGCTCATGCTGGCTTTATTAAAGGCGCTCTCTTTGGGGATGCCGGGCAAGACGCGCACAAACATATCCCAGATAAAAGAGGCGGGCAGCGGAAAAGCGATATTGGCTGCAATCCCGAACTGCTGTGCCAGCTGCATCTGTAGCCACTGCGCCATGCCCGGGCTTTGCACCAGCACCACCTCGGACTGAAAAGGGTCGCGTAACGGTTCGTTTTCAATCAGATACGCCGCCAGCGATTTAAGAATATCGAGCTGGTTGGAGTGATAAACCGTAAACATGTTGGCTCCTGTTCAGTGCTGCTACGGCGCGTCAGCGCGGGGACACTCTACCCCTTAAATTGGCTAATGCAACCGTCGCGCAAAAAAAGCGCAAAAGTACGATGAATAACAATAGGCCTGTGGGCGGCTTCAACGGTGCGGAACGCTATTATCGCAGCGCAGCTGGTCCAGCGTAACAGGAGAGAGGCCGGACCGGAAAGCGGTGGCCCGCCATAACAGGCAGCCCTCCACAGCAGGCAGTTTGTGTAGCGAGGTTTGCCAGCCTTCGCTCTCCTGCCCCTGCAGACGCAGAGCCGCCACGCGCCACGCCTCGCGCTGTTGCCACTGTTGATAAAAGCCAGCCGCCAGCATCTGCTGATAGTGCAGCAGCGCCGTTAAACTGATGGCAAACAGCAGCAGCGCCAGCAGCATTTCCACTATGCTAAAACCTCTTTCATCCGGCATCAGGCAGGCAGCTCTCTGACAGAGGAAGCGGGCAAAAATCGAGCCAGCCATGTGCCAGCGGTTGCCAGCGCCCCTCTGCTGCTGGCGTCAGCCACTGCCATAGCGCCAGCGCCTCCCCTGTTGATGACTCTCCGGCACCGCGCAGCAGTGCTTCACCGTTATGCCTGAGCAGTATGCAGGCGCGCCAGCCATACGTCGGCTGTTGTCGGCAGTGCCAGCCCTGTTGAGTTGGCCAGCTCAGCCTTGCCCCCCAGGCCAGCGCCGAAAGCGCCTGGTGATGCTCCCGCAGGAACTGACGTTCATCCGTAACCAGCGACAGCGCACCGTCCAGCTGTTGCCGCGTGGCATGCAGCAGACCAGAGCCGAGCAGTAGCATCAGCAGCACCATCGCTATTGCCATGCCGCCATCCTCTCTTAAGGCAAGTTGTGGGTGCTGACGACGCTTTGCAGCCTGAGTGCTGGCATGGAAAAGTTTGATGATTCGCCGTCGAGCGTCACCTTCACCTGCAGCCCGACGCGGGTGAAAGCCAGTTCGCCAATGGTTAGCGTGGCCGGATCGGACAGGCTCTCCCAACCGCTTCCGTTGCAGCTGCGCACGCCGCGCTGTATTTCCAGCCGTTGATTGCGGAGCCGGTATCCGTACCATTCGCTCTCCTCATGCTCCGGCCCTTCCCAGCGACCGTTGCTGTTTTCATCCCACCTGATTAACAGACAGCGCTGTTGAATGATAAGCGGCGTTCCCTGGCAGAAACCGTGACAGTAACCCGCTCGCCGAATCGCTTTTTCCAGCACGCTCATTATTTGCTGCAGCTCTTCCTGTAAACGCATCTGGCTTTGCAGCTGCAAATTCTGCCGCTGCAGGTGCGGCAGCAGACGCAGCGCCCCCAGCATTAAAATGCCGCTCAGCGCCATTGCGATCATCATTTCCATCAGACCAAAACCTGCCTGTTTCACAGACATGGCGCGACCTGGCAAAGCCGAATGCGGCCACGTGAGGAGATAATCATGCGCCAGCGCAGCGAGCCTTCACCAAAAATTATGTGTCCTGCTTTTGCCACGTTGCGTTTACCGTAAAACCCCGGTGCACCTTCAATGGCGATAATATGAACCTGCGGATGCGGCGCCAGCAGTTGTAAACGTCTGCCGCTATCACAGCCCGCCGCAGGCACGGCCCCGCTGCCAAGACACCACCTTTCGCCCGTCAACAGCCATAACGGCTGTTCCCGGTTATGCCAGTTGGCCCAGGCGCGCACGCCGTGTAAAAAGCGCTGCAGCTGCCGGGCGGTTTCCTGCATGCGCTGACGCTGCTGCCAGCTTTGCCATCCCTGCAACGAAGCGAGACTCAGCAACGCAGCTATCGTCAGCACCAGCAGCAGTTCCACCAGGGTAAATCCATTGGTACGCGTTTTTTTCATGGCGCTATTGTGCCGGGCTGAAGCGTCGCGACCAGTGACATATTGATGGATTGCGGGCTTGCTTCCCGCTTTTTTAATCGCTTTACAGCTCGTTGCGCTGCGCTGTGACGTCTGCCATGCCACAAGCTGCTCACGTCTGACGCAGCAACCTCTGCACCAAAAATGCGCGAAGCTGCACATTTGTTGAACTTTTGTTAAGACATAATCAGTAACTCAGCCTGTTTCCCTTTCTCTGCGCGGCTTTGCCTGTTGCTTAAACCTGGCATGACTTCTGCTTTGTTAAACCAATAACAGAAAGATCAGCACTGAGAGCCTGATAACATTGAGGTGGCGAGAATGGTTAAGCCAACGTTGATTGCCCGCATTGAGAGTACCTTTGCTCAGCAAACACCAAGCGGCAAGCGCATCGCCGGCTGGCTGCTGACCCATGCCGATCAAATCCCGTTTGAAACCGCCGACAGCATTGCCCGCGCCACTGGAACCAGCGGCATTACCGTGGGCCGTTATTTACGACGCCTGGGCTACCGTAACCTTGATGAAGTCCGACAAAGTCTGCGTGATACACCGCAAATAACCTATAAGCCGTGGGGGGTTACCGATCGTCTCGACGCCTGGCAGCAGCAGAAGCGTCCGCCCGATCGCTATCGCGAGTCACTGTCGCTGGAGCTGGATGCCATTACACAGGTTTATCAGCTGGCACAAAGCGAGGCGTTTGACCGTGTCAGTCAGCGGCTGGCCAATGCCGGGGCGGTGTTTGTGCTGGGCATTCAGTCCACTCGCGGCATCGCCAACGCCTTTTTTAGCCACCTGGAATATCTGCGTCCGCATGTCAGCTACGTCGAGGGGCTCTCGGGAAGCTGGATCGAGACGCTTAATTCTGAATGTACCTCGCCCTATGTGGTAGTGACCGATACCCGCGCCTATTCCACTATTGCTCGCCACTTTTGCCGCGTAGCCTGCGAGCGTCAGGTACCGCTGGCGCTGGTTACCGATGTCTGGTGCCCGTGGGCGCGTGATTATCCACTGGATTTACTCCAGGTGAAAACCGATACCGGCCACTTTTGGGATTCGCTGGCACCGCTGAGCTGCCTGTTTAACCTGCTGCTTTCCGCTGTGGTTGAACATCTTGGCGACCGTCTGGCTGACAGGCTGGCGATCAACCGTCAGCTACAGCAAGAGTTTGGACAATTTGAACGTTGATCAGGGGAAATGCATGACGCAGGAAGTTGAACTGGTCGATCTGGCCGACGCTTTTCCACAGTTAGAGATCGACCTGAAATATGCCTCGCCGGACAATATCACCGGCTATGTCATCTATCAGCAGGCGCGTTGTTTACTGCATCCCGACGCGGCGAAAGCGCTGGCGCGCAGTGTGGAGGTGGCGCGGCTGGCCGGTTTGACGCTGGTGGTGTATGACGCCTGGCGTCCGCAGCTGGCGCAGCAGCATCTCTGGCTGGCCTGCCCGGACCCGCAATATGTTATGGCCGTTTCGCTGGGCTCTCATCACAGTCGCGGCACGGCCATTGACGTCACGTTACGCGATGAAGCAGGCGCTCTGCTGGATATGGGCACCGATTTTGATGAGATGAACGCGCGTTCACATCTCTGGAGCCCGGATATTTCCGCAGCGGCGCACCGTAACCGTCTGATACTGAATGCCATTATGCAGGCTGGCGGCTTTGTCGGTATTAGCAGCGAATGGTGGCACTTTGAACTGCCCGATTCAGTTCGCTATCCGCTGCTCAGCGATCGTTTTAGCTGTCCCGCGCTTCCCTCTATAACAACAACCCGTTCACTTTAACCAGGAGCCTGCCATGAAAAATGCTATTGCGAATTGTCTGCTGCGTCCGACGCTGCTTGCCGTTGTCATTAGCGCGATGGTGACACCCGCGCTGGCAGCGGTACCCAAAGAGATGCTGGTTATCGGAAAGGCTGCCGATCCGCAAACGCTCGATCCGGCCGTCACCATTGATAATAACGACTGGGCGGTAACCTATCCGGCCTATCAACGGCTGGTGCAGTATAAGACCGAGGGGGGAAAAGGGTCGACACAGATAGAGGGCGATTTGGCAATGCGTTGGCAGACCTCGGATGACCAAAAAGTATGGACCTTTGCGCTTAATCCGCAGGCAAAATTTGCCGACGGTACGCCGGTCACCGCTGCCGCAGTAAAAGCCTCTTTTGAACGCCTGCTGAAGGTAGCGCAGGGGCCGTCAGAAGCTTTTCCCGGCGATATGAAAGTTGAAGCGCTGGATACCCATAGCGTGCGCTTTACGCTTAGCACCCCTTTCGCGCCTTTCCTTTACACGCTGGCTAACGACGGCGCAGCAATTCTTAATCCGGCAGTACTGGCGCAGCACGCCAGCGACGATGCGCGCGGCTGGCTGGCGGAGCATACCGCCGGCTCTGGCCCCTATATGCTGCAACGCTGGCAAAAAGGTCAGCAACTGGTGCTGGTCCCCAATCCGCATTACAACGGCAAGCGCCCAACCTTTAAACGCGTAACCATCAAAATTATTGGCGAAAGCGCTTCACGCCGCCTGCAGCTAACGCGCGGTGATATTGATATCGCTGAATCGCTGCCGGTGGATCAGCTTAGCGCGCTGAAAAAAGAGGATAAGGTCAGAGTGGCGGAGTATCCCTCGCTGCGCGTGACCTATCTTTATCTGAATAATGCGAAATCCCCTCTGGATCAGGTGGAGCTGCGACGCGCGATTTCCTGGTCAACCGACTATCAGGGCATGGTGAAAGGCATTCTGGCGGGCAACGGCAAACAGATGCGCGGGCCAATCCCGGAGGGCATGTGGGGCTTCGATGCACAAGCCATGCAATACAGTAACGATCCGGCTCAGGCCAAAGCCGCCTGGGATAAGGTCGCCAACAAGCCGAAAACGCTCTCTTTCCTCTATTCAGACAGCGATCCCAACTGGGAGCCGATTGCACTTGCTACCCAGGCCAGTCTCGGCGCGCTGGACATCAGCGTAAAACTCGAAAAGCTGGCGAACGCCACGATGCGTGACCGCATCGGCAAAGGCGATTATGACATCGCCATCGGCAACTGGAGCCCGGATTTCGCCGATCCCTATATGTATATGAACTACTGGTTCCAGTCGGATAAAAAAGGGTTGCCGGGCAACCGCGCCTTTTACAGTAACCCGCAGGTAGACGCCCTGCTGAAACAGGCGATAGCCACCACCGATCAGGCTGCACGCACCCGTGATTATCAGGCGGCGCAACATAAAGTGATTGATGACGCAGCTTACGTTTATCTGTTCCAGAAAAATTATCAGGTTGCGATGAATAAGGCGGTACAGGGCTTTGTTTATAACCCGATGCTGGAGCAGGTTTATAACGTTGCCACCATGAGCAAGTAACGGCGCAGTTTGTGCGTCGCCTGATAATAAGGCCGGAACTATGACTCTGTGGAGCATTCTGCGGCAGCGCTGTTGGGGGCTGCTGCTGGTAATGATCGGCGTGTGCGTTATTACCTTTATTATTTCTCACTTGATCCCCGGCGATCCTGCGCGCCTGCTGGCGGGCGATCGCGCCAGCGATGAGATGGTGCAGCATATTCGTCACCAGCTGGGACTGGATCTGCCGCTGTGGCAGCAGTTTATCCATTATGTCAGCGATCTCCTGCATGGCGATCTTGGCACCTCGATTCGTACCGGCAGGCCGGTGCTGGCGGACATTCGTCTGTTCTTCCCGGCCACGCTGGAGCTGGCGCTGTGTGCATTGCTGCTGGCGCTGCTGATCGGCGTGCCGCTTGGGGTGTTGTCGGCGGTGTTCCGCAACCGCTGGCTTGATCATCTGGTACGCCTGTTGGCCATTACCGGCATTTCCACGCCCGCTTTCTGGTTAGGGCTGGGGGTTATTGTGCTGTTTTACGGACATCTTAATCTGCTGCCCGGCGGCGGTCGGCTGGATGACTGGCTCGATCCGCCCGCGCACGTCACCGGTTTGTATCTGATCGATTCGTTACTCGCCGGTGACAGCGAAGCTTTTTTTAACAGTCTACAGCACCTGATCCTGCCTGCGCTGACGCTGGCCTTTGTGCATCTCGGCATCGTGGCGCGCCAGATCCGCTCAGCCATGCTGGAGCAGCTCAGTGAAGATTATATTCGTACCGCTCGCGCCAGCGGGTTGCCAGGCTGGCGCATTGTGATGACACATGCGCTGCCTAACGCCCTTATCCCTTCAATAACTGTGTTAGGTCTGGCGCTGGGTGATCTTCTGTACGGCGCGGTGCTAACAGAAACCGTTTTCTCCTGGCCCGGCATGGGAGCTTACGTTGTGGCTTCGATTCAGTCGCTCGATTTCCCGGCGGTGATGGGATTTGCGGTGGTGGTGTCGTTTGCTTATGTGCTGGTTAACCTGATGGTAGATCTGCTCTATTTATGGATCGATCCGCGTATTGGTCGTGGAGGCAATACATGACAATAAGTGAGGCCCGACTGACCCCGGTAAAAGCGCCCGGCAGGCGGCGCGTCAGCAAGGCGTTTTGGCTGCTCAGGCAGAGTCCGCTAACGTTGACCGGCGGCGCTATCATGCTGCTGATGCTGCTGCTGATGCTGTTTTCCCCGTGGCTGACGCCGTTCGATCCCAATGCCGTTGATTTGTCGGCGCGTCTACAGCCCCCCTCCGCCGCACACTGGTTTGGCACCGATGAAGTGGGTCGGGATCTTTTCAGCCGGGTGCTAATCGGCAGCCAGCAGTCGATTGTTGCCGGACTGGCGGTCGTGGTGGTGTCGGGCGGCATCGGCTCCCTGCTTGGCTGTTTCTCTGGCGTACTGGGTGGCTGGGCTGACGCGCTGATTATGCGGGTGATGGATATTATGCTGTCGATCCCGTCGCTGGTGCTGACCATGGCACTGGCGGCAGCCCTTGGGCCAAGCCTTTTCAACGCCATGCTGGCCATCGCCATTGTGCGTATTCCTTTTTATGTGCGACTGGCGCGTGGGCAGACGCTGGTGGTGCGCCAGTTTGCTTATGTACAGGCGGCACGCACTTTTGGCGCATCGCGCTGGCATCTGATCGGCTGGCACGTGCTACGTAACACTCTGCCGCCGCTGGTGGTGCAGGCTTCGCTGGATATCGGCACCGCCATTTTGATGGCTGCCACTCTGGGTTTTATCGGTCTTGGGGCACAGCAGCCTACTGCCGAATGGGGCGCAATGGTCGCCAATGGACGCAACTACGTTCTGGATCAATGGTGGTACTGCACGTTTCCCGGTTTAGCCATCATGCTCACCGCTGTTGGCTTTAACCTGTTCGGCGACGGGCTTCGCGACCTGCTCGATCCTAAAACCGGAGGACGCCATTAATGAATGAGCCCCTGCTTGCCATTGAGGATTTACAGCTCAGCTTTCCTGTTTTCCAGGGCGAAATCCATGCCCTTAACCGTGTATCAATAGCGGTCCATCGAGGCGAAATCGTCGGCGTGGTGGGTGAATCCGGCTCTGGCAAATCGGTGACGGCGATGCTGGCGATGCGTTTGCTGCCTAATGGCAGCTATCGTATCAACGGTGGCCGCGTGCAGCTGTTGGGTCAGGACGTGCTTAACGCCAGCGAAAAGCAGATGCGACAGCTGCGCGGCGCAAAGGTGGCGATGATTTTTCAGGAGCCGATGACGGCCCTGAATCCCACTCGCCGTATCGGCCAGTTGATGACCGAGGTGATTCGCCAGCATCAGCCTCTCTCTGCGCACGAGGCACAGCAAAAGGCGATTGCGCTGCTGACGGAGATGCAGATTGCCGATGCGTCGCAGGTGATGCAACGTTATCCCTTTGAACTGTCTGGTGGTATGCGCCAGCGGGTAATGATTGCGCTGGCCTTCTCTTGCGAACCGGAGCTGATTATTGCTGACGAGCCCACTACGGCACTGGATGTTACCGTGCAGCGTCAGGTGCTGCGCCTGCTGAAACAAAAAGCGCGCGCCAGCGGTACTGCCGTGCTGTTTATCAGCCACGATATGGCGGTGGTTTCACAGCTGTGCGATCGCCTGTATGTAATGTACGCCGGAACGGTGATCGAAAGTGGCGTCACACAGCAGGTCATTGCCCAGCCGACACATCCTTACTCCGTTGGACTGCTACGCTGTGCGCCAGAGGCCTGCGCCCCCCGTGCCGAGCTGCCCGCGATTCCCGGTACGGTGCCCAATCTGACGCAGCTGCCTGTTGGCTGCGCCTTTCGCGAACGCTGCTTCGCCGCCGATGACCGCTGTCGGCAATCTCCTTCCCTGAGCCCGTGCGGCCCTGATGCCCGGCTGGCCGCCTGCTGGCATCCGCAACTGGAGCAACGACATGTCTGAAATATTGCTGGCGCTGGAGAACGTTTACGTTAATTTCCCGGCGCGCACTAACTGGCGCGGTAAAGTTACCGAGCGTGTGCATGCGCTAAACGGTCTGGATTTACAGATTTCTCGTGGTGAAACATTGGGCATCGTTGGCGAATCAGGCTGCGGTAAAAGTACGCTGGCGCAGTTGCTAATGAACATGATCAAACCGGCCAGCGGAATATGCCATCGCACGCGCAATACTGACTCACCTCCGGGCAGCGGCATGCAAATGGTGTTTCAGGATCCACTCTCTTCGCTTGACCCACGTTTGCCGGTATGGCGCATTATTACCGAGCCGGTCTGGATCCAGCGACATAATAGCGAGGCGCAGCGCCGTGAACTGGCGCAGTCGCTGGCGCTGCTGACCGGCATTCGTCCCGAGTACCTTGACCGTCTGCCGCACGCCTTTTCCGGCGGGCAGCGTCAGCGTATTGCCATTGCCCGCGCGCTATCGGCACAGCCCGATATCATCGTGCTGGATGAACCGACCTCTGCGCTGGATATTTCCGTACAGGCCCAAATTCTTAACCTGTTGGTTAAGCTACAGCGTGAACGTGAGCTGACCTATGTGCTGATTTCGCATAACGTCTCGGTGGTACGTCATATGAGCGATCGGGTAGCGGTGATGTATCTGGGACAGATCGTGGAGTTAGGCACGACGGAGCAGGTGTTAACGCAGCCGCGTCACCCTTATACGCGTCTGCTGCTGGATTCAGTGCCGCGCATCGATCGTTCGCTGGAAGGAGAAATAACGGATAAGAAGGGCGAGCTGCCGGGGAATCGACAGCTGCCGCAGGGCTGCTTTTTTCGCGATCGCTGTCCGCTGGCAGCGGAAAGCTGTCGCCAGCCTCAGCCGCTCAGAACAGACGCCAGCGGCGCGGGTGTGCGCTGCTGGCGTGCCGGGGTTATATCGCCACCGGCGCTTTAATGGCGGGATGCGGATCGTAGCCTTCGATTTCAAAATCTTCGAAGCGGTAATCGAACAGCGAGGCGGGCTTGCGTTTGATGACCAGCTTCGGCTGCGGACGCGGTTCGCGGGTCAGCTGCAACCGCGCCTGTTCCAGATGGTTGCTGTAAAGGTGCGTATCGCCGCCGGTCCAGACAAAATCTCCCGGCTCCAGATCACACTGCTGCGCCATCATATGCACCAGCAGCGCATAGCTGGCGATATTAAACGGCAGCCCCAGGAACACATCGCAGGAGCGCTGGTAAAGCTGGCAGGAGAGCTTGCCATCCGCCACGTAAAACTGGAAGAACGCATGGCATGGTGCCAGCGCCATCTCATCCAGTTCGCCAACGTTCCAGGCTGAAACGATAATTCGACGCGAGTCGGGATCGTTTTTCAGCTGCTCCAGTACCTTCGCCAGCTGGTCGATTTGACGACCATCAGCTGCGCCCCAACTGCGCCACTGTTTGCCATAAACCGGTCCGAGATCGCCATTTTCATCGGCCCACTCATCCCAGATCGAGACGTTGTTTTCCTTCAGATAGGCGATATTAGTGTCACCGTTCAGGAACCACAGCAGCTCATGAATAATTGAGCGCAGGTGGCAGCGTTTGGTGGTCACCAGCGGAAAGCCTTCCTGCAGATTGAAACGCATCTGGTGGCCAAAAATTGACAGCGTGCCGGTTCCGGTGCGATCGTTTTTCGGCGTGCCCTCGTTCAGCACTTTCTCCATTAATGCCAGATACTGCTTCATTTCTGTTCACCTGTTTGTAGCTGCGGGCGACGACGGTACGCCCAAATCATCATGATAATGCCGGCCAGAATCATCGGTATCGACAAAATTTGTCCCATGCTGATGCCGCTAAACAGGCCCAGCTGAGCATCAGGCTGACGGAAGAACTCCACGATAATGCGGAACGCGCCGTAGCCAATCAGGAACAAGCCGGAAACGCTGCCCATCGGGCGCGGCTTGCGAATAAACAGGTTAAGGATGGCAAACAGCACGATGCCTTCCAGCACCAGCTCATAGAGCTGTGAAGGATGGCGCGGCAGCACGCCGTAAGTTGCCAGCAGTGATTGCCATTCAGGGTGTGTGGCAACCAGCGCCACATCTTCGCTGCGCGAACCCGGGAACAACATCGCCCAGGAGAAGTTCGGCGCGACGCGGCCCCAAAGCTCACCGTTAATAAAGTTACCAAGACGACCAGCGCCCAGCCCAAAGGGGATCAGCGGCGCAATAAAGTCAGCGACCTGAAAGAAATGACGTTTCGTTCGATGCGCAAACCACATCATCACCATGATAACGCCAATCAGCCCACCGTGGAACGACATGCCGCCATCCCAGACTTTGAACAAATAAAGCGGATTCTCCAGAAACAGCGGCAGGTTATAGAACAGCACGTAGCCGATACGACCACCGAGGAAAACCCCCAGGAAGCCCGCGTACAGCAGGTTTTCCACTTCCTCTTTTTTCCAGCCGCTGCCGGGCTTGTTGGCCCGTCGTACCGCCAGCCACATCGCAAAAATAAACCCAACCAGATACATCAGGCCGTACCAGTGCAGGGCGACAGGCCCGATGGAAAAAATCACCGGATCGAATTGAGGGAAAGCCAGATAGCTATTCATCTTTCACCATTAATGTCATCCGTCCACAGGCTGGACGATGGATAGTTCACTCCTTGCGCGCCGCGTAATACACAGCGCCTCTCAGCCAGGAAAAACCGGCCAGGCATGATAGCATAGCCGTTTTATACCGGGTTCATCGAAATGTAAACGTGGATAAATGCCTTAGCGGCCGCCGCGAATTAGCCCGCCCAAACCGCGTCGCTCCATAAAGGCCGCGACCTGATGACGGACTTCAGTTGCCGTTTGCGCCTGCAGGCTGCGTTCAGCCAGCACCTGTGCCTCTTCATGGTCGATGTGGCGCAGCAGATACTTCACACGCGGCACGTTTTTGCCGTTCATGCTCAGATGGTGATAGCCCAGACCAATCAGCAGCGCCACGCACATGGGATCGCCCGCCATTTCACCACACAGGCAGAGATCGATCTGCGCTTCGCGCGCAGATTCAGCAATCGACTTCAGCGCTTTTAGCATTGCCGGATGCAGCGAATCATACAGGTTGGCTACGCGGGTATTGTTGCGATCCACCGCCAGCAGATACTGCGTCAGATCGTTAGTGCCGACGGATACAAAGTCAACGCGTCTGGCCAGATGCGGGATCATAAACAGCATGGAGGGCACTTCGATCATAATGCCAATGCGCGGCTCAGGGATCTCATAGCCCAGCATCTCTTCCACTTCTTTGCCGGCGCGATCGATCAGACGACGCGCTTCGTCAATCTCATCGATGCTGGTGATCATCGGCAGCAGAATGCTGAGGTTGCCACTGGCGGCGTTAGCGCGCAGCATCGCGCGCACCTGCACCAGGAAGATCTCTGGCTGATCGAGCGTCAGGCGTATGCCGCGCCAGCCCAGGCAGGGGTTCTCTTCGCTGATGGGCATGTAGGGCAGCTGTTTGTCCGCGCCGATATCCAGCGTGCGCAGGGTTACCGGCTTATTCAGAAACAGCTGCAGCATGCCCTGATACTGTGCCACCTGTTCCTCTTCAGAGGGGAAGCCGTTTTGCAGCATAAACGGGATTTCAGTGCGGTACAGGCCTATGCCGTCCACCCAGTTATCCATTGCCTGCTCATGCTCAGCGCTCAGGCCCGCATTCAGCATAACCTGAATGCGTTCGCCGCTTTTCAGCCTGGCGATCTGCTCAACGTCATCTTCCGCCAGTCGGCTCAGCTCATTTTCTTCGCTGACCAGCTGTTGATATTCCTGGATCAGTACCGGTTCTGGATCGATTAGCAATTCGCCGCGATAGCCGTCAACGATCAGCAGGCGCTTATTTAACAGCTCAGGCAGAATATCCGCGCCCATCACTGTCGGAATGCCCATCGCCCGCACCAGGATTGCCGCATGGGAGTTAGCCGCGCCGTCACGCACCACGACGCCTGCCAGCCGCTCCTGCGGCAGCTCCGCCAGCGTGGTTGCCGTTAGCTCATCCGCCACCAGCACAAACCGTTCCGGCCAGGTATTGGTGCCCTGTAACGTATCATCAAGATGAAACAGCAGGCGCTGGCCCAACACGCGCAGATCGCCCGCGCGCTCGCGCAGATAGGTGTCCTGCAGGCTGGCGAACTGAGCGGCGAATTTCTCGATGACCTTTTTTACCGCCCATTCCGCCACCGATCCGCTGTCGATCTCGGCAAACAGATCCTGCTTAAGCCGCGCATCGGTTAACAGGTGGGAATAAAGATCGAAGATCGCCGCGCTCTCTTTCTGCACGCTGGCGCTGAAGCGTTTGCTGAAGCGACGAAATTCGTTGCTTGCCTCGCTCATCGCCTGCGACAGACGTTCACGCTCGCGCCCGACATCCAGCGTCGAAGCGGCGAAAACATGCTCCAGCGAAGGCTGCGTGGTATCGACCCAGCCAGGCGCAACCGCCACGCCAGGCGCTGCCGCCAGCGCACGCACGCGTTTTTGGCGGAAATGACCAAACAGCTGGCTAACCTGAGATTGGGTGATCAGCGTGGCAAGTTGTGTAGCGAGCGTGACCAGGAAAGATTCTTCGCTTTCATCAAACTGGCGATGCTCGCGCTGCTGCACTACCAGTACGCCCAGCAGCTGACGTCGGGTAATGATCGGCACGCCGAGGAAGGAGCGAAAGCGCTCCTCTTTAACCGAAGGAATATATTTGAAGCTGGGGTGGCTTTGCGCATCCGCCAGGTTGATCGGTTCCGCCAGCCGTCCAACCAGCCCGACGATACCCTGATCAAAAGCCAGCGTGACGATCTTACCGCGCGGCTTTTTCAGTCCGCGCGTCGCCATCAGGTAATAGCAACGACGATCGTGATCGGCGAGATAAATGGAGCAGACTTCAGTTTCCATGGCGAAACAGATTTCGTTTACCAGGATCTCAAGCGCTTCTTCGAGGCGCGGAGCGCCTGCCACTTTCTCTACAATCTCACGCAACTGAGTCAGCATCATCAGCGTGGCTTAACCTCTTTTCCGTCGATAAGCAGGCGTATTGCGCTGCGTTGCACTCTCCTGCAATGGCATGACCACAGCGGCAAACTCTTTCATCACGCGGCGATAAACGTCGCGTTTAAAGGAGACAACCTGACGAACCGGATACCAAAAGCTGACCCAGCGCCAGCCGTCAAATTCTGGCGTGCTGCTGGTTTGCATGTTGATATCTGCGTCATTGCACATCAACTGCAGAAGAAACCACTTCTGTTTCTGGCCGATACATACCGGCTTCGTGTCCCAACGCACCAAACGTTTCGGCAACTTATAACGTAACCAGTTTCGGGTAGAGGCGAGCAGGCGCACATCTTTACGGTGCAAGCCGACTTCTTCAAAGAGTTCGCGGTACATGGCCTGTTCCGCCGTTTCGCCAGGATTAATGCCACCCTGAGGAAACTGCCAGGAGTGCTGTCCGAAACGCCGGGCCCACAATACCTGTCCCTGTCTGTTACAGATTACAATACCAACATTTGGGCGGTAGCCATCATCGTCGATCACGGGACTACCTCAAACTGAAATTCAGATAGTCTGATTGTTTCATACTCCTTACAGGCGGTAAACCACTGCTTGCGGCTGTGAATAACCCACAACAGGGGGATAACTCACAGTTTTCATCATAGTTATAAACAGCTGACGGCTAAAAAGCCCAATTTTATTCACTTTTTCTGTGGATATCTTTGTGCAGAACATGGTAACCGAGTGGGAAAAGCGTGAAATAGCGCAGAAACACCTGGCAGACGCAATATTGATAACTCGTTTATTTTAAAAACATTCCTTTCATTATTAGCCGCAGTTCAGGCCCTGGACGTACTGTTTATACCCGCAAGGATCCTTTACTGGCGAAAGATCGCCCATCGCCGATTTTATCCACAGAATATGCGATAAAGTTATGCACAAAATGGCTGCGCCCAGTAAAAAAGCCCTGCGTCAAGGCTGTAAATGGAAACAGTATGCGAGAAAAAGCTGAGTTATCCCACGTTTCTGTGGATAACCAGGTGTAAGATCCTGTTCATTGCCGGTGACAATGTGGGTAAAACAGCAACGCCGTTTGCTCTTCCTGTAGCGCAGCGAAATAAAATCCCAAGATTTATCATGCTATTATTCCCTGATATTACCGCCCATCAGTCTACAGAAAAGATACCTGAACAGGGTGGTTATTTTTTGAGCAATAAACAGAGGGAATATGGCACCACGTTTTCTCACTACGCCACCGCCAGATGAAGAGATATTACTGGCGCGTGCGCAGGCGCTGGCAGGCTATACGCTGGGCGAGCTGGCGCAGCAGGCCGGTATCGCCACGCCTGCGGATTTACGTCGTGATAAAGGTTGGGTCGGCATGCTGCTGGAGATGTATCTTGGCGCCAGTGCCGGCAGCAAGCCTGAACGTGATTTTGCCCATCTCGGCGTCGAGTTAAAAACAATTCCAGTTGATGCGCAGGGTCGCCCGCTGGAGACCACATTTGTTTGCGTTGCGCCGCTGACCGGCAATAGCGGCGTGACCTGGGAAAACAGCCACGTGCGTCATAAGCTGACACGGGTACTGTGGATCCCGGTGGAAGGCGATCGAGCTATCCCTCTGGCGACACGACACGTTGGCGCGCCGCTGCTGTGGAGCCCAACGCAGCAGGAAGAGGAGCTGCTGCAGCGCGACTGGGAAGAGCTGATGGATATGATTGTATTAGGCCAGGTGGAGCGCATCACCGCCCGCCACGGCGAGGTGTTGCAGATCCGTCCCAAAGCGGCCAACAGCAAGGCGTTAACTGAAGGCATCGGCGAGCATGGTCAGCCGATTATGACGCTGCCGCGCGGTTTTTATCTGAAAAAAAGTTTTACCGCCCCGCTGCTGGCCCGTCATTTTTTGCTTTAATCTTTTCCAGAATGTGAGGCGATGCGTATAATCACCGTTTAACTTTCGTTTAGGATGCAATGTTACAATGTTTGACTGGATTGCAGATCCCAATGCCTGGCTGGCCCTCGGCACGCTGACCATACTTGAAATCGTGCTGGGCATCGATAATATTATTTTCCTCTCCCTGGTTGTGGCAAAACTGCCAAAAAATCGACAGAATAGCGCACGACGTATTGGCCTGATGGGCGCAATGCTGATGCGTTTAGGGCTGCTGGCTTCTATTGCATGGGTCATTAAGCTCACCGACCCGCTGTTTACCCTGTTTGATCACTCCTTTTCCGCGCGTGATTTAATTCTGCTTGGCGGCGGTCTGTTTCTGCTGTGGAAATCGAGCATGGAGATCCATGAAAGCATCGAAGGCAATAATGAGGAGCATAAAACCAACGTTCACTCCTTCTTCGGAGCTATCGTGCAGATCATGGTGCTGGATATTATTTTCAGCCTCGACTCGGTGATTACCGCAGTGGGCCTGTCCGACCACCTGTTTATTATGATGGCTGCGGTAGTGGTTGCGGTTGGCGTAATGATGTTCGCGGCGAAAGGCATCGGGGAGTTTGTCGATCGCCATCCGTCAGTGAAAATGCTGGCGCTCGCGTTCCTTATTCTGGTCGGCTTTACGTTGATTCTGGAAAGCTTCAATATCCATGTGCCGAAGGGCTATATCTATTTCGCGATGTTCTTCTCAATGGCGGTAGAGAGCCTTAATCTGCTGCGTGGCAAGAAATCCGCCCAGTAATTGCTGTTCCTCAATATCCGGCTGCGGCCGGATATTTCCTCCCCCGCGCTTTTTTCAGAATCCTGCGATTAATCCTGGGCAGTAAATATTTTATTACTACACTGTGTAGTTGGAATAATCACCAGGAGAAAAGATAATGAAGCGGATTACCAGCGTGGCTGTGTTGACCATGATGATGCTGTTAAGCGGCTGCAGCAGCAGTTACGTCATGTCCACTAAGGATGGTCATATGATTATGACTGACGGCAAGCCGGAAATTGATAAGGATACAGGGCTGGTCAAATATACCGATCAGGCCGGTAATGAAATGCAGATCAACGGTGATGAGGTCTCTTCCATCATTGAGCGGTAATCAGATATAAGCGCCGACTTTGCAACAGCCTCCGGCGCTTATCGATAAATTGAACCATCACTCTCCTCTTTCCCCCCACGTCACTGCCCGCTATAGTCGAAATGGTGCTTGTTGAAATCGCACCGCCAAGTTTTTCCCCATAATGACAAAAGGAAGCCGGCAAATGCACTATCACCGTATCCCCCACAGTACGCTGGAAGTCAGCCAGCTGGGATTGGGAACCATGACGTTTGGTGAGCAAAATAGCGAAGCCGATGCCCATGCCCAGTTGGATTTAGCCGTTAGTTGCGGCATTAACCTCATCGACACCGCGGAAATGTATCCTGTTCCGCCACGCCCGGAAACGCAGGGATTGACCGAAAGCTATATCGGCAACTGGCTAAAGGCGCGCGGCAACCGCGACAAAATCGTACTGGCGACTAAAGTTGCCGGACCATCACGCGGCAGCGATGCCGGTATTCGTCCGGCTCAGGTGCTGGATCGCAAAAATATTCGCGTGGCGCTGGAAGCCAGCCTGAAGCGTCTGAACACTGATTATATCGACCTTTATCAGGTGCACTGGCCGCAGCGTCAAACTAACTGTTTTGGCAAACTGGGCTATCAGTACACGGATACCAGCGTGCCGGTTACGCTGCTGGAAACGCTGGAGGCGCTGGCCGAGCAGGTGCGCGCCGGTAAGATCCGTTATATCGGCGTCTCGAATGAAACGCCGTGGGGCGTAATGCGTTATCTGCAGCTGGCGGAAAAGCATGAGCTGCCGCGTATTGTTTCCATTCAGAATCCCTATAGCCTGCTCAACCGTAGCTTTGAAGTGGGCCTGGCGGAGATTAGCCAGCATGAAGGCGTCGAGCTGCTGGCTTATTCCAGCCTCGCTTTCGGCACGCTTAGCGGTAAATATCTGAACGGCGCGCGTCCGGCCGGGGCGCGAAATACCTTGTTTAGCCGCTTTACGCGTTACAGCGGTGAGCAGTCTCAACAGGCGGTAGCGGAATATGTCGAGCTGGCACGCAGCCACGGGATCGATCCGGCACAGATGGCGCTGGCCTTTGTGCGTCAGCAGCCTTTTGTCGCCAGCACGCTGCTGGGCGCTACGACGCCTGAACAGCTGCAGAGCAATATCGACAGCTATCAATTGACGCTCAGCGGTGAGCTACTGGAACAGCTGGAAGCGATTCATCGTCGCTACACCTATCCCGCGCCGTAAAACAGCGGCGCAGCGTTGAACGCTGCGCCTGCTTACTTTTCTATCCGCGACGCTTTTGCGCCAG
Organism: Pantoea alhagi; assembly: GCF_002101395.1. NCBI lineage: Bacteria > Pseudomonadati > Pseudomonadota > Gammaproteobacteria > Enterobacterales > Erwiniaceae > Pantoea > Pantoea alhagi. The sequence goes on along the minus strand of NZ_CP019706.1, from coordinate 2,394,184 downwards.
CTGCCAGCCCCAGAGCATGGCGATAGCGAGCGCAAACAGCGCGCCAAAGCCCACGCCGGTTGCAACCGGCGGCGCACCCAGACGGATCGCCAGTGAATAGAGGCCCAGCATCAACAGCATGGCGCTGTTCTCCCCCAGGTTCTGTACCGCAATAGCGTTGCCTGCACCGACCGTTTGTTTGCCGCGCTCCTGCAGCAGCGCATTCAGCGGCACCACAAAAAAGCCACCCAGTGCGCCGATGACCATCAGCAGCGCATAGGCGTTCAGCTGGGTCTGCTGTAGCGCAAAAATCACTACCGCGACGCCAATCAGAACGCCTGCGGGCATACAGCGCCCGACGGTTTTCAGCGTAACCAGCTTTGCCGCCGCCGCCGCGCCAATCACGATGCCGATCGCTACCATCGCATTCAGCAGCGTGGGGGTTTTGTTGTCGGTGATGCCCAGCGCAACCGGCACCCACAGCACCAGCAAAAAGCGCAGCGTTACGCCCGCGCCCCAAAACAGGCTGGTGCCTAACAGCGAAAAGCGTGTTTCACCATTGCGCCACAGCAGCCGTGCCGCCTGAAAAAAGCTACGCGTCATTGCCAGCGGATGCCAGCTTTGACCGGGACGCGCCGCCTGCAGCTTCGGGATCAGCAGGTTGGCGGCGACCGCCAGTCCGTAGGCCACCACGCAGGCGAACAGTGCCGCCAGCAGGTGCCAGTCCGCCAGTACGCCGCCCGCCATCGATCCCAGCAGGATCGCCGCAATGGTAGAGGCTTCCATCAGGCCATTGGCTTTTACCAGCTGTTCGCCATTGGTGATCTCACCAAGAATGCCGTACTTGGCGGGTGAATAGGCCGCCGCGCCGATGCCCACCAGCCCATAACCAACAAATGGATCGAAGCCAAAGCAGATCACCAGCGCACCCAGCAATTTCAGGCCGTTCGCCAGCATCATTACCCGTCCCTTGGCAAAACTGTCTGCCAGCTGGCCGACAAAAGGTGCCAGCAGAATATAGGTAGCGACAAATACCATCTGCAGCACCGGCTGGCTCCAGTCGGGATAGTGCTGGTTTTTCAGCAGCGCCAGCGTTGCGAACAGCAGCGCGTTATCACCAAAAGCGGAGAAAAACTGGGCAACAATTACCGCCAGCATGCCGCGCGACATTAATGAAGATCCATGAACGGGGAGTGTCATTCTTCCACCATTTTTTTCAGCGTGACGAAATCGGGCTTACCGCTGCCCAGCAGCGGCAGCTGTTGCAGGAAACGAATATCTCGCGGTATCGCCAGCTCTGCCGCGCCCAGTTCGCGGGCCGCCTGCTGCAGGCGATCACGCTGCAGTTCGCGGTCGGTGGTGAACAGTACCAGCGCTTCGCCGCGATTGCCGTCCGGCTTAATGGTGGCGGCGTGCTGTTTCTCCGGTGAGGCTTTCAGCGCGATTTGCTCAACCACTTCCAGAGAAACCATTTCGCCTGCAATTTTCGCAAAGCGTTTCGCCCTGCCCTGAATCTGACAGAAGCCGCCCTCATCAAAGCTGACGATATCGCCAGTGTCATACCAGCCCGGCTCCATCACGCCTTCGCCATTGTCGGCCACTGGCGGCTCCAGCTCGCCGGGACGCTCCACGCGCAGATAACCATTCATGATATTCGGCCCGCGCAACTGTAGCCGCCCGCCCTGCTCAATGCCCGGCACCGACATCAGTCGTGAATCCATACCTGGCAGCAGACGGCCAACGGTATGCGGTTTTGCCGCCATCGGTACGTTAATCGATACCACCGGCGCGCATTCGGTAACGCCATAGCCTTCAAGAATGCGAATCCCAAAGCGCTCCTGATAGAGCTGACGCACGCTTTCCTGCAGTTTCTCCGCTCCGGCGACCACATAGCGCAGGCGGGCGAAATCATAGGGGTTGGCGAAGCGAGCATAGTTGCCAAGGAAGGTCGAGGTGCCAAACAGCACGGTGCAGTTACGGTCATAAACCAGCTCCGGCACGATGCGATAGTGCAGCGGGCTGGGATATAAAAACACCTGAGCGCCGGTAAACAGCGGCGTAAACAGGCCAACCGTCAGGCCGAATGCATGGAACAACGGCAGCGAGGCCATAAAGCGATCGCGTGGCGTAAAATCCGCGACGGTACGAATCTGTTCCACGTTCGCCAGCAGGCTTTTATGGGAGTGCACCACCCCTTTCGGGTTGCCTTCCGAACCGGAAGTAAACAGCACCATCGCCGCATCTTCCGCCCGCTGCGGCAGCATCGCGCGTCGGGGAAGCAGCAGATGCGCCAGGATCCACAGCTTATCTTTACCCGTCAGCGTATCTTTCAGATCCTCAAGGAAGATCCACTGAACCTGCGGGATCCCCTGCGGCAGATGCCACAGATTGCCTTTATCCAGAAACTGTCGTGAGGTGAAAACGGTTTTTATTTGGGCGGCAGTCACCGCGCTGGTCAGGCCGTTTACCCCGGCGGTATAGTTCAGCATCGCCGGTACGCGTGCGCGCAGTGTGGCGCCAAAAATCGCGGCGGCGGTCACGGTGGTATTCGGCAGCAGCAGGCCGATATATTCGCCCGACTGCGTGTAGCGCTCCAGAATGCGCCCCACGCCCAGCGATTTTTTCAGCAGCCCGGTGTAGCTGTCCGGCGCAAAATTAATATCTTCGATACAGCGCTTAAACCAGCCGTAGCGGGTACGGGCACTAAGAAGAGCCTCGAACAAGGTTTCGCGCGGACGCACCGCCATGCGCGCTTCCATCATAATATGATGCAAGTGCTCACCGGCCAGCGCACGACGATCGCGGGCACGCGGCGCGTTGGGCATGGGTATCAGGGTGGGCGGCAGTACCGTCAGGGTAATACGCGGAAACAGGCGACGCTTGAAGATGCCGCCGAGTCGGCCAAAAGGCGTATATTCCGCGCCTTCGATGCGCATCGGCACCACTGTCGCCTGCGATTTGGCCGCGACAAAGCCAGCGCCGCTGTAAATTTTCATTAAAGCGCCGGTGATGGTAATGCGCCCTTCCGGGAAAATGACGACCGGACGCCCTTCATTAAGCGTGCGCACCAGATATTTAAGCGACATAGGCCGCCCAGGATCGAGCGGTACAAAATCCACCATCGGCTTAAGCAGACGCATATACCACTTATCGCTGATGCTGGAATAGACAGCGAAAACCGGTTTTACCGGCAGGAACAGCGCCAGCAAGGCTCCGTCCAGAAACGACGCGTGATTAGGCGCAATCAGCACCTTTTCTTTACGCAACCCGGAGAGATCACCGCGCAGCTGTACGCGCCACAGCAGACGAAACAGAAAACGGAAGAAATTAAAAAGCATGCCAGCTCCTTAGCTGCCGAAAAAACTGGTTATAACCATGCAGCAAAGGCACGCTGAACTCAACGCTGACAGCTTAAAAAACCGCGCGGTCTAACTGACCGCACGGTTTTTATCATATCGAAGAGCAAGGATGTATTAGTGGGGGGCGGCGTTTACCAGCGCATCAGGGGCAATGTTCATATGTTTCAGTACCGGCCCCATAATGTTGCCGAAAATCGGCGCGGCGACCGAGCCGCCAAAGTGATCGCCTGCGGTTGGATGGTTAATCATCACCACCAGAGCTACCTGCGGATCGCTGGCAGGCGCAATGCCAGCGGTGTAGTTAACGTAACCGCCATCATATTTACCGCTACTGCCCATTTTCTCTGCCGTACCGGTTTTGGTGGCTAACCGATAGCCCGGCACCGCTGCGCGGATCCCGGTGCCGCCCGGCAACACATCGCTTTCCAGCATATGCACTACCGTTTTTACCGTTTCCGGATTAGCGACCTGTTTACCCAGTACCGGCGGCGTAACTTTGGTAATGGAAAGCGGTCGGTAAATACCGTAGCTGCCCAGCGTGGCATATTCACGGGCGATCTGTAACGGCGTTACGCGTAATCCATAGCCAAACGAGAAGGTTGCGCGTTCAATATCAGCCCAACGCTGACGATGCAGCGGAAAATAGCCGACGCTTTCGCCGGTCAGCCCAAGGCCGGTGGGCTTGCCAAGGCCGAAAGCGTGATAGGTATTTACCAGCGCTTCTGCCGGCATCGCCAGCGCAATGTGCGATACGCCGATGTCACTCGATTTTTGCAGGATGCCGGTCATGGTCAGGCGCGGCCAGTGGCCAACGTCGCGGATCAGGTGACCGTTAACGCGGTACGGCGTGGTATCCAGCACGGAATCAGGCCGCACCAGGCCACGCTCCAGCCCCTCCATTACCACCAATGGTTTTACCGTTGAGCCGGGTTCAAAGCTGTCATTGATCGCCACGTTGCGCATCTGCGCAGGCGAGACGTCCGCATAGTTGTTCGGGTTAAATGACGGATAAGAGGCCATCCCAAGGATTTCCCCGGTATCAATCTTTACCAGTACCGCCGCACCGGAATCGGCTTTATTCAGCAGCACGCCATCGCGCAGTTTGCTGTAAAGCGTGTACTGATCGAACTTATCGATACTGAGCTGTACGGTAGGCGGCTGTTTCGGCGGCTGATAATCGATCATTGCGATGATGTTGCCTTCGCGATCCTGGCGATATTTCTCGAAGCCCGGCTGCCCCTGTAGCACTTTGTCATAGCCTTTTTCCAGCCCGTTCAGACCGGTGTTATCAGCGCCGACAATGCCAATAAGCGGTGCCGCCGCTTCGCTCATCGGATAAAACCGACTGTCGTTATAAACGGTGCTGATGCCTTTCAGATGCAGCTTGCTGATATCTTTGGCGATGCCCAGTTCGATTTTACGCCCCAGATAAAGGAAGCGGCGATGCGGGTTAGCGGTAATTTGCTGCTGTATCTGTTCCGGGCGTTGATTAAGCGCATTAGCCAGATATTGCCATTTAGGGCTGGTGAAATCGGGTTGCGCTTCCAGTACGCGCTGCGGATCGGCAATGATGTCGCGTGAAGGAACGCTAAGCGCCAGCGTTTCGCCATTGCGATCCAGCAGGGTACCCCGGTTCGTGGGCAGGGTAACGGTACGCAACGAGCGCTGATCCGCTTCGTGTTCCAGCATTGGATGATTGATTAACTGGAGATCGGCGACACGGGCCAGCAAAACAGCCAGACACCCCACCACCCCCAGACAAATAAGGCGAAACCGAAACGGATTGAACGGCGCTTTAATCTGATCTTTTCCAAGAAATTTTTGTATGCGGGGCATGGTCCATGACCTTAATGCGGGCAAAAAAAACCTGCGCATCTGCGCAGGTTGGTGTAATCAAAAACTTGTTGATGTTCACCCATCAATACCTCTGGGACTTAAAATGTACCAAGCGGCAGAGAGGGGCGGCTATCAATGATTCGCAACAGTTGCCCGCAAAATGTAACCAGCTATGTGATTTATCAGCTCTTTTGCAATGTTTTCCGCTGACGGATCTCTACCAGGCAGGACATTGCGTTTGGCCCCTGCGTTAATAGCGAGGTACCAATATCCAGCGTCAGTACATTAGGATTCCCGGCACGATCCCAGGGTTGCCAGGCTCCGCCAAAGCCCGGGTCGAACCAGGCACCGGTAGAGATGACCACCACGCCGGGTGCCAGGCCAGGGTTCAGTTGCACCCCGGCCAGCATCATGCCTCGCGCGTTAAACACCTCGATTTCATCGCCATCGCTGATGCCGCGTGCCGTTGCATCCTGCGGATGCATCCACAGCGTTTCATGACCGGCGGTTTTATTCGCCTGGACGTTTGGCGTTGCATCAAGCTGGCTGTGCAAGCGATCTGCGGGCTGAACAGAGATCAGATGCAGTGGAAAACGATCCGCCTGTTCACTGCCCAGCCACTCCTGCGGCGCGCGCCACTCCGGATGCCCCGCCATGTCGTCCAGTTGATAATCCGCAATAGCCTGACAAAATAGCTCAATTTTTCCGCTGGGTGTTTTCAGCGGGCTGGCCTGAGCATCGGCGCGAAAGTCAGACATAAAAACATAGTCGCGCTCGCTGGCTGGCACTTCGGCATAGCCGCGCTGCCAGAACTGCTCAAATGACGGCCACTGCACCCCTTTGTGCTGCTGCGCTTCACCGCACTGCCGGTAAAGATGGGCGATCCATTGCATCTCATTACGGTTTTCAGTGAAGCGCTCGCGATAGCCGAGGCGCTCCGCCAGATCGGCGAAAATATCGAAATCGTTACGCGCCTGATGTTGTGGGGCAACCGCCTGATGCATGGCGAAAACATAGCGATCGCGCGAAGATCCGCCAATATCGTTACGCTCAAGGGTAGTGGTCACTGGCAGGACGATATCGGCCATTTTCGCCGCCGCCGTCCAGACAATGTCCTGCACAATAATCGTATCTGGCCGCTGCCAGCCCTCAACCAGCCGGTTGAGCTGCTGATGATGATGGAAAGGATTACCGCCCGCCCAGTGCATCAGATGAATATCTGGATAGTGATGCGTTTTTCCCTGAAAGGCATAGCTTTCGCCAGGTTGCAGCAGCATATCGCAAATGCGCGCAACCGGGATCGCCAGCCCGGCCGGGTTAGGTCCGGTGGGCAACTGCGGTGCAGGCGTATCGATTCTGGGATTGCCTACGCTGTTCATGGATCCATGCCCAAACGAGAAGCCCGCACCCGGCAGGCCCGGCTGTCCCAGCATGGCGGAGAGCGCAATCATCATCCAGTAAGGTTGTTCACCGCGATGCGCGCGCTGTACCGCGTAGGAACAGGTGATAAAGCTGCGTTTACCCGCCAGCTGACGCGCCAGCCCGGCGATGCGTTCCGCCGGCACGCCGGTAATGGCGCTGGCCCACTGCGGCGTTTTCGCTATGCCGTCGCTTTGTCCCAGCAGATACGCCCGCAGCTGCGGATAACCAACGCAGTGACTATCAAGGAAGTCACGATCCGCCGCGCCAAGGCGTTCAATTTCATAACCCAGCGCCAGCATCAGAGCAACATCCGTGTTGGGGCGAATCGCGATCCAGTCGGCATTCAGGAAGGCGGGACAATCATCGCGTAGCGGACTGACGTTAATAACGCGTGTGCCTTTTCGCGCCAGCTGCTTCAGGGCTGGTTTCAGGGTATGTTCGCCCGCTCCGCCCGATGCAACCTGCGCATTTTTCAGCGCAAGACCGCCAAAAGCCAACACCACTTCCGCATGTTCGATAACGCTCGGCCAGTCGGTTACGCGTCCGGTCAGCGGCATATAAGTGCCGATCACATAAGGCAGGAAGAATTGTGCAGAGCCCCAACTGTAGTTACCTGTTTGATCAACCCCGCCGCCGCCGTTGAAGTAAAAGCGCCGGACCAGCGTTCGCGCATGGTTTACCCGTCCAGCTGAAGACCAGCCATAGGATCCAGTGAAGATGCCGCTGGCGCCGTAACGCTCGCGCACGCGCTGATTTTCCTCTGCTACCAGATCAAGCGCAGTTTCCCAGTCCACCGCGATGAAATCCTCACGTCCACGCAGCGTGCGATCGCTGTTTTCCCGCGCCTTTAACCAGGAGCGACGCACCATCGGCTGCTGAATACGTTTGTCCGAATAGACCAGTTGCGGGATGGTTTGCAGCATCGGTGAAGGATTGCTGTCGGCAAAAAAGGGTTCGCAGCCGATAAGGCGGCCATTTTCGGTTACGGCGGTAAAGGCGCCCCAGTGGGCGAGATGTGGAACTTTTTTGATCGTCATCGTGCGGGCGCAGGCGTCAGCGAAAGGTAAAGAGAGGCATAGTAGCTTTTCCCGCATGAAAAATAAAAGCGCAATAATCGGCGCGCTTTGCGACGGGGCTGACATTCTGTGCGGTTGAACTTGTGGGTCTTTTCCGCAACACTCTTGGTATGTGTAAGCGTTTACCCCGGAAGGTTCTCTATTCATGGCTACGATAAAGGATGTCGCCAAACTGGCGGGTGTTTCTGTCGCCACCGTCTCTCGCGTTATCAATAATTCGCCCAAGGCCAGTGAAAATTCTCGTCTGGCGGTGTTTAGCGCGATGGAGGAGTTGCAATATCACCCGAACGCTAACGCGCGTGCGCTGGCGCAGCAGTCGACGGAGACCATAGGTTTAGTTGTTGGTGATGTTTCCGACCCGTTTTTCGGTGCGATGGTGAAGGCCGTTGATGAGATTGCCTGGCAGACCGGCAATTTTTTGCTGATTGGTAATGGTTATCATAATGAAGTTAAAGAGCGGCAGGCGATTGAGCAGCTAATGCGTCATCGGTGCGCGGCGTTGGTGGTACATGCCAAGAAGATCCCTGACGAGGAGCTGGAGAAGCTGATGCAGCAGATGCCAGGCATGGTGCTGCTTAACCGCTCCTTGCCTGCTTTTCAGCAGCGCTGTATTGCGCTGGACGATCGTTATGGCGCCTGGCTGGCAACGCGGCATTTGATTCAGCAGGGCCACGATCAGATCGCCTTTATCTGTTCGACGCATACGATTTCCGATGCCGAGGAGCGTTTGCAGGGTTATTACGATGCGCTGAAGGAGCACAGTTTGCCCTGTAACGATCGGCTGGTGGCATTTGGCGAGCCGGACGAGGTGGGCGGCGAGCAGGCGATGACAGAGCTGTTAGGTCGCGGACGAAATTTTACCGCCGTCGCCTGTTATAACGATTCGATGGCGGCGGGTGCGTTAGCCGTGCTGAGCGATAATGGCATTCGCGTGCCGGAGGAGATGTCGTTAATTGGCTTTGATGATGTGCTGGTGTCGCGCTATGTACGCCCGCGTTTAACTACCATCCGTTACCCGATTGTGACGATGGCGCAGCAGGCTGCCGAGCTGGCATTAGCGTTAGCAAATAATCAGCCGCTGCCGGAAGTGACAAATACGTTTAACCCCACGCTGGTGCGCAGGCATTCTGTTAGCCCGCCGGGTTAAAAAGAATGTAATAACAGTGACTATCACTCAGGGCCAACAGAACAAGCATCTACCTGACGTTAATGAGTAGATGTTTGTTTTTTTGTTCATGCATAGCGTAAACTCCCCGCGCACATAAATTAAACAGGATGTTTAATATGGGAGCGAGTCTGCCAGGGAACCGCCTTATCTGCCTGTCACGGGATACCCTTGCCCCTGCATCATTTGAACGGATTATCAGCCCTCTTGCGGCATGGCGACACATCGAACAGGACTACCGGTTTGATGACCGCTGGAACAATTCGCTCTACATCGTCAACATCTTCCCCAAATCCGCCCATCCGCTTGCCGCAACGCTTCCCGAATACGGAAGGCGTTCAAAGGAACAACTGAAAGCCCTGACGGAGCGTGGTGAGGTTGTCTGCCTGAATGATGTCTCTGTGCTGCCCGCCGGTTTGTTTTACATCGACGATAACGGCATGCTTATTTGCCGGGATAAGACGCTGTTCAGATTTGACGGGGCAAACAGCATCATCGCCGCGTTCAATCTTGCGGTGAGTAAGCGCGACTACCGGTATTCTGGTGGAAAACCCACTCCCACCTCTTCAGGGCAGCTCAGGGGAGGAAGCCAGCCGGCTGTTTACCATACCCTTAACAGTAAAAACGTTGGCCGGTTACTGGCCGCAGGCGGTATCTACAACGGTAACGTTGAGGGGTTCCGTAAAACGGCTGAACAACTTGGTGGGGAGGCGCCTGCGGGCTATAATCAGGTGCTGAATGAAACCACCAGGGGCGTGGCCATTGCCGGGGCATCCATCCTGGGAATAAGGCGGCTAAACACCGCCCGGGAGCTGGAGGCATTATCAGGGCAGCAAAAGATAAATCAGCCGGGGGCAGTTTCAGGAAAGCGCACTCGTCTTAGCGATCCACTTGATCTTATTTATGGCGAATCAAGAAATCGTCGCCAGGCATTAAATAAAGCAAAAGATCTTGCTGACATTCCTCGTTCTCAGCAACCTCACAGGCAATGGAAAGTTGGAAACGATCCTGAACGAAGAGGTCAAACCAATTACAAATATTCAGAAGATTTAAGCTCGCATGGGCGATATTATGAATATACTGATGCTTACGGACATAAAAAGGTTGTTGTTGAACACACGGCAGACCCAAGGGCAACTGGACTTCACGCACACGCAGGGCAACCTAAACCTGGCGCTGATCCTATAACATACGATTTCAAAAGTGATAGGTATCAGAAAATTAATGACCCTGCAACTTACGATCATCATATCTATTATGAAAATTAGTTTACAAAACAAATTAAATTTAACGAAAGCAAAAAGTTACGCTACTAAGTTGAATGGTGTGACTTCCTTTAAAATATCGTTATTACATGAGGATGACTTCGTATGGCATCGAAAAATGCTAAAGGAGATAAATAAAATTGATAATTTTATTGAAAGGAAATCTTTTAATATCCCTTTGAATATTAATTCCCTAATTAGTTTGTTCGCAAGTACTCTGAATGTGCAAAAAAACATTAACTGCAATATATTCTATGTAGGGGAAGTTTGTATATCTCTTTGTGTTGAAGATTTATCAGCTTTCATATTGAGTCTATTTTCGATAAATGGGACGTATGATTTTTCATTAGCCTTTACATCTCCTGATCGAGTGATAGTTTTAAGCGACAATGAATATGAAGTTGAATTTTATTATATGCACAAGTAATTAATGTTCAACACCGACCCAATACGGTGCTGAGCGAGTGAGGCGGCAGCAAAAGGCACAAGAGCAAGTGAAGCGGCGGGCAGGTAGCGGAGTAAAGCCTCCGCGTCAGGGATGACGCGGCGGAGTCCCCAGGGATGGGTTCACGACGTCTTTACGCAGCGCCTGCCCGCCGCTGAGCGAACTGAAACTACCCTAAACTCAGCCAGCCGCCGAACAGACTGAAACTACCCTAAACTCAGCCAGAGACCGAACGAACTGAAACCCCGCGCGCTAACGCTTATCACAGCGCCTTGTGATACAAGCGAACCACCACATCCGGATAATCCAACGCATCGCCGATATAACGCCAGCCAAAACGCTCATAATAATCCGCACACAACGAATACAAATAGAGATCCGGAAAACCCCGTGCCCGACACCAGGCTTCAGCATAACTTTGCAGCGCCGCGCTTAACCCACTTCCGCGCGCGCTTTCATCCACATACAATGCCGCCAGCCACGGGAAAAGATCCTGACGGCTAATCAAATCGCAACGCCAGACGCCTACCGTCCCCACGGGGCGCACGCCATCCAGCGCCACAAACGTCTGCGGGAAATCAGCACCGCGCACGCTGCTCTCTATCACGCTGGCGAAAAAAGCGCGGCTCTGCTGATCGCCAAACGCCTGCCACAGCCACTCCACCAGCTGCGGCTGATACTGCGGAGCCTCAGATAACGGAACAATATGCCAGCGGCTCATACCAGCTTACCCTGAAAAATTGGCACTGACTCAAACAGATAACCATCAAAATCTGGTGCATCGGCATCCGACAGCTCCATTAGCGTATTCTTCACATTCTCCAGATGCTGCCACATGCCCTGCCAGGCTCCCATCACATCGCGTCGCCGCAAAGCGGCCAGAATCGTCTGATGATCGCTCAGCCACTTCAAACGGTAACTGCGCGTCTCAATATGCCTGCGCAACTGCTGCCACAGTGGATTATTTTCATGATGCCGCCAGATACTTTTTACCGTATCCATCAGCATCTGATTCTGCGTCGCACCCGCCAATAAAAGATGAAACAAGCGATCGTTATCCTGACTGGTATCATCCAGCGCAATTGCGCGCTGCTCCTGTTCCAGCGTACGGCGTAAATTCTCAATATCGGCTTTGGTCGCCATGCGCGCAGCGAAAGCGGCAATATTACTCTCCAGCAGCTGACGCGCCTGCAACATCTCAAATGGGCCGACATCGCTGCGGAAAAAAGCTTCCTCTTCATCGCTGCTGGCGCTGGGAATACGCATCACATACACGCCAGAACTTTGACGAATATCGACCGTTCCCTCCAGCTCCAGCATCAGCAACGCCTCGCGAACGATCGTTCGGCTCACGCCCCACGTCTCAGCAAGATGGCGCTCCGGCGGTAAGCGTGAGCCAACCGGATAAAGCCCGGCCACAATTTGCTGGCGCAAATGTTCGCCAATCTCCTGGTACTGCTTTCTCTCTTGCGGCGCTGCGCCCTTATCCACTTCATCACCCTTAGTCCGTTGACTACACCATCCCGTAGCGCCTGATTAACCGGTAACAACAGATGGCAACACGTCGCTAGTTTATCAAAGCCAGCGCCTGATCGAGTACTTTTGCGCCATTTAGCGTGCCGTAAGCCAGCGTATCGATCACTGCGATCGGGATCCGATGACTATCGGTCAGCTTGCGGTTCTCCTCCAGCTTAAAACGTACCTGCGGCCCCAGCAGCACCACGGCCACCTCGCCAGCATAGTTTTGTAGCTCCTCACGCAACTCTTGTTCCGGAATAGCATAAATCTGGTAGCTCAGGCCGCGTGCCGCCGCCTCTTTCTCCATGCGCGTCACCACCATTGAGGTCGACATACCTGCGGCGCAGGCCAGTATGATACGTTTCATTTGCGGCTCCTTACCGGGGTTGATCATCCAGCGTCAGGGTCAGCTGGCGGCTATCGCGCAGCTGGCGAAACCAGTGCGCTGACTTCTTCATGCGTCGCTGACGCTGATTCTCTAAATCGATTTCAATCAGGCCATAGCGATTTTTAAAGGCATTCATTGGCGAAACGTTATCGGTAAACGCCCAGAGCATATAGCCCCGACAGTTAATGCCCGCCTGACGGGCAAGCAATGCTTCATATAAATGCTCAGCGATAAAATCGATGCGGTAATCGTCCTGAATCTCGCCCTGTGCATTTCTGAAACGCGCTTCGTTCTCAATTCCCATGCCGTTTTCTGCAATAAACCACGGAAAGTTGTCATACTCATCACGCATCCGGCAGGCGATATCCGCCACAATGCGTGGCTGAATTTCCCAGCCGCGTGACGGATTCATTCTGCGGCCCGGCAGCTCAAACGGTTCATAATAATAAGTGGGATGAAACGGCGTTTCGGTATGCCAGGCGCGCGACGGCGCTTTTACCCGATGCGGATAGTAAAGATTCAACCCCACTTCATCGACGCGATGCGCCGCGATCAATGCCAAATCTTCATCACTGTACTCCCACGCAACCTGATGCTGTGCTAACAGCTGCAGCAGCGCTGGCGGATACTCGCCTTTGATCGCCGGATCGAGAAACACCCGGTTATAGAACAGGTCATACATCTCTGCGGCATATCTGTCGTGCGGCGCGCCGGAACGCGGCCATGTTACCTCCGGGTTTAAAATCGTTCCGATGCTGCCCGGCCAGCCTCCGGCGCGAAACAACGCCACAACGCGCGCGGTCGCCAGATTTTTATGATGATTCCACTGCATCCAGGTCGCAGTACATTGCTGATACGGCCAGCGCAGCGCGTCAAGGTATACGCGGGTTTGCACTACAATCGGTTCGTTAAACACAAACCAGCGTTTAACCCGATGGGCATAGCGCGCAAGCGCCTTCTCTGCGTAGCGAACAAATAGATCCACCACCTTTTTCGCGCCCCAGCCGCCATACTTTTCCAGCAGCGTCGCCGGTAGCTCGTAATGCTCCAGGCAGAGCATCGGCTCAATGCCATTGGCCTCCATCTCATCAAGCAGGTTGTCGTAATAGCGGGCGTACTCCTCATCCACTTCCGCCGTTTCATAATCCAGCAGAAAGCGCGACCAGTTAATGGAGGTGCGATAGTGCGTCAGCCCACAGGCTTTCATTAGCGCCACATCTTCCCGGTAGCGATTGATAAAATCGGTCGCTACCGCCGGGCCGTAGCCGTTATGCCAGACATGTCGATCGTGCTGATACCAGGCATCCAGATAAGAGTCCTGCCCCGCCTTCTTACCGTGCCAGCCTTCGGTTTGCCAGGCGGACGCCGCCGCGCCCAGTATAAAATCGGCGGGAATATCGATAGTGACTTTGCTCATCCCGGTTCCTTAAGGCTGTGCCAGTTCTGGCTGCTGCAGCGCTTTTGCCTCGGCGGCTTCGGCGCGGCGTGCGGCAATTTTGACAAACGGCAGATAGATCAGCACCGAAACCACAATACACACCAGCTGAGTTACCACCGCGCCCATTGAACCGGCGGTAGAGAGCCAGGCATTAATAATCGGCGGCGTGGTCCAGGGCACCATCACCACTGCTTTACCCGCAAACCCCGTGAGCGTTGCGAAATAGCCGATGGTGCCGGTTACCAGCGGCGTAATAATGAAAGGAATTGCCAGGATAGGATTCAGCATAATCGGCATGCCGAAAATTACCGGCTCATTGATATTAAACAACCCTGGTCCAAACGAAAGCTTGGCGATCTCGCGCATCTCTTTTCGTTTGGTTGCCAGCATCACCGCCGTCAGCAGGCCGATGGTCAGGCCAGAGCCACCAATACTCATATAGACATCCCAAAACGGCATGGTAATGATATTGGGTGCCTCTTTTCCCTGCTCGAAGGCGTTCATATTCACCAGAATCGCTCCCAGCAACAGCGGTTCACGGATCGGTTTAATCATCTGATTGCCATGAATGCCAATCACCCAGAACAGCTGAGCGACAAACATCAGCAGTAAAATGCCCCACAGGCTCTGCACCACCGATTCCAGCGGCTGTTGCACCACGCGATAAACCGCATCGTAGAGGTAGAGCCCACTGACCCGATGGAAAATAAAGCCGAAGGTGGCGATAGCCGACACGGTGATGATCGCCGGGATCAACGCGGAGAAAGAGGCGGAAACATTAGGCGGTACGGTATCGGGCATTTTGATTTTTAGCCGCTCGACATTCTCCAGCCGACAGTAAATTTCTACCGATAAGATGGCGATAAACATGCCGAGAAACAGGCTTTTGGTATCGGAAAACTGCTTCGCCAGCACATCGGTCACCAGCCGCATCTGCCCGTCGACCATCATCTGCAGCGTGGTCGGCGTAACGGCAATAAAGCAAATTACCGCCAGCAGGCCGGGAAACAGCGTTTTGATGCCGTTAATCCGCCCCAGCTCAATACCGATTAAAAATACCGCGCCGATATTCAGGAAGCTGAGCGTGGCGTAGTTAATACTGGTGGTGATGGGTTTGAGATCGGCCAGGAAAGAGAGTGCCTGGAAACTGGCCAGGCCGTTTTTAGCATCCAGTACCATATTGGAGATCAGTACTGAAAAAGCGCCCACGATAATGACCGGCATCAGCGTAATAAAAGAGGCTTTGATCGCCATAATATAGCGATAACTGTTAAAGCGCGTGGCGAAGCTTCCCAGCGAGTCAATCAGTCGATCCTGTAGAGACATAAGCAATAACCTCAGGGTAAGTGAGTAATCGTCCTGTTGTGACAACCCAACCCTTCCCTGATATGGCATACCAAAATTAGCCGAATGCACGCTTTTTTCTGTGAGCTTTAACGCAGTTCGCTTATTTGGTATTCCAATAAGATAATTAACTCAAATCTGGTATACCAATAATCGAGGTGAGTATGGATTTTGAACAGGTCATCATGGAACTGTTGATTAACGCTGGTGAGGCGCGTTCTCATGCGATGAGCGCTATTCAGGCAGCGCGCCGACGTGAATGGCAGCAGGCGGACGAAGCGCTGGCTGCCTCGGCGGAAGCCTCTAAAGCAGCGCATCGTATTCAAACGCAGTTGATCGGGGCTGATGAGGGCGAAGGAAAGTTACCGGTGACCTTGATCCTGGTACATGCGCAGGATCATTTGATGAACGCTATGCTCTGCCGGGATCTGGCAGAAGAGATTGTATTGCTGCGTAAAGAGCTGCTGGCGTAAAAAGCAGGCCGTTCCCGCTAGCGCAGCAGAAACGGCCCCTGTTTATAGCTCCAGCGCCAGCAGCTCTTCAATGGTCTGGCGACGGCGGATTTCGCGCACCTCGTCGCCATCAAACAGCACCTCCGGGATCAGCGGACGGCTGTTGTAATTGGAAGACATCGATGCGCCGTACGCGCCGGTATCATGGAACACCAGATAATCGCCCGGTGACGTTGCCGGAAGCAGGCGGGTTTCAACCTTGCCGCCTTCCAGCTGGGTAAAGACGTCGCCCGATTCACATAGCGGCCCCGCCACCACGGTTTCACGCTGCTCTCTTTGCGCAGCAGCGCTGTCAGCAGAAAGCAGTGAAATATGATGGTAACTGCCGTACATCGAAGGACGCATAAGATCGCTGAAGCCTGCATCCACCAGCACAAAATGGCGGCTGCCCATCTCTTTTACCGCCCGAACCTGCGCAACCAGAACCCCTGCCTCGGCCACCAGGAAACGCCCCGGCTCGATCTCTAATTTCACCGCATGGCCCAGATGCGCCGCAATACGTTCGCGCGCGCTGTGCCACAGGCTGTAATAGTGCTGCGTATCGATCGCCTCTTCACCGTAACGATAAGGGATCGACAGCCCGCCGCCGGCAGAGATCGCCGTGATATCCCGATCCAGCGCGATAACCTGGCTTACCATCGCATCGCATACCTGTTCCAGATGACCATAGTCCACACCGGAACCAATATGCATATGAATGCCGACCAGTTGCAGATCGTACTGCTGAATAGCGTCCAGCGCCTGCGGCAAGTCACTGTGCCAGATACCGTGCTTGCTGTTTTCGCCGCCGGTATTGGTTTTTTGACTGTGTCCGTGGCCAAAACCTGGATTAACCCGCAGCCAAACCGGATGACCCGGCGAGCGCTCGCCTAGCTGATGCAGCATGTCCACCGATCCGGCATTGACCGGAATGCGCAGCTCGGCAATGCGTGCCAGCGTGGGTTTATCCAGCACGTCAGCGGTAAACACGATCTCATCGCCACCCGCCACATAGCCTGCCGCCAGCGCGCGCTCAATTTCGCCCAGTGAAACAGAATCGACCTTCACGCCCGCTTCACGCATCAGACGCAGAATATGGATATTAGAGCAGGCTTTCTGAGCGAAACGCACTACGTCAAACTGCTGTAGCTGGGCGATACGCTGGCGAATAATATCAGCGTCATAAGCCCAGAATGGACCATCATAGCGTTCGGTGAGCGGCAGCAGATTTGCAGCGTTCAGGGCGCTGTCAGCGTGATTAAGTGGGCGCGGCATAAGAGGTCTCCTTGAAATTTTCTCTATTACGCCATAGCCCTTTTAGAGAGAAAAATATCTGTTTCTGCAGAGTTTATGCAAATATGATATGGCTTTCGCTTCCGGAGAGATCATGGCTAACATCACCCATCGGCATATAGAGATTTTTCACGCGGTGATGACCAGCGGCAATCTTACCGCCGCCGCCGAACTGCTGCATACCTCTCAGCCAACCGTTAGCCGCGAGCTGGCTCGCTTTGAAAAATTGACCGGGCTGAGCCTGTTTGAACGCGTGCGTGGTCGTTTGCAGCCTACCGTGCAGGGCCTGCGTCTGTTTGAAGAGGTGCAACGATCCTGGTACGGTCTCGATCGCATTATCAGCGCAGCGGAAGGGTTGCGTCAGTTTCGCCAGGGCGAACTCTCCATAGCCTGTCTGCCGGTTTTCTCTCAATCTTTGCTGCCGCCGCTCTGCCAGCCTTTTTTACAGCGCTATCCCGACCTCAGCCTGAATATCATTCCGCAGGAGTCCCCGCTGCTGGAAGAGTGGCTGTCAGCCCAGCGCCACGATCTCGGCCTGACCGAAACTCATATTACGCCCGCCGGTACGGAGCGCATCGAGCTGTTAACGCTGAATGAGGTTTGCGTTTTGCCTGCCGGGCACCCTTTAACATCGCGCAAGCAGCTTACGCCACAGGATTTTGCCGGGGAAAGCTATATCAGCCTGTCGCGCAGCGATAGTTATCGTCAGCTGTTGGATGCGCTGTTTCATGAACAGAACGTACACCGCAGGATGGTTATGGAAACACACAGCGCGGCGTCGGTATGTGCGATGGTACGGGCAGGTATCGGCATTTCGGTGGTGAATCCGCTGACGGCGCTTGATTATGCAGCCAGCGGCATTGCCATCAGGCGTTTTAGCGTGGAAGTGCCCTTTACGGTGAGCCTGATCCGCCCGCTGCATCGTCCGGCGTCGGCGCTGGTTAGCGCCTTTAGCCAGCATCTGCAGCATGAGGCCGTGCAGTTTCAGGTGAAGCTCGAAGCGCTGCTTGATTAACCGGTCAGCGCAATTAACCTAACAGCAGCAGGCAGGATAGATCATCGCCACCATTGATTTCATCAATGGCTTTATTGAGTTTATCCGCCATCAAGGTGTTATGGCGTATTGATAATAATCGGCGAACAGCTCTACTACATCCTGCTGGTTAATTTCCTGATGCAGCGACTTCACGGAAAGCGAAAACTTCAGGAAAAAATAGTCCATCACCATGCGGTAAAACTGCCTCATAATAAGGGAAAGATCGTTACCTGGAAAGTAGCTGGTATAGATCTGGTAGCGGAAATAATTACGCATAACCCAGGGTTCTTTCAGGCAGGAGGTGGTACATAGCTGCTGCCATTGCTGATTAACCCGGGCAAATTTCGTCTGTATTGCGGCAATATCAGACGAGTCTGTTTTGTCGAGATACTCAGCAATTAAAATATAATTATCGCGTAGTGATAAATTACGCACCGTTGCATTTATATCATCTTTAAAGATCGCCATGATGGCGCGTAGTTTCAACAGAGCAGCCTGCTCGCTTGCGACGCTATGCTCTGTCAACTGACTGCTGTTAAGCGCCAAAATTAGCTCGTTACAGAAGGCTTCCGCTTCAGGCAGTCGGTTAGAGAGATCAAAGTTTATACGCTGCAGATAAATAATAAACTGCGCCAGCGCTAACAGGTTGGCTTCAATACCGTTGCTTTGCGCACTCACCAGATTCCAGGCAAACAGGTGTATAAGCTGGTTTTTCTGCCCTAACCGGTGATTGTGGCTGAGATTTTTTTTAGCGGAGGATGCAATCAAATTGATCTCTTCATGCTGTAGCATGCTCTCCTGTTCAAACAGCACCAGCCGTGCGACCTCTGAGCAGGACATGGACATGTTGCGGCGCAGCTGATCGCCCCAGGTACTCTCTGTTCTGGGATAGCCTGCACAGGTTTTGGAGAGCGCTTCGCCGCCCATTTTTTGATGAATTTTACACAGCTTATCTGCTGTAAAAAATGGGCATTTCCCGTTTTCATTAAAGCGAATAACGGAGTATTTATTTTTACCTTTCCTGGTGAGCCTCAGGCTTTCTTTAGCCGTGTTTTTTATTTCCTGATGGGGAGAGTTAATATATTTATCATGTGTTTTTTTATCTATGTAAATACTCCATCCGTGACAACAATCATTTAAGCAATCCGATCCTGCACATTTAAACTTCTTATAAAAGTTTGGTGTGATGATTTTGTGTATCTTCATAGATTAACACTCTTGTATAAAACAGATAAGGTAACATGAAGCGTTAATAAGCCAATGTGGTATAAGCGCACACTTTAGCGCGCAATTAGGCATAACACGTTCGGGTAACAGAAAGAGTTATACGATGGATGACCAAACAATTCCCGGCGAGCAGATTGATGATTCAGGTTTTTATAAGAACATCTGGAAACAGCGTGGATAAGGCAATGAAAGGGATACAATATGGAGGAAAGTAGCCAGGCGGGCAGCGCTGACGACACGAGGCCGCCAGCGCATTAACGCTCGGTTGAATTACGCGTTTACCGGCTGCGCTTTACCGTTGGCGCAACGGAAGGTAATCAGGCAGACAATCAGGCCGATTGCAGCCAGCACGGCGGCTGCCACCGGCACCGCAGTCAGGCCGTAGCCGCCTTCAATAACCGCACCGCCAACCCAGGCTCCCAGCGCATTGCCCACGTTAAACGCAGAAATGTTGAGGGTAGAAACCAGGTTTGGCGCCTCCTTACCGTGGCGCACCACGTTAATCTGCAGCCCCGGAACAGTAGCAAATGTTGCCATCGCCCACAGAAACAGAGTGATTTCCGCCAGCCACAGTCCGTGACTGGTCCAGCTAAAGGCCAGCGAGAAGAGCGCAATCAGCGCAAAGCTCAGGATCAGGCTGAAAGAGACTTTCCAGTCCGCCAGCTTACCGCCAATGATATTGCCTACCGTCAGACCCGCGCCGATCAGGAACAGCGTCCAGCTCACGCCGCGATTGCTGATGCCGGTAACCTGCAACAGCAGCGGAGCAATATAGCTAAACAGAGCAAACATGGCTGCCGCAAAGCAGACCGTCATCAGCAGCGACAGCCAGAGCTTGCCGTTCGCCAGCGCACTGATTTCACTGCCGAGATGTACCGGCTTCTCATCTTTATTGGTCGGCAGACTCACGATCAGTGCAACAAAGGCCAGCACGCCAATCACCGCTACGCCCCAGAAGGTGGCGCGCCAGCCAAACAGCTGACCAAACCAGGTACCGAGCGGCACGCCCAGTACGTTAGCCAGCGTCAGGCCGGTGAACATAAGCGCAACCGCTGAAGCCTGACGATTAGGCGCAACCAGGCTGGCAGCCACCACCGCACCAATACCAAAGAAGGCACCATGACACAGCGCGGTAACAATACGCGCCAGCATCAACAGGTTATAGCTATAAGCCAGGGCGCACAGGATGTTGCCGATAATAAAAATCGACATCAGCAGGATCAGCGTGCGCTTGCGCGGTAACCGTGCGGTCAGCAGCGCCATTACCGGCGCGCCGATCGCGACGCCCAGCGCATAGCCGCTGATCAGCCAGCCGGCGGAAGGGATCGACACGCGCAGATCGCCCGCCACCTCCGGCAGTAACCCCATAATAACGAACTCAGTGGTGCCGATTGCAAACGCACTCAGCGCCAGCGCCAGTAATGAAACAGGCATAACATTCTCCAGAAACGATGATTGCAGACTCCAGGCAGGCCGCTGTCAGGCAGCGGATTGGATGACGCGTTGTGATGCTGCATCTATTTATTGCGTCACGCGGCTATTAAAGCACAGCGTTAATGTGACAAACACCCCGAAACCGGCAAGGGTTTATTGCGCTACGAGCAATAATCCGGCACTGGAGAGTTACGCAGCGCACATCGCCTTTAAGAGGATTCCTTTAAGCGTCCTTAACCATTAACGGCAGTATTTTGATAAAGTTGCTCTTCACCATCGTTCAATGCGGCAAAATGTAACGTTATTGTGATTTTTAGCAGATATATTAGGCACTAAAGAAAGCGCAGCGGCTGCCGATATCCTGACAAGGTATTAACGGCGCTTAATAATTATATCGTGGAGTGGTTATGCGTAAGAGCTTTGCCCTGCTGGTTTTAAGTTTGACTGGTTGTTCTGTCGGTCATTATGAATACAGTAAAGAGGCCCAAAAGCGCGTTGATATGACCGTAACCGGCATTCCCACGGTGCTGGGCCTGGGCACGCTGGGCACCACTATTCCTTTGACTGCGGACTATAGCCTGACCGCCGCCCACGTCGCGAAGTTTTCTTTATACAAGGTTAAGGCCTGGCATCCTGAGTGCGATCTGGCGATTGTTTACCATAAGAATGACGAGAAAAATCTGCCACCACGCTTTCGTAACGGCTTTATGGGCGACCGGATAAATCTCTACGGCTACAGTTTTTATACTGCGATGCCGGTCTCTTCATCCGGTAAAAACCTGGCGAATAGCAGCCTGAAAAACAGCTGGAATAAACCGGGCTGTGTGGTGGTCGCGGCAGACGCAGGCGTGGTACAGGGAATGTCTGGCGGCGCGGTTTATAACGCTTCTGACGATACGCTGGCTGGGGTAATAGTCGGCTACAGCGCAAAGATTAACGACAAGACAAACGGTAAAACGCTGTATAAGAATACCGCGCTTTATGTGCCTTATTCACAGTTTTCGGACTGGCTAACGGCAGAGATAAAATCGTAAGCACCGGTTGCCAGCCCGGCATCCTACTCTCGCGGCTTATCTGGCAGCCCGTTATGCGCGCCCAGGGGTTGCAACGGCGGATCGCGCCACCGATCGTTTCGGGTCGCCTCATAATCAGGGTTCAGCGGGTAATGGATGCGATTTTCCTCTTTGTTTGCTTCACCCACCACCAGTAATCTGACTTCCGCCGTCCCGTTATTGATAAAGGTATGACAAATCCCCGTACCCGCAGGAAAAGCCACCGCATCGCCCGGCTGTAAGGGGTAGAGTTCGCCATTGATCCAGACATCAGGCTGCCCTTCCAGCACATAGACGAACTCCTCTTCTGCGCTTTCAGCATGTGGATAAGAGAGGCGACGCCCGGGCAACAGGCGCTCGTGATGGATACCGATGCGTGTTAATCCCAGCGCCCGCCCCAGCGGCGCGCCGATGCCCATGTGCTCACTACTGCCGCTGTAATGCGCTTCATCTGGCGCTTCCAGTTCTTGCCAGTGACGAATAAAGCCGGGACGCGCTTTTAGCTGCATGTTCTCAACTCCCCACAGAAAGAATCTTTTGAGCATGGCAAAGGAAAAAGAGGATCTCAACAGAGAGCAGCAGAAACCGAGGGGCGGGAACCAAAATAAAAAGGGACGCCTGAGCGTCCCTTTCTGACAAAACGTCGCTGAATTACTTCGCAGACGGACGCAGCGCCGGGAACAGGATAACGTCACGAATGGTGTGGCTGTTGGTGAACAGCATTACCAAACGGTCGATACCAATGCCGAGACCAGCGGTCGGCGGCAGGCCGTGCTCCAGTGCGGTAACGTAATCTTCATCGAAGAACATGGCTTCATCATCACCGGCATCTTTCGCTTCTACCTGCTGACGGAAACGATCAGCCTGATCTTCAGCATCGTTCAGCTCGGAGAAGCCGTTGCCGATTTCACGTCCGCCGATAAAGAATTCAAAACGATCGGTGATTTCCGGGTTGGTGTCGTTACGACGGGCCAGCGGAGAGACTTCTGCCGGATATTCAGTGATAAAGGTCGGCTGGATCAGATGACTTTCCGCCGTCTCTTCAAAGATCTCGGTAACGACGCGGCCCAGGCCCCAGCTTTTTTCCACTTTGATACCCAGCGAGCGCGCAATCGCCACCGCTTTATCAAAGTCTTCCAGATCGGCGAGGCTGGTTTCCGGACGATATTTCTGAATCGCTTCTTTCATCGTCAGTTTGGCAAACGGCTTGCCAAAATCAAACATCTGGTCGCCGTATGGCACTTCAGTGGTGCCCAGTACATCCTGCGCCAGCGTGCGGAACAGGCTTTCGGTCAGCTCGATCAGATCTTTGTAATCTGCATAGGCCATATAGAGTTCCATCATGGTGAACTCAGGGTTATGGCGCGGCGAGATACCTTCATTACGGAAGTTACGGTTGATTTCAAACACCCGATCAAAACCGCCTACAACCAGGCGTTTCAGGTAGAGTTCCGGCGCGATACGCAGGTACATGTCGATATCAAGCGCGTTGTGATGCGTGATGAACGGACGTGCAGAAGCACCGCCAGGGATCACCTGCATCATCGGCGTTTCCACTTCCATAAAGTCACGGCCAACCATGAACTGGCGGATGCCGGCCATGATCTGCGAACGAATACGGAAGGTTTTACGCGACTCTTCGTTAGCGATCAGATCCAGGTAGCGCTGACGATAGCGGGTTTCCTGATCGGCCAGGCCGTGGAATTTATCCGGCAGTGGGCGCAGCGCCTTGGTCAACAGGCGCAGTTCGGTGCAGTGGATAGAAAGCTCGCCGGTTTTGGTTTTAAACAGTTTGCCGCGCGCGCCAAGGATGTCGCCCAGGTCCCACTTTTTAAACTGTTCGTTATAGAGGCCTTCCGCCAGGTCATCACGCGCGACGTAAAGCTGAATACGTCCGCCAACGTCCTGCAGCGTAACAAATGACGCTTTACCCATGATGCGGCGCGTCATCATACGACCCGCCACGCTGACTTCAATATTCAGCGCTTCCAGCTCTTCGTTTTCTTTATCATCGTACTGGGCGTGCAGCTGATCAGAGACGCTGTCGCGGCGGAAGTCGTTCGGGAACGCCACGCCCTGTTCACGCAGCGCGCTGAGTTTTTCACGGCGCGCTTTCAGTTCGTTGTTAAGTTCCAGCGCATCATCAGCGCCTTGTGATTGTTGTTCAGACATATTTAGAGTCCTGCTTTCAAACTTGCTTCAATGAAACGATCCAGATCGCCATCCAGCACAGCCTGGGTGTTACGGGTTTCTACGCCGGTGCGCAGATCTTTGATACGTGAATCATCCAGCACGTAGGAGCGAATTTGGCTGCCCCAGCCGATATCAGATTTGTTGTCTTCCAGCGCCTGTTTCTCGGCATTTTTCTTTTGCATTTCCAGTTCATAAAGCTTGGCTTTCATCTGCTTCATGGCCTGGTCTTTGTTTTTATGCTGAGAGCGATCGTTCTGGCATTGGGTTACGGTGCCGGTTGGAATATGGGTGATACGCACCGCTGATTCCGTACGGTTAACGTGCTGGCCGCCCGCGCCGGATGCGCGATAGACGTCGATACGCAGGTCCGCCGGGTTGATTTCGATATCGATATCGTCATCCACTTCCGGGTAGACGAAGGCGGAGCTGAAGGAGGTATGACGACGGCCGCCGGAGTCGAACGGGCTTTTACGCACCAGGCGATGGACGCCAGTTTCTGTACGTAACCAGCCAAAGGCGTATTCACCGGCGATACGGATAGTGGCCGATTTGATGCCCGCGACTTCGCCATCGGAGACTTCGATGACTTCGGTTTTGAAGCCTTTATCTTCCGCCCAGCGCAGGTACATACGCAGTAGCATGCTGGCCCAGTCCTGAGCCTCCGTACCGCCGGATCCCGCCTGGAGATCGATGTAGCAGTCGGCGCTGTCATATTCTCCGGAGAACATGCGGCGGAATTCCAGCTCGCCCAGTTTTTTCTCCAGGATGTCCAGTTCGGCGACAGCTTCGTTGAAAGTTTCTTCATCCTCCGCTTCAACCGCCAGTTCCAGCAGGCCAGCCACATCTTCCAGGCCCTGGGTCATCTGGTCAAGGGTGTCGACGATGGCTTCCAGCGCGGAGCGTTCTTTACCCAGAGCCTGGGCGCGCTCAGGTTCGTTCCAGACGTTGGGTTGTTCGAGTTCAGCGTTTACTTCTTCGAGGCGTTCTTTCTTGGCATCGTAGTCAAAGATACCCCCTAAGAACGTCGCTGCGCTCAGTGAGGTCCTGGATACGATTTTTCACCGGATTGATTTCAAACATGGCTTTAGGATCTTTTAAGAAGTGACATGAGATATAACAGGGGAGTTTAACCGAAAAGGCAGTGAGATTGTAGTTTTGTACGGCAATGTCGCGGCGAACGGGGCTGATGTTGGGTTTCAGGGTTTCAGGGCGTCAGCAGCAGCCGGGCCGTTCCGTAAAGACGTCGTCAATCCATCCCTGGATACTCCGCCGCTTGGTTTTTTTTAAATTATATGATGGTAATAAATGAGCGAATAATAAATTTGAGTGAGAGACAAGCGCTGGCAGAAGAGATAGATCCCTCCTGCCAGCTTATGCTTACAGCGGCCAGATATGCTCGATTAGCAGTTGTACGCTGCGGTTGCCGCGATACTCGTTCACATCCAGCTTATAGGCCAGCTCTACGTGCCGCACGCTGGCGTCAGGCCACAGGCGCGTATCCACGTTAAACGCGATACCGTCCAGTAACGGGCCACCGCCTAACGGCTCAATCATTACCTTCAGATGACGTTCGCCTACCAGCCGCTGCTGTAATAGCTTGAATTTGCCATCGAATACCGGCTCCGGAAACGCCTGTCCCCAGGGACCGGCATCGCGCAGCATCTCTGCGGTGGGTAAGGTCAGCTCCTGTGCCATCAACTCGCCGTCGGACCAGATCATGCCCTGTAAGGCTTCTGCATCCAGCCAGTCGCCCACCAGCTCGCTAAACAGCGCGCTGAACTGCCCGAACTTCGCCTCTTCCAGCGACAACCCGGCAGCCATCGCATGGCCGCCGAACTTCAGAATCAAACCGGGATGCAGCGTATCCAGCCGCTCCAGCGCATCACGCAAATGCAACCCGGCGATTGAACGACCAGAGCCTTTCAGAGTGCCGTCGCCCGCTGGCGCAAAGGCGATTACCGGACGATGAAAGCGCTCTTTCAGGCGCGAAGCCAGAATGCCAACCACGCCCTGATGCCATTCAGGATGATAAAATGCCAGCCCTAAAGGCAACGTCTCGCTACTACGCTCCAGCTGATTACAGAGCGTCAACGCTTCAGCCTGCATCCCCTGCTCGATCTCTTTACGCGTTTGGTTTAAGGCGTCCAGTTCGCTGGCCAGCATGCGCGCCTGCGCTAAATCTTCCGTCAGCAACAGCGCCACGCCGACCGACATATCATCCAGACGACCCGCCGCATTCAAACGCGGCCCCAGCGCAAAGCCTAGATCGCTGGCGGCCAGCTGGCGCGCATCGCGATTGGCGATTTCCAGCAGCGCGCGGATCCCCGGACGACACTTGCCTGCACGGATGCGGCTCATGCCCTGCCAGACCAGAATGCGGTTATTGGCATCCAGCGGCACCACGTCTGCCACCGTGCCTAACGCCACCAAATCCAGCAGCTCCGCCAGGTTAGGAACGCTCAGCCCATTGTCGAACCAGCCCTGCTCGCGCAAATGCGCCCGCAGCGCCAGCATCAAATAAAACGCGACGCCAACTCCGGCCAGTGCCTTTGAAGGAAAAGTACTGTCGGTCAGGTTAGGATTAACGATCGCTTCTGC
The DNA here is from genome assembly GCF_002101395.1 of Pantoea alhagi. Taxonomy (NCBI): domain Bacteria; kingdom Pseudomonadati; phylum Pseudomonadota; class Gammaproteobacteria; order Enterobacterales; family Erwiniaceae; genus Pantoea; species Pantoea alhagi. The sequence continues at coordinate 2,367,625 of NZ_CP019706.1, read as the reverse complement.
CGCAGGCAGCGTCTCGCCCGGCAGATGGTGATCGGTGACCAGCACCGGGATCCCTTTCTGATGCGCGCAGGTCACGCCCGCATGTGAGGAAATACCGTTATCGACCGTCAGAATTAACTCCGCGCCGCGCGCTGCCGCCTGCTCTACCACTTCCGGACTCAGGCCATAGCCATCATCAAAGCGGTTAGGCACCAGATATTGCACATTCCGGCCGCCCATGCTGCGTAGCGCCAGTACGGTAAGCGCGGTGCTGGTCGCGCCGTCGGCATCAAAATCGCCGACGATCATAATCTGTTTCTCATCGCGCAGCGCCTGATGCAGCAAGGCAACCGCCCGATCCATACCGCTTAGGCCCTGCCACGGATGCAGAAACTTTGCGCCGCGCTCCAGGGCGCGCTCATCGATTACGCCTCGCTGGGCATAGAGACGGCGCAGCAGCGGGTGAAGATCCGCTGGCAGCGCCGCATTGTTTGCCGCCTCACGACGGCGGAGTTGCGTGGGTTTATTCACTGCTAATTAGCTACCGCTTTTTTGTTTATCAAGAAGCTGTTTCATCTCTTTCGGCCCCTGATAGCCTGGGATCATCATGCCATTTTCCAGCAGGATGGCTGGCGTGCCCTGAATACCGTAGAGAATGCCCAGCTGATAATGCTGATCGAGATTGATTTTGCAGTCGATGGGGGAAACTTCGTCGCCTTTCATCGCTGCATCAAAGGCCTTATTGCGATCGGCCGCGCACCAGATAGATTTCATCTCTTTCGCCACCTGACCATTCATCCCTTCACGCGGGAAAGCCAGATAGCGTACGGTGATGCCCAGCGCGTTGTAATCCGCCATTTCCTGATGCAGCTTACGGCAGTAGCCGCAGGTAATATCAGTGAAAACAGTTATCACATGCTGCTCTTTTGGCGCTTTGTAAACGATCATCTCTTTACTTAACGCATCAACCTTTTTCTGCAGCAGCTGATTGGTAACATTCACCGGATGCGCGCCGCTGACGTCATACAGCGGACCCTGAATAAAATGCTTTCCATCTTCGGTGACATACAGCACGCCGCTTTCCGAGAGCACGGTCTTCATGCCCGGCAGCGGAGAAGGTTGGATTTCAGTCTGTTGCAGTCCCAGTTTGCGTAGTGATTGCTGAATCGTAGCGTCGTCGGCCTGCGCGACACCGGTAACAGCGGCAGCCAGCAAGGCGACGATAGCAAATGTTTTTTTCATCCTGTTCCCTTATTATTCCACGGCCTCAGGCGCGCGGATGATGCTGTTGATGTAACTGACGCAGACGCTCAGTGGCGACATGCGTATAAATCTGTGTGGTGGAGAGGTCGCTGTGTCCCAGCAACATCTGTACGACACGTAAATCCGCGCCGTGGTTCAGCAGATGCGTGGCGAACGCGTGCCGCAGCACATGTGGCGAAAGTTTTTCGCTGTCGATGCCTGCCACCGTGGCGTAATGCTTAATTCGGTGCCAGAACGTTTGACGCGTCATCTGCTGCGCACGATTGCTGGGAAACAGCACATCGATGACCTGCCCATTCAGCAGCCAGGGGCGACCATATTCCAGATATTGCTCCAGCCAGTGTATCGCCTCTTCCCCCAGCGGCACCAGCCGCTCTTTATTACCCTTGCCAATTACGCGAACCACGCCCTGACGCAGGCTGACGTCGCTGACCGTTAAACCTACCAGTTCGGAAACACGTAACCCGGTGGCATACAGCAGTTCCAGCATCGCCTTATCACGCAGCTCAATCGGCTGCTCAACGCTGGGTGCCTGTAGTAAACGTTCGACCTGCGCTTCCGAAAGATCTTTCGGCAGACGCTGCGGCAGTTTCGGCGAAGAAAGTAACGCGCTGGGGTCATCTGCCCGTAGCTTTTCGCGATACAAATATTGAAACAGACGACGCATAGCGCTTAGCAGGCGCGCTGAGCTGGTGGCTTTATAACCGCCCTCCACGCGATCGGCAAGAAAAGCCTGTAGATCTGCCGCCTCTGCCTGAAGCAGCGTTCGCTCATGGTGTTTCAGCCAACCGATTAACGATTGCAGATCCTGACGATACGAAGCCAGGGTGTTTTGCGCCAGATTGCGTTCGATCCACAGCGCATCCAGAAACTGTTCAATAAGATCGTTATCCTGCACTTTTGCCTCTTTGCGCAAACGTGTGAATTTCTCCGCATTATGCCTGAAAGCGGCGGCCTTCTGATACAATTGCGCCCATTGAGCTATTTATGAGTAGATGTTCCGTATGAAGATTGGCCTTTTTTACGGTTCCAGCACCTGTTATACCGAAATGGCCGCCGAGAAAATTCGTGATTTTATCGGCGAGGAGCTGGTGACGCTGCATAACCTGAAGGATGATTCTCCGGCGCTAATGGAGCAGTACGATATGCTGATCCTTGGCATTCCAACCTGGGATTTTGGGGAGCTGCAGGAAGACTGGGAGGCAAAATGGCAGGAGATTGCGGCCCTTAACCTGCGCGGTAAGGTGGTAGCGCTGTATGGCATGGGCGATCAGTTGGGCTATGGCGAATGGTTTCTTGACGCGCTGGGCATGCTGCATGAGCTGCTGGCACCGATGGGCGTGCAGTTTGTCGGCTACTGGCCAATCGAAGGTTATGAATTTACCAGCCCGAAACCCCTTACCGCCGACGGCAAACAGTTTGTTGGCCTGGCGCTGGATGATGTGAATCAGTTTGAAGAAAGCGATGAACGCATCGCGCAGTGGTGTGAACAGATCCTGACGGAAACCGCAGCATTACTCTGATCTGCTCTACTGCTCAGGCTATCCCGGGTGCATATTGCCCGGGATTCATCGGTCAAAAATAACCTTTTGCCAGACGCCGCAGCGCTCGCCAGCTCGCTTCGCTCATGCTATCTCGCATCAGCCACAGTGAAAAACGTTTCCCCTGTTGCGTACGCAGTGAGAGGATAACACCAAACGGCAGCACAAAAGGCGGACGCGTTACCCAACCACTCTGTTGCTGCCAGCACCAGCAGCGGTTTTCATCCGTGGTTAATACTCCGCGCCAGCGCTGCTGTACATGCAGGCGATGCCGTAGCTCAATGATTAATAACAGCAGCAGGCTGACAATAAGGGGGATCAGCCGCATTGGCCAGGGCAACAGCAGCAGTCCGGCGGCGATCGTCAAATAAAGCGCCAGGGTAACGCGCCGGGCTAATGCCGACGGCGTCAATTCAGATTGCCACCGCACCACGTTCCGGGCCACGCTGCTGGTTACGCGTCTGGATCAGTTGCACCATGCGTTTTAGCTCGGCGTCCGCCGGTTCGCCGTGGTTCATCAGCCAGTTAAACAGATCCGGATCGTCGCTCTTCAACAGACGGATAAACAGCGCCTTATCGTCATCGCTCAACGAATCATACTCATATTTAAAGAAGGGCATGATGGCGATGTCCAATTCCAGCATGCCACGGCGGCACGCCCAGTGAATACGGGATTTATCGTTAATATCCATGTGTTCCGTCATCGGTTAGCTTAAATATGCTGGCTAGTGTAGCGCTTTTTTTCCGGCCTGTTACAGGCAAATTCCTCTCCTGCGTAGAGTGCCGCATAGCACGCTCGCAAGTTACAGGGTTATCAAGCGATTTGTGCGTCCGTTTCCGGAAACAGGTTGCAAAGCCCTCTTGCTCTTTTAATATGAAGACACTTTTAGTATTCACTGACTCTTCAGGATTTCGCTATGCCTGACTTTACTTTTCCACCGCGCCAGCCGGTTGCCTCATCCCGCCTGCCGCTGACATTGATTTCACTGGAAGACTGGGCGCTGGTTTCCGTTCAGGGCGCTGACAGCACCTCTTATTTACAAGGCCAGGTGACGCTGGATGTCGCCGCTCTGCCCGCCGAAAAGCATCTGCCCTGCGCGCACTGCGATGCCAAAGGCAAAATGTGGAGCAACCTGCGCCTGTTTCACCGTGACGAAGGCTATGCCTATCTGGTGCGTCGCGGTCTGCGTGATACGCAGGTTACCGAACTGAAAAAATACGCCGTGTTTTCTAAAGTCACCATCGCTGCCGACGACAGCGCGGTGCTGCTTGGCGTTGCTGGCTTTCAGGCCAGAGCCGCGCTGACTAACCGTTTTGCCGCTTTGCCGGATGCGCAAACACCGGTGATTCAGGATGGTGATTCCACGCTGTTGTGGTTTGGTACTCCAGCTGAGCGTTTTCTGTTGGTGACCACCGTGGAAAAAGCCAGCGAGCTGAAACAGGCGCTGGAAGGCGAAGCGCAGCTGAACGACAGCCAGCAGTGGCTGGCGCTGGATATTGAAGCGGGCCTGCCGGTGCTGGATGAAAAAAACAGCGCGCAGCTGATCCCTCAGGCCGTTAATTTACAGGCGCTGGAGGCGATCAGCTTCAAGAAAGGCTGCTATACCGGTCAGGAGATGGTGGCGCGTGCCAAATTCCGTGGCGCCAACAAGCGGGCCCTTTACTGGCTGGCAGGTAAAGCAGGACGCGTGCCTGAGGCTGGCGATGCGCTGGAACTCAGAATGGGTGAAAACTGGCGGCGCACCGGCTCTATTCTGGCGGCGGTGCAGCTGGAGTCGGGCGATGTATGGGTTCAGGCGGTACTGAATAACGACCTGGAAGCGGAAAGCGTGCTGCGTGTGCAGGGCGATGAAGGCGGCCAGCTGGCCATTCAGCCGCTTCCCTATTCGCTGGCGGAAGCCTGACTGAAACAGCAGGTAAAAGGCGGCTATGCAGCCGCCTTTTTTATGCCTGTTCGCTTACAGTACGTAAAGATAGATGGCTAAAAAGTGACAGATGCTGCCGCCCAGCACAAAGCCATGCCAGATTGCGTGATTGTAAGGAATGCGATCCGCCACATAAAAGATCACCCCCAGCGTATAGGTGATGCCGCCCGCCGCCAGTAGCCAGACGCCGCCGGGTGCCAGCTTTATCGCCAACTGATAAATAACGATAACAGACAGCCAGCCCATCAGTAGATAGGTGACCAGCGACAGCACTTTAAAGCGATGGATAAAAACCAGCTTAAAAATAATTCCCGCCAGCGCCATGCTCCAGATAACCACCATCAAACTATGCGCCAGAGGAGACTTCAGCCCCACCAGCAAAAAGGGCGTATAGGTGCCGGCAATCAGCAGATAGATGGCGCAGTGATCCAGCTTTTTTAGCCAAAATTTCGCACGTGGATGTGGAACCGCGTGGTACAGCGTCGAGGCCAGAAACAACAAAATCATACTGCCGCCGTACAGACTGTAGCTGGTGATGGCTATCGCGCCTGCATTCGCCTCCAGCGCCTGACTTAGCAGCAGGATCAGCCCAACGATCCCAAAAATACAGCCAATACCGTGACTGATACTGTTGGCAATTTCCTCCGCCAACGAGTATCCCGGCGACAATCCGCTTTTATTCACCATGTCTTACTCCCTCCGTCCCGCTGATATTTTGTGCATGCAAAGGGCATCGTTATTGACTCCCCTGTTCAGCTTTATTCACACAGACTAGCTAACAATCATTTCAGTGTACACGTGTAAGCTTAATTAAATTTATCTCATTCTGTAACCTGTACGCGCCCGTCGGCGATTAAGGCAAAATCTGGTAAGGTATGGCGCAGGGATCACTGGCGGATACAGCATGTTTACTCACAGTATAATTTCAACGCTCAATGACACAGAGATGATGGTATACAACACCGTGATCAAAAGCGGTGACAAGGTGATGTATATGACCATTCGCGAACTGGCGGATGCCGCTGGCGTCTCTACCACCTCAGTATTACGCTTCTGTCGAAAAATGCAGTGTGACGGTTATTCCGAGTTTCGCATTCGTTTTAAATTATATCTGGAGCAGGAGCAACAGCGCCCCGTTAATTATGGCGTTAATGAAATCGTCAGCTTTTTTAAAAGTATTAATAACGATGAGTTCGAAAATTTAATTAGCCAGGCGGTGGAGCATATTCTGGCGGCGCAGCGTATTATTTTTGTTGGCGCAGGTACCTCCGGGACATTAGGGAAATATGGCGCACGCTTTTTCTCTAATGTAGGTAAGTTCAGTAATTATATTGATGACCCCTATTATCCGGTGAGTAACGATATGTATAAAGATGCCCTCGCGATTATTCTTTCCATATCGGGGGAAACCGGGGAAATCCTCAGACTGGCGAGCCAGTTCAGCCTGCACCGCTGTAAAATCATTACCATTACCAACAGCGAAACCAGCTCGCTGGCTAAACTGGCCGATTTTAATATCTCCTGTCATATGCCATTAATACGCATGAATGGCGGCTTTGATATTACCAGCCAGGTGCCCGTCATGTATATTATTGAAACGATTGGGCGTAAACTCGCCAGCCGTCAGGCGAAATAAAACAGGCTGTTTTTCTCAGGTAACAAATCACGTTTGTCACGTTTCGTTATAACGTGACATTCTTCCGCGCTTTGCTACACTCCGGTCAACATTTGCAATCAAACCGTTATATTTTCCTGCGCCCTTGATAACGGCTGCACTAATATTTTCCTGCCGCCGCGTAATATCACTGGGTGCTGTGTAAGCCAGACCTTTTTACTGCAACAGTAAGGATCTCTTTATGACAAAGCAGCAATTACCGAAGGATTTTCTCTGGGGCGGCGCCGTTGCCGCGCATCAGGTTGAAGGTGGCTGGGATCAGGGCGGTAAAGGCATCAGCATCTGTGACGTGCTCTCCGGCGGCTCACACGGGGTCGATCGCGTGATGACCGATGGCGTACAGCCCGGCTATAACTATCCAAACCATGAGGCGGTAGATTTTTATCATCGCTACAAAGAAGATATCGCGCTTTTTGCCGAGATGGGTTTTAAATGCTTCCGTACCTCTATCGCCTGGACGCGCATTTTTCCCAATGGCGATGAACTGGAGCCGAACGAAGCTGGGCTGCAATTTTACGACGACCTGTTCGATGAGCTGCTGAAGCATGGTATCGAACCGGTGATCACCCTGTCACACTTTGAGATGCCGTGGCATCTGGTGAAACAGTATGGCGGCTGGCTGAACCGTAAAGTGGTCGATTTCTTTGTGCGTTTTAGCGAAGTGGTCATGAACCGCTATCAGCACAAAGTGAAATACTGGATGACCTTTAACGAAATCAATAACCAGCGTACCTGGAACTATCCGCTGTTCGGCTATTGCTGTTCAGGCGTGGTCTTCACCGATCATGAAAAACCGGAACAGGCGATGTATCAGGTGATGCACCATCAGTTTGTTGCCAGCGCCAAAGTGGTAGAGCTGGGCCATCGCATCAATCCCGATTTCCAGATTGGCTGCATGATCGCCATGGTGCCGGTTTATCCTTTCTCCTGCCATCCGGATGATGTGATGTTTGCTCAGGAAGCAATGCACCGCCGCTATGTCTTCAGCGATGTACAGATGCGTGGCTATTATCCTGCTTATACGCTGCATGAATGGGCGCGCAAAGGTTATCACATTGAAATGGAAGCCGGAGATGAAGCGATCCTGCGCAACGGCTGCTGTGACTATATCGGCTTCAGCTATTACATGAGTAATGCGGTGCAGGCGAATACCAAAGGCGAAGGTGACTCGATTACCGGTTTCGAAGGCAGCGTGCCGAATCCGCACGTCAAGGCCTCCGACTGGGGCTGGCAGATCGATCCGGTCGGCCTGCGCTATTCGCTGAATATCCTGTATGAGCGCTATCAAAAGCCGCTGTTTATCGTGGAAAACGGCTTCGGCGCTATTGATAAACCGAATGCCGACGGCTTTATTGAAGATGATTACCGCATCGATTACCTGAGCGCGCATATTGAGCAGATGAAAAAAGCGGTACTGGAAGATGGCGTCGAGCTGATGGGCTATACGCCGTGGGGCTGCATTGACTGCGTCTCGTTCACCACCGGTCAGTACAACAAGCGCTATGGCTTTATCCATGTGGATAAAAACGATGACGGCACCGGCACCATGGCGCGTTCAAAGAAAAAGAGCTTCGCCTGGTATCAGCAGGTGATTGCCAGCAACGGCGAGCAGCTTTAATAACAAGAAGGCCGGAACAGATCCGGCCTTTTTTATCACTTAAACAGGCTTACTGGTAATCGCTAAGCGGCACGCATGAACAGAACAGATTGCGGTCGCCGAATACGTCATCCAGGCGCTTCACCGTCGGCCAGTATTTATTGGTGCTGCCCGCCGGGAACACCGCCAGCTCACGGCTGTAAGGATGTGTCCATTCGCCCACCATTTCCTGCTGCGTGTGCGGCGCGTTAACCAGCGGGTTATCTTCCAGCGGCCACTCGCCGTCCGCCACGCGATCGATCTCCATACGAATCGCCAGCATCGCATCGATAAAGCGATCCAGTTCAGCTTTTCCTTCTGATTCAGTCGGCTCAACCATCAGCGTACCGGCAACCGGGAATGACATTGTTGGCGCATGGAAGCCGTAATCAATCAGACGCTTGGCGATATCCAGCTCGCTGATGCCGGTCTGCTCTTTTAACGGACGAATATCCAGAATGCATTCATGTGCCACGCGATTGTCGCGTCCGGTATAGAGCACCGGATAGGCGGACTGCAGACGGCTGGCGATATAGTTGGCGTTAAGGATAGCGACCGAACTGGCCTGTTTCAGCCCTTCCGCGCCCATCATGCGAATATACATCCAGCTGATTGGCAGAATTGACGCGCTGCCAAACGGCGCGGCGGATACTGCGCCCTGCTGCGTGAGCATATCATCAATCTGCACCACGCTATGACCTGGCACAAACGGCGCCAGATGCGCTTTCACGCCGATTGGCCCCATTCCCGGGCCGCCGCCGCCGTGCGGGATACAGAAGGTTTTATGCAGGTTCAGGTGAGAAACGTCTGCGCCAATATAGCCCGGCGTGGTGATCCCGACCTGCGCGTTCATATTCGCGCCGTCAAGGTAAACCTGGCCGCCATACTGATGAACGATCTGGCAAACCTCGCGGATAGTCTCTTCGTATACGCCGTGCGTAGAGGGATAGGTCACCATAATACAGGAGAGCGCGCTGCCTGCCTGCTCTGCTTTCTGACGCAAATCATGCAGGTCGATATTGCCCTGTTTATCGCAGGCCACCACCACTACCGTCATGCCCGCCATTTGCGCCGAGGCCGGGTTGGTGCCGTGTGCTGAGCTCGGGATCAGACAGATATGACGCTCGCCTTCATTACGGCTTTCATGGTAACGGCGAATCGCCAGCAGGCCAGCATATTCACCCTGCGCGCCAGAATTAGGCTGCATACACAGCGCATCATAGCCGGTCAACTGCACCAGCCACTGCGAGAGCTGACCAATCATTTGCAGATAGCCCGCAGCCTGCTCCGCCGGGCAGAACGGGTGCAGCTCGGCGAATTCTGGCCAGGTGATCGGGATCATTTCAGCGGCGGCGTTCAGCTTCATGGTGCAGGAGCCGAGCGGGATCATCGCCTGATTCAGCGCCAGATCCTTTTTCTCCAGGCTGTGCATATAACGCATCATCTCGGTTTCGCTGTGATAACGATTAAATACCGGATGAGTCAGAATCGGCTGCTGACGCTGCAACGCAGGCGGAATAGAACGACTGTCAGCGGCAACGGCGGCGTCCAGCACATCGATATCCAGCCCGTGCTCATCACCCAGCAGAATGGCAAACAGCGTGGCGATATCTTCGCGGCTGGTGGTTTCATCCAGCGTAATACCCACCGCCTGATGAATATCAGTACGCAGGTTAACGCCAAAGCTGAGCGCGCGCGCCAGCACTGCCGCCTTGTCAGCAACCTCCACGGTAAGAGTATCGAACCAGCTATGATGACGCAGCGTCAGGCCGCCTTTTTGCAGCCCGGCTGCCAGAATATCCGTCAGGCGATGGATGCGGCTGGCGATACGCTTCAGTCCCTGCGGGCCGTGGAACACGGCATAAAAACCGGCGATATTGGCCAGCAGAACCTGTGAGGTACAGATATTAGAGTTCGCCTTTTCACGGCGGATATGCTGTTCACGCGTTTGCATCGCCATTCGTAACGCGGTGTTGCCCGCGGTATCGCGCGATACACCGATAATACGCCCCGGCATTGACCGTTTAAATTCATCGCGTGCGGCAAAGAAAGCTGCATGTGGGCCGCCGTAGCCCATCGGCACGCCGAAACGCTGGGCGGATCCAAAAACGATGTCCGCGCCCTGCTTGCCCGGCGCTTCCAGCAACACCAGCGCCATAAAGTCAGCCGCCACGCTCACCACCACTTTACGGGCCTTTAATTCGCCGATCAGCGCGCTATAGTCGTGCGCTTCGCCAGTGGTGCCGGTTTGTTGCAACAGCACGCCAAACAGCGCCTCGTGATCCAGCGCGCGCTCCGCCTTATCCACCAGGATTTCAAAGCCAAACGTCTCTGCGCGCGTTTTTACTACGTCCAGCGTTTGCGGATGGATATCATCAGCAATAAAGAATTTGTTGGCATTTTTAAGCTTGCTGACGCGCTTTGCCATCGCCATCGCTTCTGCGGCAGCGGTGGCTTCATCCAGTAACGAGGCGGAAGCGATATCCATCCCGGTTAAATCCAGCGTCAGCTGCTGGAAGTTCAGTAACGCCTCAAGACGCCCCTGTGAGACTTCCGGTTGATAAGGGGTATAGGCGGTGTACCAGCCTGGATTTTCCAGCATGTTGCGCAGAATAACCGGCGGCGTCAGCACCGGCGTATAGCCCATGCCGATATAGGTTTTGCAGCGCTGGTTACGGCTGGCGATTGCTTTTAGCTCCGCCAGCGCCTGATGTTCCGTGAGCGCATCGCCAATAGCGGGCGGGCCTGGCAGCTGAATATCAACAGGAACAATGCTGCCGATAAGCTCACTGAGCGAACGGGCGCCGATGGCCTGCAGCATACTTTCCTGCTGTGAGGCAGAGGGACCGATATGGCGTTCGATAAAGGCGCCAGTATGTTCAAGCTGGCTGAGTGTCTGAGTCATGAATCGTCAATCCTGAGGGGCGGCTACCGCTATCAACATAAGCGGCCAGCCGCAGCCGACCGCTAACACCTGGAAGTCAGCGCATTATCCGCTGACAGCCTGCTGGAGATTACTCATCAATGGAGGCCAGATAGGCTTCCGCATCCATCAGTTGCTCCAGTTCAGATTCATCGCTGGCTTTGAGGCGAAACAACCAGCCGGAAGCGTAAGGCTCGCTGTTAACCAGCTCCGGCGAGGTTTCCAGCGCATCGTTAACCGCCACAACCTCGCCGCTTAACGGGGCGTAAATATCAGAAGCCGCCTTGACTGATTCCGCGACCGCGCAGTCGTCACCGGCGGCAAAGCTGCTGCCCACTTCCGGCAGGTCGATAAATACCATATCACCCAGCAGCTCCTGCGCATGTTCAGTAATGCCAACGGTATAAGTGCCGTCCGCTTCCTTACGCACCCATTCATGACTTTCACGATATTTTAATTCATTTGGCACATTGCTCATCACTGCATTCTCCTGCACTGGTTACTGAGCGACCGGTTTACCGGCGCGAACAAAAATAGGTTTAGTGACGTTGACCGGCATTTCCCGGTTACGAATCTGTACGATGGCCTGCTCGCCGATACCCGCCGGAACGCGGGCCAGCGCGATGCTGCAGCCTAACGTTGGAGAAAAAGAGCCGCTGGTAATGATCCCCTGCTGCAGATTGCCCTGCGCATCGGTAAACATTACCGGCAAGCCATTACGCAACACGCCCTTTTCCTTCATCACCAGGCCGACCAGTTTCTCGGTGCCCTTTTCACGCTGATGCTCCAGCGCCTCGCGCCCGATAAACTGACGATCGGCTGGCTCCCAGCAGAGCGTCCAGCCCATATTCGCCGCCAGTGGCGAGACGCCTTCATCCATATCCTGGCCGTAGAGATTCATCCCCGCCTCCAGACGCAACGTGTCACGCGCCCCCAGTCCGGCAGGCTTTACGCCCGCAGCCAACAGCTGCTGCCAAAATTCACCGGCCTGCTCGCCCGGCAGTGCGATTTCATAGCCGCTTTCGCCGGTATAGCCGGTGGTGGCGATAAAAAAGCCGTCTGACTCAACGCCGAAAAAGGGCTTCATACCGCTAACGGCCTGACGCTGCGCCTCACTAAACAGCGTTTGCGCTTTCTGCTGTGCATTCGGCCCCTGTACGGCAATCAACGCCAGATCGTCACGTACCTGTAACGACACATCGTAGGGCTGCGCATGCTCGCCTATCCACGCCAGATCTTTTTCGCGCGTAGCGGAGTTCACCACCAGCCGGAACCAGTTATCGCTCATAAAGTAAACAATCAAATCATCAATCACGCCACCGGAGGCATTGAGCATGGCGCTGTAAAGTGCCTTTCCTGGCTGCGTCAGACGCGCGACATCATTCGCCAGCAGTATGCGCAGAAATTCCCGGGTGCGTTCACCCTGGAGATCGACGATGGTCATATGGGAGACATCAAACATACCGGCATCTGTCCGCACCGCATGATGTTCATCCATCTGCGAGCCATAGTGCAGCGGCATCATCCAGCCGTGGAAATCGACCATGCGGGCACCGCACGCTTGATGCTGTTGATACAAAGGAGTCTGCTTCATAACATTCCTGTGCGTTAACGGGGTGATCAGACGCTAAAAGAGGCTAAAACGTCCGACGCAAACGTTCTCTTTCATTCGACGTTATCACTGAATGAGCCGTTTAACCATAAGCTAAACAAGGGCGAATTCATTCCGGCAACGTTGAAGGCTTCAGGGATTGTGCAGAACTTTTCACTGAAAAAATGCGTGGCAAGGCACATAACCAGCAACAGAAGCGCAACAAAGCAGTTTAAAAACCAGTCAGCGAATAAATAACGTTAAAAACGGCCACTGGCAAACAGCCTTCTGCATTAGAAAATATAATGCGAACAGCGGGGTTAAATTAGAATAATTCAAACGAACGAGCCAAAAGCGTGCAGCTGCTTCAGGCTGGTGCAAAGCGGAGAAAAAAGCGGGAAAAAACGATAACAGGCGATTAACGGCGCACAAAAAAAGGGCCGAACGGCCCTGAGATAGCGGGCTACAAACCCGCGCTGTAGGTTTGACGCATAAACACCCTGCTCAGGCTACGCTTAGCGCAACCATTCCGGCAGGTCGTGTAAGCTCATCGCCTGTTTCAGCAACCGGGGCTTAACGCCGGGCAGACGATCTGCCAGCCGCAGGCCAACATCGCGCAATAGCTTTTTCGCAGGATTGTTGCCGGCAAACAGCTCACGAAATCCCTGCATGTTAGCCAACATGAGTGCCGCGCTGTGTTTGCGGCTACGCTCATAGCGACGCAGATAGAGATGCTGACCGATATCTTTGCCCTGCTGCTGCAGGCGGCGGATTTCTCCGGTGAGCTCCGCAGCATCCATAAAGCCCAGGTTAACGCCCTGCCCGGCAAGCGGATGGATGGTATGGGCCGCATCGCCAACCAGTGCCAGCCGATGGGCCGCAAACTGGCGGGCATAACGCGCCGTCAAAGGAAATGTCTGCCGTTCGCTCTCCAGCTCACACAGGCCAAGACGCATATCGAAAGCGACCGACAGCTGCTGATTAAACAACGCGGCAGGCATTTCGCGCAGTCGGGTCACTTCCTGCGGCGGCAATGACCAGACGATCGAACAGAGATGCGCATCGCTCAGCGGCAGGAAAGCCAGTATGCCTTCGCCATGGAAAACCTGACGCGCCACCGCCTGATGCGGCTGCTCGGTACGAATATTCGCAACCAGCGCATGATGCTGATAATCCCAGAAGGTCAAGGGAATATCGGCCTTTTCACGCAGCCATGAGTGCGCGCCGTCAGCCCCAACCAGCAGGCGCGCGCTCATCATGCTGCCATCCTGCAACGTAATAAAAGCTTCGTTATCGCCAAAGGCGACCTGCTGCAGCTGGGCCGGAGCCAGCAGCGTGATATCACTCAACTGTTGCGCACGCTGCCATAAAGCCTGATGGATAGCCTGGTTTTCGATAATGTAGCCAAGATGGCTGACGCCCTGCGGCTCATCAAATTCAATGCGGCCAAAGCTATCGCGATCCCATACCTCCATGCCATGATATGCGCTTGCGCGCTGCGCCAGAATCGCGGACCAGACATCAAGATGCTGCAGCAGCCGTTCGCTGGCGGCGTTGATCGCAGAAACGCGTAAGCCGTGCGGCTCGCTGGGGTTAAAGGGTTCCGGCGCAGATTTTTCCAGCACCGCGATACGCAGGCCGCAGCCCTGTAATCCGCAGGCTACCGCCAGCCCCACCATTCCGCCACCGGCGATCACCACATCATAAGTTTGCATTGAAATCCTCTTTTCAGCGCGTTACCCAGCCAAGCGTACGCTCCGCCAGGCGGTTGCGCAGCCAGGGTAAATTGTCCATTGTCATCAGGCCAAGATTACGTCCTGCCACCAGCGGCAGATAGCGATTAGCAAACAGCCGCACCAGCCCATCGGTAATGCCGATAGTGGCGGCGCGATCCGCCTCTCGCCGTTGACGATAACGCTGTAGTACAGCAAAGCTGCCCGGGTCTTCCTGCTGGCGTTGCGCTGCCGCCAGCGTTTCAGCCAGCGACATTACGTCACGTATGCCAAGGTTAAATCCCTGTCCGGCAATCGGATGTAACGTCTGTGCCGCATTGCCCACCAGCGCCAGTCGATGCGCCACCGTCTGGCTGGCGCTTTGCAGCGCCAGCGGGTAGCTGGAGCGCTGTCCTGCATGGGTAAAACGTCCCAGCCGCCAGCCAAACGCCTGCTGAAGTTCAGCTAAAAACTCGGTGTCGCTCCAGCTATCGATACGGGATTGCGCTGCTGGCGGGTGGCACCAGACTAGCGAACTGCGGCCATGCGACATCGGCAGCAAGGCCAGCGGGCCATGTTCAGTAAAACGCTCAAAGGCGCGTCCCTGATGAGCAATTTGCGTCGTCACGTTGGCGATAACGGCAATTTGTTGATAGTCACTCCGCTGCCACTGAACGCCGCAGGCGGCAGCAACGCGTGAACTGGAACCATCCGCCGCGACCAGTAAACGCCCCTGCAGCTGCTCTCCGCTGGTCAGGGTAACATTGATATGATCCTGATGCTGTTCAACGCGGCTTACCTGCTCCGGGCAACGCAGCGTCACGCCGGGAGCCTTGCGTAACCGCTGATATAACCGGTTTCCCACTTCATGCAGCTCAACCACATTGCCCAAAGCGTTAACGCCATAGTCAGCGGCATCGATGTTTACAAACCCGGCGTGACCGCGATCGCTAACGTGAACATGGGTGATTGGCGTTGCGCATCCGGCAAGCGCGGGCCAGAGATTAATGGCCGCCAGCTGCTGACAGGTTCCTGCCGCCAGCGCAATCGCGCGTCCGTCATAGCCCGGATGGGCGCGTTCTCCCGGTGCAATTGCTTCAATTAGCGTAACCGGCATCTTTCCCTGCGTCAGATGCGAAAGCGCCAGCGCCAGCGTTGCGCCGGTCATGCCGCCACCGGCAATGATCACGCTCATGCCTGCTGCGCTGCCGCCATCAGCGCTTCGATAGCATCAACATCTTTCACCACGCTATCGGTAAGATTTTCATTTCCCTGTTCGGTAATCACGATGTCATCTTCAATACGAATGCCGATGCCGCGATATTCAGCCGGTACATCCGCATCCGGCGCGATATAAAGCCCCGGCTCAACGGTAAGCACCATACCCGGCTCCAGAATACGTCCGCGATCCGGCGTGCCGTAATCACCGACATCATGTACATCCAGCCCCAGCCAGTGGCTCAGACCGTGCATAAAGAACTGTCGATGGGTGTTTTCAGCGATCAGCAATTCCACATCACCTTTCATCACGCCCAGCTCCACCAGCCCGGTAACCATGACCCGCACCACCTCCTGGTTCACCTCACGAATGCTGGTGCCGGGACGAAACAGCGACAGCGCTTTGTACAGCGAAGCCAGCACAATGTTATAGATCGCCCGCTGCGGCGCAGTGAATCTGCCGTTAACCGGGAAGGTGCGGGTAATATCGCCTGCATAACCGTGCAGCTCACAGCCGGCATCGATCAGCACCAGGTCGCCATCGCGTAGCGCGCTCTCGTTTTCGGTGTAGTGCAGAATGCAGGCATTTTCGCCGCCGCCAACAATGGTGTTGTAAGAAGGATGTCGTGCGCCGTGACGGGTAAACTCATGATGAATTTCACCCGCCAGTTGATATTCAAACATACCGGGCCGACAGGCCTGCATGGCACGCGTATGCGCCATCGCACTGATTTTTCCGGCGCGGCGTAATATGTCCAGCTCTTCCGGTGCTTTAAACAGGCGCATCTCATGCACCCAGGGCCGCCAGTCAGTTAGCGTATTCGGTGCCTGCAGATTTTGCCGGAAACCGCGACGCAGCTTTTCTAACGCGCTGAACAGGATACGATCGGCAAACTCATATTCGCCCTGCGCATGGTAAACCACTTCCAGCCCGTTCAGCAGCTGATGAAGCTGTTCGTCCAGCGTATCCCAGGGCAGCGCGCGATCCACGCCCAGCTTTTCCGGCGCAGCATCCTGCCCCAAACGGCGACCGAACCAGATTTCCGCCTGCTTATCGCGTACGCGGTTAAACAGCACGCTGTGGTTGTGGGTTTCACTGCTTTTAATCAACAGCAGCAGCGCTTCGGGCTCGTTGAAGCCGGTGAAATACCAGAAATCGCTATGCTGGCGGAAAGGATATTCGCTATCCGCGCTGCGCGTCACTTCCGGCGCCGCAAAAATTAACGCCGCGCTGCCTACAGCCATACGCGACAACAGCGCCTGACGGCGCTGCAAAAAAGTATCCAGCGTAATCATCCGTATCTTCTCCCTGAGTTAGGCCGCCGCGCGGCGATAGCAAACAGTCAGTGCAGCGTAACCTTTTTCTCTTCCGGCGCGCCCGGCGGCATCGGCGGATTAAAGGTTTCATAGCACAGCAAGGCGGCTACACGCACATACTCAATAACCTCTTCCATTGACTGCTCCAGCTCTTCCTGGTCGTCCTCTTCATCATAGCCAAGCTGCGCAATGGTGCGCAGATCGTCGATGGCTTCGCCCGCTTCGCCTTTGACTTTATCCAGTTTAGGCTGCGTTACGCCCAGCCCTAACAGAAAATGGTTAACCCAGCCGGCTAACCCATCCGCGCGCTCAAAGACGCTGCTTTCGTCTTCATCGGGCAGCATCAGCTGAAACAGAAAGCCCTCTTCTTCCAGCGTATCCTGAATATGTGCATGCAGCGCCTGCAGCGGCTGCGAGAGCGATTGTGAGAAGGCTAATCCTTCGTTGGCAAGATCGTGCACCAGCGCTTTCCAGCTGTGATCTTTATTGCCACCGCAGACAATGCCGCTGATCAAGCCGTGCATTTCAGCCGGCGTCATTCCCACCCCCTGTTGGGTCAGGAGGGATGCCAGCGCCTGATAGCCCGGCTGTGTGTTATCTGTAGACATATGCATTATCATCGTTGGCGGAGTAAGTTCGTGTTATGCTACCACCAGGTGCCTTGAGGTTTCCAGAAAGGGCTTGTTTCTTCACGCAAGGGTAGATATAGTGGCGCCCCTTCTGAGCCGGAGCAGGTTCAGAACGATGCGGGCGCAGTAATCAGTCAGGAAGGTGGCATGTCTGCACAACCGGTAGATATTCAGATTTTTGGACGTTCGTTACGCGTGAATTGTCCGCCTGAACAGCAAGATGCGCTGAACGCGGCGGCGGAAGATCTTAATCAGCGGTTGCAAGATCTGAAAGTTCGCACTAGAGTCACAAATACAGAGCAGCTGGTGTTCATCGCTGCGTTGAACATTTGCCATGAGCTGGCGCAGGAAAAGGGGAAAACCCGGGACTATGCTGCTAACATGGAACAACGCATTCGAATGCTGCAACAGACCATTGAACAAGCGTTGCTTGAACAAGGTCGCATAACTGAACGCCAGGGTGCGAAGTTCGAATAACACTTTACGGCCTGCTGTGATACAGTGGCGGTGAAGTACAATTTCTCTGAGATGTTTGCAAGTGGGCCAGTCCCCTGAGCCGATATTTCAAAACCACAGAGTGTGGCGCTCCGCAGCCTGTGTGCATGCCCGGTCCGTCCGGGAAGCCTAATGGTTACGACGACACATTCACCTTGAACCAAGGGTTCAAGGGTTACAGCCTACGGCGGCATCTCGGAGATTCCTTTCTTTACCTCAGCAGTAACGCCTTGCGTTCGCCTGTAAATTCTTTGTCTTCTCTGTGCTATATTCGCAGCATTCCCCGCTGGCGCAGGCACCCCTATGTCTTTATCTCTTGAACGACAAGCTATACGTACGCATGTACGCCATTTACGGCGTGGACTCAGCGCAGAGCAGCAAACGCACGCGGCAAATAGCGTTGCTGAACATGCATTAAACGTAGCGTCGGTGGATCGGGCGCAGCATATCGCGCTGTTTCTGTCGGTTGATGGCGAGCTCAATACCTGTCCGCTGATTGCCCGACTCTGGCAGCAGCACAAGCAGGTTTATCTGCCGGTGTTGCACCCTTTCTCGCCGGGAAACCTGCTGTTTATTCACTATACGCCGGAAACAATACTGATCCCCAATCGGCTACGCATTCCGGAGCCACCGCTGGACGTACGGCATATTATTCCGCTCGACCGGCTGGACGTGATGTTTGTACCGCTGGTGGCGTTTGATAAACAGGGACAGCGTCTGGGAATGGGTGGCGGGTTTTACGATCGCACCCTGCAGCACTGGCGCAACCATCGTTTTCTTCCCATCGGTCTGGCGCACGACTGTCAGCAGGTGGATACGCTGCCTGCCGAAGCCTGGGATATCCCGTTACCGGCGATTTTAACCCCTTCCCGTCTGTGGCAGTGGGAAACGTAAAACGCCGCCTGAAAATCAAGGCGGCGTCGGCAGAGATAAACGCGGGTAATCAGTAAAGCAGGCGCGCGCGCATCGTGCCCGGAATCGCTTTCATCAGCGTCAGCGCCTTATGCGCCACATCCAGTTCTGCATCAATATCGATAACCACATAGCCCATCATCGGCGTGGTTTGCAGGTACTGTGCAGAGATATTGATCCCCTGCTCAGCGAAAATCTGGTTAATGGCGGTCAGCACTCCAGGACGGTTTTCATGGATATGCAGCAGACGGCTCACATGTGCGCCATGCGTAGGCAGTGAAACTTCCGGGAAGTTAACGGCAGAGAGCGTAGAGCCGTTATCAGAATATTTCGCCAGCTTGCCAGCGACTTCAATGCCGATATTCTCCTGCGCTTCCTGCGTTGAGCCGCCGATATGCGGCGTCAGGATCACGTTGTCGAATTCGCACAACGGGGAGTTAAACGGATCGCTGTTGGTCGCTGGCTCTTCAGGAAAGACATCGATAGCCGCACCGGACAGATGTTTATTCGCCAGCACCTGGCAGAGCGCGGGAATATCCACCACCGTTCCGCGCGAGGCGTTAATCAGCAGCGAGCCGGGCTTCATCAAGGCCAGCTCCTCTGCTCCCATCATATTTTGGGTAGAGGAGGTTTCCGGCACGTGCAGGCTGACAACATCGCTCATATTCAACAAGTCGGAAAGATGCGTGACCTGCGTGGCATTGCCCAGCGGCAGCTTGTTCTCGATATCATAGAAAAAGACATGCATGCCCAGGCTTTCCGCCAGCACGCCCAGCTGCATGCCGATATGACCGTAGCCAATAATACCCAGTTTCTTACCGCGTGCCTCATACGAACCGGCGGCCTGTTTATTCCAGATGCCGCGATGGGCTTTGGCATTCGCCTCTGGGATACCGCGCATCAGCAGCAGCATCTCCCCGATAACCAGCTCCGCCACTGAACGCGTATTCGAGAACGGCGCATTGAACACCGGCACACCGCGTTTTGCCGCCGCGTCTAAATCCACCTGATTGGTGCCGATACAGAAGCAGCCTACGGCCACCAGCTTTTCAGCTGCGGCAAAAATCTCTTCAGTCAGCTGAGTACGGGAACGAATACCGATAAAGTGCGCATCGCGAATGGAGGCTTTCAGCGCTTCACTATCCAGCGCGCCTTTGTGATATTCAATATTGGTGTAACCTGCCGCACGCAAATTATCCAGCGCGCTTTGGTGAACGCCTTCCACCAGCAGAAACTTAATTTTGTCTTTCTCCAGCGATACTTTTGCCATTTCCCGACCCTATTTTGCAGACTTCAGAAGAGGCTGTAATAAGCCAGCCTTCTGCCAAAATATCAAAATTTACGCGCACGGCAATACAAACGATTGCCTGTCGCTTAGCATGGGTAAATGTGGATTAGGGCGGATTCAACAGATTATGATGGGAAGCGCGTCACTGGCAGAACGATAGCGTTGCAGGCACCCGTTATGTGACATAAGTCACCAAATTAGGCTATCCGTAGAAAAGATGTTTTTCAGTAAGAAATAACCGGCGCGGCAGACGCGCCGGTCAGATCATTTGGTAATGGTTTTTACCCCATCAGGGCCGCCGATCAGTGCCACATCGGCGCCGCGTGCGGCAAAAAGCCCTACCGTCACTACGCCAGGCAACGCATTAATGGCGCGTTCCAGCTCGGTCGGGTTAACAATGCTGAGATTATGTACGTCGAGAATAATGTTGCCATTATCGGTTACCACCTGCTGACGATATTCCGGCAGGCCGCCCAGCTTCACCAGTTCACGCGCCACATAAGAACGCGCCATAGGGATCACCTCCACCGGCAGCGGGAAAGCGCCCAGCACATCAACCTGCTTTGACGCATCAGCGATGCAGATAAACTTATCCGCGACCGCCGCGATGATTTTCTCACGCGTCAGCGCCGCGCCGCCGCCCTTGATCATCTGCATCTGCGGGTTGATTTCATCAGCGCCGTCAACGTATACCGCCAGAGCGTCGACCTCGTTAAGATCGAATACCGGAATACCCAGACCTTTTAACTTCAGCGTAGAAGCCTCAGAGCTGGAAACCGCCCCCTCGATTTGGTGTTTGATCGAGCCGAGTGCATCAATAAAGTGGGCGGCGGTCGAGCCAGTGCCCACGCCGACAATGGTCCCTGGCGTGACATAATCCAGCGCGGCCCAGCCAACTGCTTTTTTCAGTTCATCCTGCGTCATGGTATGTTTAAAACCTGTGCTAATAGTGTGCGCGTAGTATAAAACAAGCTCTGGCTAAAATGCCTGTTGGACAAGCGGTGTTTTGTCGCTTTGCAAAGCAGTCCACAAACTGTCGCCGTTATCCGCAGCCGCAAAGTATTAATTTTATGGCATAGTGTCCCGCCATTCCTGAAGGAGAACAGAATAACAATGAAAAGACCCGATTATCGAACGCTTCAGGCTCTGGACGCTGTGATTCGCGAGCGCGGCTTTGAGCGCGCGGCGCAAAAATTGTGTATCACCCAGTCGGCGGTGTCACAACGTATAAAGCAGCTGGAAAACATGTTCGGTCAACCCTTGCTGGTGCGCACTATTCCGCCCCGTCCAACCGAACAGGGACAAAAACTGCTGGCTTTGCTGCATCAGGTAGAGCTGCTGGAAGATGAGTGGCTGGGTGATGAAAACGGCGGTACAACGCCGTTACTGCTGTCGCTGGCGGTGAACGCGGACAGTCTGGCGACCTGGCTGCTGCCCGCGCTAAAAGATGTTTTAACCGATTCGCCGGTACGCCTGAATTTACAGGTGGAAGATGAAACCCGCACGCAGGAACGCTTACGCCGTGGTGAGGTTGTCGGGGCCGTGAGTATTCAGCCGCAGCCGCTGCCCAGCTGTTTAGTGGATCGGCTTGGCGCGCTGGATTACCTGTTTGTCGGCTCGCCTGAGTTCGCCGCACGCTACTTTCCTAATGGCGTAACGCGCTCGGCGTTGCTGAAAGCGCCAGCGGTGGCCTTTGATCATCTGGATGATATGCACCAGGCCTTTTTACAGCAGAATTTTGATTTATCGCCCGGCAGCGTGCCCTGCCATATCGTTAATTCGTCTGAGGCATTTGTGCAGCTGGCACGTCAGGGCTCGACCTGCTGTATGATCCCACATCTGCAAATCGAAAGAGAGCTGGCAAGCGGTGAGCTAATCGATCTTACGCCCGGCCTTTATCAGCGCCGGATGCTTTACTGGCACCGCTTCGCGCCGGAAAGCCGCCTGATGCGTAAGGTCACCGATGCGTTGCTGGCGCATGGCCATCGCGTATTGCGTCAGGAAGAAGATAAAGCGCTTAGCGGTTAAGGCGCGATGAAAGGCATGCTTGCCTGCACATTAACTCCCAAAACCTAAGGCTCGGGGTGTGCAGGCAGAGGAGTAAAGCGTCCCGCGCCATGGACGGCGCGGGCCGAGCTGTCAGGGATGACGTTTTTTGCGTCTTTACCATCGGCCTGCACTTCCCGCGCAAGCGCCCTGCTTCCGCAACCTAAGGCGTGAGAAGTACTTTAGGCTATTCAGACGGCATTTCTGCCGGGTTCAACTAGTTACGCTGTAGCTCGAACACCACATCAACCTGATCGTCAAAATGAATGCTCTGCTGCTCATACGTTTGCTGAGCAGAGGTCATTGGCGCAGCTTCAGCGGCTTTGTACATACGCGCAATTGGCATCGGCTGATAGTTGGCAACATGGTAGCGCACGCTATAAACCTGGCCCAGCTTAGCGTTAAAGCCTTTTGCCAGCGCCGCCGCCTGCTGCGTGGCGTTTTCAATCGCCGCCTGTCGCGCCTTCGCTTTGTAATCATCCGGATTCGCTACGCCCAACTCTACCGAGCGAATTTCATTCAGCCCTGACTTCAGCGCGCCATCCAGTAAATCGTTCAGCTTATCCAGCTGACGCAGCGTGACCTGCACCTGACGTACTGCACGGTAGCCTTTCAGCACCGATTTACCCTCTTTGGTGTAGTCATATTCTGGCTGGGTACGCAGGTTCGCCGCATCGATATCTTTTTTCTCGATACCATTTTTACTTAGCAGATCGAAATATTGCGCCACGCGAGCGTCCGCCTGTTTTTTCGCTTCCGCAGCATCCTTGGAGGAGACGTTAACTTCTATCGCCAGCGTGGCGATATCAGGACGGGCATCTACGCTGGCCTGTCCTGATGTAACAACATGCGGCCCGTTGGGTAGCTCATTCGCCTGGGCGATTAACGGCCCGGTACTTAATCCCATTATTGCGGCCAGAGCCAGTGCTTTCAGTTTCACGAAAGGTCCTCCTTGAAGACAAAACAAATTTACGGGGCGCCGTACTGGCAGTTGCCATCACGGCCACGCAAGCCTGCCACAAGCCAGCCGCGGGCGACATGCGTGTTCCTCTGAGTTTTTATTGTGGCAAAAGTTTCCTTTTTTGCCGCGCGCCGCGTTTAATTCTGCCAGCGCCTCAGTAAAAGCCCGTTAACGCCTGTAATGCCAGTTTGAAGGCAATGAACCACATCACTACGCCGACAAACAGATTAATGATGCGCTGTGCGCCCACCGTACTCAGCCGTGGCGACAGCCAGGCCGCCAGCAACGCCAGGCTAAAGAACCAGAGAAAAGAGGCGCTGGCGGTGCCGAGCGCGAACCAGCGACGCGCCTCTGGCGGCAGTTGCCCGCCAAGGCTGCCCAGCACAACAAAGGTATCCAGATAAACGTGCGGGTTTAACCAGGTCACTGCTACCAGCGTAGCGATAATTCGCCAGCGGCTTTGCTGCTTTAGTTGTGTACTGGCAAGGGAAATATCAGCGCTAATCGCTGCACGCAGCGCGCCCCAGCCATACCACAACAGAAAAGCGACGCCGCCCCAGGTCACCAGATTCAGCAGCAACGGCGACTGATTAAGCAGCGCGCTGCCGCCGAAAACGCCGGCGGAAATCAGAATGATATCGCTTAGCGTACAGAGTGCGGCGGTCATAAGATGATATTGCTGACGTATACCCTGATTAAGCACAAACGCGTTTTGCGGTCCCAGCGGCAATATAAGCGCCACACCCAAAGCAACCCCTTGAAAGTAAACGGATAACATGAATTTTTCCCCAAAGCGGATAATGGCGGGCAGTGTATAGCGTCAGGGCGGGCGGGAGAAATGGAAAGAATTAATGGGATATCAGCGGGGCTAATAACAGCGCGGGCGAGGTGTTACCTCGCCCGCTGGCTTACAGTGCGTTTGCCATTGCTGGCCAGCTGCTTGCCATTATTGATTAACGTTGACGGTTTCTGCGCTGGCTTTTTCCGCTTCAGCAGACTTTACCTGATGCAGATGAACATCCATCTGCGGATAAGGAATACCAATGCCGTGCGCATCCAGCGTGCGCTTGAAGTTTTTCATCAGATCCCAGTAAACATCCTGTAGATCGCTGCTATTGCTCCAGCAACGCACCACAAAATTCAGCGAAGAAGCCGCCAGTTCGTTCAGGCCAATCTGTACGCCTTTATCCTGCAATACGCGCGGGTCGGCATCCACAACCTCACGCAGCAGGGAGATCACCTGATCAACATCTGCGTCGTAGGCCACGCCGATAATAAATTCATTACGGCGCACCGGCTCGCGCGAGAAGTTAACAATGTTGCCAGAGATAATTTTCCCGTTAGGGATAACCACCATTTTACCGTCAGCGCTGCGTAACGTAGTGGAGAAGATCTGCACGTTCAATACCGTGCCCATTACGCCGCCCAGATCGACAAACTCACCGGTACGGAACGGACGGAAGGTAACCAGCAGTACGCCAGCGGCAAGGTTAGAGAGTGAGCCTTGTAACGCGAGGCCCACCGCCAAACCCGCCGCACCCAGTACGGCAATCACCGACGCCGTCTGTACCCCGACGCGCCCCAGCGCAGCAATCAGCGTAAAGGCGATAACGCCGTAACGCACCAGCGCCGACAGAAAATCTGCCACGGTGGCATCGATATGACGCGCGAGCAGCAGACGGTTTATTCCATTCGAAATGATGCGCGCGATAATCATCCCCACAATAAGGATGGCGAAAGCGGCGACAATATTAACCGCATAACCGATCAGCAACGCCTGATTATGTACCAGCCAGCCGCCTGCACTGCTGATGCCGTTTACCACATTTAAATCTTCCATCTATTCACCCTGTTATCTTTCCCCAAAAGAGATTGTGAAAACCGTTAGTGAGAGCTGAGCAGCCCTGCACCAAGGGTAACAATAACCATCCGCTTCGCCAAATAAGTGACGATTAAGGTTACAGTTTTCACGCAAAATGCCATAAAAAAAGGCCCCTCGGGGCCTTTTATCATCAGTTCGCGATTACAGCGTATTGATGTTGTTCAGCTCTTTAAACGCCTGCTCTAAACGCACAACCATGGAAGCCTGTGCAGCACGCAGCCAAACGCGCGGATCGTAGAATTTTTTGTTCGGCTTATCGTCGCCTTCCGGGTTACCCAGCTGCGCCTGCAGATAGCCTTCGTTCTTTTTGTAGTACTGCAGAATACCGTCCCAGGTCGCCCATTGGGTGTCGGTGTCGATATTCATTTTGATTACGCCGTAGTCGATAGACTCTTTGATCTCTTCAGCAGAAGAACCAGAACCACCGTGGAACACGAAGTTCAGCGCATTGTGCGGCAGGTTATGCTTCTGGCACACATATTCCTGAGAATTTTTCAGGATTTTCGGCGTCAGAACCACGTTACCCGGCTTATAAACGCCATGTACGTTACCGAAAGAGGCGGCGATGGTGAAACGATGGCTTACTTCGCTCAGCTTGGTATAAGCGTAATCAACGTCTTCCGGCTGGGTGTACAGCGCAGAGCTGTCGAGATGGGAGTTATCCACGCCATCTTCTTCACCACCGGTCACGCCCAGTTCGATCTCCAGCGTCATATCCATTTTCGCCATACGCGCCAGATATTTGCTGCAAATCTCGATGTTTTCTTCCAGCGTCTCTTCAGACAGGTCGATCATGTGAGAAGAGAACAGTGGCTTACCGGTCTGAGCAAAATGTTTTTCGCCCGCGTCCAGCAGACCGTCGATCCATGGCAGCAGTTTCTTCGCGCAGTGGTCAGTGTGCAGGATGACCGGCACGCCATATTTTTCCGCCATCAAATGCACATGATGCGCACCGGCGATAGCACCGGCGATAGCAGCCGCCTGCGGCTCGTCAGATTTAAAGCCTTTACCGGCGATAAATGCGGCACCGCCGTTAGAGAACTGAACGATAACCGGAGCCTGAACTTTAGCAGCAGCTTCCAGCACGGCGTTGATAGAGTCGGTACCCACACAGTTAACGGCTGGCAGCGCGAATTTGTTCTCTTTTGCTACCTGAAAAACTTTCTGTACGTCATCACCGGTGACAACGCCTGGTTTTACGAAATCAAAAATTTTAGACATCTGTTTTGTCCTGTTTCGTCGGCCGTGTTACGGATTCACGCCCATTTAAGTAAGCTGGGCAATACGTTCTGGCAGGACGCAAAGCCCTGCCCTAAAAGTTACTGTTTAGCACGCTCTTCGAGCATAGCGACCGCTGGCAGTTTTTTACCTTCTACAAACTCAAGGAACGCGCCGCCGCCGGTAGAGATATAAGAAATTTTATCTTCGATGCCAAACAGATCGATTGCCGCCAGCGTATCACCGCCGCCAGCAACAGAGAACGCTTCGCTATCAGCGATGGCGTTAGCGATGATTTCGGTGCCTTTACGGAAGTTCGGGAATTCGAACACGCCTACCGGGCCGTTCCACAGAATGGTTTTCGCCTCTTTCAGCACTTTCGCCAGGGACTGTGCCGTTTCATCGCCGAAGTCCATAATCTCTTCGTTGTCGGCGATTTCGTTAACTTTTTTCACCGTAGCAGGCGCAGTTTCAGAGAATTCCGTACCCACACGTGAGTCGGTAGGCACCGGAATAGCGTACTGATCGCGCAGGCCTTTCGCGGCTTCAACGAAATCCGGCTCATACAGAGATTTACCGACTTTGTTATCGATAGCCACGAAGGTGTTGGCGATACCACCACCGACAATAACGGTGTCAGCGATTTTAACCAGTGAGTTCAGCACGTCGAACTTGGTAGAAACTTTAGAACCCCCCACTACCGCTACCAGCGGACGAGCCGGGTTGTTCATCACTTTACCCAGCGCTTCCAGCTCGGCAGAGAGCAGCGGGCCGGCACAGGCGATCGGCGCGAATTTACCTACGCCATGCGTAGAAGCCTGCGCGCGGTGAGCGGTACCAAATGCGTCCATAACGAATACGTCGCACAGCGCGGCATATTTTTTCGAGAGGGTTTCGTCGTCTTTCTTCTCGCCTTTGTTGAAACGCACGTTTTCCAACACCACCAGCTCACCTGCGCCAACTTCTACGCCGTCGAGGTAATCTTTAGCCAGGGTAACGTTGGTGCCGTTCAGTTTCTCTTTCAGGTAGTTAACTACCGGCAGCAGCGAGAACTCTTCGTTGTATTCGCCTTCGGTCGGACGTCCCAGGTGGGAAGTCACCATCACTTTCGCACCCTGTTTCAGAGCAGCTTCGATGGTCGGCAGCGAAGCGCGAATACGCGCATCTGACGTCACTTTCCCTTCTTTAACCGGCACGTTGAGATCGGCACGGATCAGAACGCGTTTACCAGCAAGATCCAGATCGGTCATCTTAATTACAGACATGGTGAACCCTCTCGTTGATTCTCATAAGTTTTGTCAGACGCATCCGCGTCTTACCTGAAACCACTTGCGGCCATTGCTAACGTCGTGTCGAGCATCCGGTTAGCAAAGCCCCATTCATTGTCACACCAGACTAATGTCTTAACCAGGTGGTGACCGCTGACCCGCGTTTGCGTGCCGTCCACTATGGCACTGTGCGGATCGTGATTAAAATCGATCGAGACTAACGGCATTTCCGTATAGTCAACTATACCACTAAAAGCCCCCGCTGAGGCATTTTGCAGCACGGCGTTCACCTCGCGCGCGCTGACCGCAGCACGGACGCTAACGCTGAGATCCATCGCGGTCACGTTAATCGTAGGCACCCGCACGGCGATCGCTTCAAAGCGATCGTGGAACTGCGGCAGGATGCGCCCAATGCCCGCAGCAAGCCGCGTATCAACGGGAATGATCGACTGACTGGCGGCGCGTGTACGGCGAAGATCGCTGTGATAAGCATCGATCACCTGCTGATCGTGCATCGCGGAATGGATAGTGGTCACGGTGCCGGATTCGATGCCAAAAGCATCATCCAGTAGCTTAATAATCGGAATAATACAGTTAGTCGTGCATGAGGCGTTGGAGACAATGCGATCGCTTTGTTTAAGCGCCTGCTCATTTACGCCGAAGACTACCGTGGCATCAAGATCGTTGCCGCCGGGATGGGAAAAGAGCACTTTCTTCGCCCCCGCCTGCAGATGGGCTTCGCCATCGGCCCGGCTACCCCAGATGCCGGTACAATCCAGCACCACGTCTACATTGAGTTCGCGCCACGGCAGATCGGTGATTTGCGCCTGATGCAGCAGACGAATCGTATCTTCACCCACCCACAACAGATCGCGTTCCTGACGCACTTCCCAGGCAAAACGACCATGGCTGGTATCATATTTCAACAGATGCGCCATACCGGCAGATTCCGCCAGTTCATTAATAGCGACCACGCTAATTTCTGCCCGACGGCCGGTTTCGTACAGCGCACGTAGTACGCTGCGTCCAATACGGCCAAAGCCATTAATCGCTACGCGAAGGGTCATACATCTCCTGCGTCAGAACCTGATAAATACGTGCCGATAGCCTGAGCCAGCCGTTACGATTTGTACAGGGAAAAATCCGCCAGCGCAATCCATCCAGAGTGGGAGGAATTGTCGAAACTGAAACGCTTCAGCCAGAATATTCGTTACCAGGAATAATTAAAATGATAGCGATCAACCCTTGGCACAAACTTCTGACACAGATCACAAATTTGAATAAAAGTTGCCGTGGGTGTCCCCGCTTTTGTTAGCGCTCATAGTATGGTGAGGCAATATCAACGCCTGCTTTACATACAAAACCGCCTGCAAGCGGAGGCCTGTGGTCATGCATCGCCTGCACTTTGCGGTGGGCCTGATTTCCTGTATTGAATGCAGGCATTATCTGACAGCTCTGTATTACCTGATGAAAGGTTCAGTCGTTACGGCTGCACCGCACGTATTTTTGTTCGGTAAAAGGACGTTATGAACCATAAGCTGCTGTGGGGTGTCTGGTTTACCTGGGCTACGGCTTTGCTGATTTATTGTCTTGAATGGGAAAGTCTCCGGGCGCTACTCATCCTCCTGTTAAAAATAATGTTGGCGTTAATAACCTCTTTCATTATTTTATCTTTACTTCGCTATATAAGATCTCACAAAGGACTGACTATGTTTAAACGCAAAGAGAACATATCCGCCAGTAATTCCGCTACGGAACAACAGGAATGTTATATTCCGCCGCAGCCAATACAGGATAATAGCGAAACGGTTTCGACCGCGATGGTGGTAGACAAGGACGCGACTATTATTCCGTCTAATTGCCATATTAACGGTGAGATAAAAGCGTCTGGCGATATGAAAATCAACGGTACTATCGACGGCACCATCACAGCGGAGCGAACCGTCTATGTGCTCAGTAAAGGCTGCGTGGAAGGAGAAATTTATGCCGCCAGGGTTGTTGTAGACGGCAAAGTCACGGGCGTTTGCGCCAGCGCGGTTGTAGAGATCAACGCCTGCGGCTTAATTGACGGCACCATTGAAAGCGACGATCTCTCTATCAATAAAAGCGGACGTTTTTACGGTACATCGAAACCGCTGGCGGTAAAAAAAGCGCCGCCGGAAAGCAAGCCAGTAGTTAATAATGAGGATAGCGATGAACAGTTTACGACTATTCAACAGGTGCTGGATAACATGCCGGATAAAATATCATTCCAGATAAAACCTGAAACTTATTAATCGCCAGGATCATAAATAAAATAACATCTATTAATTGAATATATTTTACGCCAGCCAGTTAAATTGTTAAGCCCGGAAGGTTAGCCGCAGTAATCCTGCTGTTTATTAACAAAAGTAATTAGTTGATAAATTAATGGCGCGTTGATTATTAAACCGCGCGCCATTAAATATCAGGTTCGTCCGCATAACGGACGAACCTTTTTCTTACAGAATCGCTTTCGCTTTTGCTACCACGTTCTCAACGGTAAAGCCAAACAGCTCGAACAGCTTCTCTGCCGGGGCAGATTCACCGAAGGTGGTCATGCCGATAACCGCGCCGTTCAGGCCGGTATATTTGTACCAGTAGTCAGCAATACCCGCTTCGATAGCCACGCGCGCGCTAACCGCTTTCGGCAGTACCGATTCACGGTAAGCCTCATCCTGCTTATCGAACGCATCGGTAGAGGGCATAGAAACCACGCGCACCTGATAACCTTCAGAAGTCAGCTTATCCCAGGCGGCAACCGCCAGTTCAACTTCTGAACCGGTTGCGATCAGGATCAGCTGCGGCTGGCCTTCGCAATCTTTCAGCACGTAGGCGCCGCGCGCGATGTTTGCCAGCTGCTCAGGGCTACGCGACTGCTGTGCCAGATTCTGACGGGAGAAAATCAGCGCTGTCGGGCCATCCTGACGTTCAATGGCATATTTCCATGCCACGGCAGATTCAACCTGATCGCACGGACGCCAGGTGCTCATATTCGGCGTGACGCGCAGGCTGGCAATCTGCTCAACCGGCTGGTGAGTCGGGCCATCTTCGCCCAGACCGATAGAGTCATGGGTATAGACCATCACCTGACGAATTTTCATCAGCGCAGCCATACGCGCCGCATTACGGGCATATTCCACAAACATCAGGAAGGTAGCGGTGTAAGGCAGGAAACCACCGTGCAGCGCAATACCGTTAGCGATAGCGGTCATACCGAATTCACGCACGCCGTAGTGGATATAGTTACCGGCCGCATCATCATTGATGCCTTTTGAGCCGGACCACATGGTCAGGTTGCTTGGCGCCAGGTCCGCCGAGCCGCCCAGATATTCCGGCAGCAGCTTACCGAACGCTTCGATCGCATTCTGCGATGCTTTACGGCTGGCGATCTTCGCCGGGTTGGCCTGCAGCTGCTCAATAAATTTCTGCGACTCTTCCTGCCAGTTGGCCGGCAGCTCGTTGTTCATGCGACGCGTAAACTCAGCGGCCAGCTCCGGATAAGCCTGCGCATAGGCATCAAATTTCTGCTGCCATGCGGCTTCTTTTACCCGACCCGCTTCTTTCGCATCCCACTGCGCATAAATGTCCTGAGGGATAACAAAAGGCGCATGTTCCCAGCCCAGCTGTTTGCGGGTCAGCACGATCTCGTCATCGCCCAGCGGCGCGCCGTGTGAATCATGCGTACCGGCTTTATTCGGTGAGCCGAAGCCGATAACGGTTTTACACATCAGCAGCGACGGTTTATCGCTTACCGCTTTCGCTTCTTCAATCGCTTTCTTAATCGCATCAGCATCGTGGCCATCTACGCCGCGCACCACGTGCCAGCCGTAGGCTTCGAAGCGGGCAGCGGTATCGTCGCTGAACCAGCCTTCAATATGACCATCGATAGAGATGCCGTTGTCATCGTAAAACGCCACCAGCTTGCCCAGCTTCAGCGTACCGGCCAGCGAGCAAACCTCATGGGAGATCCCTTCCATCATGCAGCCGTCACCCATAAAGACATAAGTATGGTGATCGACGATGTCATGATTAGGACGGTTAAACTGCGCCGCCATGGTACGTTCAGCGATCGCCATACCCACCGCATTGGCAATCCCCTGCCCCAGCGGGCCGGTCGTGGTTTCCACACCTGCGGTATAACCATATTCCGGATGGCCCGGCGTTTTAGAGTGCAGCTGACGGAAGTTTTTCAGCTCTTCGATCGGCAGATCGTAACCGGTGAGGTGCAGCAGGCTGTAGATCAGCATCGAGCCGTGGCCGTTAGAGAGCACGAAACGATCGCGATCGGCCCACAGAGGGTTGGTCGGATTATGGTTCAGATAATCGCGCCACAGCACTTCGGCGATATCAGCCATGCCCATCGGGGCGCCCGGATGACCAGATTTCGCTTGTTGTACTGCATCCATGCTCAAGGCGCGAACGGCGTTGGCAAGCTCTTTACGAGAAGACATGTGTTACTCCAGGTCGGATTTATTGCTTCGCCGTCCTTAACCTATTGTAATTAATGAGTTATCAGGCAAAGCCAAGGGAAAGTCGCCAAACAATGTACATGAAAAGCGGGGTGGAAGTACATGGCGTGAGATGCGAAATATCAGGGACATTTCGCGCTTTCGGCGTTGTCTGCTGGGCTTTATATATTGAAACCGCTATAAGGGTGCCTTCCTGGAAAAAGCGCCACGCATAGTTTTATTCAGGACTTATTATATTTACTACCTTGTTACTGTTATGGGATATGAATGGAATGAAAATCCGTGCTTCTTTGATGGCCCTGTCGGTCGCCACTTTACTTTCCGGCTGTCAGAATATTGACAGCTCCGCGCTGATGCAGTCTGGCGCCCAGGCTTTCCAGGCCGTTACCCTCAGCAATGATCAGGTTAAGACGCTCAGCGACCAGTCATGCCAGCAGATGGACAGCGAAGCGCAAATTGCTCAGCCAGGCAGTACCTACCAGAAACGTCTGGATAAGATCGCCGCCGCGCTGGGCAATAACATTAACGGTACGCCTGCCAACTATAAGGTTTATCTCACCAAAGATGTCAACGCCTGGGCGATGGCCAACGGTTGTATCCGCGTTTATAGCGGTCTGATGGATATGATGACCGATAACGAAGTTGAAGCGGTGTTGGGTCATGAGATGGGCCACGTTGCGCTGGGCCATACGCGTAAAGCGATGCAGGTCGCTTACGCCACCACGGCGGCGCGCACTGCGGCAGCCTCAATGGGCGGTATTGCTGCCTCACTGTCACAATCACAGCTCGGCGAACTGGGTCAGAAACTGGTTAGCGCGCAGTTCTCGCAAACCCAGGAATCTCAGGCGGATGATTACTCTTACGACCTGCTGAAAAAACGCGGCATCAATCCGAACGGACTGGTTACCAGTTTTGAAAAGCTGGCAAAGCTGGAAGGCACTCATCAGAGCTCGATGTTTGACGACCATCCCGCTTCTGAGGCGCGCGCGCAGCATATCCGTGAACGAATGGCTGCCGACGGCCTTAAATAAGTCAACCCGCAGGGATGCTACGCCATCTCTTTTTAGCCAGCGGCATAAAAAAGGAGGCGTTTCGCCTCCTTTGTGCGTGATAAGCAATAAAGCGCTGACCGCCGCCTGACAATGTCGCGGCGGTCAGAGGTTTAACCTTTATTGGCTTTATTCGCCGCCTGCACGTGCAGCATATCCAGCGCAATGGTTGCCGCTGCCAGCGAAGTCAGATCGGACTGATCGTAGCCTGGCGCTACTTCTACCAGATCCATCCCCACAATATTCAGGCCCTGCAGACCGCGAATCAGCTTCAGCGCTTTATCGGTGGTCAGGCCGCCAATAACCGGCGTGCCGGTGCCAGGCGCATGCGCTGGATCGAGGCAGTCGATATCAAAAGTCAGATAAACCGGCATGTCGCCGACGATCTGCTTCACCTGCGCCAGAATGTCATCAACGCCGCGATCGTTAATCTGCGCCGCATCCAGCACCTGATAACCGAGATTTTTATCAAACTCGGTGCGAATACCGATCTGTACCGAGCGCTGCGGATCGATCAGTCCTTCGTTCGGCGCATGGTGGAACATGGTGCCGTGGTCAAATTTCGGGCCGTTGGAGTAGGTGTCGGTATGCGCATCAAAATGAACCAGCGCCATCTTGCCGAAATGCTTCGCATGGGCGCGCAGCAATGGCAGAGTAATGTAATGATCGCCGCCAAAAGTGAGCATACGCTTACCGCTTGCCAGCAGTTTTTCCGCATGCGCCTGCAGCTTGTCGGTCAGATCCTGTGAATCACCGAAAGCGTAAACCAGATCGCCGCAGTCAATCACCTTCAGACGCTCGCGCAGATCGAAATCCCACGGCCAGCGGCAGCCTTCCCATGCCAGGTTAGTCGAGATCTGGCGAATCGCGCCCGGGCCCAGGCGGCTGCCGGGACGACCAGAGGTCGCGGCATCAAAAGGAACGCCGGTGATCACCCATTCAGCATCGCTGTCGTACGGCTGGAAATTCAACGGCAAACGCAGAAAGCCGAAGGCGTTGGAAACCAGGGAATTATCGTACTGATGACCTAAGGTGTTGGTGTTATTCATAACAACTCCTTTTATTCATGACGGCACGGCCGACATGGTTGTTCAGATGAAAAAAATCCCCTCCGCGTCGTTAAACCCGACGAGGAAGGGATTGATGAGATAACTGACGGCGATTATCGCCGCGCGAAACGCTGGCGGCAATGTCATTTTTGACCCTTGCCGCCGCATCGCTGCTTATTCGTCTTCTAAATAAGTATAGCCGTAGAGGCCCGCTTCAAACTCTTCGAGGAACTGCGCGCGCAGCTCATCGTCAAGCTCGGTCTGTTTAACCTGATTACGGAACAGATCCAGCAGCTCCTGCGGGTTCAGCTGGACATATTCCAGCATATCCGCAACGGTATCCCCTTCATCCGACAGCTCAACTTCCACGCTGCCGTCGGCGAAAGCGTAAACGTTAACCGCTTCAGTATCGCCAAACAGGTTATGCATATTGCCCAGGATCTCCTGGTAAGCGCCCACCATAAAGAAGCCCAGCATCGGCGGGTTATCCACGTCGTACTGCGGCATCGGCATGGTGGTAGCGATGCCATCGCCATCCACGTAGTGATCGATGGTGCCATCAGAATCACAGGTGATGTCGAGCAGTACCGCGCGACGCTCCGGCTTCTTATTCAGCCCTTCCAGCGGCAGCACCGGGAACAACTGATCGATGCCCCACGCATCCGGCATCGACTGGAACAGCGAGAAGTTAACGTAAATCTTATCCGCCATACGTTCCTGCAGCTCATCGATAATCGGACGGTGAGCGCGGTTGCTGGGGTCGAGATGCTGCTGAATATAGTGGCAGATGCTCAGATAAAGCTGTTCTGCCCAGGCGCGCTGCGACAGATCGTAGGTGCCCTGCGAATAACCGGTATGGATATCATGCAGATCCATCTGGCTGTCGTGCAGCCATTCACGCAACGAACGACGCGTATTCGGCTCGTGCATCTCCTGCCAGGTTTCCCACATGCTCAGCAGCGGACGTGGCGCATCCACTTCTGGCGCTGATGGCTTGCTGAACTCGCTGCGCTCAACGCCGATGATGTTGGAAACCAGCACGGTATGATGCGCGGTTACCGCACGGCCCGACTCGGTAATCACCGTGGGGTGCGGCAAGCCATGCTCTTCACAGGCGTCGCCAATGGCCCAGATCACGTTGTTGGCGTACTCGTTCAGGCCATAGTTAACGGAACAGTCTGACTGCGAGCGCGTACCTTCATAGTCAACGCCCAGACCGCCGCCGACGTCAAAACACTGGATCTTAACGCCCAGCTTCGCCAGCTCCACGTAGAAACGCGCGGACTCACGCACGCCGGTGGCGATATCGCGGATATTGGCCATCTGCGAACCGAGATGGAAATGCAGCAGCTGCAGGCTGTCGAGACGCCCGGCGTTGCGCATAATATCCACCAGCTGCAGCACCTGCGAAGCGGAAAGACCAAACTTCGATTTTTCACCGCCGCTGGACTGCCATTTACCAGACCCCTGCGAGGCCAGACGGGCGCGAATACCCAAACGCGGCACCAGATTCAGGCGTTCCGCTTCTTCCAGCACCAGCTTCACCTCGGTCATTTTTTCGATAACCAGGTAAACTTTATGGCCCATTTTTTCGCCAATCAGCGCCAGACGGATATATTCACGATCTTTATAGCCATTACAAACGATAACCGTGCGCGTCATACCGGCGTGAGCCAGAACCGCCATCAGTTCCGCTTTCGAACCCGCTTCCAGACCCAGCGGCTCGCCAGAGTGGATCAGCGATTCGATCACGCGCTTATGCTGGTTAACCTTGATCGGATAGACCAGGAAGTAGTCGCCCTGATAGCCGTAAGACTCACGCGCGCGTTTAAAGGCGGCGTTAATCGAGCGCAGACGATGTTGCAGGATCTGCGGAAAGCAGAACAGCGCTGGCAGGCGCTGGCCGTCAGCTTCACGCTCTTTTACCAGGCGGGCCAGGTCTACGCGCACTTCCGGCATATCCGGATCGGGACAGACGCTAATATGTCCCAGCTCGTTGACGTCATAATAGTTGTTGCCCCACCAGGCAATGTTATAGGTGCGCAGCATTCTGCTCGCATCTTGATCGCTCATCGCCACCTCCTGCATTGAACGCAGTTCACCCTGTTCGCCTGCTGACGAACCCTTGATATTCTTTATGTCGTCAGACATTGCGAACCTCAACATTAATTAGTGTTGCAGAATAATTAACAACTATCGCAGTTTGGCGCTGCCAGAACAAGCCACCTTCCGGCGAGATCGCCAGCATAAAATGCTGAACGGTCGCCTCAACCCACTGCGTCATAGATTCAGTGTAAAACACGTCGCTGAACTCCGTGTTGCGGGATAAAAAAGCATCAGCTCACCTTCAGCTAAAACTGAAGGCATCCAGTCAAACTGTAGCAAGTTAGCCTGCGCTCGTGTCGTGATGATGACCGAAACAGAGAAAACCTTGACGGAAAAGGCTGGCGGAGGAGCAAACGGAAAGAGACGAATGCACATCAGTGCAGCGGAGTGAACCGGAAGAAAGGGTGAAAACCTGGTTCATTACTCGTATCACCTCCACACATGTCGGGCATGTGGAAAATAGGCCTGAGGGTGAAAATCAGATATCTCATCTGACGGGCCAGACGCGCTAAGCGTCCTGTATCTTCGCTGAAAACAGCAGCCGCGTTTTATACCGCTCACGCGGGCAAATTGCAAAAACAAATTATGTAAGCTGTGGTTGCTGTCAGGAAATCGGGCCACCTGCCGATAATCAGAAAGCACCACCCGACAAAAAAGGGCTGGCAATTCGCTTACAGAGTAACCTAAAATAGACGTCCAGATGTTAATCCGTCTAAACTGGTTAACTTCTGTGCTGCACGCGGCTTTGCCTGAAGGGGCGCTGGAACAGGCTAAGCCTTTTCCCTGCGCCGGGCAGTTGTTAATTAAACCGTTTTAGTAAGGTAAAGAATTAAATGGCTAAACACCTTTTTACCTCAGAGTCCGTATCCGAGGGACATCCTGATAAAATCGCCGACCAAATTTCGGACGCCGTTCTTGATGCGATCCTCGCTCAGGATCCGAAAGCTCGCGTGGCTTGCGAAACTTATGTGAAAACCGGTATGGTCCTGGTGGGTGGCGAAATCACCACCAGCGCCTGGGTTGATATCGAAGAGATCACTCGTCAAACCGTGCGTGATATTGGCTATGTTCACTCCGATATGGGCTTTGATGCTAACTCTTGCGCCGTTCTGAGCGCTATCGGCAAACAGTCGCCCGATATCAATCAGGGCGTTGACCGCATCGATCCGCTGGAACAGGGCGCGGGTGACCAGGGCCTGATGTTTGGCTATGCCACCAATGAAACCGATGTCCTGATGCCTGCGCCGGTGACCTATGCTCACCGTCTGGTACAGCGTCAGTCTGAAGTGCGTAAAAACGGCAGCCTGCCGTGGCTGCGTCCGGATGCGAAAAGCCAGGTAACTTTCCAGTACGATGGCGGCAAAATTGTCGGTATCGATGCCGTTGTGCTCTCCACGCAGCATGCAGAAGATATTTCCCAGGCCGACCTGCAGGAAGCGGTGATGGAAGAGATCATCAAGCCGGTCCTGCCGACCGAATGGCTGAGCTCCACCACCAAATTCTTTATCAACCCAACCGGACGCTTCGTTATCGGCGGCCCAATGGGCGACTGCGGCCTGACGGGTCGTAAGATCATCGTTGATACCTACGGCGGCATGGCACGTCACGGCGGCGGCGCGTTCTCTGGTAAAGATCCCTCTAAAGTTGACCGTTCAGCGGCTTATGCGGCGCGCTATGTAGCAAAAAATATTGTTGCTGCCGGCCTGGCCGATCGCTGTGAAATCCAGGTTTCCTACGCTATCGGCGTAGCTGAACCAACTTCTATCATGGTTGAAACCTTCGGCACCGAGAAAGTCTCTACCGAGCAGCTGACGCTGCTGGTACGTGAATTCTTCGACCTGCGTCCGTATGGCCTGATTCAGATGCTGGATCTGCTGCAGCCGATCTATCGCGAAACGGCAGCTTACGGCCACTTTGGTCGCGAGCATTTCCCGTGGGAAAAAACCGATAAAGCACAACAGCTGCGCGACGCGGCTGGTCTGTAATCCTTTCACGCTGCCGTTTTCGTCGGCAACGTCTGTATAAAATGGGAGCATTCATTGCTCCCTTTTTTATTCCTCATGTTTTTTTTCACCAGCTACACTTTTTGTTGCCTGTCTACACCGCTGGCATGATAACGCTTACAAATTGAAAGGCCTTATATTTCGGTCATTTAGGATTTAATCGCGGATGTATTTTGTCAGGAAATGCGTTATTTTCAGCGTCGTCTGATGGCCCATTAACACCGGACTGTCAGAAACTTAACAGGTGCTATACCTTACTGGTTATGTAACCAGAGCCTGGTGATAAATGCTGGTTTTCAGGGTTCCGGCGTGTGTAACCGATTACACCTCTGTGATCCGTCTCACTTTTCGCCCGGCTCAGGTTTCCTAACATTGATAACTACAACGATGGATACTATTCGGAGGCAATATGCCTGGTAATACCCACAAAAGCAGAACCTCGAATAAGATGATGACCTTATTCGTCTGCTTTCTTGCTGCACTTGCTGGCCTGCTGTTTGGCCTGGATATTGGCGTTATCGCCGGTGCCCTACCCTTTATCGCTAAAGATTTTAATGTCACCAGCCATCAACAGGAGTGGATCGTTAGCTCAATGATGTTTGGCGCAGCGATCGGCGCGATCGGTAGCGGCTGGATGTCTTCCCGCCTTGGCCGTAAAAAAAGCCTGATGGCCGGTGCGATCCTGTTTGTTATCGGTTCTCTCTGGTCGGCCATGGCGCCGAACCCGGAGATGCTGATCGCCGCACGCGTGGTGCTTGGCCTGGCCGTGGGCGTTGCCTCCTATACCGCGCCGCTTTACCTGTCAGAAATCGCGCCGGAAAAAATTCGCGGCAGCATGATTTCTCTGTATCAGCTGATGATCACTATCGGTATTTTGGGCGCTTATCTTTCTGATACCGCCTTTAGCTATACCGGTAACTGGCGCTGGATGCTGGGCATTATTACCATTCCTGCCATTCTGTTGCTTGTTGGCGTCTGTTTCCTGCCGAACAGCCCACGCTGGCTGGCGGCAAAAGGCCACTTCCGCGATGCGCAGCGCGTGCTGGATCGCCTGCGTGACACCAGCGAGCAGGCAAAGCGTGAGCTGGATGAGATCCGCGAAAGCCTGAAGATCAAGCAGACCGGCTGGAGCCTGTTCCGCGAAAACAGCAATTTCCGTCGCGCGGTATATCTGGGCGTGCTGTTGCAGGTTATGCAGCAGTTCACCGGCATGAATGTCATCATGTATTACGCGCCGAAAATCTTTGAAATTGCGGGCTTCAGCAACACTACCGAGCAGATGTGGGGTACGGTAATTGTTGGCCTGATCAACGTGCTGGCAACCTTTATCGCTATCGGTCTGGTGGATCGCTGGGGTCGTAAACCCACGCTGACGCTGGGCTTCCTGGTGATGGCGGTTGGTATGGGTATCCTTGGTACCATGCTGCATATTGGTATCGAATCGCCGGGCGCGCAATATTTTGCCGTTGCCATGCTGCTGATGTTTATTATCGGCTTTGCCATGAGCGCAGGTCCGCTGATTTGGGTACTCTGCTCTGAAATCCAGCCGCTGAAAGGGCGCGATTTCGGGATTACCGTTTCCACGACCACCAACTGGATTGCGAATATGATCGTGGGTGCAACCTTCCTGACGATGCTGAATACGCTGGGCAACGCCAATACCTTCTGGGTATACTCGGGCCTGAATATTCTGTTTATCATCCTGACAGTAATGCTGATCCCGGAAACGAAAAACATCTCTCTGGAGCATATCGAACGCAACCTGATGTCGGGTAAAAAACTACGCGATATTGGTTCGCAAGAGTAATCCTGCTATCTGCAACAGCCGGGGCCGCCTTTGCCGCCCCGTTTTTTTTATCCTCTGCCTCTGCCAATCGCTAACCGCGCCCCATTGTTTTCTTGCTTTACGCGCCGTATTCTTTGCCGCTATGAAACCCATTCGCCTTCCTATTGCCCTGCAGCAGGCCGTTATGCGTGCGCTGCGTGAGAAACTGCAGCAGGCCAATCAGCGCCTGGCGCGCAATTACCCGGAGCCCACTCTGGTGTATCAGCAGCGCGGTACGGCAGCCGGCACCGCCTGGCTGCAAAGCTGGGAGATCCGCCTGAATCCCGTGCTGCTGCTGGAAAATCAGCAGGCGTTTATTGAAGAGGTGGTACCGCATGAGCTGGCGCACTTGCTGGTATGGCGCCACTTTGGCCGCGTCGCGCCACATGGCAAAGAGTGGAAATGGATGATGGAAACCATTCTGGACGTTCCGGCGCGCCGCACGCATCAGTTTGAAGTTGCCTCCGTGCGCGGTAAAACCTTTCCCTGGTACTGTCGCTGTCAGCAACATCATCTCACGGTGCGCCGCCATAACCGGGTTATGCGCGGTGAAACA
The DNA here is from genome assembly GCF_002101395.1 of Pantoea alhagi. Classification (NCBI taxonomy): domain Bacteria; kingdom Pseudomonadati; phylum Pseudomonadota; class Gammaproteobacteria; order Enterobacterales; family Erwiniaceae; genus Pantoea; species Pantoea alhagi. Next base: position 2,327,068 of record NZ_CP019706.1, on the reverse strand, counting down.
GAATACCGCTGCGTTCAGTGCGGCGATCTGCTTCAGCCTGGCAATCACCAGGCATCAGGCGACTGAGCCGCCTGATTAATGCGCATTTCCCTCCGATCGGCCCTTTAGCATTCCGACAGACGGCGCAATCTGGTACGCTGCGCGCTCTTTTTCATCAGCTGAAAAATGGAATATGTCTCGCAAATTTTTGTTTACCGCTGCCTTTTCTGTTCTGCTTGCGCCTTTAGCCGCGCACAGCCTGAGCGGAAATACTTATCATCAGAATAACTTTCAGCAGGCGAAGAAAGTCGCTGTGCAAATCAATGCCGATGCGCCAGGCTCTTTCTACTGTGGCTGTAAGATTAACTGGGAAGGGAAAAAAGGCGTGCCCGATCTGGCCTCGTGCGGCTATCAGGTGCGTAAAAACGCCAACCGTGCCAGCCGCATCGAATGGGAACATGTGGTTCCCGCCTGGCAATTCGGCCACCAGCGCCAGTGCTGGCAGGACGGCGGTCGTAAAAATTGCAGCAAGGATGAAGGCTATCGTCAGATAGAATCTGATTTACATAACCTGCAGCCGGCAATTGGCGAAGTGAATGGCGACCGCGGCAACTTCATGTACAGCCAGTGGAACGGCAGCGAACGTCAGTATGGCCAGTGCGAAATGAAAATAGATTTTAAAAATAAGCTGGCAGAGCCACCGGCCCGGGCGCGTGGCGTTATCGCCCGAACGTATTTTTATATGCGCGATCGTTACCAGCTGCGCCTTTCCCGTCAGCAAACCCAGCTGATGCAGGTGTGGGATAAGCAGTATCCGGTAACGCCCTGGGAATGCGAACGTGATAAACGCATCGCAAAAATTCAGGGAAACCACAACCCTTACGTTGAGCGCGCTTGTCAGCGTTAAAAGCGCTGCCCTAAACTTTACATAACCGCATGGCAGGCTGTGCGTCTGTCATGCGAAGGTACTTTATGCCGTGCGCCTGCGCGGTCTGTTATGATCAGGAATATCATGCGAAAACCCCGCATTTATCATCCCGAATCCCTGATGGTGGGTCATGAAATCGCGCTAAGCGAAGATGCTGCCAATCATGTTGGCCGCGTGCTGCGTATGGGCAGCGGCCAGGCGCTGGAACTGTTTGATGGCAGTAATCTGGTTTTTGACGCTGAAATTTTGCGCGCCGATAAGCGCAGCGTAACGGTCAAAGTTACGCAAAGCCGCATGGATAGCCGCGAGTCGCCTCTTCATTTGCACCTGGGACAGGTGATGTCGCGTGGTGAAAAAATGGAATTTACCATTCAGAAGTCGATTGAACTGGGCGTTAATGTTATTACCCCCTTGTTTTCTGAGCGCTGCGGCGTAAAGCTGGACGCCGAGCGGCAGGCCAAAAAGATTCAGCAATGGCAAAAAATTGCCGTGGCCGCCTGCGAGCAGTGCGGACGCAATGTGGTGCCTGAAGTCCGTGAAGCGATGTCGCTGGAGGCCTGGTGCGCCGAGCAGGATGACGCACTGAAGCTGAATCTGCATCCGCGAGCGCAACACAGCATTAATACGCTGCCGCAGCCGGTAGAGCGGGTTCGCCTGCTGATTGGCCCGGAAGGCGGATTAACCGCTGAGGAGATCGCGATGACCGGCCAGCATGGTTTTACCGATATTTTGCTTGGACCACGCGTGCTGCGCACCGAGACTACCGCGCTCACTGCAATTACGGCACTCCAGGTCAGGTTTGGCGATCTGGGTTAAGCTGAATAAGCGGCCCATTGCGTTAAGCCTGTAAAAAGAATTTATGCCAACCTGCGGCAAGCGGCATACCGACCGCCCGATCGAGGAGAGAAGAATGATTAAGCTTGGCATCGTCATGGATCCCATTACGACGATCAATATTAAAAAAGACTCCAGCTTTGCAATGCTGCTGGAAGCACAGCGCCGCGGTTACGAAATTCACTATATGGAGATGAACGATCTCTGGTTACGCGGCGGTGAAGCGCGCGCGCGTACCCGTCAGCTAAGCGTTGAGCAGAACTACGATAAGTGGTTCGAGTTTGGCAGCGAGCAGGATATTGCGCTGGCTGAGCTGAACGTGATTTTGATGCGTAAAGATCCGCCTTTCGACACAGAATTTATCTACGCCACCTATATGCTGGAGCGTGCGGAAGAACAGGGCGTGCTGATCGTTAACAAACCGCAGAGCCTGCGCGACTGTAATGAAAAGCTATTTACCGCCTGGTTTGCCGGGTTAACGCCCGATACGCTGGTTACACGCGATGCGAAGCGGATCCGAGAGTTCTGGCACCAGCATGGCGACATTATTCTGAAGCCGCTGGACGGCATGGGTGGCTCCTCCATTTTCCGTGTGAAACAGGACGATCCTAACCTTGCGGTGATCCTGGAGACGCTGACTAACCACGGCAGCTTCTTCTGCATGGCGCAAAATTATCTGCCAGCGATCAAAGAAGGTGATAAGCGCGTGCTGGTGGTGGATGGCGAACCCGTTCCTTATTGCCTGGCGCGTATTCCTCAGTCGGGTGAAACGCGTGGCAATCTGGCCGCCGGTGGGCGCGGTGAAGCGCGTCCGCTGAGCGAAAGCGACTGGGAAATCGCGCGTCGCGTTGGACCCACGCTGAAGCAAAAAGGCCTGATCTTTGTTGGGCTGGATATTATCGGTGACAAGCTGACCGAGATTAACGTAACCAGTCCAACCTGCATTCGTGAAATCGAAGCCGCCTTCCCGGTCTCCATCACCGGTATGTTGATGGATGCCATCGAGAAGCGCCTGGCATAAATTTGAACGGGGCAATAGCCCCGTCTTCAACCCGTTAATGGCCTGCTGTTCGCCGTTAACCCGTATTCAGACGAGTGAGAATGAATTTACAGCACCATTTTTTGATTGCGATGCCCGCCCTCCAGGATCCGCTGTTTAAACGTTCGGTGGTGTATATCTGTGAGCATAATCAGGACGGCGCCATGGGATTGATTATCAATAAGCCGATGGAGAACCTGACGGTTGAAGGTATCCTCACTAAGTTAAAAATTGCGCCCTCACCGCGCGACCCGCAGGTTAAACTGGATAAGCCGGTGTTCTCCGGCGGCCCGCTGGCCGAAGATCGCGGCTTTATTTTGCATTCTGCCCAGCACACATTCGCCTCCAGTATCCGTATCTCCGATAATACCGTCATAACCACCTCGCGCGATGTTCTGGAATCTCTTGGGACGCCGGAACAGCCGGAGCAGGTGCTGGTGGCGTTAGGCTACTGCGCCTGGGAGAAAGATCAGCTGGAAGGCGAACTGCTGGAAAATGCCTGGCTTACCACCCCTGCTAACAGCAATATTCTGTTCCAGACACCTATTGCTGAACGCTGGCGTGAAGCAGCAAAAAGCATCGGCATAGATATACACAACATCACCAGCGAGGCAGGTCACGCCTGATGAGCAACATGACACTTCTGGCGTTTGATTTTGGCACCAAAAGCATCGGCGTCGCGGTAGGCCAGCCTCTTACCGGCACCGCGCGCCCTTTAACCGCCCTGAAAGCGCAGGATGGCGTGCCCAACTGGGAACAGATTGAACGACTGTTACAGGAATGGCAGCCGCAGCAGGTAGTGGTCGGCCTGCCGCTTAATATGGACGGCACCGAACAACCGCTGACCGCCAGGGCGCGTAAGTTTGCTAACCGGCTTCATGGCCGTTTTGGCGTGCAGGTTGTTTTACATGATGAGCGGCTCAGTACCGTTGAGGCACGCGCCGATCTGTTTGCTCGTGGCGGCTATAAAGCGCTCACGAAAGGCAGCGTCGATTCGCTTTCGGCGGTGATCATCCTGGAAAGCTGGTTTGAGAACTATCCGGCCTGACAGTCAGCCCCTGTTGCTGCCGCTGTAGCAGGCTCTGTTCGAAGGTCTGCATACCTGACTGCATCCCGGTTTGCAGCAGGCCTGCAATCTGATGGGTTTTCCCCTCACGGATCAGGTTCGCGATCGCGGGCGTATTGATTAACACTTCATACAGCCCAACGCGCCCTCCCTCTTTCGCCGCCACCAGTCGTTGGGCGACCACCGCCTTCAGGCTGGACGCCAGCTGGCTGCGCACCAGGTTTTTCTGCTCAGACGGAAAAACATCTATCAGGCGATCCACCGCCTGCGCCGCATTGCGCGTATGCAGCGTCGCCAGCACCAGATGCCCGGTTTCTGCCGCCGTCAGCGCCAAGCGAATTGTCTCCAGATCGCGTAGCTCTCCCAGCAGTATCACATCGGGATCTTCGCGCAGCGCCGCCCGTAATCCCTGCTGAAAACTGCTGCAATGCTGACCGATTTGCCGCTGCTGAATCAGCGACCGGCGGCTGAGGTGAATAAACTCAATGGGATCTTCCAGCGTAATAATGTGGCGAGCCGCCTGCTGATTTAAGGCATCTACCATTGAGGCCAGCGTGGTTGACTTGCCGCTACCGGTGGCGCCGGTAATCAGGATCAGGCCATCCTGCTGCTCCAGCAGCGCCGGAACGCTGGCAGGCAGCCGCAGTGCATCCAGCGTTGGACAGCAGTTGCTAATCACACGCAGCGCCAGCGATATACCCTGCCGTTGCTGAAACAGATTTGCGCGCAGGCGCTGCCCGCTGCGTGTGCTTATCGCAAAATCAATGTCTCCGTTCTGCGTCAGGCTGGCCTGCTGATCAGCATCCAGCCAGCGCTCACGCAGCGCCTCCAGCATTGCGGTACAGGTTGGCGGCTGATCGGGGATGGGTTGCAGCACGCCATCCAGACGCCAGCGCGGCAAATGTCCACTACAAAGATGCAGATCGGCAGCATTATGCTTTACACTAAGGGCCACGATTTCTTCCACATCCATGATTTTCTCCTGACTATGACTTCTATTCAGCACAACTTACAGGAAGTTCGCCAGCGTATCGCCGCGGCGGCGTCGCGTTGCGGCCGCGATCCACAAGAAATTACGCTGCTTGCCGTCAGTAAAACCAAACCTGCGAGCGCTGTCGCAGAAGCCCTGCAGGCAGGACAGCTTGCCTTTGGTGAGAATTACGTTCAGGAAGGCGTGGATAAAATTCAGGCATTAGCCCACAGTCACCCTGAATGGCACTTTATCGGTCCGCTGCAATCCAATAAGAGCCGTCTGGTAGCGGAGAATTTTGCCTGGTGTCATACGGTGGATCGCTTACGTATTGCTACGCGCCTGAACGATCAACGTCCGCCACATCTGCCGCCGCTGAATGTGTTAATTCAGGTAAATATCAGTGACGAAAACAGTAAATCGGGCATTATGCTTGAGGCGCTGCCGGAACTGGCACAGGCAGTTGCAGCGCTGCCGCATTTGCGGTTGCGCGGGCTGATGGCGATTCCGGCGCCGGAGAAAGATTACCAGCGCCAGCTGGCGGTCTGTCAGAAGATGGCAGATGCGCTGGCCTCGCTGAAACAGCATTATCCATCCGTCGATACACTTTCTCTGGGAATGAGCGACGATATGGAGGCCGCGATTGCGGCAGGCAGTACCATGGTTCGTATCGGCACCGCTATTTTCGGCGCGCGTGATTACGGCACCACTCCCCCACAACAATAATTGAGGAACCTCATGCTGACGTTGACTTTCCTGGTAACGACGCTGATTAATCTGTACGTGAAAGTGTTGTTGCTGCGCATCTGGATGCAGTGGGCAAGATGCGATTTTTATAACCCGTTCTCCCAGTTTGTGGTCAAAATTACCCAGCCGGTAATCAAGCCGCTGCGCCGCGTTATTCCTTCTGTCGGTCCGTTGGATACCGCATCGCTGCTGCTGGCCTATGTGCTTAGCGTGCTGATGTTTACCCTGGTTTTCGCGCTTCAGAGCAGCGTTTTCCTGTTCGATCCGGTGTTCTTCTATTTCGGTCTGGTCTCGCTGGTGAAAGCGGCTGGCGTCCTGGTATTCTGGGTGATTATCGTCCGTTCGTTGATGAGCTGGATAAGTCAGGGTCGTAATCCGGTGGATTATGTACTGATTCAGCTGACCGAACCGCTGATGGCACCTGTGCGTCGCTTTCTGCCGGCAATGGGCGGTATCGACTTCTCCGCCATGGTGGTCATTCTGATCCTCTATATGCTGAACTTCCTGGGCATGGATTTCATCCCTGGCTGGGCGCAGCTGTAATTATTGTTATCGCCGTAAACGTTTCTGGAACTGATATGCAAAAAGTTGTCCTCGCCACCGGTAACCCGGGCAAAGTGCGTGAACTGGCCGATCTACTGGCTGATTTTGGCCTGAATATTGTGGCGCAAACCGATCTGGGCGTAGAGTCCGCAGAGGAAACCGGCTTAACCTTTATTGAAAACGCCATTCTGAAAGCGCGCCATGCCGCCCAGGTAACCGGCCTGCCAGCCATTGCCGATGATTCAGGTCTGGCGGTAGATACGCTCGGTGGCGCGCCTGGGATCTATTCGGCGCGCTACGCCGGCGAGGCGGCCAGCGATCGGCAAAATCTGGAGAAGCTGCTGGATGCGCTGCAGGATATCCCGGAAGGCCAGCGCCAGGCGCAGTTTCACTGCGTGCTGGTTTATCTGCGTCATGCAACCGATCCGACACCGCTGGTATGCCACGGCAGTTGGCGCGGTGAAATTATCCGCACGCCGACGGGAGTTGGTGGTTTTGGCTACGATCCGATTTTCTATCTCCCTGAGCTGGGTAAAACCGCAGCTGAGCTGAGCAAAGCGGAAAAGCTCGCGGTTTCTCATCGCGGCCAGGCGCTGACTCTGCTGCTGGAAGCGATGCGTAATGGCTAATCTTCCACCGCTCAGCCTCTATATTCATATTCCCTGGTGCGTGCAGAAATGTCCCTACTGCGATTTCAACTCGCACGCCTTAAAAGGCGAGGTGCCGCATGAGGAATATGTTAATCACCTGCTGGCCGATCTGGATCGCGACCTGCCGTTAACCCACGGACGCGAAGTGGCCACAATCTTTATCGGCGGCGGTACGCCCAGTCTGTTAAGCAGCCACGCCATGCAGCTGCTGCTGGACGGCGTACGGGCGCGTCTGCCGCTGGCTGCCGGGGCAGAAATCACCATGGAAGCGAATCCCGGTACGGTGGAAGCCGATCGTTTCAGCGCTTATCAGGCGGCTGGTGTAAACCGTATTTCCATCGGCGTACAGAGCTTTAGTCCGCTTAAGCTACAGCGTCTTGGTCGCATTCACGGCCCGGAAGAAGCAAAGCGCGCGGCTCACCTGGCCGCCGGTCTTGGGCTGCGTAGTTTTAACCTCGATTTGATGCACGGCCTGCCCGATCAATCGCTGACCGAGGCGCTGGACGATCTGCGTCAGGCGATCGCGCTTAATCCGCCGCACCTTTCCTGGTATCAGCTGACGATTGAACCGAATACGCTGTTTGCCTCGCGTCCGCCAGTGCTGCCTAATGATGACGCGCTGTGGGATATTTTTGAGCAGGGTCATCAGTTGCTGTCGGCGGCGGGCTATGAGCAGTATGAAACGTCGGCCTACGCTAAACCTGGCTATCGTTGCGAGCATAACCTGAACTATTGGCGGTTCGGTGATTATCTGGGGATTGGCTGCGGCGCGCACAGCAAGCTAACGCAACCGGATGGCCGGATCGTGCGTACCATAAAAACGCGCCATCCACGCGGCTTTATGTCAGGAGAGTACCTGGATAAGCAGTATGAGGTGGCGGATGAAGATAAGCCTTTTGAGTTCTTTATGAATCGTTTCCGCCTGCTGGAGCCCGCGCCGCGCGGCGAATTTATGCGTTATACCGGCCTGGATGAAGCCATTATTCGACCGCAGCTGGATAGCGCACTGGAGAAAGGCTACCTGACGGAAACGCCTGAATATTGGCAGGTGACGGAGAAAGGCAAACTGTTCCTTAATTCGCTGCTGGAACTGTTTCTGGCGGAATAATCTTTTTAATTAAAACGCAAAGCTCATTGTGACCGGCTTATCTATTTAGCAGACACATTGAGCTTTTTATTTCCTCTGTCACCTGACTACTGCTATCAGACGGGAATCATTTTCTCATCATTGGAAAGCCCGGCAATATTCCCTTTCCTGTTAATTTTAAAACGGTGAATCTAATTAAAACGGCCCTGATCTCCTCGTTCAGATAAACAACATTCATAATTTCAGCGGGTTATATTTCAGTGTAATCTGTTGATAACTCATTATTTATTTCTCCCTGTAATTTTTTCCTTCTGGTTAATAACTTACTTCACAAAATGCTATGGCGTTTAACCCATCCTGACAGCATTCTGGGCATTGTATTTATAAAATTCCGGCTGACGACTTAAAGGGATACGTACTTTACATAACAAGGAGGTTATAGCTATGGCGTACACAATATTTGTTCAGCGAAAATGGCAAACCACGTTATCTACCATTAGCGAATTCAGTATCTCTGGCACAAATATTAAAGACTATTTTCTGGAATGTCCCGGACCTGATACCGTCACCCCACGCTTAAAAAAAAGGATCCCGGAAGGAAGTTACCGACTTGTATGGCATACAAGCGGAAAGTTTGTAAAACATAACCCGCCTAAGCTATTTAATGCATTCACCCAGGGAATTACCCCAGGATACCGAAGGCTGCCTGTTGCCTGGAACAGAAAGGTTAGCCAATAAGGTCACAAACAGTGTTATCATGTATAAAAGGATAAAGGAAATTATAGAAAAAGAAGGCATCGCTAACTTTACTGTTATGATCACTTCTTGTTATGTGGACGGTAATAAATGATTAACAAAACTCTTTTAAAATCATTGTTTTTCCTTTCATTTTCTTTTTTAACTTTAACTCATTACTCATTCGCTGAGCAGTTACTAATAGATGGCACTTTTCAGGCTTACTGGAAAGCCGAATGGAATGATGATGCTACCGTAAACACGCCGCAGTTAGGCTTCAGGTATTTCCCATCTGAAACTTCACCGCAGAAAATGAAAGTCATTGATATTTTAATGGATGGCAGTGAGAATAAAAAAATAAACTTCATAAAAAGCCATTTTACAAATATACCTGATAATTTCTTTAAGTATAAAGAGTGGTATGTCAACCAAAAAGGTTATTTGGTTATCAAAGATATTAAACATTATATTGAATGCGATGCAGATAACTATATCGCCGAGTTTGTTTCTTTTACGCCGACTGCCCTGAACCTTAATACAAAAACAAATGACGATACAGGCTGCGTTTATGGTGGCAGCTTCCCTTACTTAACCTCATATGTTCTTAATTCGAATACAAAAAGCGGGAAACTCAAGCATGAACCCAAAGAGAGGGCTAAAACCAGCTATACATTTACTCGTGATGAAAGTGTTGTAAAAATAAAAACCATTAATAAAGAATGGATGTATGTCGCCCTATACGATCCCACCAGGCAGGATCGGCTAAGCGATAAAAAAGGCTATATTAAATTTAGCGATGTTGTACCACTGAATTAACATTATTTATTCAGCGGATGTGAACGACGATAAGCGCCCTGCCTGCCCTCTCAGGCCGTCAGGGCATTTTACTATTTAATTCCGGCTAACACCGCTTTCCGTTGGTTTTCCAGGGCGGTTACGCGATTGCAGACTTCACGACCGAAGTTCTGGAAATCCTGCTCCTGGTTACTCCACTCTGCCTGTATCGCCTGCTGCAAGCCACCCAGATTGCCCATAATCGCCTGCAACGGATTATCGCTCTGGCTGGCCTGTTTTGTGCCCATCTCGTTCAGGCTGTCCTGCACGACGCCGCCTAAGCTGCTTTGCACCAGACGCTCCCCGTCAGCACGAACCTGATCGATAGCCTGATGGTGGAAGGTTAAGCCGTCGCTGCGATGCTCAATAATACGGTTCATCTGCTGCTTCAGCTGCTCATCCAGCGTGGTAAGCCGCTTGCGTACGTTGCTGCTGGCTCCCAGTTTCTCCACGACGACCTTATCCAGTGCCACGCGGCCTTTCTCCAGCCGCTGCGATGCGCCCTGATCCACCCACGGCAAATCACGACGCAGCGCCGCCTGATAATCCACTGCTTTCTGACGTGTCGCCGTATCTGGCTGAATCAGCTTGCCGTTGTATTGCAGATCGCCCACCGGAGAGATCACCAGATTACCGCTGGCACCCACTACCTGTACCGATTGCGGCGTGATAACCACATCATCCTGCGGTTTCACCGGGCATTCATAAGCCGCGTGCGCCTGCACCGCAGCCAGCAAAAGTACGCCCGTCAGCGCTTTACGCATCATAAAGACTCCTGGGTTCGTTATAGGACTCATTTCCTGTACGCCTGTGAAACAGATGCTGTCATTGGCCTGGCGCATTTTCAGCACGGCCAGCCCGCTTCAGGCGTTCAATTAACGCGCCTGAATTGCCAGTCTGCGCGTTGACTAAGCTTTTAGTCCCACCAGACATCAAACAGTTCAGTGACTTTTACACCTTCCATATTGCGTGCTTCCAGCCACTGACGAACCTGTTCACGATGCTCATCGGTACATTTACCGATTTTCTGCAGACATACCAGGCCTTCCCATTGCAGATAACCGCTGCCGTCAAACGCCAGTCCGTTAGGCTCAATGATTTCATGAATAAAGGCATCAACGGTCGTATCGATCTCTTCTACCGTAGTACCCTGCGGAAACGTCCAGGCAACAGAAAAGCCCAGTTCCTGAAACTCGTCGATATGCAGCTTTTTACGTAAACGGCGGCTACGCTGTATTGCCATTATTTAACCCTCTCAAACATTAAATCCCATACGCCGTGGCCCAGTCGCTGCCCGCGCTGCTCAAATTTCGTCAATGGTCGCGTTTCCGGACGCGGCACATAGTCACTGGTGGCGGACTGGTTCTGATATCCCTCTACGCTGCTCATCACTTCCAGCATGTGCTCAGCATATTCCTGCCAGTCGGTAGCCATATGAAATACGCCACCCAGCTTCAGTTTACGTAATACCAGCTCGGCAAACGGAACCTGCACAATGCGGCGCTTGTTATGGCGCGCTTTATGCCAGGGATCGGGGAAAAACAGCTGCACCATACGCAATGAGTTATCCGGGATCATCTTTTCCAGCACTTCAACCGCATCGTGGCACATTACGCGCAGATTTTTAAGCTCTGCTTCCTGCGCCGATCCCAGACAGGCGCCTACGCCAGGCGCATGAACCTCAATACCAAGGAAATTTTGTTCCGGGTTTGCACTGGCCATCGCCACTAGCGATGCGCCCATGCCAAAGCCAATCTCCAGCACCACCGGCGCTTCCCGGCCAAATAACGCCACCAGATCCACCGGCTCCGCCTGATACTCTACGCCCATAACTGGCCATAGGGTATCAAGCGCCTGCTGTTGACCCTTTGTCAGTCGGCCCTGACGGCGTACAAAGCTGCGGATACGACGCAAAGGGCGCCCGTTTTCATCAAATTCCGGTGTGATGACGTCATTAATCATGTCGTTGCCTGCCTGTCTGCATATTCAGGAAAACGGGCATTATGCAAAGTTACCGGACAGAAGCAAGCACTTGCAAAGTTCCGGTTTACTCCGCGCAATGTCTATGCTGGAATGCCTGCCTGAGTGTAGAGCAATAACGGAAATTTTCCTTCTCATGATGCAAGCGCAACAGTTCGCGCAGCAGGTGCTGGACTGGTATCAGCGCTTCGGACGTAAAACCCTGCCGTGGCAACAGGCCAAAACGCCTTACAAGGTTTGGCTCTCCGAAGTCATGCTGCAACAAACCCAGGTCGCCACCGTGATCCCCTACTTTGAACGCTTTATGGCGCGTTTTCCTACGGTCAACGATCTGGCGTCAGCGCCGCTGGATGAGGTGCTTCACCTCTGGACCGGCCTTGGTTATTACGCCCGTGCGCGCAACTTACATAAGGCGGCGCAGACCATTGCCGAGCGTCATCAGGGTATTTTCCCTGAAACTTTTGATGAGGTTGCCGCCCTGCCCGGCGTAGGCCGCTCTACCGCAGGCGCAGTGGTCTCGCTGGCGCTGGGCCAGCACTATCCGATTCTGGACGGCAACGTAAAGCGCGTGCTGGCACGCTGCTATACGGTTGGCGGCTGGCCCGGCAAAAAAGAGGTGGAAAAACGCCTGTGGCAGATTGCGGAAGAGGTCACGCCTGCGGCTGGCGTCAGTCAATTTAATCAGGCGATGATGGATCTCGGCGCGCTGGTGTGCACGCGCTCAAAACCCAAATGTGAAATTTGCCCGCTGAATAACGGCTGTATGGCTTATGCCGAGGGAAGCTGGGCCAGCTATCCTGGCAAAAAGCCCCGGCAGACGCTGCCGGAACGCACCGGTTATATGCTGCTGATGCAGCGCGGCGAGGGAGTCTGGCTGGAGCAGCGCCCGCCTGTTGGCCTGTGGGGCGGCCTGTTTTGCTTTCCGCAATTCGCTAACGAAGAGGAATTACGCGCCTGGCTCACCGCGCGCGGCATCGGTAGCGCGGCGCTGCAGCAGTTAACCGCCTTTCGCCATACTTTTAGTCATTTCCACCTGGATATTGTGCCAATGTGGCTGGAACTGCCTTCTGCGGGCGCGGCGATGGATGAAGGCGCGGGTCTCTGGTATAACTTAGCGCAACCACCGGCCGTGGGTTTAGCCGCACCGGTCGAGCGCCTGCTGCAAGAATTGCGGCATCCCCAGCAAATATCGCTGCATATGCGCGTTTCTGAAGAGGAAGAGTAATGAGCCGCACTATTTTCTGTACGTTTCTGCAACGCGAAGCTGAAGGACAAGATTTTCAGCTCTACCCAGGCGAACTGGGAAAACGCATCTACAATGACATCTCGAAAGAGGCCTGGTCAAAGTGGATGAGTAAGCAGACCATGTTGATCAACGAAAAGAAACTCAACATGATGAACCCGGAAGATCGTAAAGTGCTGGAGAAGGAGATGGTGAATTTCCTGTTCGAAGGCAAAGATGTACATATCGAAGGTTATACCCCACCAGAGAAATAACATTTTGGGCCTCATTTGAGGCCCCTGTTTTGGGTTCAGCGCAGATACGATGAAAAAAAAATTTATTGCCTTGCTAGTGATAGCACCGCTGCTGGTTTCCTGCTCAGGAAGTAAAAAACAGACTTTCCATGAGGAATGGGTAAAAGACACCAACGGCTTCGATATATTGATGGGCCAGTTTGCTCATAACATTGAGAACATCTGGGGCATCAACGAAGTTCTGATAGCCGGGCCAAAAGACTACGTTAAGTACAGCGATAACTATTACACACGTAGCCATATCAACTTTGAAAAGGGCTCGATTACCATTGAGACCATTTCGGGTACCGATCCGACAGTCAGCCTGCGTCAGGCGATTATCACCACCTTGCTGATTGGTGAAGATCCCGGCAATGTTGATCTCTATTCTGATGCCAACGATGTGCAGCTCAGCAAAGAGCCGCTGCTGTATGGTCAGGTGCTGGATAATACCGGTCAGCCTATTCGCTGGCAGGGGCGCGCCGCCAGCTTCGCGGATTATCTGATCCAGAACAGGCTCCAGCGCCGCGTTTCCGGCCTGCATGTGATCTGGTCGGTCACTATTCCAATGGTGCCTAACCACCTCGACAAGCGTGCGCACAAATATCTGCCGATGGTACGTAAGGCGGCGGAAAAATATAACGTGGATGCGTCTCTGATCCTGGCGATTATGCAAATCGAGTCCAGCTTTAACCCGTATGCGGTCAGCCATGCCGACGCGCTGGGTCTGATGCAGGTGGTTCAGCATTCAGCCGGTGTTGACGTGTTCAGAATGAAAGGTAAATGGGGCAAGCCAAGCCGTAGTTATCTGTTCGATCCGGAAAACAATATTGATACCGGCACCGCCTATCTGTCGATTTTGCAAAGCAATTATCTGGCGGGTATTGCTAATCCGGTATCACGCCGCTATGCGGTAATTACCGCCTATAACGGCGGCGCAGGCAGCGTTCTGCGCGTCTTCTCCAGCGACAAAGATCGGGCCTTTTCTCAGATCAACGCGCTCTCGCCGGACGAAGTCTATCAAACCCTGACGACCCGCCACCCGTCCGCTGAGTCACGCCGCTATCTGTATAAAGTCAGCCACGCGCAGCGCAGCTACAACCGCTTTTAATCCGTATAAAAAAGCCAGCCTGAATACAGGCTGGCTTTTTATTTAATCAATACCGTCCACGTGGCCTGATACGGTCACACCGCGATCTCTTTTTTCCGCCTGCCAGGCAATAGGTATACGCCACTGATGCGCCAGTCGATTTAACCCGGCCCTCTGCCGTAACCCATCTCAGTCGCCGCTGGAGTAATACGGAGATTGCCGTTAATCAGACTAATTTCCTTAAAGTTTATATTTAATTAAAAAACTGTGTATTCCCTGATATGGCGAATACTTTATTTTATGTCTCCGTGTTAGTGACATACGTTACAGCACGCAGAATATTAAAAATCTTATTTGCTAAAATTCACTAAGGGTAATATATAAGGGATTATTATGAAAACAAATAAATTTAAGTTCAATCGCCTTTGCCTGTCAGTTATGCTTGTTACCGGCAGCATTGTAACGGCAGAAGCGGCAGTAACTGCGCAAAACATTCCTGGCAGTAACCTTAATGTCTCCACCAATGCCAATGGCTCACAGACGGTGAATATTAACGCCCCATCCGCCAGCGGCATTTCACATAATAAGTATTCACGCTTTGATGTTAATGAAAATGGCCTGGTGCTTAATAACAGCAAAACCGGTTCAAAGACTTCCGTTGCCGGTAATATTGTTGGCAACCATAATCTGGACAAGAGTGGACCAGCACGCGTGATTCTGAATGAAGTCACCTCTTCCCATGCCAGCAAGCTGGAAGGCAGTCTGGAGGTTGCCGGTAATAAAGCTCACGTTATTGTCGCCAACCCCAACGGCATTACCTGTAACGGCTGTGAATTTATTAATACCAGCCGCAGTACATTAACTACCGGCAAACCGGTATTTGATGGCGAAGAACTGAAAGGCTTCAAGGTGGAAAAAGGAACCATTACCGTTAATAATTCCGGCTGGTTCGGCATGATGGATAACCTCAGCGAATATACCGACCTGATTGGCCGCTATGTCGCGGTTAATGGCTACGTACACGCAAAGAATCTGTCAATCGCTGCCGGACGTAACGAGCTGGTTGAAATAACTGACACTGGGATAATCGCCCAGAATAAACTAAAAGAGACTCAGGCTCAAAATGACGTGCTGGTCGATGTCGGTGCATTAGGCGGCATGTATGCCAATAAAATTACTGTCGTTGCCAATGATAAAGGCGTCGGGGTACGTAATGCCGGTTACATTATCGCAAACAATAGCCTGAATATCAGTGCGCAGGGTGATATTCACAATACCGGGTATGGCCAGATCAACTCGGCTGGGGAATCCACCTTAGCAAGCGGTGGTAAAATTTTAAACCAGGGCTACTCTATCAACGCATCCTCATCACTTAATCTTGAAGCGCAAGAACTGGCCAATGCGAATCAGATAGAGGCCGACACGGTTAAAATTAAGACTGAAAAAACAGACAATAGTGGTCAAATTCGGGGCTACAGTAAGCTGAATATCGATACCGGTGATTTTGAAAACAACGGTAAAATATATAGCCAGCCAGCGCCCTCCTCCATCCTTTGGTCTGGTAGCAACCGAGGTAACATCATAATCAATGCCAGTAAAAAGTTCATTAATAATGGTACGATAGCGGCTAACCACGATATCACCATTACAGCCGATAATATTACAAACTCAGGCGAGCTGAATGCTTTCAATAAGATAAATGCAGAAGCAACCACTTCGCTGACTAATAAGGGCCTTATTACTACCGGGCGCACCATGGTATTAAGCGCCCCCGTTTTAAACAACAGTGGCAAGTTAAAATCTTTTAACTCTCCATACTATGAATCCCGGATTTATTCGCCCGATTTCCATAACTCTGGCGAACTCGACGGCAACTTTAAGGTTATCGACGAAGTAAAATCCGCAGGTGAAATTGTAAAAGACACCAACCCTTATGATAATGGTAAAAATGGCCTGTTTAATGTGTTCTATGGCAGTTGAAGTACAAACCTGACATAAATTATCAACATTAAATCATTAATTACCGTGCCGTCTCTGATGGCGCGGTTTTATTTTCTCAGGGAAGCGACATGATTTACCGGCTGCTATTACTGGCGTTATTTATCCTGCCCATCACCTCTTTTTCCGGCTCCAACAGCGTTATTATTGAACAGCAGAGCCTGCATCAGCAGGAACTGCAAAAGGCGCGCCAGAAAAGCCTTGCTACCACCGGCAAGGCGGTACAGGGAAGCGTCACTGTTACTGATAATAATATGGGTGAATTTATCGATAGCTCAGACTGCCTGCCAATAAAAGCGGTCCAACTTGAGAACAAAAGCGATTTACCCGTCTGGCTCCCTTTGCAGCGCATTGCGGATCGTGGAATCGGGCACTGCCTTAACGTACCAAACGTGCGTCATTTAGTCAGGCTGTTGGAAAACCGCATTATGAAAGCGGGCTATATCACCTCCAGAATCAGCGTCCCCGATCAGCAAGCGGGAAACGGCACGCTCAGGCTACGCATTGTTGCCGGGCGCGTGGGTCAGCTTGCGCTCAGCGAAGGCAGCAGTGATAATCTTTATCTTAACGCCGCCTTTCCTCTGCGTTCAGGCGATCTGCTGGATCTGCGCGCTGTCGAGCAGGGGCTGGAGAATATGCAGCGCATTCCCCATACCGACGTCGCCATTCAGCTGGCACCCGGCGAACGCCCCGGCAGTACCGATATCCATATTAAACGACAACAAAGCCGCAGCTGGCGTACCGCATTCTGGCTGGATGACGCCGGCAGTCGCTATACCGGGCGTTATCAGGCCGGCACGGCATTTTATCTTGATAACCCCACAGCGCTTAACGATCTGTTTTATTTTTCCCTGGGACGGACGCTGGAATATAAAAAAGAACGCGGTAGCAGCAACTATGCCGTCTGGTATTCAGTGCCATACGGTTACTGGCTGCTCGATTTCTACGCCAGCGAAAACCGTTACAGCCAGCCACTGACGGGGGAACTGTCGGGCTATTATTATAGCGGTAAAAGCCGGAACCTTAGCGTACAGCTCAGCCGTTTACTGCATCGCGATGCAACCCAGAAAACCACCTTAAGTACGCAGATCAGTAAACGTCAGTACCGCTATTTTCTCAGCGATACGGAACTGGAACTACAGCAAAAAGAGATAACCAATGTGCGTATGGCGCTTGCCCATCGCCGCTATCTGCAAAACGGCGTGCTTGACGCCACGCTCAGTCTGCAGCGCAACGTTCCCTGGTTCGGAAACCGCCCTACCTCAGAGATGCTCTATAACCATTATCAACGTGCCAGCCGACTGATGATGTTTGATTTACAGGCCTGGCTCCCCTTTCAGCTGACCGAAATACAAATGAGCTATCAGCCGCGCTTTCTGTTACAGGTATCGCCTGACAAACTGGTGACGCAGGACCGCTTCAGCATTGGCAACCGCTGGAGCGTGCGCGGTTTTGATGGTGAAAACAGCCTGACCGGCAACAGCGGCTGGTTTCTGAGCAATAGCATTAACCTTCATTTTCCGCAGTGGAATCAACAGCTTTATGCAGGTATCGATTATGGGCGCATCATCAGCCGCGCCGACAATGCGGAAGAAGGAAAACAATTAGCGGGCAACGTCCTGGGTCTGCGCGGTCAATATCGGGGGGTCGGTTATCACCTGTTTGCCGGTACTCCGCTCTGGAAACCTGCGGGTTATCAGACGGATAATCTGACGCTCGGCTTTAATGTGCAGTGGGAATATTAAGGCCGGAATGCATTAATGCAGCTGGCAAAAACAACGGCCGCGATGTCAGTTTAGGCATCGCGGCGACAATAATAAGACCCTGATGTTGGCGCTAAAAATTAACGCTGAATATTTTTAAACTGCTTAGTTGTATTAGTTAAAGCCACTTCTGTTGGTAACCGCTCCATTGAACTGGCACCATAAAAACCGTCGCACAGCGGGCAGTTATCCATAATATATTGCGCATCTTCCGGGCCAGAAATCGGTCCACCGTGACACAGCACAATAATATCTTCCCGCACCGCTTTTGCCGCCTCGGCCCAGGCCGTGATCAGCGGAACGCAATCCTCCAGCTTTAGCGCGGTTTCTGCGCCGATATTTCCGCCAGTGGTTAATCCCATATGCGGCACGATAATATCTGCGCCCGCCTCGGTCATCGCAACCGCGTCCTGCTCGCTAAACACATAGGGCGTGGTGAGCATATCTTTCTGATGCGCCAGACGGATCATCTCAACTTCCAGCCCGTAGCCCATACCGGTCTCTTCCAGATTGGCGCGGAAATTACCGTCGATCAGGCCTACCGTTGGGAAGTTTTGTACGCCGGAAAAACCCAGCGCCTTCAAATCGTCCAGAAACTTATCAAAATGGCAGAAAGGGTCGGTGCCGTTTACGCCCGCCAGTACCGGTGTTTTTTTCACCACCGGCAACACCTCTTTTGCCATATCGACCACGATTTCATTCGCGTTGCCGTAGGCCAACAGCCCTGCTAAAGAGCCTCTGCCCGCCATACGATAACGCCCTGAGTTGTAAATAACGATCAGGTCGATGCCGCCCGCTTCTTCACATTTGGCGGAGAGGCCGGTGCCCGCTCCGCCGCCAATGATCGGTTCGCCTCGGGCAATCATTGCACGAAAATTTTCCAGCAATTCCTGTCGGTTTAACGCAGGCATGATTAGAACTCCCTGGTGTTGATGGTACGAAACGCTTCTACTGCAGCGTCAGCAAACATTGCATCATTAATGTTATAAGGTAATCGTATTATTTTTCTTTTTTCGGTTGGTATCAGTTCTGCTTCCAGCGTAGAGATAAACGCCTCGTTTGCTTCAGGTGACCAGAACGGCATGCCCGGCGCGTCAAGAGCGGAAAATCCCCCTTCCGGAATTAAAAACCGTACTTCCCCTTCGCAGCGATTAAGCTTGGCGGCAATCCACTTCGCCATCGCGCGGTTTTCCCCTGGTGTGGTGCGCATTAGCGTGACCTGGGCGTTATGATGATAAAACAGCCGGTCCGCATATTTTTCCGGCACGCTCGACGAATGACCGAAATTGACCATATCCAGCGCGCCGCAGGAAACAACATAAGGCACCTGTGAGCGGGCAATAGCATCAAAGCGCGTTTCAGCGCAGGCCAGTACGCCACCGGCTAACAGGTCGCAAACTTCAGTAGTGGTCAGATCCAGCACGCCAGCCAGCATGCCGCTATCCGCCAGTTTTTCCATCGCCATGCCGCCGCTGCCGGTGGCATGAAAAACCAGACAATCGAACTCTTCTTCCAGCTGCTGGCTTACTGCCTGGATACAGGGCGTTGTTACGCCAAACATGGTTAAGCCAAGCGCCGGTTTATCATCTGCACAGGCTTCCGGCTGGAACAGCACGGCGCCTGCGATTTGATGTGCGGCGTTGCCAAGAACCTGACGTGAAATCCGGTTAAGGCCCGCTACGTCGGTTACGGAATACAGCATGCTGATGTCGCTGGCACCGATATAGCCCGCGATATCGCCGGAGGCCATGGTCGAGACCATCACTTTCGGCACGCCGACCGTTAAATCCTGCATCGCTGGCGTAATCAGCGCGGTGCCGCCTGAGCCGCCCAAACCGAGAAGACCGGCAACGTCTTTACGGGTTTTAAGGTAGTTCTGAAAAGCGAGCGCCATCGCCTCGATCGCGCGGCCACGGTCGCCGCAAAAAACGGCCTTCGTACCCTGAGGATGAAAAGCCGCCACCTCTTCTGGCTTCACATCTGCAGCGGAACTGGCGTTAAGTACTTGAGTTGACACGTCAACCGTCAGCGCCTGCAGGCCAGTTTTTCTAATCAAATCACGAACGTAAAACAGTTCCCTTCCTTTAGTATCCGCTGTAGCAGCAATGTAGATGTAACCGGTTTCTTCTTTCATTTCTGTTAACCATTCCTGTCACAAAAGCCATTAAAAGCTTGATAAAACTGAAATAAAAACCAAAATGCTATTTATAAGCGGATGGAAGACCGTCCGTTCGAGACAACAGTATCATCGTCCTGAATGTTAAATCAAGCGAATGAAATGCACGTCTCAACAATAATGAGAAAAAACTGATGATTAAACAGAACGAATGTTGGATGTTAATATTATGAGTTCTGTTATAGTGCCAACAGAGCTTGGCGAATCCGCGGACTCTGAGTCCAAACAGAGAAAACAAGAGGTTAAAGTGGTTGA
This sequence comes from Pantoea alhagi, assembly GCF_002101395.1. Taxonomy (NCBI): domain Bacteria; kingdom Pseudomonadati; phylum Pseudomonadota; class Gammaproteobacteria; order Enterobacterales; family Erwiniaceae; genus Pantoea; species Pantoea alhagi. Next base: position 2,306,879 of record NZ_CP019706.1, on the reverse strand, counting down.
AAGGGACACCCAGGCAGATATGCCGATGACGTCCACGCGCGCCCGTACGCGCAGGCTATTAATTGAAACGGCAATGAAAATGTTTGATAGCGGTAGCTTTCCTTCTATTACCGAAGTGGCTCAGGCAGCCCAGCTATCACGCGCCACAGCATACCGTTACTTCCCTACACAAAGCGCGCTGGTTTCAGCCATAGTCACTGAAACGCTGAGCCCGATGAAAAATTTCCAGCCGACAAAAACCGATGTCAGCGATCGTATTGATGAGCTACTGGCTTTCGCTTTTCCGCGCATGTTGCAACATGAAGGTACGCTCCGTGCAGCGCTGCACTTATCCCTGACGCAGTGGGCGCAGTCTCGCTCAACGGATTTGCCGCTGGTAAAAGAAAAGCTGGTACGCGGTAATCGTAAGCAAACGCTGCAGCATGTGGTTGAGCCCCTAAAAACTGAACTCTCCCCGGAGCTGTTGCAGAAAGTGATGTATGCGTTATCGCTGGTATATGGTTCTGAGATCTTTCTGGTAATGAAAGATATCTGGGGCTGTGATGATGACTCTCTGCAGGGCGTGGCGCGTTGGATCGCTAAGGCTATTGTACGTCAGGCCCGGGAAGATGCGCGGCTGGAGTCGGGCGCAGATAAATAGACCGTTGCGGCTTTCCCTGTCGACCTTATCAAAGCGCGTCGGTTTAGGCCATTTGCCTGCCAGGTAAATCGCTATGGTTTATTTCTTAGCCAGTCAATATGGCGTAGCTCTTCGCATTGCTGGCTAAAGCGCTATTAGCTTACGCTCTAAAATTTTGTCTGGTACAGACAAAATCCTTGCCTTATGTTTAAGCGAGGTACGCCTTTCTTCTATCCTCTCTGCACAACACATTCTTTGTACGCTGTACAAGCGCGCCGGAAAAAGCGAAAATCAGGGCAGGATTCTACCGGAATAGTTTACGCTCCGGATTAGGTTTTGTAATTCAGATGCAAAACAACATCATCGAAATGGAGTCAGCATGATAAATTTTCTTGACATTAACTACCCAAAGTTATCAGAGCAAAGGTCGAGCGAGCTATTTATCCTGAGGAAGGAAACCTTCAAAGATCGCCTGGACTGGGCAGTTAACTGCGTCAATGGTATGGAGTTTGATGAGTATGATAACGAACATACAACATATGTGTTCGGTATTCATAACGATAACGTATTATGCAGCGTAAGATTTATCGAAACCCGCTACCCTAATATGATCAGTCATACCTTTGCACCCTGGTTTAATAATGTTGAGTTGCCTGCAGGAAACTATATAGAATCCAGCCGTTTCTTTGTTGATAAAGAGCGCGCCCGCTCTTCCGATCTTTATCAATATCCCGTCAGTAGCATGCTTTTTTTGGCGATGGTAAATTATGCGCGTCACTATGGTTATGAAGGCATATATACCCTGGTCAGTCATGCAATGCTGCGTATATTGAAACGTTCCGGCTGGGAAATTTCAGTAGTTGAGCAAACGCTATCCGAGAAAAAAGAAAAAATTTATATCGTGTTTTTACCGATTGACGATAAAAACCGCGATATACTTATTGAGAAGTCTAATCAGGATAAACTTTTTGATGACAAAGAGTTAGCTAAATGGCCGCTGGCTTTTCAGCCTAACCTGCGGCAGGTTTAATTAGCTGTAGTTCAATACCCATCCTGATGGCATGTTTTGCGTTCATCACGCCCAGCTTTTTGACAACATTGCCAATGTGGAATTTTACGGTGCTTACTTTGATATCCAGGATAAGCGCTATTTCCTGGTAAGTTTTCCCAACGCTGGCCCAGTAAAGAATTTCATTTTCACGCGGTGAGAAGATATCTTTACTCACCTGTTTTTTACTGGCAGCGTTATCATCCATCTCTTTATAGAGCGAGATGACCTTGTCATGCGCTTTGATCAATAACATCTGTAACTGTTCCTGATGCTGCGCAACAATCTCTTCGGTTTCATGAACATGATTTTCATTCATTAAAATAGAAAGTAAGGCAAGATTATTGTAATAATCATGTAAAACAAATGTATGACCGTTAACGATTTTATAATTTTTAGATAGATTGAAAATCTTGGAAAAGTTTAGCTCGCTATTGATAGTGATATTCTCGTCCCATGAAAAAGGCGAAATACGCGTAAAGGATGCAATAACCACAGGATCAATTTGCTGATAATTATTTTCTTTATAAATTTCCACCCATTCTTTCGGGTAGTTGGAAATAATCACCATGTCAGCTGGATTCTTTTTATTTAAAACCATATAAGCATATTTTAAATCGCCAAGCTGGTTTAATTCGCTATCGAAATAGTGCTGTACGGTGTCGATGATCGCCTGATTTTCTGAAAAAAATAGTGACATCCATAACCTCAAAATAACGTTGTATCTTCCTTAATTTGCCCGCTAATGCAGGACCCCTATACTAAAGTGTAACTTACAACCATGGTACATACATCGTAAAGTGTATGAAAGTAAAAGACAAAGAATAATAAATTACACGCAAAAAAAAACCTGACCATATGAGATCAGGTTGCCATTTGGCCAACACCAGGGAAAATTTATCTAAAAATTATCATATAGTTAACTATCCAGCGTCAAGATAAACCCTCATTCTGTAATGATATATCCATATAACCTTTTTACTCCCTCACTGTCCGTTTCGGTATACACGCCTTGCAGTTCCGGTGAAAAACCAGGCAGCAGGTTTATGCCCGCTTCCAGCGCTAAAAAGTAACGCAACGCCGCCCCGCCCCACACTTCGCCAGGCACTACGCACAGTACGCCAGGTGGATAAGGCAATGCGCCTTCTGCAGCAATTAAACCTTCCGCCTGTGCGACAGGCACCAGTTCAACATTCCCACGAATAAAGGCCTGATTAGCATCCTGCGCATTCATTTTGACCTGCGGCAAGCTGGCCTGACGAAACATCGCTTTCTGTAAATCTTTTACACCATAGCTCACATACAAATCGTGCATTTCCTGGCATAAGCGACGCAGACGATAGCCGCGATAGCGGTCAGCATGTTTACTGTACAGCACCGGCAAAACCTCACTCATCAGCGAATCTTCGCGGATGTGCTGTTCAAAACGCACCAGCATTGCCACCAGCTGAGCCATTTTTTCCGCGCTTTCCGCAGGCGTCAGCAGAAAAAGGATGGAATTCAGATCGGATTTCTCCGGCACGATGCCGTTTTCACGCAGGTAGTTAGCCAGAATCGTAGCCGGAATGCCAAAGCTGCTGTATTCACCGCTGGCAGCATCGATACCGGGCGTGGTCAGCAACAGCTTGCAGGGATCGATCAGATACTGACCCGGCGCATAGCCGGCAAATCCATGCCATTTTTCGTCCGGCGCGAAGCTGAAATAACGGGCATCAAGGGCGATTTGCTCACCAGGTGCTGCCTGCCACGGTTGGCCATCGACACTTTCCGGGATAAAGGGACGGATCAGGCTGCAATGGGACAGAATCGCCTTGCGCGTTTCAATCCCCAGCGTAACGCACTCATGCCACAGCCGCCGTCCTGCTGCGCCCTGATGCATTTTGGCGTTCACATCCAGCGCGGCGAATAAGGGATAAAAAGGGCTGGTTGAGGCGTGCAGCATAAACGCATTATTCAGCCGCTTATGACTGCAAAAGCGCCGCTGTCCGCGAATATGGTTATCCTTTTTATGAATCTGCGACGTTTGTGAAAACCCCGCCTGCTGCTTATGAACCGACTGGGTAACAAATATTCCCGGATCGTTTTCATTAAGCTCAAGCAACAGCGGCGAACAGGCTTCCATCACCGGAATAAACTGCTCATAGCCCACCCAGGCGGAATCAAACAGAATGTAATCACAGAGGTGGCCGATGCGATCGATCACCTGACGGGCGTTGTACACCGTACCGTCATAGGTACCCAGCTGAATGATCGCCAGGCGAAACGGCCTTGCCTCTTCGGCGCGCTGCGGTGCAACGTGGCGCAGCTGTTCACGCAAATATGCCTCATCAAAACAGCGCGCGTCGATACCGCCAATAAAACCAAAAGGATTACGTGCCGCTTCCAGATAAACCGGCGTCGCGCCCGCCTGAATCAGCGCGCCATGATGATTAGACTTATGGTTATTACGATCGAACAACACCAGATCGCCACGCGTTAGCAGCGCATTGGTAACCACTTTGTTGGCGCTGGAGGTGCCGTTCAGCACAAAGTAGGTCTTATCCGCGTTAAAAACTTTGGCGGCAAATTTTTGGGCATCTTTCGCCGAACCTTCGTGAATCAACAGATCGCCCAGTCTGACATCCGCATTGCACATATCCGAGCGAAACAGATTTTCGCCATAAAACTCATAAAACTGACGCCCCGCCGGATGTTTACGGAAAAAGGCACCGCCCTGATGGCCCGGACAGGCGAAAGTACTATTATTCATGGCGACATATTTTGTCAGGGTATCGAAGAACGGCGGCAGCAGCGTCGCTTCATAGTTATCCGCAGCCTGCTTCAGCTGTGTCAGTGACTCAGCGCTGCCGTCCAGCACGCCTGTTACCTGTGGCAGATCCGCCGTTTCGCTGGCCTGCATCGCTGCCACAAATACCGGAAACGTAAAGCCGGTATGGCGTAATAACCCCAACATGCCGCTGCGCGCGTCCGCAACAGAAACGACGACCGCCGCTACATCAGTAAAGTCTGTCTTATCGAGCGCAACGATCTCTCGTCCAACAGGAAGTGATGGTACCAGCGCGGCGCTGGCAGCTATTTTTAATGGTGTCATAACACAAATCCTCAGGCGTCAAGGATGAGCGGGTGCGCAAGGCACAGCAATGGGAATCAGCTTCCCGGCGAAAGATGTCGAGAGGATGCAAAGCTAAAAGGGTTCCAGCTGCAACCGATAGACATCAGTAAAATCAGAGCGCGTCTGTTTTTACTCATGTCCAACAGGGAGCGTAGATTAACCTCACCGCATGGTGAACAGAGAGTTTGCCGAAGGGGAAAAGGAAGCGCGTCCACGCCGCGATCGATAACCACGGGCGCAGCGGCGCTGGGCCTGCAACGATCCGAACATAGCGCTACTCCCGCAATAACGATGGACGATAAAAAAGTGGCGTCATGATGTCATTTTTTATTGGAGGAAACAACCCTGAAATCTGAATAGACAATCACATCAAAATTAGTTAATAACCTGAATTTAAAATACTAATTTATAAGGTAGTGTTTTTTATCACAATAATAGTGATTTTTTATTCATATTAACTCGCATCTGATTTTAACAGAATATGCTGCCCCCTCCCCCGCTGCACCGCTATCCATTGACGCTCTGTCTCCCACTCCGCATGATGATTTCACTGAAATCTGACGCTCACTGAATGGATGAGGTAACTATGGCAAGCTTGTACCAGCCGGTAAAAATCGGCGCGCTGGAATTAAAAAATCGTATCGTGATGGCACCGTTGACGCGGATGCGTGCGGTTGAAGCACGTACGCCGAATGAAATCATGCTAAAACACTACGTGCAGCGCGCCAGCGCAGGACTAATCGTGACTGAAGCCACGTCAATTTCACCGCAGGGCGTGGGCTACCCTCATACGCCGGGCATCTGGAGCGAGGAGCAGGTTGCTGGCTGGCGTCAAATCACCGATGCGGTGCATCAGGCTGGCGGCAAGATTATCATCCAGCTATGGCATGTAGGCCGGGTTTCCGATCCGATTCACCTTAACGGCGAATTGCCGGTAGCGCCTTCGGCCATTGCACCTGAGGGCCACGTTACGCTGGTTCGTCCGCAGCGTCCTTACGTTACGCCGCGCGCGCTGGAAACCAGTGAGATCGCCGGTATTGTGGAAGATTTTCGCCGGGCTGCAGAAAACGCCAAACGGGCGGGCTTTGACGGTATCGATATTCACGCTGCCAACGGCTACCTGATCGATCAGTTCCTGCATGATGGCTCCAACCAGCGTACTGACCAGTATGGCGGCCCGATTGAAAACCGCACCCGTTTCCTGCTGGAAGTGGTCGATGCGGTTCTGCAGGTCTGGCCCGCCGATCGCGTTGGCGTGCATTTAAACCTGATGTCTAATGCCTATTCCATGTCAGATTCCAGTCCGCGCGCGCTGTTTAGCTATGTCGCAGAACAGCTTGATGCCCGCAAGCTGGCCTTTATTTTTGCCCGTGAAGCGTTAACGCAGGCGGAGCCTATTGGACCGCTGGTGCGCGAGAAGTTTAGCGGCGCATTTATTGCGAACGAGGGAATTACGCGTGAAGAGGCGGAAAAGCTGATTGCTGAAGGGGGCGCTGATGCCGTGAGCTTTGGCAAACTGTTTATCGCGAATCCGGATTTGGTGGCGCGCTTTGCGCATCAGGCACCGTTAAACGCGCTGGATAGTGACAACCTCTATCGGATGGAGCCGCCATACGAGCGCGGCTACACCGATTATCCTTTCCTCGCGGATTAATCTTTTCCCGGAGTGCCAGCGGCGCTCCGGGAACCGCTCATTACCGTGCCGCGCTAACCCGCCAGACAGTATTCCCGGCATCATCCGCAATCAGCACGCCGCCCTGCTTATCCATTGCCAGGCCCACCGGCAGGCCGCGTACTTCCTTATGATCGTCCGTCAGAAAACCGGTGACCACCGGCTCCGGCTTGCCAACCGGACGGCCATTCTGGAAAGCGACAAACGATACGCGATAGCCGTTCAGCGGTGTCCGATCCCAGCTGCCGTGCTCGCTGATAAAGGCGCCGCCATGATATTTTTCCGGCAGAGTAGTGCCGGTATAAAACATCAGACCCAGCGGCGCCACGTGCGAGCTTAAGGCATAGTCCGGCTTAATCGCTTTTTTCACCAGATCGGGGCGCTGCGGCATAATGCGGTGATCGATATGCTGACCAAAATAGCTGTAAGGCCAGCCATAAAAGCCGCCTTCCTGTACTGAAGTCAGATAGTCAGGCACCAGATCGGCACCGATCTCGTCACGCTCGTTAACGATCGCCCACAGTTTGCCGGTTTGTGGTTCCCACTGTAGCCCGGTGGGGTTACGCAGGCCGCTGGCATAGATACGGCTGCCGCCGGTAGCGGTATCCACTTCCAGCACCGCCGCCCGACGATACTCTGCGCCGATCCCATTCTCGCCAACATTACTGTTGGAGCCGACGCCCACATACAGCTTGCTGCCATCCGGACTGGCTAACAGCGACTTGGTCCAGTGATGATTAAGCGGCCCACCAGGCAGATCGGTCACCTCGGTGCCGGGATCGGTAATGCGTGTCGCACCCTCTTCATAGCGATAGCGCATAATATTGTCGGCATTAGCCACATAGAGCGTATCGCCCACCAGCTGTACGCCAAACGGCGAATGCAGCCCCTCAAGAAAAACATGTTTTTCCCAGGTCACGCCGTCGCCGCTGGAATTGCGCAGCAGCGTGATGCGGTTGCCGCCCTTCCCGCCTTTTCCGGACGATTGCTGCACCACTCCCATTACCAGCTGTTTCGGCATACTTACTGGCTTCGAGCCGGGACTGTTGGCTTCAACCACCAGCACATCATTATTAGGCAGTACGTAAACCTGGCGTGGGTGCATCAGACCATCCGCCACTTTGGTAATTTGCAGACCGCTGGCGACCTCAGGCGCTTCGCCCTGCTTCCAGGCAACCCCTTTTGGCACCTGCATTGGCGGTATCAGAAAATCCTGCGCCTTCGGCAATACCGGATCGGGACCCATTTGCTGGCTGGGATCGATGGTAGCCTGTTCATCACAGCCGCTTAACAGCAGCGCGGAAGAGACGGCGAGCAAGAGTAATTTTTTCATCGGGTCGCTCCTTCTGCACTACGCAGGCGCAGGGCCAGTTGGATATTGGCGAGGCAGAGCAGCGCCACCACCAGCGTAGAGAGGATCACGCCTGCCGGCACCACGGCGTAAGCATCGCGGCTGTGAACAAAGGCATTAAAAATCGCCAGCACGATCGCCAGAAGATTGGCCCAAAAATGAATTTTTACCGGCGAGGTTTGCGGCCATGAAGCGCCTACCCATACCTGCACCAGATTAATCAGCCGGGGAATAATGGCGATAATCAGCCCAAACACAATTAGCCAGCTGGCGCTTTTGGTCCACATTGGGTTGTAACTATTGAAATAGATAATGTCAAAAATCCAGGCGGCGGCGAAAAAGCCCAGCGGAACAGGATTAAGAAATTCATACAGCGCCACTGCAAACGCAGAGTGACGTCTGGTCGCATAGGGGTTCATTGGCAGGCTCCTGAAGTAACAAGAAAAAACGGCAGCAAAACATTTACAGCCGTAACGCAGTACTGCAAAAGCGTAGTAAAAATTACCCGTTTCGGTTAACAATCAGGCAAAAAAATAGTCAATCTTTACCAAAAGGCGCACAAAAGGCGCTTGTGATAAAGATATATCTTAGATATGTTTCTGCTCTTACTTCACTATAAGGCGACCGCGATGAGCGCAGAGATCTTTACCCAGGAATGGCCCCTTCCCACACGCAGAAAAAATGAGCTAAAACTGCGGCAGCTGCGTGTACTGCACAAAACACAGATTGGCAGTTTCTACCGTATTTGCTTCACCGGCGACGACCTGCAGGGCTTTAATTCCCACAGCTTCGATGATCACATCAAACTCTTTTTCCCTGATGCAGAAAACGGCGAGCTGCTGCTGCCGGAAATCAGCGATCAGGGCGTGGTATGGCCGGAAGGCAAACGTCCGCAGTCGCGCGACTATACGCCGCTGACCTGGGATGCAGCAGCCAATACGCTGACCATCGATTTCTTTATCCATCCTGGCGGTCTCGCCAGCGGCTGGGCGGAAAAAGCGCAGCCCGGCGATCCGCTGGTGATTGGCGGCCCGCGTGGTTCTTTCTGTATGCCGCTGGACTATGTGTTTCAGCTCTATCTGTGTGATGAATCCAGCCTGCCCGCGTTAAATCGACGCCTGACGGAGATTCAGGCAGCACAGCCAGATGCGGAGATCCACGTCATGATTATGGCGGATGAAACGCAGAGCAGAGCTTACCTGCCCTCGCTGGCGGGCGTGACCTGTCACTTTCTGCCCGCAGGCGATGTTGATGCCGCACGGTATGCGCTACGGCAGCTGACGATCCCGCAGCAGGGATATTTTCTCTGGCTCACCGGCGAAGGCGCCCGGGTAAAAGCGCTGCTTGATGACCTGATCGGGGAGCGTCAGATAAATGAAAACTATCTGCGCGGCGTGGCTTACTGGCATCAGAAGTGATCTTTTCCCGGCGGGGAAGGCCGGGATCGTTATATGTTTAACCCCAGGTTAAAGGAAAAAACTGATGAAAGATAAAAGCGGTTCTGCTTTTTTTGCCCATAAAAAACGTAAAGAGCGGCTACTGGACGCAACGGAAGTGCGCCTGCTTATTCTGCGTATTCTGGAGACGCGGCCGGCGCACGGCTATGAGATTATTAAGGCGATAGAAGAGCTGTCACGCGGCGAGTATGCGCCCAGTCCCAGCCTGATTTATCCCAATCTGACGCTGCTGGAAGAGATGGGCTACGTTACCGCGAAGATGGAAGATAACAACAAGAAGAACCACTGGATTACTGCTGAAGGCAAAGATTTTCTGGAGCAGCAGCAGGCTCAGCTGGAGAGCGTGATTGACCGCATGCAGTCGCTGGCGGTGCTGGCCAATAACCGCAGCCTGCCGGAAGTACAGCGTGCCATTCATAATATGCGCACCGCATTAAACACGCGTCTGTCCGAGGAGAATATTTCACAGCAGTCGCTGTATGCCATTATTGATGTGCTGGATGAGGCCGCAAAAAAGATCGAGCGCAGTTAGCGGGAGGGAAACTCACCTCCGGCGAGGCCGGAAGTGAGTGATTTGCGTTACTCGCTGGTGCGATAACGTTCCAGCCAGTGAGCGTATGGCGCAGGCAGCACCCAGGCCGCTTTATCCTGCTTCAGCGCCAGCGCTGCCTTATAAGGCCAGTGCGGATCTGCCAGATGAGCGCGGCCCACCATAACCAGATCCAGCTGCTGCTCTTCAACGGTACGGTTGGCAATCGCCGGTGCATCAATGCCCCAGGCGGAAGCGACCGGGATCTGCGCTTCGCGACGTACGCGTTCAGCGATCGGTGCCAGGAAAGCCGGGCCCCACGGGATATTGCCATCCGGCGTAGAGAAGCCGATGCTGACGCTCAGCAGATCCAGACCGTTGGCACGCATCTGACGCGTTACCTCGATCGACTCCGCTAACGTCTCTTCATCGCGACCGTCATACTCAATCACGCCGAAACGCGCGGTCAGCGGCAGGTTCTCCGGCCACACGTGACGCACTGCTTCCAGGGTTTCCAGCATAAAGCGGCTGCGGCCTGCAAGGTCGCCGCCATACTGATCCTGACGCTGGTTAGCCTGTACTGAAAAGAAGCTCTGCGCCAGATAACCGTGCGCAAAGTGCAGCTCCAGCCATTCAAAGCCAGCATCGCGAGCGCGACGGGCGGCAGTGGCGAAATCTTCACGTACGCGGGCAATATCGTCCAGCGTCATCGCTTTCGGTACCTGCGGCAGGTTAGCGCCAAAGGCAACGGCGGAAGGCGCGATGGTTTCCCAGCCGCGTCCGTCATCGGCGGCGATATGGTCATCGCCTTCCCAAGGACGGTTGGCGCTTGCTTTACGTCCGGCGTGTGCGATCTGAATGCCCGGTACGGCACCTGCCGCTTTAATATCACGGGCGATCTGCGCCAGTTTCTCCGCCTGCTCGTCGTTCCAGATACCCAGACAGCCGGGGGTGATACGGCCTTCCGGCGCTACCGCCGTTGCCTCAACGATCACCAGACCCGCGCCGCCGCGCGCCAGTCCGCTGTAGTGCACGCGGTGCCAGTCATTGCTCAGGCCGTCGGTGGCGGTGTACTGACACATGGGCGGTACCGCAATGCGGTTACGCAGCGTCACGTCTTTCAAAGAAAACGGTGAAAATAAACCTGACATTTAAACCTCTTGCATTCAGGAAAAGTAAATCCGGACGAGCCGGTCAGCCCGAAAAGAGAGCCGATCATAACCCGTCCATGTTTTTTAAACTTCACCGTATTTGCTACGCATCATATTCTCGATCTCCTCCAGACTCTTGCCGCGCGTCTCCGGCAGCAGGAAGTAAACGAAAATAAAGGAACCGATATTCAGCAGCACAAACAGGAAGAAGGTCTGATTGCCGATCAGGTTCAGCAGCAACGGGAAAGCAAACGCCACGGTGGCATTACAGATCCACTGAAACGAGACGGCGGTACCGGCCAGCGCGCCGCGAATCTTCATCGGGAACAGCTCCGACATCAGCAGCCAGTAAACCGGCGAAATGCACATCTGCATAAAAAACAGGAACACCAGAATGCACCCCAGCGCCAGATAACTTTGCATCAGATTCTGCGGCAGCAAAGTCAGCGTCAGGCCCAGCGCCACCTGTGTCAGGATCACGATGGTCAGGCCGGTCATCAGCATGTGGCGACGGCTGAAGCGGCTCACCGCCCAGATGCCCACCAGCGTCGCCAGTACCGATACAACACCATTACCGATGGTGGCGGCGATGGAAGCGTTGGTGCCCATGCCAGTGGTCTTCAGGATAATCGGCGTGTAATACATAAAGGCGTTTACGCCGGTAAACTGCGCCACAAAGCCCAGACCGCAGCCGGTCAGCAGCAGGCGGATCACCCAGCGCTCTCTGAGCAGCTCTTTTACCGAGGGTCCTTTACGCGCCAGCTTCTCCTGCTTACGCATCTCCGCCATCTCTTTGCGAATCTCGCGCGGCGTCTCCCTGAGCTTCTTAAGCACTTTCAGCGCTTCGGTGAAACGGCCTTCCGCTACCAGCCAGTGCGGTGAGGCGGGCACAAAGAAGGTGCCGATAAACAGCAAAATGCCCGGCACCATCGCCAGCGCCAGCATATAGCGCCAGATATACGGATCGTGCAATGTATAGCTCATGATGGTGCTCACGACATAGGCCAGCAGCTGACCGCTGACGATCATCAATTCGTTGCGGCTCACCAGCGGCGCGCGGCGTTTAGGCCCGGCGATCTCGGCAATAAACACCGGTACGGTGGCCGAGCCGCCGCCGACAGCAATCCCCAGTACAAAGCGCATCGCCACCATAACCGGCACCGACGGCGCAACGGCGGTGCCCAGCGCCCCGGCGATAAACAACAGCGCCAGGCTGCGCAGCGTCATGCGACGACCAAAGCGGTCCGACATAAAGCCGCTAAGGAACGATCCCAGCGCCGCGCCAAAAATCAGCGACGACGCTACCAGCCCCTCGGTAAAAGAGTTCAGTCCCAGCCCACCCTGCGATGGCGCAGCGGACATAAAAGGTAAGGAACCGGAAATAATCCCGGTATCGTAACCGAAGGCGAGCGCCCCCATTGTCGCGACCAGCACCACGAGAAAAATGCGTTGCCTGATAGTGTCTTTGGTTTCCGTCACCTCTACGGATGACGGCTGAGATGAATAGTCAGTCATAGTGCTCCCTGTTATTGATTTTGTAATGTTTTGTTCAGGCGTTGATGCTTGAAATTAAAGGGGTTTGCTCCAGCAGAAGAGAGAAAGGTAAAGATAAGTCTAGACCCGCATTGCTGGGATCGCCTGTTTACGTGATAAAGATCACAACAAAAGCGTTACAGTAGAAGAATAAATAACCGCTGGCGGCAACATCAGGGCAGCGAAATATAAAGAGCCATCGCCGGTCTTGATTTGCCCCTTTCTCGGCATGCTTAAGCCAGGGTTATTGTTCACCCATTCTGTATGCCTGTTCTTTGGGGATATTGTGAAAATTTTGTCTTTCAAACGTAACAAAAAATAAACAAAGCTTCCCTATAGTGGCTGCTCTTTCACTCAGGAGGCACCATGCGAAGCTGGAACGAAGCCAGGAAAAATAAAGCGCATATTGAACTGATCCCGATGATCGACGTGATGATGTTTCTGCTGGTGTTCTTTGTGCTGATTAGCCTGAATGTGATACCGGCCCAGGGGCTGAAAACCCAGTTGCCCGGTGCGGCAAGCGCGCAACAGCTGAAGCCGCAGAAAAAAGCGATCGTGACGCTGGGTGATAACGATCGTTTGCAGCTGGATGGGCAACCGATCGCCCTGCAGGATCTGGTAGATAAGCTGAAACAGCAGCAGCAGAGCGAACCGCTGACCATTATCCTCAACAGCGATAAGGGCGTCGCCGTAGAACGGCTGGTCGCAGTGATGGATAACCTGCGCCAGGGCGGTTTTACCTCCGTTTCTATCGCCACACGGAAACTGTGATATGTACGCGCTCTATCGCTCCCGCCATTTGCTGAGCTGGTTCCCTGCCCTTGCAGCAGCAGGATGGATGCTGTGGATTAACCAGCAGGTCACGCTGAAAGTACAGCCTCGTTATGATGAATCCACGATGGAACTGATACTGGCAGAGCCGCCTGCGCCGGTGACGCCTGCCGAGCCGGAACCGGATCCCATGCCGCAGCCTGATCCTGTGCCGCAACCCACGCCTGCGCCGCCGCCACAACCGGAGCCGGATCCCGAACCCCAGCCGGTTGCTGAAACGCAGCCAGCACCGCCGGTTGCGCCGCCGCAGTCTAAGCCAAAACCCAAAGCGGTTGTGCAGCCGAAGCCCCGTCCGAAAGCGCCACTCCGTTCACAGCCAGTACCGGCAACAAAACCGGTCGCCTCAAGCCAGGCGCCATCTGCCGCCGCGCCGCGTGCCCCTGCAGCCAGTAGCAACGCCGCCAGTGCGGGCGCGCTGGAGAGTGGCTATTTACAGGCGCTGCGCCGCGATCTGGAACAGCGTAAGCGTTATCCCACCGGACGTCAGGCTTCGCTTGAACGTCCGGAAGGCAGCGTCGAAGTCTGGCTGGAGGTGGATCGCAGCGGTCGCGTGATCGCTTCCGGCATCGCCAGCAAAACGCGCAGCATGCTACTTAACCGCGCCGCCAGCAGCAGCCTGCAAAGTATCAGCCAGCTTAAGCCTTTCCCTGAAGGCGCTTTTGCCGGACAAAGCCGTAAACGTTTTACCGCCACTTTCAACTACCGGGCCCCCTGATGCCGGAACCTCTCATCGTACGACAGGAAAAGAAAATGACAGCATTTAAACGTTCTGGGATATCTCTTGCGATTATGGCTGCGCTGTTGCCCGGCCTGACGCAGGCGGAAGAGAATAGCGATGTCGGCACCATTGATGTGCAGGGCGTTTCTCTCGGCGGCGGCATGATGGTTCAGGAGGAGACGCCTAAAGCGCGTTCCACCGTGACAAAAGAGGCGATGGATAAAATGCCTTCCGCCGCCAATGCCATCGATAAGCTGAAATATACGCCAGGGCTGAACGTTAACAGTACCGATGCCAGCGGCCTGAGCGGCGTTGACTACACTATGCGCGGGATGAACTCCGATCAGATTGGCCTGTCGATGGACGGCGTTCCCATTAACGATTCCGGCAACTATGCGGTCTACCCTAGCCTGTTGGGCGATGCGGAAAACCTGCAGGAGATCTTTGTCACGCAGGGCGCGTCTGAAGCGGACGGCCCGCATATCGGCTCCAGCGGCGGCAATATCGGACTGGTAACCCGTCGTCCGGCGAAAGAGTTCGGCGGCTTCGTGAAACAGACGCTCGGCAGCAATAATCTCAGTAAAACCTTTGCCCGCCTGGAGACCGGTGAATATAGCGGCTTTAGCAACTGGCTCTCTTACTCCCATACCGAAGCGAAAAAATGGCGCGGCGAAGGTCGTCTCTACTCTGATAAGTTTGAGATGAACTCGCTGTTTGAGGCGGAAAACGGCAACACCAGCAATCTGATTGTGAAATATAACCGTCAGGAAAACAGCAACTATAACTCCATCAGCAAGGCGCAATTTGAAAGCGAGGGGCGCAGCTCCGGCGATTTTCCCTCCTCGCCGCAATACAACAGCCGCGGTCAGATAAGCCGCTATTACAAGCTGAACCGTAACCCGTTTGAAAACCTGACCGTCAGCTTTAGCCAGAAACTCCAGCTACGCGATAATCTGAGCTGGACTATTCAACCCTATTATTACTGGGGTAACGGCGGCAGCTTCAGCGGCCAGAACGCGTCGACGCTCTCTCCCACCTCGGACCAGGCCGGACAGTATGATTTAAGCAATCTCAGCAGCAATACTTACTATCGCCCTTCCTGGACACAGACCTGGCGCCCCGGCATTACCACTAAACTCAAGTGGGACATTAACGAACAGCACAGCCTCGACCTGGGCTACTGGTACGAGCGTGCGCGCCAGCACCAGACCCAGCCGTTTATCAGCATCAACTCAGACGGCAACCCGGCGGATCTGTGGGGCGAGCCAGGCGGCTCAAATCAGGTAACCGATGCTAATGGCAAGACAGTACAGGGCCGCGATCAGTACACCGTCACGCCAGCGCAAAAGATCTGGGTACAGGATAGCTGGTATCTTTCGCCCGACTGGACGCTGGTAGGCGGCCTGGCCTGGCAGCACGTTGAGCGACGCGGCGAGAATAATGGCAGCCTGTATGACAGCCCGGAAGATCGCCGCGCCAGCTACCATAAATTTCTGCCCAACTTCAGCGCCAGCTATCGCCTGAACCCGGAGAACCAGCTGTTCTACAGCCTGTCACGCAATATGCGTACGCCGCCTAATTATGTGCTGTACAACGTCGGCGACTCGATCAGCACCAAACCAGAGCTGAGCTGGAACCATGAACTGGGATGGCGTTTCCAGCAGGAAGATATGCTGTTGAGCGCCACGCTGTTCTGGCTGCGCTATAGCGATCGTCAGGTTTCCACCACCAACAGTAGCGGCGATTATGAAATGATGAACGTCGGCAAGGTAGAGAACCGGGGGATCGAGCTGGAGTGGAGCGGAAAGCTGCCGCATAACTTCAACTACTACGCCTCTTATACCTTTACCGATTCAGAACAAAAAGAGGATCTCACTACCGAGGGCGTGACCCTGTCGACCTCCGGCAAGACGCTGCCTAACGTGCCGAAGAACCTGCTTAACCTGACGCTGGGCTACGATGATGGCCTCTGGTATAGCGGCGTAACGGCTAAATATGTCGGCGCGTTTTACGGCGATCTCACCAATGATGAAAAAGTAGGCGGCCGCACGGTATTTGATCTGGCAGCAGGCGTTCATCTGCCGGTCGATAAGAAGATTGTGAAAAGCGCCACGCTGCGTTTCGGCGTCGATAACCTGTTTGACAAAGAGTACCTCACCTCGGCACGCACCACCGTGTTTAACGCCAGCGCGCGTAACGGACTGGATGCTAACACGCCTTATTACAACGTTGGCGAGGAGCGCACCTTCAGCGTCTCGCTGGAAGCCACTTTCTGATGAATCAGGAATCAACACAATGAACGCGACCTTACTGCACGACATTATCTTTTATATCATGTACTTTGCACTGGCTATCGCGCTGGTGATCATTATTGAGCGGGCAATTAGCTTCGCCTGGACATGGCGACAGGCGCGGCAGCTGGAGCAGGCGCTGACGCCGCAGGTACGGCAGATTAATGCCCTGCCCGCCGAACTGCTGCGCCGCAACAGCCTGCCGCTCTCAATGATTCAGCCAATTATGCTGCATAAAAATCAGCATAACGCGCAGTCGCTGAATGATATGGTGGAAACGCAATATCTGCTGAGTAAGCCACAGCTGAACCGTGGGCTGTGGCTGCTGGAAACCATCGTTACCGCCGCACCGCTGCTTGGCCTGCTGGGAACGGTAATGGGAATTATCGATACCTTTAAAGCGCTCTCCGCTTCCGGCGTTTCTGAGCCGAGCCTGGTATCGGCAGGAATGGGCACTGCGCTGTACGCCACCGGCCTGGGCATCGCCATCGCGCTGATTGCGCTGGTAGGCAATAATTATCTGCAAAGCCGTATGGATCGCATTGGCGAACTGTTAAAAGTGCTGCTTATCCGCGCTGCCGGATCGGCACTGCCGCTGCCCGACGCTGCCGATAACTGGGCAGAAAACGGAGCGCAGCGTTATGCCTGACATTTTCTCGTGCAGGTGGCGTCGCCGCCTGCGATTTTTACTCTGGAGCAGTAGCCTGTTGATATTAAGTCCCGGCGCCAGCGCGCGTTTTGAAACCGAAGGTTATGAGCTGGTCTACACCGCACCGGTAGAGACCCAATTACAGGCGGGAGATCTGCGCCGCAGCGACGACGTCTGGCGCGATATGTTTGCGAGTGCGCAACGGCAGATCGATATCGCCCAGTTTTACGTTGCCAACCAGCCCGGCTCAAAGCTGGATGAAGTGCTACACACGCTGCGCGCCGCAGGCGAGCGTGGCGTAAAAATCCGCTTTCTTATGGAAGAGAAAGGCTTGCGTAACAGCACACCGGAGACGCTGGAACAGCTGAAAAGCATTCCCAATCTTGAGCTACGTCTGATGCCGTTTGGCAAACTCAGCGGCGGCATTATTCACGCCAAATATTTTGTCATAGACGATCGTCAGGCGTTTGTCGGCAGTCAGAACTTCGACTGGCGGGCGCTGGAGCATATTCAGGAGACCGGCCTACGCATCAGCGATGCGCCGGTGGTAGCGCAAATCGCCGCGATATTTAATCAGGACTGGCAGGCCCAGGCACTGCTGGCAGCCGATCAGCCAGTGCCCCCTGTTGCCAGTCAGGAGACGCGCACGGAGCTGCGTAGCGGCAACTATCTGGTCGCCAGCCCGCATAGCTGGAATCCGCCAGGGGTCATTGATTCGCAGGCGGCGTTACCGCAGCTGCTGGCGTCGGCAACACGCTCGGTGCGCGTTCAGGTAATGGACTATGCGCCGCTCTCTTATGGATCGCAGCACAGCCGCCCTTTTTATCCGGTTATCGATAACGCTTTACGCAGCGCGGCAGCACGCGGCGTGCATATTGAACTGATGGTTGCCGACTGGAATACCGACCGCCCCGATATTGACTGGCTGAAAAGCCTGGCGCTGGTGCCCAACGTAGAGATTAAAGTAGTCACCATTCCACCTGCGAGCAGCGGCTTTATTCCTTATGCCCGGGTGATCCACAGTAAAATAATGATCCTTGACGATCGGCTTGCCTGGATCGGCACCAGCAACTGGCGCGGCGGCTATCTGGATAACTCGCGCAACCTGGAGCTGGTTTTAAATAATGAGAACATGGCGCAGCGGTTAAACCAGCTTTATCAGCAGCTGTGGCATAGCCCTTACGCGGCGGCGTTGCGTATTGATTATGACTATCCCCCACCACAGCCGGGCGGCGAGAAAAAAGCGCCCTGATGGCTAAGCGCTGCCTGCCTGGCGCGGCACCATCAGCGCAATGGTAATAAATGAAATAACGCAAAACGCGACGTTAACCAGCAGCCCGGCGGTCGCTGCGGTTGCTGCGCCCAGCGGCAACACTGCGGCATAGACCGAGGCGGAGATGGCAATGCCGAAGGCGCCGCCCAGCGAACTGGCCATTTTATAGATACCGGACGCCACGCCGATTTTATCCTCCGGCGCGCTGGAAATAGCGGTATCGGTGGAGGGAGTGGCATAAAAGCCTAACCCGAGACCAAACAGCACATAACCTATAAATACCGCCGCCGCGTAGGTGCTGTCAGGGAGTTGCGTTAGCGCCATCAAGGCCACGCCGATGCCGGTCATCGCGGTGCCCCACAGCATCGGCTTGCGCGCCCCCACCTTTTGCAGCAGCTTTTCACCGACGCGGATCATTGCCAGTACAGCAACCAGATAGCCCAGCGTTAACATACCGGACTGAAAGGCGCTGAATCCTCGCCCCTGTTGCACATAGATGCTGGCGACAATCAGCGTACCGGCCACGGCGTTGAGTAAAAAGTTAGAGAGCGTCGCCCCACTCCAGGCACGTTGCCTGAACAGTGCGAAATCGATAAAGCTGGCGCTCTTTTTACGCCGTGCGCCGGTAAAAAACAGCGCTGCCGCCAGCAAAAATATAAAGGCGGGGATCAGGATCGGACTGCTGGTCCAGCCAAAGGCGTTGCCTTTGGTAATCGCCCAGTTCAGGCAAATAAGCATCACCACAAAGGTAAACAGGCCAAAATAGTCAAAGCGATGGGAAACGGTGGTATTAACCTTGCTTTCCGGCGTGCCGCGGATCAGCAGCATGCCCGCCAGCGCAAAGAGGATCGACAGAATAAACACCCATTTCCAGCCCCAGTAGGTGGCTATCGCGCCGCCTGCCAGCGAGCAAAGGCCGGAACCGCCCCAGGAGCCGATCGACCAGTAGCTCAGCGCCCGTTGCCGCGCCGCGTCCTGATAGCAGGTTTTTATTAACGCCAGCGTGGCGGGCATAATACAGGCGGCGGACAGCCCCTGAATAATTCGCCCTGCGGCAAACAGCAGGCTATTTTGCGCCATAATCAGACACAGGCAGCCAATAATACTTAATATAAAACCCAGCTGGGTCATTTTAACCCGACCAAAACGATCGGCAAAGCCGCCCGCCACCACAATAAAGCAGCCGGAAAAAAGTCCCGTCAGGCTAATAGCTAAATTTAACGATCCCAGAGGAATAGCAACATCCTGCTGAATAGCCGGAACGATATTCACCACCGACTGGGCAAACAACCAAAATGTCAGCACCCCAGCCATAATTCCGATAATTAACCGACCGCTTCCCTGATACGCTACAGATTTAATCTGTTTTATTTCTGTTGCAGACATTCGGATCCCCTCTGTTTTATATTTCCCTGTCAGCATTTACGCGACGTTCAACGCAAAACGAATAATGCTCAACCGATATTTAATTTAAAAAGCACTCTGCAAGATGGCTAAAAAACATTGCGCCCGGAACAATCAGTTCATCGTTAAAGTCGTAGCCTGGATGATGCACCATGCATCTTTCCGGTTCGTCGCCTGCGCCCAGGAACAGATAGCTGCCGTGCGGATTTTCCGTCAGCATAAAGGCGAAATCTTCGCTGCCCATGACCGGCGCGGTATTGGTGCAGACCCGGCTTTCGCCAACCAGCTCGCGCGCAACGTTGATGGCGAACGCCGTTGCCTCAGGGTCGTTAATCAATACCGGGCTGCCGTTAATATGATCGATATTTACCTTCGCGCCAAAGCTTTGCGCCTGTCCGTGAGCGATATCGCCGATGCGTTTAAGCAACTGCTGCCGCACCTTATTATCCAGTGCGCGTACGCTCAGCTTCAGCATGGCGCTGGCATTGATAATATTAGGCGCTTCGCCTGAGCAGAGGCTGCCAACGGTAATCACGGCGGGAGAGAATGGCGAGACGTTGCGCGAAACCACCGTTTGCAGCGCCAGCACAATCTGGCAGGCCACCAGCGTGGCGTCGATGCTTTTTTCCGGGAAAGCGCCGTGGCCCCCCTTACCGCTTACCTCAATATGCAACGTATCTGACGAAGCCATCATGGCACCGGTTTTAAAGTAAAAATGCCCCTTTTTTAAGCCCGGCATATTGTGCAGTGCATAGATCGCATCGCAGGGAAACTGCTGAAACAGCCCATCTTCCAGCATCAGTTTGCCGCCATAGAGCAGCTCTTCGCCCGGCTGAAATATGAGATGCAGCGTGCCGCGAAAGTTCTGCGTTTTCGCCAGATACTCCGCCGCGCACAGCAGCGTTGCCGTATGGCCGTCATGCCCGCAGCCGTGGAATTTTCCTTCTGTCCGGCTGCTCCAGGATTTGCCGGTCTGCTCCTGCATCGGCAGCGCATCCATATCCGCCCGCAGGCCCAGCGTTTTATCGCCGTGGCCCACTTTCAGCGTGCCCACCACGCCGGTTTTCGCCATGCCGCGATGCACCTGATAACCCCAGGAGCGTAATTTATCAGCAACAATACTGCTGGTGCGCAACTCTTCCAGCCCAATTTCAGGATGCTGATGCAGATCGCGACGCAGCGCGGTAAATAACGCCTGGCTGTTTATAATATGCTGAAACTTTCCACTCATAGCCCACCTCATTTAATAGCATGAAAAGAAAAAACAATGACGGATTCATTACGGCCATTATTTTCACCCCTCCTGCCAGATTAAAACGGGCGCATTTTCACATAAACTAAAAATGGAAATACGTAATATTATGGATAGTTGCAATCATTATATAACCAGCCAGACTGGATTGTTCTCACTCCGACAGTTTCCAGTTTACGATCGTCTGCTACAAAAAGAAAAGATTAACATCCCTGTCATACCCCGCCTTACCGCCTGACATTTTAATGGTTACTTTTATTTAAGCCGTTAATAATAACAGCAACTTCAAACAAAAAAGCAGTTAACCATTCGATAAAATATTATTTTATGAAACAGAAGTAACTTTAAATCCAACCGTTTATTAGAATTAATGCTAATGCGTTCTAATTATTTAATCAGCTAATCCGTGCGCCGGGAATAATTAACACTTTGCCGCTAATGAGGGGTGTTAATAATTAACAGTAGTATTTTATTGGCTGCAAAACCACGGCGGCTTTCCACCGTGGCTGCAGATTAGCGTACCTGATTCAGCCCAAACTGGTCGAAATCAGTGGCATCGTGGCGCTCTGGCAGCGACTGCTCGCCCCAGGTACGGTTAACGATGCGTCCGCGCTGTACGGCTGGCCGCTCACCAATCTCCTGCGCCCAGCGCTGAAGGTTTTTATAGGAAGCAGCATCAAGGAATTCTGCCGCCTCGTACAGACCACCCTGTACCAGCACGCCATACCAGGGCCAAATCGCCATATCGGCAATGCTGTACTCTTCCCCGGCAATATAGCGATGCTGAGCCAGCTGACGATCCAGCACATCCAGCTGGCGCTTGGCTTCCATCGCAAAGCGGTTGATGGCGTACTCGATTTTTTCCGGCGCGTAGTGATAGAAATGACCGAAGCCGCCGCCGATATAGGGCGCAGAACCCTGCAGCCAGAACAGCCAGTTCAGGGTTTCAGCGCGCGCGCCGCGCGCCTGCGGCAGGAAATGGCCAAATTTTTCCGCCAGATAAACCAGAATATTGCCCGATTCAAACACGCGCACTGCTGGCGTTTCTGAGCGATCAAGCAGCGCCGGAATTTTGGAATTGGGATTAACCGCAACAAAGCCGCTGGAGAACTGATCGCCTTCACTGATACGAATCAGATGCGCGTCATACTCCGCGCCGCTTTCACCTAACGCCAGCAGCTCCTCCAGCAGAATCGTCACTTTCTGCCCGTTCGGCGTTCCCATTGAGTAAAGCTGCAACGGATGTTTACCCAACGGCAGAGCCGCCTCATGCGTTGCGCCAGAAATCGGACGGTTTATTTTCGACCAGCTTCCTGCACCCTGCTGATCCCATTGCCAGACCTTCGGCGGCTGATAATTGTTCTCTGACATGATGTGGTGTCCTTGATAGTAGTGATTAAGTGACGTACTACGCTGAACCGAGTGTAGCAGGCGGGTTTAAACAAACTTAACCGTGCTGGCTTTCATCATCCGGCAGCGCGTCAAAATGACAGGCCTGCGTCATTTTGACAGGTTTCGGTGGCATCAAAATGACAGTACAATTTAATTTACCTGTTTAAATTCAGTTGGTTACATATGGCATATAGCTTGCAATAAGGGAGATAACAGTAGCGCCACGGCTGCTGTACTCACTGATAAAGGAGCTAACCATGCCCTGGTATGATGATTTACAGCGTCAGGTAGAAAAATGCGTCAGCAGCGAAAATATGATGCGCGAACTGCTGGGCGAAATCGGTATTGAAGAGATGATTGCCCGTAATGAAAGCTATGCTGTTCCACAACGCAGACGAATTTTCAACGTGCTGCGCCGCTTATTTGGCATTGATGCCGCACGGTAGCAGCAACAATTTTCTGTATGGCAGGTGAAGTGAATGAAGATAATTACGATTGAAGCCAATATTGCTGCCGGTAAAAGCTCGCTTATCGGGCCGCTGGCTGAACGCCTTACCGCGTTGAGCGGCGAAAGCTGGCAGGTTATGGTAGAGCCGGTAGATGGCGATCCGCAGTTTTTGGCGCTGCTACAGGCGTTTATCAGCAGCCCCGGCGACGCCGATGCCCGAATACGCTTTCAGCTTTATATCACCCGGATGCGCCAGCAGCTGTTGAAAGATCTGCCCGACGGCAACTATTTAATTGAACGTTCGCTTTACAGCGACGTGGTTTTTTGTCACGCCAATTTCCTGCATACCGAACGCCCCGACGCCGCCTATATGGATTATTACTATCAGATCAAAACCTGCCTGAGCGACTATCCACCGATCGATGTGGTGCTCTATATCGATCGTTGCCCGCAGGCCTGCTTTGACAGCTGTATGGCGCGTGGTCGGCCAGGCGAGGCCGCCTATACGCTGGACTATTTTCTCGATCTGAAGCGTTTTCACGACGCCTGCCTGCCGCAGCTGGCGCGAGCTTATCCAGCCCGGCTGATCACCTGTCCGGTGGGAAGCGGCTTCGCTGACGCCGATGCGCTGGCCGCGCTGCTGGTGCAGCAAACCCATTGAAAGCGATAACGGGAGACCTGTATATGGTCAGGCCTTTTATAAAGCCTGTCGGGCGTTTCGCCAGGGCGACCGGTAACAGGCCTGCACGCTAAAGAGGCTACCCTTTTTTCTTTGGCTGATATTTTTCCGGGATCGGCGGCACGGGTCGCCGGTCGTCAATCAGGTGACGAATGGCAAGAATGGGATGACGCCACAGCATACGCGGTCCCGCCCAGCGCATGATTTGCTTCATCTCTGCGCGCTTTGCGGGCTGATAGCAGTGAATCGGACACTGTTTACAGGCGGGCTTCTCTTCACCAAAAGCGCAGCGGTCCAGGCGCTTCACCGCATAGTGATACAGCGACCGGTAACGTTCAGCATCATTATCGGCCTGCGGGCAATCAGCCTGAAACAGGGCGATCATTTTCTCAATAGTGCGCTTTTCTCGCTGGATGCGTTTTCCTGACATAACGAATAACCAACAATATCGGTAAGGTATAAACGGCCACGGTGGGTTACAAAACGGTGACTTTTTACCCTGAATTCACCTTGCGGGTATTAAGCACGATCAACAGAAACAGCTAAGCCGATAGATTATTATCACATCACTGTTGTATCAGGCTGGATGGCGCAAAAATGTTGTCTGCGGACGGGGTTTAAACTGTGGTGAATGGATTCGGGAGGCGTAAATATCTGGCGGCTGGCGGCCCTCAAACAGTGTTTGATAATAATTTCGCTTCCTGAAAAGCAAAGACCCCCGCTTTTCAGCGAGGGTCTGGAAGAAGTGGTGCCCGGACTCGGAATCGAACCAAGGACACGGGGATTTTCAATCCCCTGCTCTACCGACTGAGCTATCCGGGCAACGGGGCGCATTAAACCGTAAAGCCCCGAACTCGTCAAATGCTTTTCACTAAATTTTGACTGATTGCGCTCTTTTGCAGCAATAGGTAATAACAGGCATAAAAAGGCCCCCGGCCCGCCTCCCTTTGCTTAACTTTTACCCTTCCGGGCCGATAATCCGCGGTGAATCCCCCATAACACAATAAAGGTTCACCATGTTCAGTACTATTGCATCAGGAATTGCTTCTCGTTTTGCATTACAGCCGCGAGGAGCGGCCACCCTTGCCTCATTAAATCAGGCAATCGCGATCATTGAGTTCAGGCCCGACGGCACCATTCTCTCCGCCAACGATCTTTTTCTGCAGCGGATGGGCTACCGTCTCAATGAGATCGCCGGAAAACATCACCGGATGTTTTGCCCGGAAGATCTGATTAACTCGCCGCAATATCTCTCTTTCTGGCAGCGGTTACAGCGTGGCGAGAGCTTCAGCAATAAATTTTTGCGCCTGGACAAACAGGGGCATCCGGTCTGGCTGGAGGCTAACTATGTCCCGGTGCGCAATCGTCGCGGCAAAGTAGTGAAAATCATCAAGCTGGCTTCAGATATCACCTCTGATGTTCTGGAGGCCCAGGAGCAACGTGCTATGACCGCAGCCATCGATCGTTCAATGGCGGTGATTACATTTAACCTTGAAGGAGAAGTGCTGAAGGTTAACGCAAATTTCCTGCAAACTACCGGCTACCGTGAACAGGAGGTGGTTGGGCAACACCACCGAATGTTCTGTACCTCTGAGCTACGTAACAGCGCGGAATACAAAAAATTCTGGCAGAAGCTTAACCAGGGCGATTTTATTTCCGGCCTGTTTCGTCGTATTGATAAACAGGGCCGTCCGCTGTGGCTGCGCGCCACCTATAACCCGGTTTTTGATGAAGAGGGCCGGCTGTATAAGATCGTTAAGTTCGCTTCTAACGTCACCGCGCAGGTGGAAAAAAGTCAGCTGGAGCGCGACGCGGCGCATCAGGCCTATGAAACCGCGCGACGTACTGATGAAAGCACGCGCCTCGGCGCAACCGTAGTGGAAAGCAGCGTGCAGAATATCAACGGGCTGGCGAGCGAGCTTCACGGCATTTCCGGCGATATTTCCAGCCTGAGCGCTCAGTCAGATCGTATCGGCCTGATTGTGGAAACCATCCGCAATATCGCCAGCCAAACCAACCTTCTGGCGCTGAATGCCGCGATTGAAGCCGCTCGCGCCGGTGCGCACGGACGCAGCTTCGCCGTGGTAGCCAATGAAGTGCGCTCTCTGGCGGCAAATATTAACCAGGCCACCAACGAGATTGAAAAAATGGTGCGGGATAATAATCAGCTGGCGAATAAAGCGCTGACCGGCATCGAAGCCAATCTTCAGCGCGCCGATCGCGGCGTGGAGCTGGCGCAGGAAGCGGGAGAAGTGATCGCTGAAATCCGTCACAGTGCAGCCGAAGTCGTCAGTGCCATCAGCCATGTCGCCGAGACGCTAAAAGAAGCGTAATTGTCCGGACTGTCATCAATCTGATTCAGGCGGTGGGACAGGTGCCCGCCGCCGTTTTCCAGCATCCGCGTCCTTACCACTCCAGCATCGTTATACGGCGTGAAAGCAGCATCAGCGCAACGGCAAGCGTGGCAAATGCGGCTGAAAATGCGAATAAGCCGCATTCAGATAGTGAATTAATTATCTTTAAAATCAGTAAATTAAAAGCAAAAAAGCGTACTCCTTTCAGCAGCTTTGCTGCATAATTCAGCATAACACTTTTCATCTGCCCCCTATTCTGAGGAATCACTATGCTGACCAATGACATGACCGCGCGTTTAAACGAGCAGCTCAACCTGGAGTTCTATTCTGCAAACCTTTATCTGCAAATGAGCGCCTGGTGCAGCGACAAAGGTTTTGAAGGCGCAGCGGCCTTTCTGAAATCTCATTCGCGTGAAGAGATGGAGCATATGCAGCGCCTGTTTGATTACCTCAGCGATACCGGCGCGATGCCGGTGTTAGGCAGCATTGCTGCACCGCCAGTGGCTTTTAACTCTTTAGCAGACGTGTTTGAGCAAACTTATGAGCATGAACAGCTGATTACCCGTAAAATCAATGAACTGGCGCATGCGGCGATGACCACCCAGGATTACTCAACTTTCCATTTCCTGCAGTGGTACGTTGCGGAACAGCATGAAGAAGAGAAACTGTTTAAATCGGTGCTGGATAAGCTGGCGCTGGTAGGCAACAGCGGTAAAGGCCTGTTCTTTGTGGATAAAGATCTGGCGAAAATGGATGGTGAAAGCCACGGTCCATCCGCTTGATTTATGACTGCCCCGACGCGAATCGCCGCGTCGGGGCAGCAATTACAGCACCGTTAACCGCAGTTCAGACGGCTGCGGTCGGCCAAAGAAGTACCCCTGAAACAGCGTACATCCCTCCTCCTTCAGCTTATCGAACTGCTCACGACTCTCCACGCCTTCAGCAGTGATCTGAATATCCAGGCTGCGGCTCATGCCGGTAATCGCACGGATAATCGCTAACGCTTCACGGCTGTCGCTCATATCATTGATAAACGAACGGTCGATTTTGATTTTATCAAACGGGAACGAGCGCAGGTAGCTTAACGAAGAGTAGCCAGTCCCGAAATCGTCCAGCGCAATCAGCACGCCCAGCGCCTTCAGGTTTTGCAAAGTGCGAATATTGCCCAGCGTATCATTCAGTAGTACCGACTCGGTGATCTCCACCTCCAGCCGCCACGGCTCCAGTCCTGACTCACGCAGCGCGCCTTCGACCAGTGAAATCAGCGTGCTGTTTTTAAACTGCACCGGAGAGAGATTAACCGATACCGTTTGCCCGCCCGCCCATTTTTTTGCCTCATGGCACGCTTCATACAGGGCCCATGCGCCAAGGCTATGGATCAGCCCGGTCTCTTCCGCCAGCGGAATAAATTCAGCCGGCATAATCAGCCCTTTTGAGGGATGATGCCAGCGCATCAGCGCCTCGTAGCCGATAATCGCATGCTGCTCGCTGTTGGTGATCGGCTGATAATAGAGCCGCATCTGATTTTCGGTGATCGCCTCGCGCAGATCGTTTTCCATGCTGCGTCGCGCCCGCGCCTGAACATCCATCTCCTGAGTAAAATATTCATAGCGGTTACGCCCGTTGCGCTTGGCTTCATACAGCGCCATATCGGCACAGCGCAATAGCTGCTCAGGTGAAGCCAGCTCGGCATCGGCAAAGGCAATGCCGATGCTCAGCCCCACCGACAGATTATGTCCGTCCACATTGATTGGCGGACGCACTATCTCGATTAATCGCTGCGCCACCATGCTCGCTTCCTGCTGGTTGCTCAGACCGGGCAGCACAATGGCAAACTCATCCCCCCCGATGCGCGCCAGCGTATCCTGCTCATTCAGCACGGCACGCAGGCGCTTGGCGATCACGCGCAGCAGCTCGTCACCCATTTGATGCCCCAGCGCATCGTTAACGTTTTTGAAGTTATCCAGGTCAAGACAGAGCGCCGCCGTTTGCCGCTCGCCCTGACGCAACGCGTCGTTTAGCCGCTGACGAAACAGAATGCGGTTGGGCAGGCTGGTCAGATAATCGTGATGCGCCATATGATGAATTCGCGCATCGGCGGCGCGCTGATCGGTGACGTCATCGACAATCAGCATCACATATTGGGTACGCGCATCGCCGCCGCGAACCGTGGCCGCCCGGGTATGCAGAATGCGCTCGCCGCTTGCGGTAATCAGCTGACGTTCGCTTTGATGGATCCTTTCGCTACGCAAGGCCGCATCCGCCAGCACGTTAAAGTAGTCGCTCAGCTCCGGCGGCAGACACTCATGCGGCTTTTTCCCTTGCATACTGTTTTTCTCAACGCCAAACAGCTGCTCGGCCTTGCGGTTCACCAGCAGGAACTCACGTGAAACGGCATCTTCTACCAGCACGCAGGAAGGAATGCTGCTGATGATGGTATCGAGAAAGCGCGACATGGCGGTCATACGTTCACTCTGCGCTTCAGCCAGATCTTTGGCGCGCAGGATTTGCTGCTCATATTCACGCCGCTCAGTAATATCGCGGGTAATTTTGGCGTAGCCTATAAGCTTACCGTTCTCGTCGTGAATGGCGTCGATCACCACATGCGCCCAGAACGCGCTGCCATCTTTACGATAGCGCCAGCCCTGATCCTCAAAGCGGCCTGTGGTGCGCGCAATATTCAGGTTGGTCATCGGCGTCTTGTTCTGACGATCCTGCGAACTGTAAAACAGCGAAAAATGCTGACCAAGGATCTCCTGTGCCGTATAGCCTTTGGCACGTTGGGCGCCCGTGTTCCAGTTCACGACGTGACCGCCCGGATCCAGCATATAAATGGCGTAATCGGTGACGCTCTCCACCAGCAGCCAGAATTTTTCCTCTTCTGCGCGCCGCTCGCGTTGTAGTTCACGCTGCTCGGTGCAGTCGCGGGTGATTTTTGTATAGCCGATCAGCTTGCCGTTATCATCATGGATGGCGTCAATAATCACATGTGCCCAAAAAGCGCTGCCATCTTTACGATAGCGCCAGCCTTCATCTTCAAAACGGCCGGTGCGAAAAGCGGTCTGAAGATTTTTTTCCGGAATATAGGCCATGCGTTCCTGCAGGCTGTAGAAAGTGGAGAAGTGTTTGCCGACAATCTCATCCGCCGTATAGCCTTTGGCACGCTGAGCGCCAGCGTTCCAGTTCACCACCACCCCATCAATATCAAGCATATAGATAGCGTAATCCGTAACGCCCTCAACCAGCAGACGGAATCTTTCCTGCTGCTCGCGCTGCTGGCTAAGCTGCGCCTGCTGTTGGGTACAATCGCGGGTAATCACCGCAAATCCCATCAGCGTGCGATCGTCAGCATAAATGGCGTCGATCACTACGTGTGCCCAGAACGCGCTGCCATCATGGCGATAGCGCCAGCCTTCTGTCTCCAGCCGACCCTGGCTGGCGGCAATAACCAGATTGTTGGCCGGAACCCCTTTTAACTGTTCAGCTTTATCATAAAAAATGGCGATGTTTTTACCGATGATATCTTCCGGCGAATAGCCTTTGATATGCTTAGCGCCCGTGTTCCAGTTGGCAATGGTGCCGTCGGGTTTGATCATGTAGATCGCGTAATCGATTACGCTTTGCACCAGTAGCCGATAAAGTGTATCTGGATTCTCGTTCATCCTGTTGCCCGATGGCTGCCCAAATAAGAGATTTGGGTGGGTTGGCGATGGCAACGTAGTGTCGCTGGCTGACCAGCGCTACGCTAAAGAAAAATTTATCAATTCTCCCGAAACAAAGCTGTCGGGCAAACTGTTGCCATACATATCGGCAAGGTTGATAAATTTTTCAGCTACTTATTGTTGAAATAATCTTAACAAAAGAATTAAGCCAGATTTCCTGTGTGGGTAATTCCATACTCGGTGAGGATTTGGCGCAGCGTGTTAAAGGCTGGCAGCATATTCTTCTCTTCTACACAGGCAAATCCCAGCAGCAGCCCGCGACGCGTCTGGCCCTGCATATAATATTGCGACAGCGCCCGCACCTTCACTCCGCGCCGGAGCGCGCTGGCGGCAATGCTTACATCGTCGCATCTCTCGGGCAGATTAAGCACTAAATGCAGCCCGGCGTCATGATTGAATTCACGGATAAAGCTCTCACCGAGGTAGCGCTGGATCAGGCCGATCAGAAAAGCACGGCGCTTGCCATACAGCAGGCGCATTCGCCGAATATGCGCAACGTAATGGCCTTCGCGGATAAATTCCGCCAGCGCCCGCTGGATCAGCAGATGACCGCCGCGATAAAGCTCTGCTGCCGCAATACGCAGCGGATGAACCAGCGCCTTTGGCACCACCAGATAGCCAATGCGCAGCGCCGGATAGAGCGTTTTACTGAAGGTGCCCATGTAAATCACCGGCGCGTCTGGCTCCAGCCCCTGCAGCGCCGGAAAAGGCTGACCGGAGAAGCGAAACTCACTGTCGTAATCATCTTCCACAATCCAGCTGCCGTGCTGGCGCGCCAGCGCCAGCAGTTGGCGACGGCGCGCCAGGCTCAGATGCGCGCCCAGCGGATATTGATGCGAAGGCGTAACAAATACCAGCCGTGGCGCCAGCCGATCGTTAACCGGCACGATGCCCTCTTCATCCACCCGCATCGGCACCGGCTTGAGTCCGTTAATACGCAGCAGATTGCGTGTTCCCCAATAGCCGGGTTCCTCGATCCACACCCGATCGCCATTGTCGCACAGCAACCGCGACACCAGATCCACCGCCTGATGGATCCCTTCGGTGATCAGGATCTGATCGGCCTCGCAACGCACCGATCTCGCCACACGCAGGTAGTCCGCCAGCGCGGCGCGTAACGCCTCGCAGCCCCCGGCGCTGCTGTAGGTCAGGCGATTGACTTCTGGCTGACGGTTCAGGCGCGCCTGAATGCGGCTGAACTGCGCATGTGGAAATGCGGTCACGTCCGGGACGCCAGGCACAAAAGCGCCCCACTGATGCGGCGATGCGCTGGCATAGCCCAACAACGCCGTACCACGTGCGGAAAGCTTAACCGGTGAAAACGGCACTTCCGGGGCCGGGAGCGGCTTACCGCCCGCATTCAGGCAGCTGTCCGGCAGCGTACCGGCAACCCAGGTGCCACTGCCGGTACGCGCCTGCACATACCCTTCAGCCAGCAAATGTTCATAAGCGTTAAGCACCGTATTACGCGATACCGCCAGCTCACGCGCCAGATCGCGAGAAGCAGGCAGGCGGCTGTGCGGCGGCAATACGCCTTCAACGATCGCGCTACGCAAACAGCGGAACAGACGCTGATGCAACGCGCCTTCGGTCTCCTGCTGCAGACGCTGCAAAAGGTGATCTCCATACAGGCTGTGCAATTGGCTCCCTCCTGTTGTTCTCAAATGGCTCTCGTCACCGACAGTGGCTCCCCGCTAAATAAACGTGATTAGGCCCCTTTTGTAAACAAACGATAACAATGAGGTAACGCTATGGACATAAAGAATGCGGCACTGAACGAGCGCAAACAGCAGGCTACCCCACGCGGCGTCGGCGTTATGTGCTCATGGTTTGCCGCGCGGGCGGAAAACGCCACGCTGTGGGATGTGGAAGGAAACGAATATATCGATTTCGCCGCCGGGATTGCGGTACTGAATACCGGTCATCGCCATCCGAAAGTGATTGCTGCAGTCACAGAGCAACTGGCGCATTTTACTCATACCGCTTACCAGATTGTTCCTTATGAGAGCTATGTGGCGCTGGCGGAACGCCTGAACCAGCGGGTGCCGGTTAACGGCCCGGCAAAAACCGCTTTCTTTACCACCGGCGCGGAAGCGGTAGAAAACGCAGTGAAAATCGCCCGCGCCAGCACCGGCCGCCACGGCATTATTACTTTTGGCGGCGCGTTTCACGGCCGCACCTTTATGACCATGGCGATGACCGGCAAAGTGGCGCCGTATAAGCGGGATTTTGGGCCGATGCCTGCCGCGGTATTCCATGCACGCTATCCTGTGGAACTGCGTGGCATCAGCGTTGACGATGCGATGGCCAGCCTGGACGCGATTTTCAGCCAGGATATCGCGCCACAGGATGTTGCCGCCATTGTGCTGGAGCCGGTTCAGGGCGAAGGTGGTTTCCATATCGCCCCTGCCGATTTTTTCCAGCGCCTGCGCGAGTGCTGCGATCGACACGGTATTTTGTTGATTGCCGATGAAGTGCAAAGCGGCTTTGCCCGCACCGGCAAGCTGTTCGCCATGGAACACTACGGGGTCAAAGCGGATCTGATTACCATGGCGAAAAGCCTGGCGGGCGGTTTGCCGCTATCGGCGGTTTCCGGCCGTGCCGAAATCATGGATGCGCCAGCGCCGGGCGGCCTTGGCGGCACTTACGCCGGTAACCCGCTGGCCATCGCGGCGGCGCATGTGGTTCTCGACGTGATTGATGAAGAGCAGCTGTGCCAGCGTGCCACGCAGCTGGGCGCTGAACTGGTAGAGGTGTTGCAACAGGCCCAGCGCGCCCTGCCCGCGATAGCGCAAATCCGCGCGCGTGGTTCCATGGTCGCCGTTGAGTTTGCCGATGCCAACGGCCAGCCGAATGCCGAACTGGCGCGTTCGGTGCAGCAGCACGCGATGGCGCAGGGGCTGCTGCTGCTGACCTGCGGTCAGCATGGCAATGTCATCCGTTTTCTTTATCCGCTAACCATTGAGGAAACCACTTTCCGTCGTGCGCTGACGCTGCTGCGTCAGGCGCTGGAGGCGCAGGCATGATTAACGCCCCGCTAAAAGCACTGCTCGATCATCCTGACGTTAGCCTGACGCCGCAAAGCAGCAACTGGCTGGCGGTAACCGATGCGGCAACGCGTGAGCCGCTGGCCTGGGTTAAAACCCACGACGCGACAGCGGTTAACGCGGCGATTGCCCGCTCTGTCGGGGCGCAGCGCCGGTGGCAGCAACAAACGGCAACCGCCCGCGCCGACCTGTTGATGGGCTGGTATCAACGAATACAGCAGCAGCAGGAACCGCTGGCGCAGCTGTTGACCGCCGAACAGGGCAAACCGTTGGCGGAGGCGCGAGGCGAGATTGGCTACGCCGCTTCCTTTATTCGCTGGTTTGCTGAACAGGCGCGGCGCACCGATGGTGCCATTCTGCCCTCTCCACTGCCGCAACAGCGTCTGCTGGTGCTGAAACAGCCGGTGGGCGTTTGCGCCGCTATTACGCCGTGGAATTTTCCCGCCGCGATGATCACCCGCAAAGTTGCGCCCGCGCTGGCCGCTGGCTGTTCCATGCTGGTTAAGCCCGCCGAACAGACGCCGCTGACCACATTTGCGCTGGCGACGCTGGCGGCTGAAGCGGGATTGCCTGCGGATCTGCTGCTGATCCTCTGTGGCGACGCGGTGAACGTTGGCCAGGCGCTCTGCGCCAGCGACAGCGTACGCAAGCTGAGCTTTACCGGCTCGACGGAGGTGGGCCGCCTGTTGATGGCACAGTGCGCGCCGACGGTGAAAAAGCTCTCGCTGGAGCTGGGTGGCAACGCGCCGGTGCTGGTGTTTGACGATGCGGATCTGGAGCAGGCGGTACAGGGCATTATGCTCAGTAAATTCCGCAATAGCGGCCAGACCTGCGTCTGCGCCAATCGTATTTACGTGCAGAGCGGGATCTATCAGGCATTAAGCGAACGGCTGGCGCAGGCGATCGGTGAACTGCAGGTGGGCGATGGTCGCCAGCCCGGCGTAACGCAGGGGCCGCTGATTGACGATACCGCCGTTGCCAAAGTGCAGAGCCACATTGACGATGCCTGTTCCAAAGGCGCCACGCTGCGGCTCGGCGGCGGTCGCGACGCGCGCGGCGGCAGCTTCTTTCAGCCCACGCTGTTAACCCATGTTACGCAGCAGATGCGCGTGGCGCGTGAAGAGACCTTTGGCCCGCTGGCAGCGCTGTTCCGCTTCGAGAGTGAAGCAGAAGCGATCGCCATGGCGAACGACACTGAATTCGGTCTGGCCGCCTATCTCTTTACGCAAAATGCCTCCCGCCAGTGGCGCGTCAGCGAGGCGCTGGAGTATGGCATGGTCGGCGTGAATACCGGGCAGATCTCCAATGAAATCGCCCCTTTCGGCGGTATCAAACACTCCGGCCTGGGTCGCGAAGGCTCGCAGGCGGGGATCGATGAATATCTGGAAAGCAAATATCTCTGTATGGACATCTCTTCA
The DNA here is from genome assembly GCF_002101395.1 of Pantoea alhagi. Lineage (NCBI taxonomy): Bacteria > Pseudomonadati > Pseudomonadota > Gammaproteobacteria > Enterobacterales > Erwiniaceae > Pantoea > Pantoea alhagi. The sequence continues at coordinate 2,272,929 of NZ_CP019706.1, read as the reverse complement.
CCAGGCGCCTGAGCGCACTAAGGAGTTCCCATGTCATACGAAACATCCTGGCCCGCATCCGCCAAAACGGCCACCGCGCGCGCTACAGGCGTAAAGGCCAAACCGCTAAGCTTTGTGGAAGGCGTGGCGATGATTGTCGGCACCAATATCGGCGCGGGCGTGCTTTCTATCGCCTACGCCGCCCGCAAGGCGGGCTTTATGCCGCTGCTGTTCTGGCTGGTGGTGGTGGGTCTGTTTACCACCGTAACGATGCTTTACGTGGCGGAAGCCACGCTGCGCACCCGCGCGCACCTGCAACTGAGCGGCCTGGCTCGCCGCTATGTGGGTCGCCCCGGCAGCTGGCTGATGTTCGCTTCCGTATGTGTTAACTCGCTGGGCGCGCTAACCGCCTATATGAGCGGCAGCGGCCGGCTGCTGCAGTCGCTGCTGGGATTGCCGCCTTCGCTGGGCAGCCTGCTCTTTTTCCTGCCCGCAGCGGGCGTGCTCTGGCTCGGCCTGAAGGCGATCGGCCGCAGCGAAAAAGTGATCTGTATCTGTATGGTGCTGATGCTGCTGTTGCTGGTTGGTGCCACCTTTCTGCAGCCGGTCACCCAACTGGCGCATCTGCTGGAAGGCAACTGGCTTTATATGATCCCGGTATTTAACGTGGTGGTTTTCTGCTTCTCTGCGCAGTACATCGTGCCGGAGATGGCGCGGGGCTTCAGTAATAAGCCGGAACAGCTACCGAAAGCGATCGTTACCGGCATGGCCATAACCTTTGTTCTGCTGGCGCTGGTGCCGCTGTCGGTTATTGCCCTTAACGGCCTGGCGAATGTCTCTGAGGTCGCGACGCTCAGCTGGGGCGAAGCACTGGGTAACTGGGCCTTTTTCTCCGCTAATATTTTTGCCCTGTTCGCCATGCTTACTTCTTACTGGGGGCTGGGCGGCAGTTTACTGACCAATATCGGCGATCGTTTTAACTGGCAGGTGGATAGCGCGGCGCGTCAGCGGCTGATGGCGATGCTGCTGGTGGTGCTTCCGCCGTTTCTGCTGGCCTATAGCGGGCTGGTATCCTTTGTCAACGCGCTCTATATCGCTGGCGTATTTAGCGGCGTGGTGCTGTCGATTATGCCGATGCTGATTTTACAAAATGCCCGAAAACAGGGCGATATGCAGCCGAGCTGGCAATGCCGCGCATGGCTGACCCATCCGATCATCAAAAGCGTCATCGTGCTGCTCTATCTCGCCAGTGCGATCTATGCCATCGCCTCGCTGTTTAATCTGCTGCCCTCCGGCTGGTAACGGCTTTCTGCCTCTCCGCCCGACCCGTTCGCCGGTTCGGGCTTTTTCGCCGTCTGTCGTCTATAACCATTCACTGAGGAAATCAAAATTCCGCCTTGTTAAACACGTTATGCTGTTCCGGTTTTCACTAATTTATTGACCAGACAAGGCTCCGCATGAAAATTGATGCTGATATTAGCTTTCGCAAACTGGAAATCTTTATCGCCTTTATGGCCAGCGGCAATATTGCCCGTACCGCCGAACAGCTGGATTTAAGTAACGTTAGCGTGCACCGCGCGCTGCATACGCTGGAAGAGAATGTACGTTGTCCGCTGTTTATCCATCAGGGCCGCAGCCTGAAGCCGCTGGCCGCCGCCCATACCCTGCTTGAATATGCGCAGGGGGCGGTGGATATCATGGAGAAAGGGATTATCGACGCGCGGCAGAAGGCCGGACTGGGTCAGAAACGGATGCGCATCGGCACCCTCTATTCGCTGACGCTGGAAACCGTGCCGCGCCTGATTATGGGCATGAAACTGCGCCGTCCCGATCTGGAACTGGATCTGACGATGGGTTCTAACCAGCTGCTGCTGGAAAAACTTCAGCTGGGCGAGCTGGATGCGATTTTACTGTCGGTAAATGACAGCCAGATCGACACCCGGCGACATGAGGTGCTGCCGCTGTTTGAGGATAATATTTATCTCGCCGCCCCTGCCGAGGCCAGGCTGAATGAAGGGGGCAGTGCTGACTTACGGAATTACCGTCAGGAAAAGTTTGTTTCACTGGCCGAGGGATTTGCCACTTTTCACGGCTTCCAGGAGGCGTTCGGCGTGGCAGGTTTTGATGCCAATATTGTGATGCGGGTAAACGATATTTTTTCCATGTTGAGTCTGGTGCAGGCAGGCGTTGGCTTTGCGCTGGTGCCGGGCAGAATGCGGCGGGTGTATGAAAACAGCGTACAGCTGCTGCCGCTGGCGGAGCCGTACCAGATGCGCCAGTTGATCGCTATCGTGTTCGATCGTAATCGCGAACACGATCCCAATCTGCTGGCGCTGGTGGCCGAGGGGCGAATGTACGCCCGCGAGGTGCTGGCTAACGCTGAGCGCGTGCCTGAGCCGCCAGCCTGAGCACCAGTGCGACGCCCGCCTGCTCCAGCGACAGCGCATCACCGCGCGCCAGCGGTTCACGCGCCAGTCCGGTCAACACCGCACCGGGTGGCATTTCGATCGCCAGTCCCACGTCGCGTTCGTTGGCCGCTTCCATTGCCTCATGCCAGCGCACGGTGCGCGCCATATTCATTGCCAAATCGTCAGCGATCTGTGGCGGCTGCCACAGCAAACGCGCGCTGCTGCCGCTGAGATAAGCACAGCGCGGACGCGTCAGGGTAACCTGCGTAAAGGCCTGCGCCAGCTGCCGCGCCGGTTCGTCCAGCAATGCGCAGTGCGAGGGCACGCTCACCGCCAGTCGGTGCACTTTCTGCGCGCCGTGCGCCACCGCCTGTTGCGCCACCTTCTGCATCGCCGCTTCGCTGCCAGCAATCACCATTTGCTGAGCCGCATTAATGTTCGCCAGGTAGCAATCACCCAGCAACGGTTCAATCTCGCGCTGGCGCAGGCCGGTAATCGCCGTCAGGCCATAGCCGGACGGATAAGCCTGTTCCATCAGTTCACCGCGCAGCGCCACCAGCCGCAGCGCATCGTCAAAGTCGAGCGCCCCGGCTACCACCGCCGCCGGAAAAGCGCCAATGGACAGACCGCTAACCATATCTGGCTCCAGACCCTGGCGCGCCAGTTCACGCGCCCAGGCGACCCCGGCAATCAGCAGGCAAAGCTGAACGGCGCGGGTATGACGTAGCGCCTGCTCACTGTCCAGTTGAGAGGCATCTTCGTTTAGCGCCACGCTGGCTTCCTGCAACAGGCGCTCGCCATCCGGCAACCCCTGAAGCATGCCCACCCGCTGCGGCCCCTGCCCGGGAAACATAAACAAAATTTTCATCAGTCCGGATCCTCCATTTTTGCCTGCCAGGGATCGCTAACCAGCCGCGGCCCCCGGTTGGTTTTTAGCAGCGCCCTTCCGTCGCGCAGCCACTCATTAAGGGCAAAAGCGCCGTTGGGCGTTTCCACCTGGGTATCTGCCCGGCACAGCAGGCGCGTCACCTGCTGCTGCCAGCGCTGAAACGCGGTTGGCGGCAGCGGCTGCGGTGCGCGGATCAGCAGATCGAGATCGCTGCCGCTGTGCAATACCGGCACATCGGTCGCCAGCGCATAACCGCAACTGCCGGTCACGCCCCACTGCCATGGCCATGACTGCTGCGCCAGCAGGATCGTTGCCTGCACCGGAGGCTGCGAAACAAAAGGGGAACGCAGCAGCTGCGGGAGATCCACCAGCGATTCCGGCGTCACGCGGCGCGCAATGGCCCCGGCAGCAAGCCAGGCGGCGGCACGCCGTTCACGCCCCATGCCACGGATCCCCACGGCGATAAGCCCATCCGGGTGCCAGTCGCGGCGCACCACCAGCGGCAGCGCAGGCTGCCACTGCTGTGCGACCCACTCAGGCAGTTCGCCTGTCAGCGCCTGCGGATCGTTAAGCCAGATAAGGTCGTGGGGGCGCGGTAACATCAATTACATTCCTGCGGTTAAAGAGATAAATAACGGCAGCGTGACGATACAGAGCACTGAGCTAATCAGCAAGGCGGCTTCCGCATCGGGAGACTGCACGCCAAACCGGTTGCCAAACACCACGCCGAAAAAGCCGGCAGAGAGCGCGATCATCAGAATTGCCGTAATCGCCAGTGAACCGTGCAGGCCCATCATCAGTACCAGCGCCCAGGCGATCAGCGGCTGGATCAGCAGTTTAGTGACGCTGGAGAGCGCAACCGCACCATTCAGCTTCAGCTGACGCGCCGACAGGATCAGACCGGTCAGGAACAGCGCGGCGGCAGTAGCGGCCAGGCCCAGCGGTTTAATCGCCGTCAGCACCAAATCAGGCATATGAATACCCAGCGCCGACAGCACCACGCCCAGCAGCGGCCCCCAGACGATCGGCTTTTTCACCGAGCGCCACATCAAAACCGGCAGCATGGTCAGCGACGAGCCCTGCACCGTACCTGCCGTACGCGCTTTTTCACGTTCCAGAATCAGCAGACAGAAAGGCGTCATCAGCACCGAGCCGCAGGCGATAGAGACCGCAACCGAAAGCGAAGTGCTGCCTGACTCGCCCAGGACGCTGCCCAGAATCGGCAGACCCAGCGCGGCATAGTTCGGCAGTGCAACCGTCAGCGTCAGCACGGCGGCGTCCTGCGGCGACTTATGGAACCACTTAATGCAAATAAAGTAGATAGCGGCGTAGGTGATCCACATTGCCAGCGTCAACACCACCACCAACGGCATCTGTTCAACAATGCCGCTCCAGGGCGTCTGCACGGTGGCGCTAAACAGCGCCGCCGGCAGCGCAAAATCCATCACAAAGATATTCAGTAAAGCAACGTTCTTGTTATCCACCATTTTTGCCTTACCGGCCATAAAGCCTAACAGCATAATGATGAATATAGGAGCAAGTGCGTGGAGAATGATATATGTCATATTTCACCTGTATAACAAGGAGTTGTAATTAGCACAGGTGCGATGGTTTATTATTTTTACAGGCTACTCATTATGTGGATGGGCAACAGGTGCCCATCACTATCGACCTGGCAGGTTTGTCTTAACATGATTACCAGTGCGCGCGCATACATTCGCGCACCAGCGCAGAGCTGCGGCGGTTATCGCCACGTAGACGATGCTTCAGGGTGCGATCGCCCGCACGCGCATCTTTGATGGCGCGAATCAGCGACTCGGTCACCTGCTGTTTTTCCTGCTCGCCCGGGGCATCGGGTTTAGCGATGTTCAGCATCTCATCGAGAATGCCCAGCGTCTGGAAGTTTTTAACGTCGTAGGCCATCGGCGGCACGGTAGAGGCCAGCTCGATCAGCGCTTCTACGCTACGCAGGGTGATACGCGCCGCTGATGCCTGTCCCATTGCATGGATCATGACGCCAGGATCGTTGAAGGCGATCAGCCGGTTTGCCTGATAGCCGTGCGCCAGAAACGCGCCGGACATCGCTTTGCCGACGATCAGACCGATAACCGGATGGCCCGCCAGACGCGCCTGCGCCCAGGCCGCCGCCGAAGCTGCCAGCGCCTGATGGATGCCAAAGGCTTCTTCACGACGCCCATAGGCCTGGCTCGGCACATCAATCACTGCCACGATAGGGCGTTTATGCTCCGACTGCTCATCGGCAGCGATGGTTTCCTGCACCACCTTCGCCAGCGTCCAGCCTTCAAGCAGGCCGACTTCCCCGCCCGCAGCACGCGGGAAATGGTTGTTTTCGTCTGGTACTACGGCGATATAACGCACGCTTTCACCGTCCAGTTCGGCATCCGCCGCCTGGACCGACGGACAGAGACCGCCTAAACGCGGCGCGTCCTGACTCAGCAGCGTTAGCCAAATCTCGCCACGACTGTTGGTTTTCATAACGCATCCCCCGCAAAAAATTGTTGAATTTGTTCGCTTTCCGGCTGCTGAGTGGTATCCACCTTGTTCAGACGTGCCAGCATGGCCTGATAGTTATCGGTGCGGTGCCGCGCCGGAACGCCACGCGCCAGTGCTTTAGTCACCGCATCTTTCACCGCGTGTACGCCATCATTGACCAGTACGTCAGCCAGCCCGCTGCGATAGCGTGCTTCGCCGCCGGTCATGCGCCAGATAAATGGACGATCGCGCGAGTCATATTCATCAATACCCGCTTCCTGTTCGATAACCTGCGGGCCGTTCAGCCCCAGGCGCGCTTCACGGGTAACAATCAGCGAGCTGCACAGGCCAGCGGCAATCGACATCCCGCCAAAGCAGCCAACGGTGCCGGCAATAACGCCAACCACCGGGGTATAGCGGCGTAAATCAACGATTGCCGCGTGAATATCGGCGATCGCTGCCAGCCCCAGGTTAGCTTCCTGCAAACGTACGCCGCCCGTTTCCAGGCAAAGTACCGCCTGCGTCGGCACGCCACGGCGATGATCTTCCGCCGCCAGCTCTAACGCCGCTGCCATTTTCGCGCCGGAGACTTCCCCCATACTGCCGCCCTGGAAGGTACCTTCGATGGCGATCACCACCGTGGGCTTGCCCTCTATGGTGCCTTTGGCCACCACCATGCCGTCATCGGCCTGTGGCACAATGCCCTGCATCGGCAGCCACGGCGACATCACGCCGTCGAACGGATCAAGCAGTTCGCGGTAAGACCCTTCATCCAGCAACAGACGTGCGCGCTCACGCGCCCGCAGCTCAATAAAACTGCTGTCGTTACGCATTGGCCGCCTCCTCAAATACCTGTTCGATACGAATACGCGCGACGCCTGGCGTAGCGCCAAAATCATGAATCGTCAGTTGACCTGCCGGTAGTTCGGTAAGCGTGCTGAGACGGTCAAACAGCGCCCGCCAGCGTGCTTCAAAATTGACGATGGAAGTGGTGATGCTGACTTCCAGTCTTTCGCCTTGATCGGCGACAAACAGGGCTTCCATATCACCGGAGCCCACAACACCAGCCAGCGCACGTCCATACAGCGTGCGAGTGGCGGGATAAGAAAGTGTGATTTGTTCCATAACATCCTCAATCTGTAGGTAAGCAAATACCATCGAGAAACAGCGTGGCCGCCAGCAGATCGGCTGCTCCGCCTGGCGAAGCATTGAGCTGCAGCATAGCGGCATCGAGACGCGCCAGCGCCTGGCGTCCGGCGAGGGTTGCACAGCCGCCAGCGTCCAGCACCTGCTGTGCGCCCTGCTGCATCGCCTGCAGGCCGGTCAGACCGGCGCGTGACAGCACGCAGGTATCGCTTAGCGAGGTCATGATCGCCATCAGAGCGTCAATGCGCGCCTCCGCTTCCGCTGCGCCAGCCGCACGGCTGCGACGGAGCTGAGGTAGCGCGAGCCGGGAAATATGCGGAAAAGCCTGCTGCGCCTCTTCACGCGCACCGGGAACCCGATAACGCTGCGTTGCCCGCAACCCTTTGCTGAAGGTGCGCGGCGCGCGATCGTCAGGCAGGCGCGCCAGCACGGCGGCGGCCTGACAAATGGCTGTGGCCTCCGCTTTGCCATCCAGCATCGCCGCGCCGCTGACCAACAGTCCCAGCGCCCAGATCGCGCCACGATGGGTATTGACGCCCCGCGTAGCGGCCATCATTTGCGCTTCGCCAACGCGGCCCAGTTCGCCAACCTGCTGACGCAACGCAACATCCGCTGGACGCAGCCAGCTGTGCAGCGCCAGCGCATAAAAGGTTGGCTTCAGCGCGCAGGCGGATCGCTCCATCAGCGCCAGATTTAAATCCTGATGCGCCCCGCTGCCGCGCCCGTCAACCAGCCCCGGCTTCGGCGTTAAACGCGCCTCGGCGATCAGAGCGACCCTGGCCTGTTCCGCCAGCCGTAAAGCCAGCGTTTCGGCACGCTGCGGTGAGAGTTGCGGTTGGGTAGCCATTACCAGCTCCGGAATTTAGCCGGTGGGTTATAGAGACCGCCGGACCATTCCACCAGATCCGCTACGCTACCTGCGGCCAGCAGAGAACGGTTGGCTTCGCTACGTCGAATCCCTAAATCTTCCGGCCAGGCAATTTTGCCTTCCTGACGCAGCTTCGCTACGCGTTGAGCATCGACGCCCAGGCCGATATCGGTAATCCCGGCTACCGCAGCTACCATCGCCCGACGTTCTTCCATCGACTCGGCGCGGTAGAGGTAAGCGATACCTTCTTCGGTGAGAACATGAGTCACGTCTTCGCCGTAAATCATTACCGGTGCCAGTGGCATTGAGGAGGCTTTCGCCACGTCAACGGCATCCAGCTTCTCGACGAAAGTAGGCTTGCCGCCTGCCTGGAAGGTTTCCACCATCTGCACCACCAGTTTGCGGCCGCGCACCATGGGATCGGGCTTGTCGATCATTGCCAGCCAGGCCGGTGTGGCGTGGCGACGGCCATGGGGATCGTGACCCATGTTCGGCGCGCCGCCGAAGCCGGAAAGACGGCCACGGGTCACGGTTGAGGAGTTGGCGTAGCCGTCCACCTGTAGCGTTGAGCCAATAAACATATCCACCGCGTACTGACCGGCCAGCTGACACATGGCGCGGTTGGATCGCATCGAACCGTCCGAGCCGGTAAAGAAGATGTCGGGACGCGCGGCAATGTAATTTTCCATGCCCAGTTCGCTACCGAAGCTGTGAATGCTTTCTACCCAGCCGCTTTCAATAGCCGGAATCAATGTCGGATGCGGGTTCAGCGTCCAGTGTTTACAAATTTTGCCTCTCAGCCCTAACTGTTCGCCGTAGGTCGGCAACAGCAGCTCGATAGCGGCGGTATTGAAACCAATACCGTGGTTTAGCGACTCCACCTGATGTTCAGCGTAGATGCCTTTGATCGCCATCATTGCCATCAGGATATGTTCCTGTTTGATCAGGCGCGGATCGCGGGTAAACAGCGGTTCAATAAAGAAAGGCTGATCGGCTACCACCACGTAATCGATCCACGAGCCGGGAATATCGACGCGCGGCAGATCGCTAACGTCATCCACCAGCTCGTTAACCTGAGCGATAACGATACCGTTACGGAAAGCGGCGGCCTCGACCAGCGCGGGCGTATCTTCCGTGCTGGGACCGGTATAAAGGTTACCCTGGCGGTCAGCCTTGAAGCCCGCCACCAGCGCTATGTTCGGCACCAGATCAACATACAGACGGGCATAGAGTTCGATGTAAGTGTGGATAGCACCGATTTCCAGTTGACCATCTTCCAGCAGCTGCGAAATGCGCAGGCTTTGCGTGCCAGAGAAAGAGAAATCGAGCTTACGGGCAATGCCCTTTTCAAAAATATCAAGATGCTCGCTGCGGCTGACGCTCGGCATAATCATATGCAGATCGTGTACCTTTTGCGGATTAACCTCTGCCAGCATACGGGACAAAAAATCGGCCTGTTTCTGGTTATTCCCTTCCAGCACCACGCGGTCGCCGGGGGCAATCAGTTTTTCCAGAACGGTGGGTAAATCATGAGTGGGCAGAACTTTACCTGGGATAGAGAGAGACGCGATGCGTCGCTGTTTCTCTGTACGACGCGTATCCCAGACGCGGCCTGCCGATGCTTCAGACAACATGGCTAACCTCCTGGCTTGATAGTGATTTAATTAAAATCGACAGCTGGAAGTTTCCGCCTGGCAGGCTGAAGCATCAATTAAGGTTGACGTCAAAACATTAGCCTGAGAGTAATGGAATTGTGACGTATCTGGTATAGCTTAAACAGGTTGATTTGCGTTTAAGTTTGCTATGCGTTGGGAAAAGCGCTTCATGCCGCTAAGAGTAAAGGATTTAATTTATCACTACGCTGCCAGAAAGCTTGATTCTGCGGCTTATCCTTCCCTGACGCGCACAAAATCATTGTTACGCTAAACGGCTCTCGGTCACCAAAACACAGCGTAAACGTTTACACAGCGGACTCACCTGACTTAAGTACAGTTCTGTTATCATTCCTCTGATGCGGTTCCGCTTTAAGCGTAAAAGGCGCTTGTTTTCTGCTATGCGTCTGTCCTGGCCCGTCTGTTTCATTTAAAGAAAACGAAATTAATATTTACTTCATACAACTTTGGTTAAACCTGCTGTCGTTAATAATAGTTTTTACAGAGAAGCTTTATTCAATAACTTATTTTCCCTGAATTTTGTTTTCAATCAATTTTTACCAGGAAATAACCCCTTCCCATATTTTTATTTTTTGATGAGGGCCAGGATTTAACAAAGCATGAGGAAACATACCCAGCCAGAAATTAAACCTATCGGTTTTGCATTCAAATCGGAGAATAGCAGCGCGTTGCGTATCAGTAATGCCGCTTAATTAGAGACAATTCTCACATTGATAGATTAGGTGGAAAGTTATACTGCTTCACTGACTACGCCAGGGATACAAATGGATAAATATTATTATTTATGGATTTTATAATGTCACTCAGGATTAATTATGATTAACACAGTATTTATTGTTGATGACCATCCTTTTATCTGTTCAGGTATTAAGGCGTATTTACGCGCTAATGGCTATACCATTGCCGGTATCGCACAGGATGGCATTTCGGTGATTGCGGATGTTGGCCTGCATCGTCCCGATCTGGTGATTATGGATCTCAATATCCCGGGCAGAGATGGCATGCAAGTCATTGAAAGTTTGAAGCGCATCAACGCACGGCAAAAAATTATCGTATTAACCGCCTCAGAAAGCGAGTTTCATATGCAGCGCTGCCTGCTGCTGGGCGTTGATGGCTATCTGTGTAAAAGTCATGATATTACCCAGCTGTTACAGGCGATTCGCAGTATTGATAAAGGTATTAAATTCTATCCTTGCTCGCAAGATACAGAGGTAAAAGCGGTGCATTCGGAAAGTGAAAAATTAATGTCGCTTTCCTGCCGCGAGCTAACGGTGCTCAGAAAGCTGGCGGCCGGATATTCTAATAAAGAAATAGCCTTACAGCTTTCACTCAGTAATAAAACCATCAGCACCTATAAAATTAAAATATTGCGCAAGCTGGGTATAAAAAGCGTGGTTGATATTAATGAAGTCGCTAAAAGGAATTATCTGGTTTAGCCGGTTAATTGCGTGCAGAGATCTCTTTAATTCTTTCGATAAAACAGGCGTGTCAAAAGCGATGAATTTAACCTGAGCGGGCAGCCTGTCGCCGCCCCGTCTCTGGTTTAATTATGCTGAGCCTGTTGCTGCGCAACGGGATGCCAAAAATCGGTTACCGCACCTTCGCCGCCGGTTAGCGGATCGAACTGCGGTAAAGGCACCCGTTTAATAGTGCTCAGGGAGTTCTCCAGGATGCTTCTATCGTCACGCAACGTATCGGGTTCCATGCCTGCCGGATAAGCGCCAACGGTAAAGAAATCTTCGCTGGCCGCAATCTGCTGATGCCCTACACCTGCCGGAATAAGTACCGCATCGCCCATGCGCAGCGTTACCATGCGGCCGCTTTCGCCGCCAAACAACACTTCAGCCCAGCCCGCGCTGACGCCCAGCAGCTCATGACAGTTAGAGTGATAATGCGTCCAGGGAAAAATATCGGCGCGCCAGCGTGGCGGCCAGTGGTGTTCCGTAAACCGCTGTTCGAACCAGGCCGCAATGTCCTCAACATCATTTGGCACCACGCGCGGGTAGATAATCAACGGCAACGGGTTATTTGGAATACCGTTTGAAGGCATAGCCAGCATCAGATGCTGCGGGTTATTGGACGTCCCCGCAAAAGGTGTGCCTGCCGCAAATGACATCATTGTCATAAGACTGCACGATGAGGGAAACATACTACGCCTCCGGATTGGTCATAATGTTAATTGATTGTGGCAAAAGTTAATAACTTTGCAATAGGAATAACGACCAATTCACAATAAAATTCTTTAAATTTCAATACTTAAGTCAAATTACCCCACCAGCCCGGTGTGCGTTCATTTTTTTACGCATTTTCATGGCCGCGTTAAAGTATGCCAGGCCACTGTTACAGCTTTTAGCGAACACTTGTTACATCATGGCAGCAATCAACCCTCCCAGAATGGCCACAGCCGCTTCCTGTGCGCTATCCCACGGCCAGGAAGTATTAAAGCGAAAGTAGTTCGCGTACTGCTGTCCTGAGGAAAACATGCTGCCGGGAGCGATGCTGATGTTATGTTCCAGCGCGCGATAGTAGAGTTGTGTCGCGTTCACCTGTCCGGGCAGTTCAATCCATAAAAAGTAGCCACCGCGTGAATCATTGATTTTAGCGCCATAAGGCAGATGACGCTTAAGCGACTGACGGGCCAGATTTTTGCGCTGCTCCAGTACCTGACGCAGCTTGCGCAAGTGACTGTCATAGCTACGGGTACTCAGGTAGTTCGCCAGCGCCAGCTGCATCGGCGCGCTGGTGGCAAGCGTACTCATTAGCTGCAGCCGCTGAATACGCTGCGCCTGTTTGCCCGCCGCTACCCAGCCTACGCGAAAGCCCGCTACCAGATTTTTGGAAAAGGATGAGCAGTGCAGTACGCTACCCTGACGATCAAACGCTTTAGCCGGTAACGGCTTATCGGCACCGAAATAAAGCTCGCTGTAAACATCATCCTCGATCAGCGCCACCTGATGTGCTGCCAACAGCGCAACCAGCGCCTTTTTTTTCTCCCGGCTCAGGGTAAACCCTACCGGATTCTGCTGACTGGTCATCAGCCAGCAGGCTTTAATCGGCCAGCGTTTTAACGCCTGCTCAAGCTCGTTTAAATCCATGCCGTGCTGAGGATCGGTGGCGATGGCCACGGCTTTTAGCTTTAGACGTTCAATAGCCTGCAGCGCGCCGTAAAACGTCGGATTTTCTACCACTACCCAGTCGCCTGGCGCGGTGACCGCCTGCAAACTCAGGCTTAGCGACTCCATTGCTCCGTTAGTAATCACAATCTCATCCGGCGAAACGGCAATCCCCTGTTGAGCGTAGCGACGAGCCAGCGTTTTACGCAGCGCTTCGTTGCCGGGAGGCAGATTATTAATGGCGTCGCCCGGCGTCAGGCGATGAGAAACATGATTCAGGGCACGCATTAGCTGGCGCTGCGGAAAAAGCTCCGGATCGGGAAAGGCGGAGCCGAACGGGATAATCAGCGGATCGCGGCAGGCTTGTAACACATCGAAAATAAAGGAATTTATATCAACCGCTTCTGCCAGTTGCACCTTTTGATGGTTAACCGGCTGGCTGAGAAATTCAGCGCGCGGCGCAACATAATAGCCGGACTGCGGTCGTGAAACGATGCTGCCCTGGCTTTCCAGCACCTGATAAGCATGCATCACCGTCATCAGGCTCATGCCGCTCAGGCTAACCTGATCGCGCAGCGAAGGGAGCTTTTCGCCCGGCAGCCAGATTTCGGCATCTATTTGCGCCTGGATTTGCTCCACCAGCTGAAGATACTTTGCCATAAACTGTTACAGCTCCCGGAAGGCTAAAGGGCAACTATTATAGTTTTTCCCGGGCACAACGGATATCTCAGCCGCCCTTTATTCTCTACCGGACAATTTCAGCTGACTCGTTCTCCTGAGTTTTGACAAATTCCTTCAGCTCATGGATACGCTCAGGAGGGATCGGTTTTCCCAACAGATAGCCTTGTAAGCTGTTACAGCCAAGATTGGTTAAAAAGGCCTGTTGCTCCGGCGTCTCTACTCCTTCCGCCACCACTTTGAGGTTAAGCGACTGTGCCAGCGCTACAATCGCAGAGACAATAGTGGCATCTCCGCTGTCTTCACTGAGTTCGTTTACAAAGGCCCGATCGATTTTCAGTTCGCTGGCAGGCAGACGTTTCAGATAGAGAAGGCTGGAATAGCCGGTACCGAAGTCATCGATTGAAGCATTTACCCCGAGATCGGTTAGCGCCGTGAGAATGCGCACGCTCTCATCAGGATTGCGCATCGCGGTGGTTTCAGTGACCTCCAGCGTCAGAAGATGCGGCGGGATATGATGTTTTTCCAGCGCCGTCATGACGGTATCAACCAGTCCATTCTGTTCAAACTGCAACGCCGACAGGTTAACCGCTACGGACCAGTTTTTATGCCCCTGTTTATGCCATTCATGTAGCTGTCGGCAGGCTTCATTAATCACCCAGTTACCCACGCTAATAATCAGGCCGCTCTTTTCCGCCAACGGCAGGAAAGTATCCGGCGACAGCAGGCCATGCTGCGGATGTTGCCAGCGCAGCAGCGCTTCAAAGCCCACAATCGGGCCGCTTGGTGCGGTATATTTCGGCTGATAAAACAGTCGCAGTTCACTGTTATCCAGCGCCAGCCACAAATCGTTGATCAGCTGAAGCTGATTTTGCGCAATGGTGTTCATTGAAGGCTGGAAGAAATAATAGCCGTTGCGCCCGTTATTTTTGGTGTGATACATGGCGGCATCGGCGTTAAACATCAGTTCGCGTTCATCAACGCCATCTCCCGGATAAACCGCAATGCCGATACTGACCGAAACATTGAGTTCATAGCGTGAGATGTTAAAAGGTTTTCCTATCAACTTGACCAGCGCATCTGCGGTAACCGCAGCTTCGTTTGGCTCATCGATTTCCATTAGCAGCACAAATTCATCGCCGCCCAACCGCGCCAGCGTGTAGTGCCCGTTGATACTGGTTGTCATACGTTCCGTCACCGCTACCAGCAGACTGTCACCGATATGATGACCAAACGCGTCATTGACCGCCTTAAAGCCATCAAGATCCATAAACATCAGCGCAAAACGGCTATTTTCCCGCGTCGCTTTATTGATCGCCTGATCGAGACGATCCTCCAGCAGAATACGGTTCGGCAGACGCATCAGATTATCCTGTAATGCCAGCTGCGCCAGCTCGCGGTTGGCTTCCGCCAGGGATGAGGCGAGCATTGACGTACGCGCCTGCATGCGCGCATCAAGCATCGAAACCAATAACGTAATACCGAGAACAGAGAGTGATACCACCGCCACCAGAATCGCCAGCCAGTCGCTTTCAACGCCCTGGTGCATCATATGGCTTTCGGTGGGGAAACTGGCGGCGACCATGCCGGTATAGTGCATACCAGCAATAGCAAACCCCATGACTATCGCCGCGCCCGCGCGCAGCAGCGCCAGACGGCCTGCCCCTTTACGCAGCCGGAACGCCAGCCACAGCGCAGTGCCTGATGCCAGTAAGGCGATAACCACTGAAACAAGCACCCAGCCCCAGTTCCAGATAATCTCCGGCTCAAGCATCAGCGCGGCCATACCGGTGTAATGCATCGCTGCCACGCCGCTGCCCAGAATCAATGCGCCATAGCTTAAGCGCGGCCAGCGCAGTTCACCATAGCAGACGATCCACAATGCAAACAGCGAGGCGGCGACAGCAATAATCATCGACAGCAGCGTCAGCGGGCCGTCGTAGCTCATCATCATCGGCATCTTCATTGCCAGCATACCGATAAAATGCATCGCCCAGATGCCAATACCCATGGCAAATCCACCGCCAAGCAGCCAGGCCTGAGCTGCTCTGCCAGTGCTGTTTACTACCCGGCCCGCCATATCCAGCGCAGTATAGGAAGCCAGAAAAGCCACGAGTATCGATACGATAACCATTACCGTATCGTAAGACGTTATCAACATAGACTTATCCGCCAGTTAACGCCTGCAGCAGGCGCGAAATTAAAAAAGCAACAGCAAGCATTACACGGTTTGCATTGGCTAAGTTATCGGCATACCAGACCCAATACTTATCACTCTCTTGATGAATAAAAGAGATTGCCGGAAACAACATCCTGCCGGCGGCGGATATTGTTCAACGACAAATGAAAAATATATAAAAATGTTTTAGTTTATTTAGCAAATAACCCCTGGCACTGACGGACTTCAGGCCTGCCTGCTTATTCCCCAGCAAGCAACAAGGCTTTATAACAGCTTGTTTTTAGTGCCAGCTTAATCAGGTTAGCCTATAAAAAGGCGGTTTTTCTCATGCAGGAAAAGAAAATAACACTGTTAAACATTTTCGGATAGATATCACTGAGAGGGATCGGCGGGTTGACCTTAAATAATTCCAGGCCTGTCACGCGCTGCGGCTTAATAAATATCAACAAATATATGGTATTAAAATTTCTGTTTTCTGGTACCCGCTTTGCCAGAGCGGGTTATACAGTAAAAATAATTTATTGATTAGTCTATTATTACCCTGCCGTAGAGGCAGCGACAACGCCACCCTGACGCCTTTGATACTGCTTCAGCAATCGCCTGATAAGCAAGGTCCCCAGCAAGCCACAGACCGCAGCGATGGTTAACCAGACGCCAGGCATCGCTTTGTCACCGGTCACATGAATAAGATAGCTGGAAATCGCTGGCGTAAAGCCGCCAAACAGCGCAGTCGCCAGGCTGTAGGCCAGCGAGAAGCCACTGGCACGCACCTCAGCAGGCATGACTTCGGCCAGGTAGACAACCATCGCGCCGTTATAGCTGGCATAAAGAAAAGAGAGCCACAGCTCCGCCTCCAGCAAATGGCTAAAAGAGGGTGATTCCACCAGCCAGTGCAGCACAGGCCAGGCGGTCGCTATCATTAACAGGGTAAAGGTAATTAATAACGGACGACGGCCAACGCGATCGGATAACGCCCCCATTAGTGGCAGCCAGACCAGGTTAGAGAGACCGATACACAGCGTGACGAGAAAGCTCTGTTTATCGCTCATCATCAACACGGTTTTGCCAAAGGTCGGGGTGAAAGCGGTGATCATGTAAAACATCACGGTAGTGGTTACTACCATGAGCATACCTGCCAACACCAATGCCCAGTTACTGGCAACCGTGCGCATAATCGCGCGCATTGAAGGATGCTGCTTACGCTGACTAAAGGCTTCAGTTTCTTCCAGCATACGGCGGATCCAGAACAGAAACGGGACAATCAGACAGCCCACCACAAACGGGATACGCCAGCCCCATTCGGTGACCTCCTGCGGTGCCAGCAGATGGTTAAGCAGCAGGCCAAGCAGCGCGGCAAAGATCACCGCGATCTGCTGGCTGCCGGACTGCCAGCTCACATAAAAACCCTTGCGTCCTTTAGGAGCAACTTCACTCAGATAGACAGAGACCCCGCCCAGCTCGACGCCGGCGGAGAACCCCTGCAATAAACGTCCCAGCAGGATCAGAATCGGCGCGGCGACGCCGAGTGTGGCGTAGCCCGGTACGCAGGCGATAGTAAGCGTGCCCAGCGCCATCAGCCCCAGCGTAAGCAGCAAACCTTTACGCCTTCCGTGATGATCGATATATGCGCCCAACACAATCGCCCCCAGCGGACGCATCAGAAAACCTGCGCCAAAGGTCATTAGCGTCAACATTAGCGAGGCGAATGGATTATTGCCTGGAAAGAAGGTCTTAGCGATTGCGCTGGCATAATAGCCGAACACCATAAAATCATACATTTCGAGAAAATTGCCGCTGGTAACGCTGAAGATGGTTTTAGCGGCGCTGCGGCGCGGGTTTTGTAAATTTTTAACGGGGTTCATACTGGCTTCCTTGTGTTTTTTCCCCTTGTAGCCCGATTCCTGCCAGCATGATGTGATGATAATCACCATTTCAGTTTACAAAACGATCGGTTTAGTAACTATTATTTAACAAAGCAACATATGGATTATTTTTCGCTGAAAAAGGTGCTTTTTGATGGCGATTATTCATATTTATTAATATTTTCTCGCATTTTTTCTTCACGCTTTTTTCTAGTGCTGACAGTGACTTGACTGGTATGAGCAGTTACAGGACTCGACAACCCGTGGGTTTCTCCTAGCCTTAACAGTGAATTTTCTTTGAATACATCAGGAGGAAACATGGCAGACCAGAATAAAATGCAGAATCCTCTCACCCAGTATTACAGCGGTGAATACCCGAAACAGCGTCAACCCGCGCCAGGCATCCAACAGGATATGCAGCCGGTGCCGGACTGCGGAGAGCAAAGCTACCGGGGCAGCCAGCGTCTCGAAGGACGTAAGGCGCTGGTAACCGGCGCTGATTCCGGTATTGGCCGTGCCGCCGCTATTGCCTATGCACGTGAAGGTGCGGATGTGGCGATTAACTACCTGCCCGCTGAACAGCGTGACGCAGAAGAAGTGGCCAACTATATCCGTGAGGCGGGGCGCAAAGTTGTGCTGATTCCGGGCGATATCAGTGAAGAGGCGTTTTGTAAACAGCTGGTCGCGCAGGCGCATGAAGAACTCGGCGGGCTGGATATCCTGGCGCTGGTAGCGGGTAAGCAGGTGGCGGTTGAACAGATTGCCGAGCTGACGACTGAGCAGTTCCGTAAAACCTATGAGACCAACGTGTTCTCTCTGTTCTGGATCACCCAGGCCGCTATTCCGCTACTGCCGGAAGGCGCCTCAATTATTACCACTTCATCAATTCAGGCTTACCAGCCAAGCCCGCATCTGCTGGACTACGCTTCCACCAAGGCGGCAATCCTTGCCTATACCCGCGCGCTGGCGAAGCAGGTTGCAGAGAAAGGCATTCGCGTTAACAGCGTAGCGCCCGGCCCGATCTGGACCGCATTGCAGATCGCCGGTGGCCAGCCGCAGGAGAAACTGCCGGAGTTTGGTAAGCAGACGCCGATGAAGCGAGCTGGTCAGCCAGCTGAGCTGGCAGGCGTTTATGTCTACCTGGCCTCACAGGAATCCAGCTATGTGACGGCGGAAGTGCATGGCGTGACCGGTGGTGAACATCTGGGCTAAGGTTTGATTAGCCTGTCCTCTGGAGTTTTATCTCCAGCGTAGCGAGAGTGCCGCAGCGGATAACGCTGCGGCATTTTTTATGCGCCAACCTAACCCGATGGACTCACGTTTGCGCGCAGACTTTCCATGACCATAGCCATAGCCTTTCCGTGAAGGTTTTTCCTGTCTTATGTTGCAGCAACGTTTGTGCAGCCGGGTTTAAATTGCAGTGGGTTGAAAGCCTGGCGCTACTAATGTGCGTAACAAACAAGCGGGACAAAAAACAGAGGGTGTTTACCGGGGCAGGCTGCCCCGGTCGGTTACTTTTGCGCGGTTTCCATGCCCATCAGGCCAATCTTGAGATAGCCTGCGCCGCGTAGCGCATCCATGGCGCTCATCAGCGTTTCATAATCCACAGACTTATCGGCCTGGAAAAAGATAGTGGTATCTTTTTTGCCTTCGGTCTGTGCATTTAGCACCTCAATTAATTTATCTTTGGTCACTGCTTCATTGCCGATATACATCTGTTTATCTGCCTTAATTGAAAGATAAACCGGCTTTTCGGGACGCGGCTGCGGCGCACTGGTCGAGGCGGGCAAGTTAACCCGGACATCTACCGTGGCCAGCGGCGCGGCTACCATGAAAATAATCAGCAGCACCAACATCACGTCGATAAACGGCGTCACGTTGATTTCGTGCATTTCGCCGTTACTGTCTAAGTCGTCATTTAACCGCATCGCCATAACGTTTAACCTACCCGCAGTTTATGCGCACTCTGTACCGGCTGCGCGTCGTTTTTGCTGCGCGCCAGGTCAAGATCGCGGCTTTGCAGCAGCAGAACCTGCGCCGCTACATCGCCCAGGCCCGCTTTGTAGCTGGCGATCATGCGCGCAAAGATATTGTAGATGACCACTGCGGGGATAGCGGCAATCAGACCGATAGCCGTTGCCAGCAACGCTTCAGCGATGCCCGGCGCAACAACCGCCAGGTTGGTGGTTTGCGTCTGAGCGATGCCGATAAAGCTGTTCATAATGCCCCAGACGGTGCCGAACAGGCCGATAAAGGGTGCCACTGAGCCGATAGTCGCCAGGAAGCCGTTGCCGCGACCGGCGTGACGGCTGATAGCCGCAACGCGTCGTTCCAGGCGGAATCCGGTGCGCTCTTTAATGCCTTCGTTATCATCTGAACCTGCTGAAAGCTCCAGTTCATTCTGCGCTTCCTGAAGCAGCAGCGCGCTCTGGCTGCGTGCATGAAAACTGTCGCTGAGCTCGGCTGCCTGACGCAGCGAACGCGCTTCCGCCAGCGTCTGCTGTTCCTGTTTCAGACGCCGGCGCGCTGACGTCAGTTCAGTGAATTTGCCGAAGAAGATGGTCCAGGTGACAACGGACGCCATAAGCAGCCCAATCATTACCGCTTTTACTACGATGTCCGCATGTTCATACATGCCCCAGACAGAGAGATCCGTCTGCATCAGTTCACTGGTCACCACGCTATTTCTCCAACCTTAAGATGAGTCATTCAAACAGTTCCGGATCATACCAAAACAAAAGCGAATTGATACTAGTTCTCATTACTATTTACAAACATTTCTCGCGCTTTTGCGGTTTCTCGCGCGGTGCGGCGGAATGATGTAAGCGGTTAGTTTTTAAACTGTGACGCTGCGTATAAATTTATTAAAACATCGTTTTAATTTTGTGATGGAATTCATCCAATTCATCTGCGCCAATTTTTCACCTGCGCAATTTATCTATAGTGAATCAGCCCTGCTGGCCTCTGACCTTTACTCTCCCCTCTTTCAGACCAGAAACCGGGCTCCCTTTAAGCGCAGGAGAACATCATATGAAAATGAAAAAACTGTTGCTGGCGTTGTCGCTGGCATCCACCGCGCTGTTTGCTTCTACAGTCGCCTCGGCAAAGGTACTGAAGGTAGCGGAAGTCCAGCCTGCCGGTTATCCCACCGTTGTTGCACTTGAACATATGGGGGAAAAGCTGAAGCAGGCAACCGATGGACGGCTGGAGATGCGCGTCTATGCTGGCGGCACGCTGGGTGATGAAGAGCAAACGCTGCAGCAGGTCCAACTCGGCGCGGTGGATATGATCCGCGTCTCGCTGGCACCGGTCTCGACCATCGCACCGGAAACCGGCGTATTGACGCTGCCCTATATTTTCCGTGATGAAAATCATATGCACCAGGTGTTGGACGGCGAACCAGGCAAAGCGATTGTGGAAAAGTTTGAGCAGAACCCCCGATCGCGCATGGTGTTTCTTGGCTGGACCGACGCTGGCGTACGCAACATGATCACCAAAGATCCGGTAACGAAGCCGGAAGATCTGAAAGGGATGAAAATTCGCGTGCAGAACAGCGCCATTTCGCTGGCGACGCTGAAGGCGATGGGCGCTAACCCGGTGGCAATGGGCGTTAGCGAAGTATTCAGCGCGATGCAAACCGGCGTCGTAGACGGCACAGAAAATAACCCGCCAACCTTTGTCGCCCATAACTATCTGCCGGTAGCGAAGTATTACACCCTGACCGGGCACTTTATCCAGCCAGAAATGATCCTGTTCTCTAAACGCAGCTGGGACAAACTTTCGGCTGAGGATCAGGCCCTGCTGCGCAAGCTGGGTAAAGAAGCGCAGGAAGATGAACGCAAGCTATGGGCTGAATATAACCAGCAGTCGCTGGATAAAATGAAAGCGGGCGGCGTGACCTTCCAGCAGATCGATCGCGATGTCTTTGTGAAGGCGACGCAGCCGGTCCGCGATCAATACGGTAAAGAGTATCAGGATCTGATGCAGCAAATTGCTGCGGTGAAATAACCTTTTCCCTGCGCCACGTCTCCTCGTGGCGCCGCTACTCAGGTAACACACTATGTCTGCATATTCACGTTTGATGGATGCGGTCTACCTGCTGTGCATGATCATCGCCGCCGTATCTTTATTGTTAATGGTCACGGTGATCCCCATCGGCATTTTTGCCCGCTATGTGATGAACGATTCTCTCTCCTGGCCGGAGCCGGTCGCCATTGTCTGCATGATCATTTTTACCTTTATCGGCGCGCCGGTCGGGTTCCGTGCAGGAACCCATATCTGCGTGACAATGGTGACCGATCGCCTGTCGCCGCACGGGCAAAAAATAGCGCTGCTGTTAAGCAATCTGCTGATGCTGGTCGCCTGCCTGGTTATTTTTCAGGCCAGCTATGCGCTGTGCGAAGCGATGTGGTACCAGCCGCAGGCCTCCCTGCCAGCCATCACCTTTGGTCAGATGTATCTGCCTATCCCGGTCGGCGCGCTGCTGACCATTCTGTTTGTGATTGAACGCCTGCTGTGCGGCGATCAGTCCGAGCGCCCGCTGGTCAGCCTTGGCGGCACCCACTGATTCGGAGCTTATGATGGACGCACTGATCTTGATTGGCAGTTTGATGATCCTGTTGCTGATGGGCTTTCCGGTTGCTTTTGCCGTCGGCCTCAGCGCCTTTATTGGTGCCTGGTGGATCGATCTGCCGCTGGAAGCGGTGGTGATTCAGATTACCAACGGCGTTAATAAATTTTCGCTGCTGACCATCCCGTTTTTTATTCTGGCGGGG
This sequence comes from Pantoea alhagi, assembly GCF_002101395.1. Taxonomy (NCBI): domain Bacteria; kingdom Pseudomonadati; phylum Pseudomonadota; class Gammaproteobacteria; order Enterobacterales; family Erwiniaceae; genus Pantoea; species Pantoea alhagi. The sequence goes on along the minus strand of NZ_CP019706.1, from coordinate 2,250,866 downwards.
GCGATTATGGCCGAAGGCGGCATTGCCCGACGGCTGGTTAACTTTGCCTATATTTTTGTCGGGTTTATCCGTGGCGGGCTGTCGCTGGTGAATATCGTTGCCTCGACCTTTTTTGGCGCAATTTCGGGCTCATCGGTGGCGGATACTGCCTCCATCGGCTCGGTGATGATCCCGCAGATGGAAGAGAAAGGCTATCCACGTGATTTCGCTGCGGCGGTCACCGCCAGCGGTTCCGTGCAGGCGATACTGACGCCGCCCAGCCATAACTCAGTGATCTATTCGCTGGCCACCGGCGGCGTGGTGACCATCTCCTCGCTGTTTGTCGCCGGTATCGTACCCGGTCTGCTGCTGGCGCTGTGCCTGATGGTGATGTGCCTTGGTTTTGCGCGTAAACGCGGTTATCCACGTGGTGAACGTATCCCCTTCCGTCAGGCGGTAAAGATTTTTCTTGACGCTTTCTGGGGCCTTTTTACCGTGGTGATTATCCTCGGCGGCATTCTTTCCGGTATTTTTACCGCGTCGGAGTCGGCGGCTATCGCCTGCCTGTGGGCTTTTTTTGTCACCATGTTTATCTATCGCGACTTTAAGTGGAATCAACTGCATATTCTGCTGTTCCGCACCATTAAAACCGTCACCATTGTCATGGTGCTGATTGCCTTCGCTTCCGGCTTTGGCGCGGTAATGACTTTTATGCAGTTGCCGCAGCTAATTACTGAATTTTTTACCAGCATTTCTGATAATAAATATGTCATCTTGATGTGCATTAACCTCTTGTTGCTGGTAGTGGGTACGCTGATGGATATGGCACCGATTATCCTGATCCTGACGCCAGTGCTGCTGCCGGTGATTTCGGCTTTGGGCATTGATCCGGTGCACTTCGGCATGATCATGATGATCAACCTCGGCATCGGCCTGATTACGCCGCCGGTGGGTTCGGTGCTGTTTGTCGCCAGCGCGGTCGGCAAGCAGAAGATGGAGCAGGTGGTAAAGGCAATGCTGCCGTTTTACTGCTTGCTGTTTGTGGTACTGCTGCTGATTACCTATGTCCCGGCCATTTCTCTGTGGCTGCCGCATATGATGGGCGTGATGTAACCCGCTCTTGTTTTGCCGCAACGGGGTTTTTGCCGCAGCGGTGGCACGAATAATGCCCGGCTGACGATGAGGGGTCATCGTCAGCCTTTTCTTCTCTCTCTGGCTACTGTCTGATAGTGGCAATTCGCTCTCAACCCCGACCCGCTAAACGTGGTAAGTTAACGCCTCACTACAGGTAAGGCAGGACCGCTGGCAGCATGTCGAAAAAAAATATTGAAACCACACTGATTAGCGCAGGACGACAACCACGTTACACGCAGGGCTCCGTTAACAGCGTTATTCAACGCGCCTCTTCTCTGGTATTTGCTACCGTTGCCGATAAAAAACGCGCCACCGCCGGACGTGCGCAGGGCGAATTGTTTTATGGCCGTCGTGGCACCTTAACGCATTTCTCGCTCCAGGAAGCGATGTGCGAGCTGGAGGGCGGCGCAGGCTGTGCGCTTTATCCTTGCGGAGCGGCAGCGGTATCCAATGCGATTCTGGCATTTGTCGAAGCGGGTGACGAGGTCCTGATGGCCGGTTCGGTTTATGAGCCTACCCAGGATTTCTGCAATAAGCTTCTCGCTAAACTGGGTGTGACGACGCGCTATTTCGATCATCTCGCCGGTGCTGATATCGCCGATATGGTGCAGCCTCACACCAAAGTGGTTTTCCTCGAATCGCCCGCTTCGATCACTATGGAAGTGCAGGATGTGCCCGCTATTGTGCAGGCGGTGCGCAGCAAAGCGCCCGATGCGATTATTATGCTGGATAACACCTGGGCTGCCGGTTTGCTGTTCCGTCCACTGGATCACGGCGTGGATATCTCTATTCAGGCAGGCACCAAATATCTGGTGGGTCATTCTGATGCGATGATCGGCACTGCCGTCAGCAATGCGCGCTGCTGGGATCGCCTGCGCGAAAACTCCTATCTGATGGGCCAAATGGTGGATGCGGATACCGCGTATGTCACCAGTCGCGGCCTGCGTACGCTGGCGGTACGCCTACGCCAGCATGAAGAAAGCGCGCTGGCAGTGGCTGAATGGCTGTCGACACGCCCGGAAGTGGCGCGCGTTAATCATCCGGCGTTGCCGCAGTGCCCTGGTCATCAGGCCTGGAAACGCGATTTTAGCGGCAGCAGTGGTCTGTTTTCTTTTGTGCTGGCGCAAAAACTGAGCGATGAAAAGCTGGCAGAATTCCTTGATGGTTTCCATCACTTCAGCATGGCGTACTCGTGGGGCGGATTCGAGTCACTGATCCTGGCTAATCAGCCAGAAGAACTGGCAGCGATTCGTCCGGTGAACGGCGTGGATTTTAGCGGGACCCTGGTGCGGTTGCATATCGGGCTGGAGCATCTCGACGATCTGATTGACGATTTAGCCGCTGGTTTCGCGCGTATCGCCCAGCCATAAGCGGTAAAAATCACGCTAACCTTAAACGAATACTTAACGGGGTGCCCTCTGTCGTGCTTCGGCAGCAGACGGGTGTCCCTTTGCAGTTACAATTAAACGATTACCACAGTCAACGAGGAAGCACATGGGTGTGATACATGAGATTGTTCAGGCGCTATGGCATCAGGATTTTGCCGCGCTGGCCAATCCGGATGTGGTTTGGATCGTTTACGGCATTATGTTTCTTACGCTGTTTCTGGAAAATGGCCTGTTGCCCGCTTCTTTCCTGCCGGGCGACAGCCTGCTGCTGCTGGCGGGCGCGATGATTGCCAAAGGGGTGATGGATTTTATCCCTACGCTGGTTATTCTGACCACTGCCGCCAGTCTCGGCTGTTGGCTAAGCTATTTGCAGGGTCGCTGGCTGGGCAATACCCGACTGGTGAAAAGCTGGCTGATGCATCTGCCCGCGCAATATCATCAACGCGCCTGGCATCTGTTTAACCGCCACGGCCTGATGGCGTTGCTGGTTGGCCGTTTTCTGGCCTTTGTACGTACGCTGTTGCCCACCATGGCGGGCATTTCCGGCCTGCAAAACGGACGCTTTCAGCTGTTTAACTGGCTGAGCGGCCTGCTGTGGGTGACGATTGTTACCGCCTTTGGCTACGGTATCAGTCAGGTGCCCTTTATTAAGCGTCATGAAGATCAGGTGATGGCGATTCTGATTATTTTGCCCGTCGCCCTGCTGTTTTTGGGCCTGGCAGGCAGCGTTGCGCTTATCTGGAAAAAGCGCCGTCAGCGCGCCTGAGCATTAGCGGCTGGCGGGCCGGTTAGCCTGCCAGCCGCATTCTTGTGATCTCCTCACCTGGCGTGACGCCGAAGTAGCGCTTAAATTCGCGCGAGAACTGCGAAGCGCTTTCATAACCCACTTTCATTGCCGCCGCGCTGGCCTTTAAGCCCTCCTGCAACATCATGTTGCGCGCCTGATGCAGCCGATAAGTTTTCAGATATTGCAGCGGCGAGGTGCTGGTTACCGCCTTAAAGTTATGATGAAACGCTGAAACGCTCATATTCACTTCTGCCGCCAGCAGTTCAACGCTAAGGCTGTCGGTATAGCAGCTTTCAATACGTCTCAGCGCTCGCGCTATCTGGCTGAACTGGGTATGGCGGCTGACCAGCGACAGTAGCGCGCCACCGCAGGGGCCGGTCAGAACGTAATAGAGGATTTCCCGCACGATTTGCGGCCCGAGCACGCGCGCATCGCGATCTTTTTGCATTACATCCAGTAGCCGTTCGGTCGCGCATAGTAACTCTTCTGAGAGAAGGGCTGAGTGAATACCCTGGTTTAACGGCTTAGGCTGGAAGCTTTCGTCATTATTAAGTTCGATGAGCAAATCCTGCAGCTTTGGCATATCCACATGCAGCATAATGCCTGCCAGCGGATGTTCCGGCGTCGCGAAAGTTTCGCATTCAAACGGCAATGGAACGGTCAGCATCAGATATTTGCTGGCATCGTAGTTAAAGGTGGTAGTACCGATATAGCCGACTTTTTTGCCCTGAAACAGAATGACAATGCCAGGCCGGTACATGACCGGCGTGCGGCCCAGAGTATTATCAGCATAAAGCAGCTGCACCTCTGGCAGTTCAGGCAAGGCAGCGCGTTCGGCTTTACGCAGTTGAATCACTTTTAGCGCCAGGCCGGCGCAGATCGCTTCCCGATCCATCTTCTCTACTCACGTCAGTTAACCTTTCAGCAAGTTTGCCCCTGGTCAGAAAAATTCTCCAGCGGCCTGGAGAAACAGGCAAGTTTCCGGCAGAAATGAGCACTGGACTTTTTATCCCGTCCCGGACGGCTCTGCCGTTACAGCATATCTCGACTAAACTTAAGCGTTATCGGGTCCAACTCACCATTAAGGAGAAGTTATGGCAGACCAACCAATTATTAAACTGCGTGACGGCAATATGATGCCGCAGCTGGGACTCGGCGTCTGGCAGGCCAGCGTAGAGGAAGCGCGCGATGCGGCGCTGAAGGCGCTTGAAGTGGGTTATCGTTCTATCGATACCGCCGCCATTTATAAAAATGAGGAAGGGATAGGTCAGGCGCTGCAGCAAACGGATGTGGCGCGTGAAGATATTTTCGTGACGACAAAACTGTGGAATGAGGATCAGTTGAACTGGCAGCAGGCGATGGAAAGCAGCCTGCAAAAATTACAGCTGGAGTATGTCGATCTCTATCTGATGCACTGGCCTTGCCCCGGGAAGGATAATTATGTTGAGGCCTGGCAAGGAATGATTGCGCTGCAGCAGCAAGGACTGGCGAAAAGCATTGGCGTCTGTAATTTTCAGGAGAAGCACCTGAAGCGGTTAATTGATGAGACGGGCGTTACGCCGGTAGTGAATCAGATAGAGCTGCATCCGCTGCTTCAGCAGCGCGAACTGCATGCCTGGAATGCCATGCACCAGATCCAAACCGAATCCTGGAGCCCGCTGGCACAGGGCGGCAAAGGCGTGTTCGATCAGGAGGTGATTAAGCAGCTGGCGAAGAAATATGGCAAGACGCCAGCGCAGGTTGTGATCCGCTGGCATCTGGATTGCGGTCTGGTGGTTATTCCGAAATCCGTAACGCCATCGCGCATTGAGGAAAATTTCCACGTGTTTGATTTCCGCCTGGAGAAAACAGAGATCAGTGAGATTGCGAAAATGGATCGCGGTACGCGTCTGGGGCCACACCCGGATGAGCTGAATTGAGGATGATTGATTTAGCGGCTCGCTGCTGCTGACAGTCGCGGTTGATTCTGATAAAAATCGCGGTTAGGTCTGGCGCTCCCGCAGGGAGACCGGGCCGATCGTAAAGACGCAAACAACGTCATCCCTGACAGCTCGGCCCGCGCCTTCCCTGGCGCGGGACGCTTTACTCTTCTGCCCGGTCTCCCTGCGCTCTGGCTTCAGCTATCGCTTTAAGAGGTGTTCGCCTGCCGCGCTGGTGGTTAATCAACAACTTTAACAGCCGACAGGGTAACATTATTACGCTTAGCCGACCTGGCTCGGCTGCACTAACAGTTGTCCCGCTGTACCGCGATCCGCCATCTCCAGCGTCTGGCTGTAATACACAAACGGGAAATGTTCAGACGAAGGCTGATTATAAGCCACCAGCAGTTCTACTTCGCCATCCACCCAAACGGTATCTTTCCAGCCGCGATCTTCGCCGAACGGCTGCGCGCCATTGACGCTTTTCACTAAGAAGGTTACGCCCTGAATATGGAACGCCTGCGGCGTATCGGCATGGACGATCCAGCGTTCGTAGCTGCCCTGCTGCGCCTGAATATCAATACGCGACATATCCCACAGCGCGCCGTTAATACCCGGCAGCGCATCGCCCAGACGCAGTTCACGGGTGCGAATCGGCGTACCGTCGAGCAGCTGATCGGCCAGCAAACGCATCGGCAGATTATCCGTCACCAGCGGCAGCAGGCCGGTAGGCCGCAAGGTTAAAATCAGCGTGGAGGTTAAAATGCTGGAGGGTTCAAACAGGCCACGCAACCGATCCATAACGCCCGCCGCCACGCCTGCGGTGATGGAAACTTCCTCTCCCTGCGACATATCCAGCAACACTTCACGTCGCTCGCCGGGTGCCAGCGAAAGCTGTTGCACCGCCACCGGCGCTGGCAAAAAGCCCTGATCGCTGGCAATCACATGGAAAGGACGATTATCACTGAGGACCATCTCATAACGGCGGGCGTTAGAGGCGTTCAGCAACCGCAGACGCACCCAGCCGCGCGATACTTCAACAAACGGATTCTGGACGCCGTTAACCAGCAGCGTATCGCCCATCAGCCCGCCGTTTTCCGGTGGGTTATAGACCGGCGCGCCAAAGTTATCGAGGCGTTTGTCCTGAATAATCAGCGGAAAATCATCCACGCCATAGTGTTTGGGAATAGGGAGCGATTTGCTCACCTCATCCTCAATCAGCCACATGCCCGCCAGACCGTTATAGACATGCTGTGCCATCCGGTTCGGCGTGCTGGCATGATACCAGCAGGTGGCGGCGCGCTGGCGCACCGGCAGCACCGGTGCCCAGTCCACACCCGGCGATATCATACGCGGTGCTCCGCCGCTCAGCGCCCCCGGCACCAGCAGGCCGCTGACGCTCATCGCTACCGGCTCATTTAACCGGTTATTGTAAATCAGCTTAACGTCATCACCGCTCCAGACACGCACCGTTGGCCCCAGATAGAGGCCATTGATACCCCATACCGGCACCTTGTTATTATCGCCGGAAAAAGACCAGTGGCTGCGCTGCGCCGTAAGAAACAGCGGCTGCCCCCGGCGTGATTCCAGCAGCGGCGGGATCGGTAATGGCGTTTCATTGCCTGCTGCTTGCGCGCTAACCGGCAGCGCCCCCGCGCACAGGGCTATGCCCGAAGCCTGTAGAAATTGACGTCGACTGAAAGACATAACGACTCCATAGCGGTGCGCGCGGCGCCTGGCTGACGCGGTCCGTTTTTTATTGTTGTTCAGGAATTGCTGTGGGGCCACGGCTGTGGCCCGTATGAATTATACCTTGCCGCTGGCTTCCCGCTCGGCAACTTCAGCATCCAGCTCGTTAAGCTTGGCCTGCATCAGTTCACGACAGTGTGTAGCCAGCTTACGCACCGACTCTTTCTCAAAGGCGGCGACATCTACCGGTGGCAGCATTTCGATAATCACCAGGCCGTTTTTCCAGCGGTTGAGTTTAATTTTGTTATGCGTTGTCGAGACCACAATCGGGATAATCGGTACGCCTGCGGCAACGGCAGCATGGAAAGCGCCGGTTTTAAACGGCAACAGCCCACGTCCACGACTGCGGGTCCCTTCCGGGAACATCCAGAAAGAGATGCGTTTTCTTTTAAACTCATTCACCACCTTGCCAATGGTGGTATGCGCCCTGGCGCGATTATCGCGGTCAATCAGCAGGTTCCCCGTCAGCCAGTAAAGCAGGCCAAAGAAAGGGATCCAGAGCAGACTTTTTTTGCCTACGGTAACCGTAGATGGCTGCACGATATTCGCCGCGGTAATCATGTCGTAGTTGTTCTGATGGTTGGCAATGTAGATTGCATTGCCGTAATTTTCAGCCCCTTCAGGCTTACGTATCTCAACCTTGACGCCAAACAGCGGCGCCAGCGCGCCAAACAGATGGCCAAACGTGGCGACATGGCGCGGATTACGCGGAGAAAACAGGCACCAGATGCAGCCAAATACACAAACCAGAATTGAATAAATAACAACCAAAAAGACACGTAAAATTAGCAGCATAACGACCTCATTGTGGCTCCCGCCTAAGTATACCGGCTTTATATGAAAACACACCGGTATTACGCCGGAGCGCCGTGTGGTTAACGGGCGTCGCTCCGGTTTCCCTGCGCTATCAGGCTTCGCTATCGTCCGAAACGGCGCGAGCCGGCGCATCTACCTCAACGCGGTCGATACGCTGCAGGCCACGCGGCAGCAGCGTGCCGCGACGCCCGCGCTCGGCGCGGAATTTCTGTAGCTCTTCCGGACGCAGCGTCAGCTTACGTTTGCCGACATAGAGCGTGATGGCGCTGCCTGGCGGTAACAGGTAGAGCCAGGCTAGTCGGTCTTCGCCGCTGCTGGCCTGCGCCGACGGAATAGAGATGATCTTATTCCCCTTGCCTTTGGACAGCTGCGGCAGATCGCCTACCGGGAACATCAGCATACGGCCAGCCGCAGTGATCGCCAGCAGCATATCGTCATCGCTGTAAATTGCCATCGGCGTCATTACTTTGGCGTTTTCCGGCAGCGTCAGCAGCGCTTTACCGGCGCGGTTACGCGATACCAGATCGGCAAAGGTGCAGACAAAACCATAGCCCGCATCAGAGGCCATCAGCAGTCGCTGATCGTCCGCCTCCATCAGCACCTGTTCCATTACCGCGCCCGGCGGCGGCGTGAGCTTGCCGGTGAGCGGTTCGCCCTGGCTGCGCGCTGAAGGCAGCGTAGAGGGATCCAACGTATAGCTGCGGCCAGTGGAATCGATAAAGGCCACCGGTTGATTGCTTTTACCACGGGCGGCGGCCAGATAGCTGTCGCCAGCCTTATAGCTCAGTCCGGCAGGATCGATGTCATGCCCTTTGGCGCTACGTACCCAGCCCATTTGCGACAGCACAACGGTAACCGGCTCGGAAGGCACCAGCTCGTTCTCACTGATCGCTTTCGCCTCTTCACGCTCATGCAGCGGCGAACGGCGTTCATCGCCATAGGCTTCGCTATCGGCCTGCAGTTCTTTCTTCAGCAGCGTATTCATACGGCGTTCTGAAGCCAGCGTGGACTGGAGCTGATCGCGCTCTTTTTCCAGCTCGCTCTGCTCGCCGCGAATTTTCATCTCTTCCAGCTTTGCCAGATGGCGCAGCTTTAATTCAAGGATCGCTTCCGCCTGGGTTTCACTGATATCGAAACGCGACATCAGCACCGGCTTCGGCTGATCTTCGCTGCGGATGATCTCGATCACTTCGTCAATATTCAGGAAAGCGACCAGCAGACCTTCAAGGATATGCAGCCGTTTCATCACCTTATCAAGGCGATGCTGCAGACGGCGGCGTACCGTATCGCGTCGGAACACCAGCCATTCGCTGAGGATCTCCAGCAGGTTTTTCACCGCCGGACGGTTATCCAGCCCGATCATATTCAGGTTGATACGGTAGCTTTTTTCCAGATCGGTGGTGGCGAACAGATGGTTCATGACCTGCTCGAGATCGACGCGGTTTGAGCGCGGCACCAGCACCAGACGCGTTGGGTTCTCGTGATCCGACTCGTCACGCAGATCCTCTACCATCGGCAGCTTTTTATTGCGCATCTGCGCGGCGATCTGCTCCAGCACGCGCGCGCCAGAAACCTGATGCGGCAGCGCGGTGATCACCACTTCGCCATCTTCTTTTTTCCATACCGCACGCTGGCGTACCGATCCGCGCCCGTTCTGGTAGATCTTACGGATCTCGGCGCGTGGCGTGATAATCTCCGCTTCGGTCGGAAAATCGGGACCCTGTACAATATCCAACAGATCGTCGAGGCTGGTTTTTGGATTATCAATCAGCGCAATGGTTGCCTGCGCTACTTCACGCAGGTTATGCGGCGGAATATCGGTCGCCATCCCCACGGCAATGCCGGTGGTGCCGTTCAGCAGAATATTTGGCAGACGCGCCGGCAGCATTTTCGGCTCGTTTAACGTGCCGTCAAAGTTAGGCACGAAATCAACCGTGCCCTGCCCCAGCTCGCCCAGTAGTACTTCGGCGTAGCGCGACAGGCGTGATTCGGTGTAACGCATGGCGGCGAAGGATTTCGGGTCATCCGGCGCACCCCAGTTCCCCTGTCCATCCACCAGCGGATAGCGATAGGAGAACGGCTGCGCCATCAATACCATCGCTTCGTAACAGGCGCTGTCGCCGTGCGGATGATATTTACCCAGCACGTCACCCACGGTACGCGCCGATTTTTTGAATTTTGCGCTGGCGTTCAGGCCCAGCTCCGACATCGCATAGACGATACGGCGCTGCACCGGCTTCAGGCCATCGCCAATATAGGGAAGCGCCCTGTCCATGATGACGTACATGGAATAGTTCAGGTACGCATTCTCAGTAAATTTATGCAGGGCAAGACGCTCTGCACCATCCTGCGTCAAGTCACTCATTATGATTCCTCACGTTGCGGCGGGCATCAGCGCGCCGCGTGGCGATCTGTTTGGCGAGGATAGTACCTTATCTGATGCGGCGATGTCACAGTTTAGTCGTGGCGACAACGGCGCATTCTGAACCGCAAACCGCCAGCGGAATTGAGCCATTTTCTTTCACATTCTTTGCGGATTATTGCGCTATACGCAAAAGTGTTATGATCAATCGTACATTTTTCTTTGCCGGCGCCGCACGTAAACTGGCTTCAGAAATTTCAACAGAGCGACAACGATAATGAGCAAAATTTTAATTCTTGATGCGGGTAAACAATTTGCCCACTCGAAAGGTGAACTGAACCATACCATGACCGAAGTGGCAGAGACCTTCTTACGCGATCAGGGCCACGAAGTGCAGGTGACGCGCATTGATGACGGCTACGATATTCAGCAGGAAGTGCAGAAGTACCTTGCTAATGACGTGGTGATTTATCAGATGCCGGGCTGGTGGATGGGCGAGCCGTGGATCCTGAAAAAATATATTGATGAAGTCTTTACCGAAGGTCATGGTTCGCTTTATGCCAGCGATGGCCGCACCCGCGCTGACGCCAGCAAAAAATATGGTTCCGGCGGCTTGCTGCAGGGCAAAAAATATATGCTGTCGTTAACCTGGAACGCGCCGCTGGAAGCCTTTACCGATCCGCAGCAGTTCTTTGAAGGCGTTGGCGTGGACGGGCTTTACCTCCATTTCCATAAGGCTAACCAGTTCCTGGGGATGGAAGGCCTGCCGACATTTATCTGTAATGACGTGATCAAACAACCTGACGTGCCGCGTGATATTGAACGCTATCGTGAGCATCTGGCTAAGATCTTTGCTTAACTTAAAGCTCTGAAACACTTACCAGGGATCTATTATGCTGACAGTTGTCGCTGAAATTTGCGTTAAGCCGGGCCGTCGGGAAGCGGTACTGGCGGCCATTGATGATCTGACGCCGATCGTTTTAGGGGAAGAAGGCTGTCGTAAATATCAGGTGCTGGTCGATCATCAGGCGCAGGTGCCGTGGAAGCAGAATCTGCCCAACTCCATTTTTATGCTGGAATATTGGGAGTCGCTGCGCCATCTGGAACAGCATCAGCAGCAGCCGCATATGGAAGCCCATCGCGAACGTATTAAAGATGATGTGCTGGATGTGAAGATCTTTGTGATGGAAAAACCGGGGGCCACTGTGACAGAGCCTGACGTACTGTAAGCAGGATATAAAAATAGCCCTGCTCAAATGAAACCGCCCGGTAATCGCGAGATGCCCGGGCGGTTTATTATTGCCAGCTGGCAGCGCTAAACAGCACGAAGTTACACCTCGATCTCTGCCTTATCGCCTTTCTCCTGCAGCCAGTTACGACGATCCTCAGAACGCTTTTTAGCCAGCAACATATCCATCATCGCCAGCGTCTGTTCAACGTCCTCTTCATCTATCGTAAGCTGAACCAGGCGACGCGTATTGGGATCGAGCGTGGTTTCACGCAGCTGCATCGGGTTCATTTCGCCCAACCCTTTAAAGCGCTGAACGTTCGGCTTGCCTTTTTTACGCTTCAGCTGTTCGAGAATGCCATCCTTCTCTTCCTCATCCAGCGCGTACCACACCTCTTTACCCAAATCGATGCGGTATAACGGCGGCATCGCCACATAAACGTGTCCGCCTTTCACCAGCGAGCGGAAGTGTTTAACAAACAGCGCGCACAGCAGCGTGGCGATATGCAGACCGTCGGAGTCCGCATCCGCAAGGATACAGATTTTGCCGTAGCGCAACTGGGTGAGATCTTCGCTGTCCGGATCGATACCGATGGCAACAGAGATATCATGCACTTCCTGTGAGGCTAACACTTCATCCGAGGAGACTTCCCAGGTATTCAGGATCTTCCCTTTCAGCGGCATAATCGCCTGATATTCGCGATCGCGCGCCTGCTTGGCGGATCCGCCTGCAGAATCCCCTTCCACCAGAAACAGCTCGGTTTTGCTCAAATCCTGGGCGGTACAGTCGGCCAGCTTACCGGGCAGCGCCGGGCCGCTGGTCAGTTTTTTACGCACCACTTTTTTGGCAGCACGCATACGGCGCTGGGCGCTGGAGATCGCCAGCTCCGCCAGTTGCTCTGCCGCCTGCACGTTCTGGTTCAGCCACAGGCTGAAAGCGTCCTTAACCACGCCGGAGACAAACGCGGCGCACTGGCGTGAAGAGAGGCGCTCTTTAGTCTGACCGGCAAATTGTGGATCCTGCATTTTCACGGACAGCACGTAAGCGCAGCGATCCCAGATATCTTCCGCCGACAGCTTCACGCCGCGCGGCAGAATATTACGGTATTCACAAAAATCGCGCATTGCATCAAGCAGCCCCTGACGCAAACCGTTAACGTGCGTGCCGCCCTGCATGGTGGGGATCAGGTTGACATAGCTTTCCGTTAATAGCTCGCCGCCTTCCGGCAGCCACAGCAGCGCCCAGTCCACCGCTTCGACATCGCCCGAAAAACTGCCGACAAACGGCGCTTCCGGTAGCGTAATCAGGCCGTTTACCGCCTCGCTCAGGTAATCGGTGAGGCCATCCTGATAGCACCAGCTCTGCTCGGTATTATTGACCTTATCTTTGAAAACGATCTCAACGCCCGGGCAAAGCACCGCTTTCGCTTTCAGCAAATGCGACAGACGCGAAACGGAGAAGCGCGGACTGTCAAAGAAACTGCCGTCGGGCCAGAAATGCACGCGCGTCCCGGTATTGCGCTTAGCGACCGTACCGGTAACGGTCAGTTCCTGTACTTTATCGCCGTTTTCAAAGGCCATTTCGTACACTTCGCCGTTGCGTCGTACCGTGACTTCGACACGTGTCGACAATGCATTGACTACGGAAATCCCGACGCCGTGCAGTCCACCGGAAAACTGGTAGTTTTTGTTGGAGAATTTGCCGCCGGCATGCAGGCGGCAGAAGATCAGCTCAACCGCCGGAACGCCCTCTTCCGGATGAATATCAACCGGCATACCGCGTCCGTCATCGATCACTTCCAGTGACTGATCGGCGTGTAGAATCACTTCCACGCGTTTTGCATGGCCGGCCAACGCTTCATCAACACTGTTATCGATAACTTCCTGACCCAGATGGTTAGGGCGCGAGGTATCGGTGTACATTCCCGGACGACGACGAACAGGTTCGAGGCCGCTGAGTACCTCAATGTCTTTAGCGTTATAGCTGGATTGAGTCATCGTATCGTTCTGAATTGGTGGGTGAAAAAAGAGTTATACGATCCTGCGGCATCAGGCGCGATTCAGACCGATAAAGTCAAGAATCGAAGGGAAAAAGCGTTCGAATCCAGTAAAGGCGTGATTACCGCCCTCTTCGACCGTCTGGCGACAGGCCTGGTAGTAATCCAGTGCCTGACGATAATCGAGCACCTCATCACCCGTCTGCTGCAGTAGCCAAAGCAAATCTGGCGACTCAAGCGGGTCAATCTGCATGACCTTCAGATCGTAAATGTGGCGAGACTCTAACACATATTTTTGACCGGTGTATGGATTCTCGTTGGCACCAAGATAATTGAGCAATAGCTCGTAAGGACGCACCGCCGGGTTGATCACCACTGCCGGCAAGGTAAAACACTGTGACAGCCAGGTGGCGTAATAACCACCAAGCGATGAGCCAACAATACCCAGCGGTTCACCGGCGCGCACCATTACCATCTCTTCCAGCATTTGCGCCGCCTCGCCCGGAAAGGCAGGCAGCTGCGGCACCAGCATGGTTATCTGCGGATGATGCATTGTCAGCCAGCGTTGCAGCTGCGTCGCTTTGGCTGAAGCGGGAGAACTATTAAACCCATGCAGATAGAGCAGCGTCGCCATGCTTAGTAACCTTCAGAATCAAGATCGGGCGTAAAAGCGCGCGTTGAGAGACGCTGAACCTGCGTTTGCACCACGCCGCTGTCATTTAGCTCCAGCCAGCGCCAGCCCGGCGCGACGGCATCAATGGTAAAGTTGGTGCAGTGCGGCTTGAACTGCACGCAGGTTGAGGGCGCAGCTAACAGACGCCTGCCATGCCACTCCACATCCATCTCCTGATGAATATGGCCGCAAATAAGGGTCTTTGCCAGCGGCCAGTGCTGGAGAACGGCCTCAAGAGCGTGCGGATTCCGCAGGCTATGCTGATCCAGCCAGGTGCAGCCCGACGGCAACGGGTGATGATGCAGCAGCACCAGCGTATGGCGTTCAGGCGTCTGCGCCAGGGTTTTGTCCAGCCACTCAAGCTGATAGTCGCTGAGCATACCGTGCGGCACGCCTGCGACCTGGCTGTCGAGCAGCACCAGTTGCCAGTGCTCGCCCAGCAACACCTGCTTCGCTTCAGCAATGCCTGATTGTGCCAGCGTATCGTACATGGTGGGCTGAAAATCGTGATTGCCTGGCAGCCAGACGCAAGGGGCGGGCAGGCGCGCAATACCCTCAGCAAAGTGCTGATAGGCTTCAGGCGAGTGATCCTGCGCCAGATCGCCGGTGGCGATAATCAGGTCGATCGGCTGCTGCTCGGCCTCAATGGCTTCCAGCACCGCATTAAAACTGGCCCAGGTATTAACGCCCAGCAGCGTTTCATTTTTGCCTGAAAAAAGGTGGGTATCCGTGATTTGTAATATCCTGATATTGGCCCCACTCACCACAGGAAGTTTTAGCAGGCTATCCAAAAAATGTCCTTAATCTCCACGCCATATCAAGGTTATTGCGGCTTACCAGGCCGGGACGGCCATGGCTCCGTGCGACAGACAATAACGCAGCCAGTCTGCAAGAAACTGGTTGATTTGATGCTTTTCATCACGCTGGTGCAATTTTTTATTCGGGTAATCATAACGCGCTTTGAAACGATAGATCTGCTGCGTTGAACACACTTCAGCAACCATCGCATCGTGATATAGCCTGACAGACATTGAAGGCAGACTCCAGTAGCTAACGGCAGGCGCGGTCTGACGAATCTCAACCAGTGTGGTGTAGCGCGTAGATTCACTAATGGTAATGCTGTAGCTGGCGCCCTTTACCTGATAGGTCACCGAGGCCCCCGCTTCGTCATCGCGCGGCAGCAGACGACGCAACTGGGCGAAGTTGGTTTCGCTCAACCGCATCATTTCGGGAAAATCAGGGACGTAGCGCTTGATCATGTTGGATTCCACTCTTTTCGCAATTTCTCATAGTGCAGCATCAGCCATTGCAGGGCGATGACGGAGGCCGCGTTATCAATTTTCCCCTCTTCCACCCAGTGATAAGCCTGTTCGCGGCTTACCACATGAACAAGAATATCCTCATTCTCTTCCTCCAGACCGTGGCATCCTTGCGCCACGCTGGCATCCACTTCTCCCACCAGAACCGACAGGCGCTCGCTGGTGCCGCCCGGACTGGCCAGGTAGTTAATCACCGGCTCAACGCGTTTAACCGTCAGACCTGCTTCTTCCATCGCCTCGCGACGCACGACCTGCTCAACGTTTTCGCCAGGCTCAATAATGCCGGCCACTAATTCCAGTAGCCAGGGCGTTGAGCTGGTATCATAAGCAGGAATGCGGATCTGTTCGATCAGCACCACTTCATCACGCTGGGGATCATAGGGTAGCAGGACTGCGGCATGTCCGCGCTCAAAAACTTCGCGCACGACTTCTTTGCTCATTTCACCGTTAAACAGGCGGTGACGGAAGCGATAGCGAACTAAAGAAAAAAAACCTTCATATAGTGGCTCGCGTGCAATAATTTCTACATCTTTTTTGCTGAAAGTCACAGGGGATTTTGTGTTTTTAACCATAAAACCGGTGTCCTTTACAGTGGGGGATGCGGTAAACGGTTTCAACCAGACGCCGTCCGCAAGGGTGGTTCTTTCTGAATTATTTACGTAAATTAACGGAAGATGGCACGTTCAGCCAACTTACCACTCTGGCACACTCTGCTAGAATCGGCGCATATTTTTTTAGCTTATGTCAGCGCTACCATAGCAACTTTGCTGCACTACAAGGAATGCAAATGAAGAAACTGCTCTCTTTACTTATTGGCCTGAGCCTGGGCGGCTTCAGCGTGGCGAGTCAGGCGGAGAACCTGCTGCAGATTTACCAACAGGCTCGTCTGACTAACCCTGATTTGCGCAGCTCTGCGGCGGACCGTGATGCGGCATTTGAAAAGATTAACGAAGCCCGTAGTCCGTTGCTGCCTCAGTTAGGGCTTGGCGTTGATTATACCTATAACAGCGGCTACCGCGACGCGCGTGATACCCATTCCAATAGCACCAGCGGCTCTCTGCAGTTAACGCAAACCATTTTCGATATGGGTAAATGGCGTTTGCTGACAATTCAGGAAAAAACAGCGGGCGTGCAGGACGTTACCTATCAGACGGCACAGCAGAATCTGATGCTGAACACGGCAACGGCCTATTTCAATGTGCTGCGCGCTATCGATGCGCTTTCCTATATTGAAGCGCAGAAACAGTCTATCTATCGTCAGCTTGATCAGACCACGCAGCGCTTTAATGTGGGGCTGGTCGCTATCACTGACGTACAAAACGCCCGTGCGCAGTATGACAACGTGCTGGCGAATGAAGTTTCGGCACGCAACGAGCTGGATAACGCGGTAGAAACCCTGCGTCAGGTGACCGGCAACTACTATCCAACTCTGGCCTCGCTGAATATCGATCGTTTCCGTACGAATAAGCCGCAGCCGGTCAGCGTGCTGCTGAAAGAGGCGGAAAGCCGCAACCTGAACCTGTTATCTGCACGCCTGTCGCAGGATCTGGCGCGTGAACAGATCCGCTATAGTGAATCGGGACATATGCCAACGCTGGATTTAAACGCCTCTACCGGCCTGTCCAACAATAAATATGGCGGCAGCCGCGCCACACAAAACGACAACATCAGCGGCAGTAATCAGGTTGGCCTGAGCTTTAATCTACCGTTGTACAGCGGCGGCGCGGTGACCTCGCAGGTGAAACAGGCGCAGTACGCCTTCGTCAGCGCCAGCGAGCAGCTGGAAAGTGCGCATCGTTCTACAGTACAAACCGTGCGCTCCTCCTTTAATAACGTGAACGCCTCTATCAGCAGCATTGAAGCTTACAAGCAGGCAGTGGTTTCTGCTCAAAGCTCTCTGGATGCGATGGAAGCGGGCTATCAGGTTGGTACACGTACTATCGTTGACGTGCTGGATGCCACCACGACGCTGTACAACGCCAAACAGCAGCTTTCTGATGCCCGTTACGATTACCTGATCAATCAGCTGAACATCAAATCTGCGCTGGGTACGCTGAACGAACAGGATCTGTCAGAGCTTAATGCCAGCCTGGGCAAAGAAATTCCAACGTCGCCGGAAACGGTAGCGCCAGAAAATGCACAGCAGGATGCAGCCGCCGATCGGGGAACCGGAATGCAGGCAGCAGCCAGCCAGAGCGGCACCAACGCCGCTGACGCAGCGCGTCCTGCAGCAGCGCGTCAGAGCGGTAATCCGTTTAGCCATTAAGTTAAAAACAAGGCCACGAAGTTCATTAATTTCGTGGCCGTAACATCGTGTTTGCAGTTGTTTCCTTCCGCTTTTAATCCTTTCTCGCATTTGAACGTATAGCTAAGTAAATATACAGGCACAGCGCTGTCTGTTGCTTCATTTTTAGACCGGTTTCACCTATCCTTTGCGCTACCTTTGGGCAGAGGACTATCCCATGAAACGGACAAAAAATATTAATCGCGACGCTTTCCGTAAGAGTTGGCGCGCTCGTCACCTGACGCCGGTGGCGTTAGCCGTTACCGCCGTTTTTATGCTGGCCGGCTGTGAACAAGCAGACGAAACGGTTTCGCTTTATCAAAACGCCGACGACTGTACTAAAGCCAATCCGGGCCAGAGCGAACAGTGCACCACCGCTTACAATAACGCGCTGAAAGAGGCGGAAAAAACCGCGCCTAAATATGCCTCGCGTGAAGATTGCGTGGCCGAATTTGGCGAAGCTCAGTGCCAGCAGGCTCCGGCTCAGGCTGGCACCAATGCAGAAGCGCATCAAAGCGGCAGTTTCTGGATGCCATTGATGGCAGGTTATATGATGGGCCGCATGATGGGCGGCGGCGCAGGGTTTGCCGCGCAGCCGCTGTTTAGCTCGAAAAACCCCGCCAGCCCGATGAACGGTAAGTTCGTTGACGCCAGCGGTCGCAACTATGGCACCGCGACGCCAGGCCGCACCATGACCGTGCCGAAAACGGCGCTGGCGCCGAAACCGGCCACCACCAGCACCGTTACACGCGGCGGCTTTGGTGAGACCGTAGCGAAACAGACCAGCATGCAGCGCAGCAGCGCGACCGGTACCAGCAACCGTTCGCTGGGGGGCTAACGCGCCCTATGAAACGTATTGCTATTGCCGAACGTCCTGACTGGCGCGCCCGCGCTACCGAATACGGTTTTGGTTTTCATACCATGTATGACGAGCCGTACTGGTGTGAGGATGCTTATTACCAGTTTACGTTGGCGCAGGTTGATTATCTGGAAGAAACCACCGCTGAGCTGCATCAGATGTGTTTGCAGGTGGTGGATAAAGTGGTTAACAGCGAAGAGCTGCTGGCTAAATTCCGTATCCCTAAACATACGTGGGATTTTGTTCGCACCTCGTGGAAAACGTCGCAGCCTTCGCTCTATTCACGTCTCGATTTGGCCTGGGACGGCAGCGGCGACGCCAGGCTATTAGAAAACAATGCCGATACGCCAACATCGCTGTATGAAGCCGCTTTCTTTCAGTGGCTCTGGCTGGAAGATCAGCTAAAAGCGGGCAATTTGCCGGCAGGCAGCGATCAGTTCAACAGCCTGCAGGAAAAATTGATTGAGCGTTTCGCCACACTGCATCAGCAGCATGGTTTTAGTCTGCTGCACTTTACCTGCTATCGGGACAGCATTGAAGATCGCGGCACGGTACAGTATCTGCAGGATTGTGCCAGCGAGGCGGGATTGCCGAGCGAATTCTTGTTTATTGATGATATTGGGCTGGGCGAGCGGGGTCAGTTTACCGATCTTAACGATCAGGTCATCAGTAACCTGTTTAAGCTCTATCCGTGGGAATTTATGCTGCGCGAGATCTTCTCAACCAAGCTAAATGATGCTGGCGTGCGCTGGCTGGAACCAGCCTGGAAGAGCATACTCTCGAATAAAGCGCTGCTGCCTATGCTCTGGCAGATGTTCCCCAATCATCCTAACCTGCTGCCAGCCTACTTTGCTGAAGATAATGTGCCCGCCATGGACAAATATGTGGTGAAGCCGCTGTTTTCTCGTGAAGGCGCGAATATCCGTATTATAGAAAAAGGGCAGGAAATCGCACGCGTTGATGGTCCTTATGGCGAAGAAGGCATGATCGTGCAGCAGTTTCATCCGCTGCCGCAGTTTGGCGACAGCTACGCGCTGATCGGCAGCTGGCTGGTGGACGATCAGCCAGCGGGTATTGGTGTACGTGAGGATCGGGCGTTAATCACGCAGGATCTGTCGCGTTTCTACCCGCACGCTTTTATCGGTTAACAGAAAAGGGCGGCTCAGCGCTGCTCTTTTTATTCTTCGGGTTTACCTTATCAGTACAATTAATATGCCTGGCATACTCATACCGATACTCTTTCATCGACGTTCAAATTATTTGAGCGTCGGTCAGACAAAACTTTACCTACTCCCCTCTCGCTTTTTGTCTAAATTTAAATAGTCTTAATAAGAATTATTATCATTCGAGGGTCTGTAATGTCGGTTCCGTTACTTCTGACTATTTTGGCTGGCGCTGCGACTTTTGTCGGCGCGTTTTTAGGCGTAATAGGCCAGAAACCATCCAACCGTATGCTGGCATTTGCGCTGGGATTTGCCGCAGGCATTATGTTGTTAATTTCTCTGATGGAAATGCTGCCCGCTGCCCTGCATACGCCAGGTATGTCGCCATTATTGGGCTACGGAATGTTTCTGCTGGGCCTGCTTGGTTACTTTGCTCTTGATCGCCTGCTGCCCCATCAGCATCCGCAGGATTTAATGGCCGCTAACCAGCCACCGCGCAGTCTGCGACGCACTGCGATTTTACTGACGCTGGGGATCAGTTTGCATAACTTCCCGGAGGGGATTGCTACTTTTGTTACTGCCAGCAGCGATTTAGAGCTGGGGCTGGGCATAGCCTTAGCGGTAGCCATTCACAATATTCCGGAAGGTCTGGCGGTTGCCGGCCCCATGTATGCCGCCACCGGTTCGAAAGCGCGCGCCCTCTTCTGGGCCTGTATTTCCGGTATGGCGGAAATTCTTGGCGGCGTACTGGCATTCTGGCTGCTCGGCCCGGCGATTTCACCGGTGTTGATTGCGGCAATTATGGCTGCCGTGGCCGGTATTATGGTTGCGCTTTCTGTTGATGAACTGATGCCGCTGGCGCGTGATATTGATCCACACAGTAACCCAAGCTATGGCGTTTTATGCGGTATGACGGTGATGGGGTTTAGCCTGACACTGCTACAAAGCAGCGGGATCGGCTAATGCTATTTATCTGAAAATATTCATACAGGCATCGATATATCAATGACATAGCGCAAACAGGGAATTTTCAAGACCTGTCTGCTGTTTTTACTTTTTGCCGCTTCGTAAACTCCCGTTATCTCTGGTTAATGACGGAATTACTATGCTGGTTCAGAGTGCCATTCTTTGTCTGGCTATGAATATATATCACGAAGCACGCGGGGAACCGCTGAAAGGACAGATAGCCGTCGCATCGGTAACCATGAATCGGGCTAACTGGGACGTTACGCAAATCTGTCCGGTTGTTTACGCACCAAAACAGTTTTCATGGACTCACTTAAAAAATAACGCGTTCAGCTATCCAGCCAAAGATGATAAAAGCTGGCAGCGGGCACAACAGATAGCTCACCAGATTGTTAACGGCGAGCTTTCTGATGTGACTAATGGCGCAACCTACTATCATAATCAAACGGTAACGCCCGCCTGGAGCAGTGCATTCGCGCAAACGGCAGCCATAGGCAACCATATCTTCTATGCAAAGCGATAAAAAAAGCCGGGATTATCCCGGCTTTTTTATTGTTATCAGCAGCAGCGCGTTTTAGCTTGCCTGACGCGTTTCATGATTGCGTCGATAAGCGATCAGATCTTCAATCGTCACCAGCGGCATATTATGCTGTCTGGCGAAGATAATGGCCTCTGGCGCATGGGCCATGGTGCCATCGTCGTTGGTCAGCTCACACAGCACACCGGCCGGTTTAAACCCTGCCAGTGAAACCAAATCGATCGTCGCCTCAGTATGACCGCCGCGGGTCAATACGCCGCCGTCGCGCGCGCGCAGAGGGAAGACATGGCCCGGACGATTTAAATCGCTGGGACGGGCGTTATCGGCGATAGCGGTACGGATGGTGGTCAGGCGATCCTGGGCAGAAACGCCGGTGGTTACGCCCTGAGCAGCCTCGATGGTAACGGTGAAGCCAGTGCCAAAAGAGCTGGTATTGTTTTCTACCATCATCGGCAGATCCAGCTGCTGGCGTTGCTGCTCAGTGATGCACAGGCAGACAATGCCGCTGCCGTGACGAATGGTTAAAGCCATTTGCTCAACGGTCATGGTTTCAGCGGCGAAAATCATGTCAGCTTCATTTTCACGATTTTCGTCATCCAGCACCATTACACCACGCCCTTCGCGTAAAGCGGCGATGGCGCGTTCTACACGCTGTTCCGGCGTGCCAAATTCAGAAAGTAGCGTCTGATTCATGGTAAATAAACCTTATCAATATTGTGGTTACCAGAATCAGGGCGTGCTTGAGGAGTGCATAAAAATAACGCGCGGCGAGCCTGTGCCCGACAGAACCGTTATCCTCTCCCATCCGGACTTTAACCGTCGGCCCCGGAATTACACCGGATCTGCTGACCTTTCCGTCGCAAAACGGGAAGCGCTCGCGGGCTTTCAGCGAATGCTGATTTACCGCCGGTGGGGAATTTCGCCCCGCCCTGAGAATAAGCGAATTTACTATAGCGCCAAACATCTTCCCCGGCAACGCACAATAGCAGCATATGCTTATGCTGTGCAGGCAAATGCCATTTTAGGTTTATCCTTTTCCAGACAGGGATTACACTTAAGTTAACTTTGTTGCGACCAGGAAACGGCCATGATTGACACGAAAAAAATTGAACAACTTGCTCGTCAGGTACATGAAGCAATGCCAAAAGGCATTCGCGAATTTGGCGATGACGTTGAGAAGAAAATCCGCCAGGTCCTGCAGGCGCAGCTGACGCGTATGGATCTGGTAAACCGCGAAGAGTTTGATGTGCAGACGCAGGTGCTGCTACGCACCCGTGAGAAGCTGGCGGTCCTGGAGCAGCGCCTGGCTGCGCTGGAAAGCCAGAGCGGGAATGCTTCGACGCCAGCCGCGTCCAGCGCTTCGGCCACGCCGGCACAGGCCACACCGTCAACGCCAGCTAATACGTTCTCCACACCGGCAACGCAAACAAATACCGTTACTGCGCCGCCAACCTCCCCTGCTGCAACGCCGGCATCAACTGCAACGCCTGCAGCAGCACCGACATCACCAGCCGCAACGCCTGTGTCAGAGGATGTGGTTAAAACGGAAGATCCAAAAAGCTAACAAGCCCGGCAGGTTAAATTTTCTTAACCTGCCGTTCTGTTTGTTGCCTGTACTCAGGAACGAATCCGCTTAATGATATTGGTAGTAGAAATACCGTCCTCAAAGTTCAGCACGCGTACTTCGCCTCCGTTAGCCCAAACCTCTTCGCTACCGGCGATCTCTTCTGGCTTATAGTCGCCGCCTTTCACCAGCAGATCGGGCAGAATGCCCGCAATCAGCCGCTGCGGCGTATCCTCTTCAAAAGAGACTACCCAGTCGACCGACTCCAGCGCTCCCAGCACAATCATGCGATTTTCCAGCGGATTGACCGGGCGGCTGTCGCCTTTCAGGCGTCGGGTCGACGCATCGCTGTTAACCGCCACAATCAGCCGATCGCCCAGCTTACGTGCATTTGATAAATAGGAGACGTGACCGGCATGCAGAATGTCAAATACGCCGTTGGTCATAACCACTTTTTCACCACGCTGACGAGCCAACGCAACCGCTTCCCTGAGCTGGGCTTCATTCATAATACCGAAGCCGCTTTCCGGACGTGCATGAATGGCGTTTTCCAGCTCAACGGGCGATACGGTCGAGGTACCCAGTTTGCCTACCACCACGCCAGCCGCAGCGTTAGCCAGGAAACAGGCGGCCTCAAGATCGTCGCCTGACGCCAGCGAGGCGGCCAGCACGCCAATCACGGTATCGCCTGCGCCGGTCACATCATAAACTTCCTGCGCCTGCGTTGGTAAATGCAGCGGGGCTTTGCCCGGCTGTAACAGCGTCATGCCGTTTTCAGAGCGGGTTACCAGCAGCGCCGACAGCTCATAGTCCGCCACCAGCTGCATGCCACGCTCAACAATCTGCGCCTCATTCTGACATTTACCTACCACGGCTTCGAACTCAGAGAGGTTCGGCGTCAGCAGCGTCGCGCCACGGTAGCGTTCAAAATCGGTGCCTTTGGGATCCACCAGCACCGGCACGTTTGCCGCACGCGCCAGCTGGATCATCTGCTGCACACTGGCCAGCGCCCCTTTAGCGTAATCGGAGAGCACCAGCGCCCCGGAATGTGGCAGCGCCGCAGCAATACGCTGATGAAGCGGCTCAGGATCGATATCGGCAAATCCCTCTTCAAAATCAAGCCGGATGAGCTGCTGGTTACGGGAAAGCACACGCAGTTTGGTAATAGTAGGATGCGTTGGCAGCGCCACAAAATCACATTTTACATTGACGTTTTGCAGGCTGACGCCCAGAGCACGGGCGGCATCATCAATGCCCGTCAGGCCGATAAGACGCGACGACGCACCCAGCGCGGCGATGTTCATCGCTACGTTAGCCGCTCCGCCAGGGCGCTCTTCGACGTTGTCCACTTTCACTACCGGCACCGGCGCTTCCGGTGAAATACGGCTGGTAGGACCATACCAGTAGCGATCCAGCATCACATCGCCGACGACCAGCACTTCTGCACGGTTAAATTCGGGCAGTGTCACTTTCATTACAGAGACTCCAGACTGCAGTAAAAATATTGCGCGCGATAATAACACAGCTCGGTTAAAACGCTGCGCCGCCAGTGGCGCTTCTTTCAGCGCTCAGCTGGCAAGGTTTGCAGCCAGCGCTGCCAGCTCTCCTGAACCGTCTGCCGCTCGCGCATAAAAGACTCCATCGCGACGTGCCCCGCCTGCTCCTGCAGCGCCAGATGATGCAGCTCATCACGCAACGTAACGTAAGCCTGGGTGAGCGCTTGCGCTTCCTGTGGCGTTATTTTGTTATGCCGCGCCAGCAGTTCAAGGATGCGTACATTATCAGACCATCCGGTCAGCTTAGGCTCCTGCGCCGCATAGCGCAGCACCAGATATTGCGTAATAAATTCAATATCAGTAATGCCGCCTTCATCCGCTTTAATGTCCCATCGGCCTTTGTGCTTATGGCTCAGGTGAGCATACATTTTTTCACGCATTTCGCGCACTTCGGTTTGTAACGTTGCGGCATCGCGCGGTAAACAGAGCGTTTCCCGGCGGATCGTTTCAAAGCGCTGACTTAGCCCCGGCTCGCCATATACGATTCGGGCCCTGACCAGCGCCTGATGCTCCCACGTCCAGGCATCGTTACGCTGGTACTCTTCAAACGCGTCCAGCGTGCTTACCAGCATGCCAGCCGAGCCGGAAGGCCGTAGACGTGCATCCACTTCATACAATATTCCGGATGCGGTGCGGGTGCTGAAAAGGTGCATGATCCGCTGCGCCAGACGTAAGTAAAACTGGCGACCATCAATAGCGCGTTCGCCGTCGGTAACCGCATCAGCTGGACAGTCATGCAAAAACACCAGATCAAGATCGGAGCTGTAGCCCAGCTCCCAGCCGCCCAGCTTGCCGTAACCAACCACGGCGAAGCCGCGATCGCCCTGCTGCAGATGCGAGGGGCGTCCGTAGCGCTGTTCCATCATATTCCACGCCTGATGTACGACCGCCTGAATAATTGCTTCGGCCAGCCAGGTCAGATGATCGCTCACTTTCATTACCGGCAGCGTTCCTGCTATATCCGCTGCGGCAATACGCAGATGCTGTACCTGTTTAAACTGACGCAGCGCTTCCAGTTGCTGCTCTTCATCATCTTCCGGGATACGCAGCAGATACTGCCGCAGCTCATCACGATAGGCATCCGTTGCGGTGGGCTGATAAAGCGTGGAGGGATCGAGCAGTTCATCCAGCAGAAGCGGGTAGCGGGCCAGTTTGCTGGCAATCATTGGCGAGGCGGCGCACAACCGGATAAGCTGCTTGAGCGCGCCAGGCGACTCCGTCAGCAGTTCAAGATAGGTGGTTCGTGTCACCACGCCCAGCAGCAATGGAATCAACCGCTGCAGAGTCATATCCGCATCGGCACGGGCACAAACTTCATGCAGCAAACGCGGCATCAACTGATCGAGCGCCAGGCGGCCACGCGGGCCAATAGTTCGCTTATCCACATCCTGACGAAACGCATTCAGCGTGCGTGAAAGATGCTGACGGCCTGGCTCATCAAGATGGGCCAGCAAAGCCTCCAGATCGCTTTGCTCGAGCTTATCAAGCCAAAGCTCGGTCATGCCCTGGTTTTCGCTTTCTTCTGCGCTGTCCGGCGTATCCTCACCGATCAGCTCATTAAAAATAAGCCGCACCTGCGCCATCTGCTCTTCCAGCGCCTGATGCAATGCCACCCAGGATTCAAAGCCCATTGCCCAGGCAAGCCGCGCCTGATTTAACGCATCTGTCGGCAGCGTTTGCGTTTGCTCATCGGCGATGCTCTGTAACAGGTTCTCTAAGCGGCGTAAAAACAGATAGGCTTCACGTAGCGCGCTAACCTGCGGCTGCGTCAATAGATGCAGTTCTTCAATGGCGCAAAGCGTTGGCAGTAGCGCACGTTGTTGAAGCGTGCGCTCACGTCCGCCGCGAATCAGCTGGAATACCTGTACGATGAACTCGCTTTCCCGAATTCCACCGGCTCCCAGTTTGATATTGTCTTTCAGGCCGCGCCGGCGCACTTCACGGGCAATCATGCCTTTCATATTACGCAATGACTGAATAACGCTGAAATCGATGTAGCGGCGATAGATAAAAGGCCGCAGCATCTGCTGCAGTTCCTGGCTCCAGCGATCCTCACTGTTGCCCATCAGCCGCGCCTTCACCATGGCGTAACGTTCCCAGTCGCGTCCCTGTTCCTGGTAATAATCCTCCAGCGCCGCGAAGCTAAGCACCAGCGGTCCGCTGTCGCCGAAAGGCCGCAGCCGCATATCGACCCGATAGACAAAGCCATCCGCCGTGGGCTGATCGAGCACTTTGATTAAGCGCTGGCCCAGGCGGGTAAAAAATTGTGCGTTGTCCAGCTCACGCCGTCCGCCACGGGTCGATCCATTTTCCGGCCAGACAAAAATCAGATCGATATCGGAAGAGAAATTCAGCTCGCCGCCGCCCAATTTCCCCATGCCCAAAATCAGTAGCGGCTGCGGTTCGCCCGCCGCGTTGCATGGGGTGCCGAAATCTTTGCAGCAGGCCTGCCACAGCCAGTCCCGCGCGGCAACAATCAGCGTTTCAGCCAGTACGCTTAACTGGTGAAGCGTGGCTTCCGTAGCGCTTTCCCCCGTGGTCTGCATCCAGGCGATACGGACCATCATCCAGCGTCGGAACAGGCGTAGCTGGCGCATTAGCGCTGCTTCATCCGTTACCGTTTGCAACTGCTCATTGAGCCAGTCGGCATAGTGTTGCCATTCATCCGACTGCGGGGGCTGCTGCGTTAGCTGCTGCCACCACTCCGGATGCTGTTGCAGGCTATCCGCGACAAAATCGCTGAAGGCCAGCATCGCCTGCTGTTGCAAAGTGAGTGAGGTCAGCGGGCGTTCCAGCCGCTCCGCCGTTTTCTCTGCCTGTTGCTGCAGCAGCTCGGGCAGCGGTCCGGTTAAGGTTGGCAGCATAGCTTCTCCCTGAAAATAATCAGACGTTGCCGTTAAGCCAAAATGCGGGCTGTCTCAGCGCCTGGCGGCACAGCATATCCAGTTCGTGATAGCGATCTGCATGAATCGCCTGCGCCAGCTGTTGCCAGGGCTGTAGCCAGTTTTCTACCTCATGCTGCGGGTAAGCCCCTGCCAGCAGGCGAACGGCCAGCAGCTGGCGTGACAGACGCGCCAGTTTATCCAGATACTCGTTATGCTGGCGGATCGTGGTGAAGGTTTCTTTCAGATCGGCTGCCACGCGTCCCAGCATAATATCAGCGAAGCGCTTAAAAGAACCCTGAAGGCGCGCGGCGTTTTTCGGCTCAATAAAGGGACGCCAGCCGGCGTTAATCAGCCAGCCGGAAAAGGTCAGTTGGGCATCCAGCCATTGCGGGCTGTAACAAAAGGCTTGCGCTGTTGGCTGCTCATTTTCCAGCGTTTCAATCAGGCTGGTCAGTTTTTGACGCAGCGCGTTGCTGGCCTTACGCGGCACCAGCGCACCGAATAGCGACAAGGTCTGGCGGACAGTTTCCAGCGCTTCCAGAATCGCATCGCGCGCCGCTGGCTCATCGTGCAGCCATAGCTCCTCATGATACTGCCATTGCTTTAGCGCCAGCGTTAATGCCGCCTGCATGCCCTCTTCTACCGTGGCTTTGGGTTTCACCTGCAGGATCGGCAGCGAGCGCACTGGCTGCTGCGGTTTCCCCTGCGCCAGCCAGTAGCCGCGTGCCGCTTTGCTCAGGCTGCCGAGCCGTAACCCTTCAGCCTTACCCAACTCAGCGGCCAGCGCCAGCACATCAGCCAGATCGCCCTGTTTCAGCTCCAGTTCGATCTCTTGTAACGGTTCGCTGAGGTCACCTGCGCTCACCTCGCCGCGATCGAGAGCCACCTCAATTTGGCTGTTTCCATAGGTAACCAGCCAACGTTCACGGTTGAAATGGGTGGTAAACAACGGCTTAAGCTGCTGCTGCAACGCACTGAGATCGCACTCATCGGGCCAGATCTCTGCCGGAAGACGCGCGATATCCAGTTCGGGTTGGGTTAGCTCAACATTGTATTCCGGGCGCTGATGCAGCCCGCCGATTGTCTTTCCAGCCGCTTTCAGCGTCATTTCATATTTTTCGCCGATGCTGCGGATGCGCAGGCCCATATCCCAGCGCCGTAGCTGGTTATCCGGCGTTTCATAGTAGATGTTGGACAGGGCCAACGGGGCACTGTATTGGTGAGGCCAGGCAGCCAGCTGGCTACCCAGACGATCCGCCGCCTGCGGCGTGGCAATGAACTTTAACTCGATTTCAATGGTCATAATTTTTCATTCAATCTTTCACTGGCACAGATATCAGGTATAAACCGAAGAGTAATGCAGATAACCTGCTGCTGTCTCTGCTTTATTATGCTTTCGCGAGCCTGGCCGCATCAGTCTGAGACCAGGATAGTTCTCATTCAGATTTTTGCGTAGCCTATCCAGACTGTGCCCTAAAATTTTTCCGGAACAGATGAAAAAACGACATCGAATGAAAAAATCACACTTTATTGGCCTGACTTTGCTGGCTTTCAGCGTTACAGCTCCCGCCCACGCCGAAGAAAAACGGTATATTTCTGATGAATTATCGACCTGGGTTCGTAGCGGTCCGGGCGATCAATATCGCCTGGTTGGCAAACTGAACGCGGGTGAGCAGGTCACTCTGCTGCAAACCAATAATGCGACTCAGTATGGTCAGATTCGCGACGCAGAGGGTAAAACCAACTGGATCCCGCTGGCGCAGCTAAGCATTGAACCCAGCCTGCGTACGCGCGTACCGCAGCTGGAACAACAGGTAAAAGATCTTACCGATAAGCTGGCTAATATCGACGGCAGCTGGAACCAGCGCACGGCGGATATGCAGAAAAAAGTAGCGGCCAGCGATACCGTAATTAACGGTCTGAAGGAAGAAAATCAGCAGCTGCGCAACCAGCTGATCGTAGCGCAGAAAAAGGTTAACGCCGCCAACGTGCAGCTTGATGACAAACAGCGCACCATCATTATGCAATGGTTTATGTATGGCGGTGGCGTAGCGGGCGTAGGTCTGCTGCTGGGTCTGCTGTTGCCGCATATGATCCCTCGTCGCAAACAAAATAATCGCTGGATGAACTAGCAAGCCGTCGCGCTTTCTTTTGCCAGCCATAACCGCAGCAGGGTGAATAACGTGCCCTGCTGCTGTCGTGTCCGTAATTCTGCTATTGTTGTGCCAGAATATTCCTGCTGGACATCTCTTTTTGCCGGTCTGAATGGTTGATACCGGCACGCCTGATGATTAATTTGCTGAACTCTGGAGAAACCCCGTAGTGAAAACATACCTTGTCGGTGGCGCGGTTCGCGATGGTTTGCTGAAGCTACCGGTCAAAGACAAAGATTGGGTGGTAGTAGGCGCCACGCCTGACATGATGCTGGAGCAGGGTTACCAGCAGGTCGGGCGCGATTTTCCGGTCTTTTTGCATCCGGCAAGCCGCGAAGAATATGCTTTAGCTCGCACCGAACGTAAATCGGGCAGCGGCTATACCGGTTTTGTCACCTGGTTTGCGCCGGACGTGACGCTGGAACAGGATCTTCAACGGCGCGATCTGACTATTAATGCAATCGCACAGGATGAGGCTGGCAATTATATCGATCCTTACCAGGGCCGGTTAGATCTGGAGAAACGCCTGCTGCGTCACGTCTCTGCTGCCTTTATTGAAGATCCGCTGCGCGTGCTGCGCGTAGCGCGCTTCGCCGCCCGCTACGCGCACTTAAGCTTTCGCATTGCCGATGAAACCATGGCGTTGATGCGGGCGATGGCCGCCGGCGGCGAGCTGGCCCACCTGACCGCCGAGCGTGTCTGGAAAGAGACGGAAAATGCGTTATCCACGCCCAATCCGCACGTCTACTTCCAGGTGCTTCGTGACTGCGGCGCGCTGGCGGTTTTGTTCCCGGAAATCGACAATCTTTTCGGCGTCCCCGCGCCGGCCAAATGGCATCCGGAAATCGATACCGGCATTCATACGCTGATGACTGTTGCTATCGCGGCTCAGCTGACGCCAGAAGTGGATGTGCGTTTTTCCACGCTTTGTCATGATGTCGGGAAGGGCCTGACGCCGCCGGAAAAATGGCCCAGCCATCCGGGCCACGGTCCCGCTGGCGTGCCGCTGGTAGAGAATATTTGCCGTCGTTTGCGCGTCCCGAATCATATCCGCGATCTGGCCGTGCTGGTGGCGGAGTTTCATGATGTGGTGCATACCATTGAAAACCAAACGGCGGAGCGGCTGGTTGCCCTGTTCGATCGCATGGACGCCTGGCGTAAACCGCAGCGCGTTAACCAGCTGGCGCAAACCAGCGAGGCGGATGCGCGTGGCCGTGCCGGATGGGAAAGCAATCCCTATCCCCAGGGAGAGTATCTGAATCAGGCGTTTCGCATCGTACAGGCTGTTCCCACTAAAGCTGTGGTAGAGGCCGGTTTTAAAGGCGTGCAGGTTCGTGAAGAGCTGACTCGCCGTCGCATTGCAGCGCTGCAGCAGTGGCAAATGGATCAGGCCCACCCGGCTTAAGGAATAAAAAAGGAGGCGCAGGCGCCTCCTTTTTTCGTGCTGGTGACGGCGTTATACAAACACCATATAAACAGCTGCCGCTACGATAAAACGGTAGATGGCGAAAGGCACGAAAGAGATACGTTTGATGATATGCAGGAACAGTTTGATGGCGATCAGCGCCACGATAAAGGCGGTGACAAACCCCACCGCGAACATCGGCAGATCCCCCATCGTCAGGAACCCTCTGCTTTTATAGAGATCCAGCACGGTGGCGCCCATCATCATCGGTACGGCCAGGATAAAAGAGAATTCAGAAGCCGCATAGCGACTTACGCCCATCAGCATCCCACCGGAAATGGTCGCGCCCGAACGGGAAAAGCCAGGCCAGAGAGCAAGACACTGAAAGCAGCCGATCATAAATGCCTGCAGATAGGTAATATCATCGATGCCCGCCGCTTTTGGCTGTTTTGGCTTAAAGAACTCTGCCACCAGCAGCAGCACGCCGCCGACGATTAACGCATACATTACGTTGATAGGGTTAAACAGCGTTTTGATTTGATCGTGAAAGATCAGCCCAACAGCAACCGCCGGAATCATACCAAGCAGGATGTGGATCAAAGTAAGATGCCCGGTTCCCACGCCTTCATGCTTAACTTCGCCGAAATGGATCCCGATTAAGCCGAACAGCCGCCGCCAGAACATAAAGACCACGGCGAGAATAGAGCCAAGCTGAATCACCACTTCAAACGTTTCTGCTTTATCTCCCTCAAAGCCCAGCAGATGTCCAACAATGATCATATGCCCCGTAGATGAAACTGGGAGAAACTCCGTCAATCCTTCAACAATGCCAAGGATTGCAGCCACCCAAAGCTGATGAATATCTGCCATCAAATGTCCTCTACCCTAATGTTAAACCATTAAAAAAGCGGACGTCGGGAACGTAGCCGCCAGAAAATGCGCCAACTCAGCGTAACGCCGCGTTTTTGACAGCCATAATGTGGTTCGGTTTCATTGTGATAGCAATCACATTGGATCTATTTCAGAATTGTCCCCGCTGGTGCTGACGCGTTCCACGCTCGATGATCACGCCAACCTGAGCCGCCTGCGCTACGGCACCAGGCTTGCTGAGCTTAATGCGCACCCACGGCGAAGCAAAGCGGGCCATCAGCAGCGTGGCGACTTCTTCTGCCACCCTTTCCACCAGCGCGAAACGTCCCTGCCCGACATGCTCGATAATTGCCGTAGCCACATCCGCATAGCTCAGACAATCATTAACATCATCACTGGCTGCCGCTTTGCGGTTATCCCATGCCAGCTCGACATCGAAAACCAGCTTCTGCTGGATAGTCTGTTCCCAGTCATAAACGCCAATGGTAGTAATCACCGACAGCTGTTCAATAAATACGATATCCATGAGGGCACTCTCTGTTTTTACGTTAACCGGATACCACTTCCGGCGAATTATGCGTATTATCCACAGATGATGAGAATAAAACGACCCTTACGAAACGGAACGGTGTTATGAGTGCAATCGCGCTTGGTATGATTATTTTCGCGTATCTGTGCGGCTCCATTTCCAGCGCTATTTTAGTTTGCCGCCTCGCGGGCCTGCCCGATCCACGCCATAACGGCTCCGGTAATCCTGGTGCCACAAATGTGCTGAGGATAGGCGGTAAAGGCGCTGCGGCAACCGTACTGGTTTTCGACGTTCTCAAAGGCATGTTGCCCGTCTGGCTTGCCTGGGCGCTGGGCATTTCGCCCATCTATCTTGGCCTGACCGCCATTGCCGCCTGCCTTGGGCATATCTATCCGGTTTTTTTCCGTTTTCGCGGCGGTAAAGGCGTCGCCACCGCCTTTGGCGCCATTGCGCCTATCGGCTGGGATTTGACCGGTTTGATGACCGGCACCTGGCTGCTCACGGTGTTGCTGAGCGGTTACTCTTCATTAGGCGCGATAGTCAGCGCGCTTATCGCACCTTTCTATGTCTGGTGGTTTAAACCCCAGTTTACCTTCCCGGTCGCCATGCTTTCCTGCCTGATTCTGTTACGTCATCACGATAATATCCAACGATTATGGCGTGGGCAGGAGAAGAAAATATGGAAAAAGAAAAAGAAACAATAAAGCCTTTATCGCTATCTTCAGCTTTCGCTTGTAGCAATAATAAAAATAGTTTTCCAAAAAGTCATTATAACAAACGCGACGCGAATATTGGCGTCAAACGCATAGCCACATCAGCGCTCTGGATTCATGAGTAGCAGTTAAGCCATAGCCAGCTTATCTTTTGATTCATATAGCACAACAAGTCACTTCATCTCACGATGATTATTCAACGGAAGAAAATAAGAGGACAAAATAATGAGAGAGTTAATTTAAAGCGAGATCGCAGAAGTCAGCGGTGGCGGTTTTATCAGTCAGATTGGGGGAATGACTGGAGATTTTATTGGCAGCCTGGTGCCCGTATTTGGTGGCGTAATAAATAAAGTCGTGGGTAACTAAAGCAATAAATTAAAGATGCTGTTTCTTTTACAACAGCATCTTTGATCGCCGTTATGCTATGGCCGGCAGCTCAGCCAGTGGCCAGCGAGGACGCACGCTAACGCCAAGCTCTCCGCGCGTGCCCCCTTTTAAGCGCACCATACCGGCATAGGCGATCATCGCCCCGTTATCGGTACAAAACTCAGGTCGCGCATAAAACACTTCGCCGCCACGCGCCTGCATCACTTCAGCCAGCTTTGCACGCAGCGTACGGTTAGCACTGACGCCGCCAGCCATGACCAGACGCTTAAATCCGGTTTGATCCAAAGCCCGCTTGCATTTAATCGCCAGCGTATCAACCACCGCATCCTCAAAAGCGCGCGCAATATCAGCCTGCGTCTGCGCATCATTGCTGTTTTCGCGAATGGTATTCGCTGCAAAGGTTTTTAAACCTGAAAAGCTAAAATCCAGCCCGGGACGATCGGTCATGGGACGCGGGAAGGTGAAGCGGCCAGGGACGCCCTGCTGCGCCATACGCGACAGCATCGGGCCGCCGGGATAATCCAGACCAAGCAGCTTCGCGGTTTTATCAAATGCCTCACCGGCGGCATCATCAATCGATTCGCCCAATAGCGTGTATTCACCAATGCCGGTTACGCCGATCAGTTGCGTATGGCCGCCTGAAACCAGCAGCGCAACAAAAGGAAACGCTGGCGGATTATCTTCCAGCATCGGCGCAAGCAGATGCCCTTCCATATGGTGTACTGGCACGGCAGGTACCTGCCAGGCAAACGCCAGCGAGCGGCCAATCGTTGCGCCCACTAACAGAGCGCCCACCAGACCTGGCCCGGCGGTATAGGCTACCGCATCGATATCTTTGCCCTGCAGACCGGCCTCTTTCAGCGCTGCCTGAATTAACGGCACCGTTTTACGCACATGATCGCGCGAAGCCAGTTCCGGCACCACCCCGCCATAATCGGCATGGACTTTCACCTGACTATAGAGTTGATTAGCGAGCAAACCGGCTTCATCGTCATAAATGGCAATACCGGTTTCATCACAGGATGTTTCAATACCCAGAACGCGCATGGTTGCTTTACCTCTCAGTTGCGGCGCGCAGTGTACCACAGCCAGCCGGCACGCCGAGGCGATTTTCTGGAACAAGCGCCGGTTTTATGAGCAGGAGATCAAAAAAGAGTAAACGCAGCTCTGTGCTATACGGTATACTCCTTCGCCTGCAAAAAACCGGCAGCCGCCTGGGGCTCTGTTGGTTTGAAAAGCGCAATGTTGCTTTACAACGCAGCCACGATTGTTGTAAAATTCCGCACCATTTTGAAATGAGCTGACGCTGACGTCAGCAAAAGACCGAATTTATCGAGGTGAGAGTTACATGCCGGTAATTAAAGTACGTGAAAACGAGCCGTTCGACGTTGCACTGCGTCGCTTCAAGCGTTCCTGCGAGAAAGCAGGCGTTCTGGCTGAAGTTCGTCGTCGTGAGTTTTATGAAAAACCGACTACCGAACGTAAGCGCGCTAAAGCGTCTGCTGTTAAGCGTCATGCCAAGAAACTGGCTCGCGAAAACGCACGCCGCACTCGTCTGTACTAATTTCCTTCGGAGGCTTCGCGCTTCCACCGCGTGTTAAACGCAGACAGAGTCAAGTTAGAGGCCGTGCTTTCCGGAAGGAAGCGCGGCTTATTTTCGTTTATGAGCGAAGAAAACGGGGCTTATGGCCGGACGAATTCCACGCGTTTTTATTAATGACTTACTTGCCCGCACGGACATTGTGGATCTTATTGATGCCCGCGTTAAGTTGAAAAAACAGGGTAAGAATTTCCATGCGTGCTGTCCTTTCCATAACGAAAAAACCCCTTCTTTCACCGTAAACGGTGAGAAACAATTTTATCACTGCTTTGGCTGTGGCGCCCACGGCAACGCTATCGATTTCCTGATGAATTACGATCGTCTGGAATTTGTCGAAAGCATTGAAGAGTTGGCGACGCAACATGGACTGGAAGTGCCCTATGAAGCGGGCAGCGGTCCCAGTCAGCTGGAACGTCATCAGCGTCAAAGTTTATATCAGCTCATGACGGGTCTGGCCGAATTCTACCAACAGGCGCTGACTCAGCCACAGGCAACTGCAGCACGCGCGTATCTCAATCAGCGCGGATTAAGCGATGAGGTTATTGCGCATTTTGCTATCGGCTTCGCGCCGCCCGGCTGGGATAATGCCCTGAAGCGTTTTGGCCGTAATCCTGACGATCGTCAGTCGTTAACGGATGCGGGCATGCTGGTCACTAACGACCAGGGCCGCAGCTACGATCGCTTCCGCGATCGCGTGATGTTTCCCATCCGCGATAAGCGTGGCCGCGTTATCGGCTTCGGCGGACGCGTGTTAGGTGACGGCACGCCAAAGTATCTGAACTCGCCGGAAACCGATATTTTTCATAAGGGCCGTCAGCTGTATGGCCTGTATGAAGCGCAAAAACAGCATCCTGAACCGGCAAAGCTATTGGTTGTCGAAGGCTATATGGATGTGGTGGCGCTGGCGCAGTTTGGTATTGACTA
This sequence comes from Pantoea alhagi, assembly GCF_002101395.1. Lineage (NCBI taxonomy): Bacteria > Pseudomonadati > Pseudomonadota > Gammaproteobacteria > Enterobacterales > Erwiniaceae > Pantoea > Pantoea alhagi. Next base: position 2,215,119 of record NZ_CP019706.1, on the reverse strand, counting down.
TGCCGTTGCCTCATTAGGCACCTCAACAACCGCGGACCATATCCAGCTGCTGTTTCGCAGCACCGATACCGTGGTTTGTTGCTATGACGGCGATCGGGCTGGCCGTGAAGCGGCCTGGCGCGCATTAGAAACCGCGCTGCCTTACATGAATGACGGGCGTCAGCTACGCTTTATGTTTCTGCCTGATGGTGAAGATCCCGATACGCTGATACGTAAAGAGGGCAAAGCGGCGTTTGAAGCGCGGATGGAGCAGGCAATGCCGCTCTCCAGCTTCCTGTTCGATACGTTGCTGCCGCAGGTTGATTTGAGCACCCGCGACGGTCGGACGCGTTTAAGCACCCTGGCGCTGCCATTGATTGGTCAGATCCCGGGCGAAACGCTGCGGATTTATCTGCGTCAGGAGCTGGGTAATATGCTCGGCATTCTGGATGACAGCCAGCTGGAAAAGCTGCTGCCTAAACAGGCCGAAAGCGGCGTCCAGCCTGCGGCTCCACAGCTAAAACGCACAACTATGCGTATACTTGTGGGACTGCTGGTACAGAATCCCAGGCTGGCGGCGATGGTTCCCTCGCTGCAGGGGCTGGAACAGCTCAATATGCCGGGATTACCGCTTTTTATGGAGCTGGTAAAGAGTTGCATGGCAAACCCTGGCCTGACCACTGGCCAGCTACTAGAGTTATATCGCGGAACAAATTTTAGCCAGCACCTTGAAACTCTGGCGACATGGAACCACATGATCGTTGATGAAGAAGTAGAGGCGATGTTCCAGGATTCCCTGGCAAAAATGTATGACTCCGCTTTGGAGCAGCGTCTGGAAACCCTGATCGCGCGCTCCAGAACGCATGGCCTTAGCCCTGAGGAGCGGGAAGAAGTTCGCTCATTAAGCCAGGCGCTGGCAAAAAAATAGTTAAGCGATCGCGCCAGTATTAAGAGACGTACTGGTGCAGCCGACGCATTTCATTCTGCCCGATGCGGTGAGAATGTATTAATCAGGTCGGAGTGCAAAAGGACAAGCATGACAGTCTCAACAGTAAATTCAGCGGCTTAAGTGCCGATTTATACTCAGGCAGACCCTGACAGCCGCTACGAGGGCAGCGGCAATAATCCAAACGCCCTCACTGTTATTGTTGGCTCTTATAGCCGACCCGACACCAATCAAATTAACAGAAGTGTGGATACCGTCTTATGGAGCAAAACCCGCAGTCACAGCTTAAGCTACTTGTCACCCGTGGTAAGGAGCAAGGCTATCTGACCTATGCCGAGGTCAATGACCATCTGCCGGAAGATATCGTCGACTCCGATCAGATCGAAGACATCATCCAGATGATCAACGACATGGGCATCCAGGTGGTAGAAGAAGCGCCTGATGCCGATGATCTGATGCTGAACGAAAACAGCGCCGACACGGACGAAGATGCGGCTGAAGCGGCAGCTCAAGTGTTATCCAGCGTAGAATCTGAAATCGGACGCACCACCGATCCTGTCCGCATGTATATGCGAGAAATGGGTACCGTAGAACTTCTGACGCGTGAAGGCGAAATTGACATCGCCAAGCGTATTGAAGACGGTATCAACCAGGTGCAGTGTTCCGTAGCTGAATATCCGGAAGCGATCACCTATTTGCTGGAACAGTACGATCGCGTCGAAGCGGGAGAATCACGCCTCTCCGACCTGATCACTGGCTTTGTCGATCCTAACGCAGAAGAAGATCTGGCGCCTACCGCGACGCATGTCGGCTCTGAGCTGTCCGAAGAAGAGCGCGCCGATGAAGATGACGAAGATGAAGATGATGACAGCGACAGCAGCGATGATGACAACAGCATCGATCCTGAACTGGCGCGTGAAAAATTCATCGAGCTGCGCGATCAGTATGAAGCGACGCGTCTGACCATCAAAGCGAAAGGTCGCAGTCACGCGGATGCGATTGAAGAGATCCAGAAGCTGTCAGAAGTCTTTAAACAGTTCCGTCTGGTGCCGAAGCAGTTTGACTATCTGGTCAACAACATGCGTGAAATGATGGAGCGCGTGCGTACGCAAGAGCGCATCATCATGAAGCTGTGTGTTGAACTGTGCAAAATGCCGAAGAAAAACTTCATTACGCTGTTCACAGGTAATGAGACCAGCCCAACCTGGTTCCAGGCGGCGCTGGCGATGAACAAACCCTGGTCTGAAAAACTGCGCGACGTTGAAGACGATGTGCAGCGCAGCATGCAAAAGCTGATGCAGATTGAGGAAGAGACCGGCCTGACGATTGAGCAGGTGAAAGATATCAACCGTCGCATGTCGATCGGCGAAGCGAAAGCGCGTCGTGCAAAGAAAGAGATGGTTGAGGCTAACTTGCGTCTGGTTATCTCCATTGCTAAAAAATATACCAACCGTGGCCTGCAGTTCCTGGATCTGATTCAGGAAGGCAACATCGGCCTGATGAAAGCGGTAGATAAGTTTGAATATCGCCGTGGCTATAAGTTCTCAACTTATGCCACCTGGTGGATCCGTCAGGCAATTACCCGCTCTATCGCGGATCAGGCGCGCACCATCCGTATTCCGGTGCATATGATTGAGACCATTAACAAGCTCAACCGTATTTCTCGCCAGATGCTGCAGGAGATGGGCCGCGAACCGACGCCGGAAGAACTGGCCGAGCGTATGCTGATGCCGGAAGATAAAATCCGTAAGGTGCTGAAAATTGCTAAAGAGCCGATCTCTATGGAGACGCCGATTGGTGATGATGAAGATTCACATCTGGGTGATTTTATCGAAGATACCACGCTGGAGCTGCCGCTGGATTCCGCCACCTCAGAAAGCCTGCGTTCAGCAACGCATGACGTTCTGGCTGGCCTGACCGCGCGTGAAGCGAAGGTGCTGCGTATGCGTTTCGGTATCGATATGAACACCGACCACACGCTGGAAGAAGTGGGTAAACAGTTTGACGTTACCCGTGAGCGTATTCGTCAGATTGAGGCGAAAGCGCTGCGTAAGCTGCGTCATCCAAGCCGTTCTGAAGTGCTGCGTAGCTTCCTTGACGACTAAGCACGCTGATGGCAAAAAAGGCTTCCCAACGGGAGGCCTTTTTTATTGGGCGGCCTTGCAGCCAGCGGGTAAACCAACGCGTTTCAACAGGGCTGACAGTGTGCCTGACGCCCTCTTCCTGTCAGCATATAATTACCTTACCGTCCACGTACTGCCAGCGCTTGCTCGAGTTCCTGATAGGCTTCCGTGAGTTTCTCCTGCGTCGCACGATTAAGCCCGCTGGGATTTGGTAGCACCCATATTTCTGTTTCACCCACGGTGATCTCCTGCCTGCCCCACTCCACCTTGCTTTGGCGGAACGCTTTTTTAAACGCCTCCTTGCCCAGTACCGCCAGCGCGGCAGGCTGATAGTGCTGAATTTTCTCAATCAATGATTTGCCGCCTTCCCGCAGCTCTTCCGACGAAAGCTCGCTGGCCTCTTTAGTTGGCCTTTCTACCAGCATGGTAATACCGCAGCGGGTATCCAGTAGCTTAAGCTCCTCTTCCGGTTTTAACTGGCGATCGGTAAAACCGGCCAGCCAGAGCGTTTTCCAGAAACGGTTGCCGGGATAAGCAAAGTGATAACCGGTATGAGCCGAAGATTTACCTGGATTGATGCCGCAGAATACCACCCGCAGGCCGGGCGCAATAATATCGGTAATGGTATGTTCACTCATCCCTGCTCTCCTGTTGTTCGTTAGTACCCGCTTATTGTGGCTCATTATTATCAATCAGGTCGGTAAGAGTCGCACTTTTGCGACCGGTCTTGTTGTCTTCTGGCAGAAAGAGAAATGAAGGTTTTTCAATCAATTAAATTGCTGCAAAAAGCGCCAACCAGTTAGCGATTGCTGGATTGCCCCGTCAAGTTCCTTTATAATCCTGCCTCACAGGCCCCTTAGCTCAGTGGTTAGAGCAGGCGACTCATAATCGCTTGGTCGCTGGTTCAAGTCCAGCAGGGGCCACCAGATTTTAGCTGTTAAATCAGGCGTTTAGAGCCACTCTTCGGAGTGGCTTTTTTGTTGGGTTTTTACAGGTGGCGCCAGAAGCAAAACCGCGCCACTCAGGCCCGCAGCATCAGACCAGGGATGAGGAATGCATGCAAGAATATGTACTCTATACATAGCGTTATGGACGTTGACCCATACGATTAAAAAGCTTCAATTTAACTTAGGTCGTGATAGCGCTCGATAAATTTTGCCTGTAACAGAAACGGTAATAAGGCTCAAAGCTAAGCGCCGCCGTTATCATAACGCCGCTAACTGGCCTGAAGGTGCGACTAACCCTAATGCAGGTAAGGCTTATCATACCCCTTGTAACTGTTCATGCTGGATGGGTGGTAATCAGCACTGCCATTATGGAATGAACATGCAAGAAATAAGAGCAAGAGCTAGGTACCAGGACTAAACAACTAAGCCCGCTTCAATGCTGGCAGGGTTTTTACCCGCGCGCCTTTAAGCCCTGCAGAACATGCCTGGTAAAGGTTTCAGAAAGTGATGGGAGCCGCGTAACCAGGATGTCGTGAAATGTTAATTTTGTATGTCTGTTGTTTAAGTTCGGTTTAATATAATAACAATGTTAATTATAAATATTGGAACCAAACTTCAGATTGCAATTGTCACTAACGGTAGCATGTGGTTGTTTTTTGCCCCGCCAGTCTGATGATTTCGAGCAGTATCATTTAACAGGGATATATCATGAGTAGTTCACACGACCTGCCACCAGACCAGGTCAACTTATCACGTCGGCAAATTCTGCTGTCCGGCGCGGTGGTTATGGCTGGCGGCCTGCTCACCTCGGTGCTGCCGCGTTTCGCCTTTGCCGAATCATCTCTCCATTTTATTCCTTTCATGCAGATCTCCCGTCTTTTGGTCAATCATGAGCTCGACGACGCGGTAGGGCAGCGCATGCTGGCGCAGCTGGAAGCGGAACAGCCGGACCTGGCGAAAAACCTTAACCAGCTGCTGGCAATCGCCCGGGCGCACCAGGCGAAAGTGGTAGAGGATTTCTTTCCGGCGATCCCTGCCGGCCCTGTACAGGATCTCGCCAGGCGCATTATCTTTGGCTGGTATACCGGCAGCCTGGAGCCGACGCGCACAGCCAAAAGCTTTGCCTTTGAGCAGGCGCTGACGTGGCGCACCACCCAGGACACGATCACCATTCCGTCCTACGGCATCAGCGGGCCCAATAACTGGCAGCGTACTAACACACCGATTCTCCCCGTACCGCAATTCTGACTTGATAACTATGACAAAGATAACAAACTCTTCTCAGTCACCTGTGGTGATCGTTGGCACGGGCGTGGTCGGTGTGGTAATCGCTGAACAACTGCTTGATGCCGGCATTCCGGTATTAATGCTGGAAGCTGGCCCGCGCGTCTCGCGTGCCGAAATTGTTGAAAATTATCGTAACCTGCCGCTGGCCGCCAAAGGCAATCCCATCGAGTGTTATCCTTCGCGCCAATGGGCCCCCCATCCTGAACCGGCTGGGGCGGGAAAAGACTATCTGCAACTCAGCGGAGCGGATTCTTACGCGCAAAGCTATGTTCGCTACGCGGGCGGCTCCACCTGGCACTGGGCAGGTACCTGCTGGCGTCTGACCCCGGCGGATATGCAGCTGTACTCACGTTATGGCGTCGGGCGTGATTGGGCGTTTGATTACGATACGCTGGAGCCCTATTACACCCGTGCAGAATACAAGCTGGGTATCTGCGGCCCTGCCGATCCGGCGCTACAGTGGCCGCCGCAGCGCTCGAAGCCTTATCCGATGCCGGCGCTGCCATTTGGCCCGGGCGAAGCGCGCTTTACCGAGGTCGTGCGCGAAAAGCTGGGGCTGCATAATATTCCCACTGCCCAGGCGCGCAACAGCGGCACCTCTTATGATGATCGCCCGGCCTGCTGCGGCAATAACAACTGTGTACCCGTCTGTCCGGTGGGTGCCAAATATGACGGCGCCACCGCGCTGTCGCGGCTGGAAGCCAAAGGCGCCACGATCCTCGACAACGCAGTGGTCTGGCGCATCGAAACCAACCGGCAAAATCACATCGAAGCGGTGCACTACTATGACCAGCACCGGCAAAGCCATCGCGTCAGCGGCAAACTGTTTATCCTTGCCTGTAATGGTCTGGAAACGCCAAAGCTGCTGCTGCTGTCAGCGGATTCACGTAACCCGAACGGTATCGCCAACAGCTCCGATCAGGTCGGGCGCAACATGATGGATCATCCACAAATTACCATGACGGTCACGCTGGAAGAGCCCTATTGGGCCGGCGTGGGGCCGGTCGTTAACAGTGGCATCATGGAAACCTCGCAGGGCGATTTTCGTTCCAGACATGCCGGCGCTTATTTCCGCTTTAACAACTTTGCACGCAATCGCTTCGTCACCTTTGCCGCTCTGCAGAAAGGCCTGGTAGGCAAAGCGCTGGATGAAGAGATCCGTCGTATGACCGCCTGTACCGCCGATATTGTGCTGGCGCACGAAATTCTGCCGGAGGCCAGCAATCGGCTGACGCTCAGCGATAAAAAAGACTGGCTTGGACTGCCGAAACCGGCAATTCATTATGACGTCGGTGATTACGTGCGGCGCTCCCTGAAAGAATACTCGATGCCGATTGCCAACCGGATTGCTGAAGCGATGGGCGCAACTGACAAAAAGTTTTCTAAACAGTTTAACCAGAGCAAACACATCATGGGCGGCACCATCATGGGCAATGACCCGGCCAGCTCGGTAGTGGATGCAGAGTGCCGTGCGCACGATCACCGTAATCTGTTTCTGCCTGGCGGCGGCGCAATGGCGAGCACCGCCTGCGGCAACAGTACGCTGACCATGGTGGCGCTGGCGTTCAAAGCGGCGGATGCCATTGTCAAACAGGCGCAGGAGGCGTAAAGATGCTGAGGCTGAAACAGATCGCACTGAGTCTGGCGCTGGTATGTGGCGCGGCACATGCCGCCGATGATGCGCTGATAAAAAAAGGAGAGTACCTGGCGACCGCGTCCGACTGTACCGCCTGTCATACCGCAGACCACGGGCAACCCTTTGCCGGCGGCAAAGCGATTGAATCGCCGGTGGGAGAAATTATCGCCACCAATATCACACCGTCGAAAACTGCCGGCATCGGTAACTACAGCGAACAGCAGTTCTCCGCGGCACTGCGTCAGGGCGTGCGCGCCGACGGCGCAAGTCTCTATCCGGCGATGCCGTACACCGCGTACGCCACGCTGACGGATGAGGATATACACGCGCTCTACGCCTATTTCATGTCGGGCGTAAAGCCGGTAGATAAAGCCACTGAGCAAACCCATTTGCCGTTCCCGCTCAATCTGCGCTTCTCAATGATGTTCTGGAACGCCCTGTTTCTGCAGGCGCCGGGCTTTACGTCGGACGCTACGCAAAGCGCCAGCTGGAGCCGGGGCCGTTATCTGGTTGAGGGCGCCGCACACTGCAGCACCTGCCACACGCCGCGCGGCTTTCTGATGCAGGAAAAGCAGGACGAGGCTTTTACCGGCGCTCAGGTTGGCCCCTGGTTCGCCCCAAACATTACAGCTAATCGGGTAAGCGGCATTGGCGAGTGGTCGCAGCAGGATCTGATCACCTACCTGAAAACCGGGCGTCTGGCGGGCAAAGCGCAGGCTGCAGGCAGCATGGCGGAAGCGATTACCCACAGTTTTCAGCACCTGTCGGATGACGATCTGTCGGCTATCGCTGAGTACATAGGCAGCGTGGATGACAGCCATGCGCCTGCCGGCGGCGTATCGCGATTCGGCCAGGGCAAAGCGATCAGTCAGACAAGCGCGTTTCGCGGCGAGTCGTTCTCCACTCCCGTCAGCGATGAGGGCGCGCGCCTCTTCTCCGGCAACTGCGCCTCCTGTCACGGCAGCAGCGGAGAGGGTACTCAGGATGCCTTCTATCCGAGCCTGTTCCACAACAGCGCGACAGCGGAAAACAATCCATCGAATCTGATTGCCACCATTCTCTTCGGCGTACAGCGCCACGCGGCCGAGGGGGATGTCTATATGCCGCCGTTTGGCGCGCAACCGAACGCGCTGAACCATCTTGATGACCAGCAGATTGCCACCTTATCAAACTGGATCCTGCAGCACTATGGCAATGCGGAGGTGAAGGTTTCAGCGGAACAGGTAGCGGAAATCCGCCACGGCGGTCCTTCCTCTCCGCTGGTATGGCTTGCACAGTCTGGCGTCGCGGCAGCTGCGCTGGCGGTCATCGCGCTACTGGTCTGGTTAATGGTTCGCCGTAAACGCCGCCGCTAAGCTGGCTTTACCCTGTCGCCCGGTATGCTGCGGGCGACGTTTTTACTGGAAGATATTATGACGCACTATTCACGCCGCCGCGTGCTGAAGATGGCCGGAGTTGTGGCCATCGCCAGCGCTACCGGCCAGCTGCTGTCGCTGCCGCGCCTCAAGGCCGCTCAGCCGCAGGGGCCTTTACCCGGACTGGATGAATTTATCCAGGTTTCGCGCCTGCTTATCCAGCAGACGGAGCTCAACGTCACCGTGGCGCACGCGCTAACGCAGGCCTTTAGCCAGACGCAAAAAGGATTTATCAGCGAACTGACGCGGTTAAAAAACCTGCTGCAAAACCAGCCTGCGCTACTGCAACAGGATCGGCTTAAGTTTGCCGACGCAGATGCAGAAAGCGAGAAGCTGGCGAAGGCGATCCTCAGTGGCTGGTATAACGGCGTGGTCGGCAAGGGCAACCACGCCCTCTATATCACTTACGTCAACACGCTTGCCAGTCAGCTGGTTAGCGACAAGCTGGTGCCGCCGAGTTTTTCTTACGGCCAGATTGGTAGCTGGGCGCAACAGCCCTGATTTTCAGAAGAGTAATATCGTTAATGAATAAAATGAATTCCGCCGATGTGGTGGTGATTGGCGCAGGCGTCAATGGTTCGCTGCTTGCCACCCGTCTGGCAAACGCGGGTAAGTCGGTGCTGTTGCTGGAATCCGGCCCCAGAGTCGGTCGCGACGAGTTGGTGGAGCGCTACCGCGCGTCCGCCTTCAAATCTGACTTTATGTCGCCCTATCCATTTTCCCCGATGGCACCGCAGCCGCGTTACACGCCGGAGCCGAACGATTATCTGCACCAGGCCGGCCCACATCCCTTTGCCGCGCAGTATATCCGCATGCTCGGCGGCACCAGCTGGCACTGGGCGGCGCAGCTATGGCGCTTTGTACCGAATGATTTTCGGCAGCACAGCCAGTATGGCGTGGGTAAAGACTGGCCGATCGGCTATGACGATCTGGAAGACTACTATTACCAGGCCGAAGCTATTGCCGGCGTCGGCGGATCGCCGGATAACGGTTCACCGCGCAGCAAGCCCTACCCGATGGAACGGGTTCCGGCATCGTGGCTGCAGCAGCGCGTAACCGCGCGCCTTGCGCCCGATTTTACCGTGCAGGACGACAGCACCGGCCGCAACAGCCGCAGCTTTGATGGCCGCCCGGCCTGCTGCGGCAATAATAACTGCATGCCGGTCTGCCCGATCGATGCCCAGTACCATGGCGGTATTGCGGCGCAGCAGGCAGAAAACAGTGGCGTCCGTGTCGTTACCGAAGCAGTGGTTTACCAGCTGGAGCATGATGCGCAGGGCCGTATCACAGCCGCTAATTACTACGACTGGAATAAAGTCAGCCATCGCGTCACCGCCGAGACTTTCGTGCTGGCGGCCAACGCCATCGAAACGCCGAAGCTACTGTTGATGTCCACCAGCGACAAATTCCCGCAGGGTATTGCCAACGCGCGCGACAATGTTGGCCGTAATCTGTGCGATCATCCAGCGATCGGCGTGACCTTTGATGTTGATGAAGAAATCTGGCCAGGACGCGGGCCTGTCAGTCCCTGTTCGATCGGGCAGTTCCGTGACGGCGACTTCCGCCGTGAACATGCGCCGTTCCGCATCGATATTTCTAACGCCTCTCAGGTCGCAGCGGTGACCAAAGAGGCACTGGCGGAAGGCTACTTCGGCAAGAAACTGCAGGAGCAGATTCGATTCCGGGCGGCGCGTCGCCTGAGCATTAAAAATGCGCTGGAACAGCTGCCGGATCCAGAGAACCGCGTCACGCTGAGCGGAAACAAGGACGCGCTCGGTCTGCCTACGCCATCGCTCTACTGGAATATCGATGATTACGTGGTGAAAGGCACCGAGAAAACGCGCGAATGTTATGACGCCATCGCGGCCAAACTTGGTGCCATCAATATTAAGCACAGCAAAAGCGGCAAATTTTCTAACCGCCAGCATATTACCGGCACGCTGTCGATGGGGCTTGATCCCGCCACCAGCGTAACCGATGCGTGGGGACGCGCGCACGACCACCAGAATCTGTTTATGGTCGGCACCGGCGTAATGCCTACCGTCGGCACCTGCAACGTCACGCTAACCGCTATGGCGCTGGCGCTGCGCACTGCAGACAAAATTATCCAGGAGACACAACATGGTTAAACACTGGAAATCTCTGTTTGCGGCAGGCGTGCTGGCTGTCACCTCAGTTCAGGCACACCCGGCGGATCAGAGTGAACTGATCAAGCGCGGCGAATATCTGGCGATAGCCGGCGACTGCGGCGCCTGCCACACGGAAGAGGGCAAGGCGCCGTTCAGCGGCGGCCATGCCATCACCAGCCCGCTCGGCACTATTTTCAGCACCAATATTACGCCATCGAAAAGCGCCGGTATCGGCAACTACAGCGAAGCGCAGTTTGCGGCGGCGCTGCGTAAAGGTATACGCGGAGACGGCAGCCAGCTCTATCCGGCAATGCCCTATACCGCTTATGCCCGGCTGACTGACGAAGATGTTGCCGCGCTCTATGCCTATTTTATGCATGGCGTGCAGCCGGTCGATGCGAAACCGGAGGCAACCGCACTGCCGTTCCCGTTTAACCTGCGCTTCAGCATGGCGGCCTGGAACCTGCTGTTCGCTGACAGCAAGGTTTATCAGCCGGACGCGACGCAGACGGATGAATGGAATCGCGGCGCCTATCTGGTGCAGGGATTAACCCACTGCAGCACGTGCCACACGCCGCGTAACATTCTGATGGCGGAACAGCAGAAGAAGAATCTGCAGGGCGCCTCGCTCGGCACCTGGTACGCGCCGGACATCACTGCAGCGACACTGCAGGGCGAACCGCGCTGGACACAAAAGATGCTGGCAGACTACCTCGCAACCGGCCATGCCGATAATGGCGCCACGGCGGGCGGTCCGATGCTGGAAGCGATCGACAAAAGCTTCTCGCGCATGACGCCGGAAGATCTGCAGGCGATCGCCACTTATCTGTTACCAGCAGACCGCGCCGCTAACAAGTCGGTTACGGTAAAAGGTCTGACGCCGGTTCAGGGAAATGACATACCGCAGGCGCTGGCGGGACTCAGCGAGGGCGAGCAGTTGTATCGTGATAACTGCGCGTCGTGTCACAACCTGTCCGGTCAGGGACTCAACGGGCTTCCGGCACTGCAACACCATCCGGTGTTGGCTAAACCCACCGCCGACAACGTGGCGATGGCCATATTGCAGGGCGTCTGGCCGGAAAAAGGTCAGGGGATGATCGGTTTTTCCAGCTCGCTCAACGACCAGCAAATTGCCGCAGTCACCAACTATGTCATGCAGGATATCGGACACAGCCAGGTGCAAATCAGCGCAGAGCGCGTGAAAACGCTGCGCGCTGGCGGGGAAACGTCTCCGCTGATGCTGCTATCCCGCATCGGCATGGCGGCCGCAGGCGTCGCGTTGATCCTGGCGCTGCTTTGGCTCAGGAAAAAAAGGCGCGCTTAAACGCTCAATCACGACTTCCGTTTCGTCCCTGAAACGGAAGTCTGTAAACCCGTTGAGTAAATTCCAGGCTATTGGGTTGGCATCCTAATCCAGCGAAATATCATTAACCAGCCGCGTCACAGGCTTACCATTACATGAGCTTGTGGCCTGAATAACCACCTTCCCCACTCAGCCTCCTCCAGCAAGCTCGCCGCGTTCCGCATGCCATTCTGTTACCGCCTTCAAAAAATGCGTTAAAACCGGGTTGGGATTATCTTTGGCGTACACCAGGAAGTTAAGCGCCTGAATATTCACATCTTCCAGGGTCATAAAGGTCACGTTGGCAAAGCCAAGCGTTTTTGCCGAGGCGGGAACGATAGCGCAGCCCAAACCAGCGTTGACCATTCCCAGGATGGTATGCGTTTGCGCCAGCTGATATTTGTAATCCGGCTTTATCTGGTGAAAAACAAACAGATCGGTAATGCGATCGTAAAAATAGCGCGCTTCATCTTTCGCATACAAAAAGAAAGGCTCATGGTTAAAGGCCGCCAGCGGAATTTTACGTTTACGCGCTAAGGGATGATCGCTGGGAAAGGCGGCAATCAGGCTTTCGGCATTTAACGGCAGCCACGCAAATCGGGGATCGGGAGGAACATGGCGCACAAAACCGATATCCAGCTGATTATTATCAATGGCGGCGATCTGCTTATTCGATACCAGTTCATAGAGATCGAACGTCACGCCTGGCAGCCGCACCGCCATCTCTTTAAGCAGACCGGGAATAAACGCCCAGGAGAACACGGCGGTAAATCCCATCGACAAACTCCCCGTCTCGCCGGCCGCGCTCTGCTGCAAAGAGAGCGCCAGCCGATCGCTTAGCTTCAGTATCAGCCTCGCCTCTTTTAACAGCTGCGCGCCCATGGCAGTGAGCTGAACGTGACGGTTATTACGATCGAAAAGGATGACGCCCAGGCTTTTTTCCAGCAGTTGGATCTGGCGGCTAAGCGGCGGCTGGGTCATATTCAGACGCGCCGCCGCGCGGCTGAAATTAAGCTCTTCGGCCACCGCCAGAAAACAGTTCAGCTGATGCAGCTCCATTATTCAATTCTTATATCAATGCATACCGGGTTTATATTAGACAGGTATTATTAGGCTGTCCATGCTGGTTCTAACCTTACTCAATGGACTATCTACGCTTATGAAAGACGCCTCTCCCGTTCATATCCTGTTAACGCAGCCGCTGCCGGAAGCTATTGAGCGGCAACTGCTGGCCCGCTATCAGCTTCATCGTCTTTATCAGGCCACCGATGCCAGCGCCCTGCTTGATGACGTCGGCCCGTTTATTCAGGGCGTGGTCACCGGCGGAGCGAAAGGTCTGGATAACGCCACAATGGATCGGCTGCCCGCACTTAAAATCATCGCCATCAGCGGTATCGGTACGGATGCGGTGGATTTAAACCATGCCGCGCGGCGCAATATTGTCGTGACGACCACACCCGGCGTGCTGACCGATGATGTCGCCGATATGGCGTTTGGCCTGCTGATCGCCACCTTACGCCGGATGAGCGAAGCGGAGATGATATTGCGCGCCGGCCGCTGGCCGGAAACCCCGCTGCCGCTGGCGCGTAAGGTCACCGGCATCAGGCTGGGGATCGTCGGCATGGGTCAGGTAGGCACGGCGATCGCCCGCCGCGCCGGGGCTTTTCAGATGGAGGTGCTTTACCACAGCCGAACGCCGCGTCCGGCGTTACCGTGGCGTTTTATCGACGATCTGCACGCGCTGGCACGTGAAGTGGACGTGTTGGTACTTGCTGCCTCAGCGGACGACGGCAAGGTGATGATCACTGCCTCGGTGCTTGATGCGCTGGGAAGCGACGGCTTCTTTATTAATATTGCCCGTGGGAAGCTGGTGGATGAAGCGGCGTTGCTTGATGCGTTGGTGCATAAGCGCATTGCCGGAGCCGGCCTGGATGTGTTCGCCAATGAGCCGCATGTCCCGGAAGCTTTCTTTACGCTGCCGCAGGTCACGCTGCAACCGCACCGCGCCAGCGCGACTCAACAGACTCGCCTGGAAATGGGCAACATCGTGCTGCGCAATCTGGCCGCCTGTTTTAACGGAGAGACGCCGCCCAATAAAGTCTGACCTGGCGCAGTGCCCCTTTGACCCTGGCTAAAAAATAAAAGAGCGAGGTAGCTATGAGCAGCAAAGAGCTTGATATATCCGCCGACCATGCGATGCGCGTAGGCCATCACCGTTACTGGGTATTAGCGTTAATTTTTATTATTACGGTTATTAACTACGCCGACCGCGCCACCATGTCGATAGCGGGGACGTCAGTAGTGAAGGCGCTGGGTCTTGATCCGCTGATGCTTGGTATGATCTTCTCCGCTTTCGCCTGGGCCTATGCGCTGGGGCAAATTCCCGGCGGCTGGCTGCTCGATCGTTTTGGCGCCCGCCGTGTTTATGGTTGTAGCCTGCTGCTGTGGTCAATCTTTACCGCTCTGCAAGGCACCGTAGGCTGGATAGGTCTCACCGGCTCGCTGGCGGCCATGACGCTGTTCCTGATGCGCTTTATGCTGGGGTTAGTAGAATCGCCAGCCTTCCCGGCCAACTCGCGCATCGTCTCTTGCTGGTTCCCTACGCGCGAACGCGGTGTCGCCTCAGCGCTTTTTAACTCCGGACAGTACATGGCGGTAGTAGTATTTACGCCGATCATGGCCTGGCTAACGCATTCGCTGGGCTGGGAGCATGTTTTTGTCTGGATGGGGGCGTTGGGGATTGCGTTATCGTTGCTCTGGTTCGCTTTTTACCGTGAGCCGCACAGCGATCCACGTCTGAGCGCGCAAGAGAAAGCGTTGATGAAAGCGGGCGGCGCGCTGGTAGATTTAGAGGCCGATCGCAAAAAGAACGCAAAGCCGATATCGCTACATGAAATGAAATGCCTGTTTAATAACCGTAACCTGTGGGCGATTTACCTCGGTCAATATTGCATCACCGCTCTCACCTATTTCTTTATCACCTGGTTTCCCATTTACCTTATCCAGGGACGCGGCATGACCATTATGCAGGCGGGCTGGGTCGCGGCATTGCCTGCCATCTGCGGCTTTAGCGGCGGCATTCTTGGCGGCTACCTGTCGGATGTGCTGATCCGTAGGGGCGTACACCCTTCCCGGGCACGTAAAACGCCTTTTGTGCTCGGGATGGGGTTCTCTACGCTGCTGGTGTTCGCCAACTTTGTGGATAGCAACAGCGCGGTGATCCTGCTGATGGCGATGGCTTTTTTTGGCAAAGGCTTTGCCGCCGTGGGCTGGGCGGTGTTATCAGACGTGGCGCCCAAAACGATGATCGGCTTGTGCGGCGGCGTTTTTAACGGTATCGGCAATATTGCCGGCATCATCACGCCGCTGGTGATTGGCTACGTGGTTTCGGTTACCGGCTCGTTTGCCGATGCGCTGTGGTTTGTCGCCGCGCACGGCGTGCTGGCGGTCATCGCTTATTTGCTGATTGCCCAACGCTTTGAACGGGTAGAGGCGTCCCACCAGGCATGAATTTATCCCTCCGTTGCCGCCGGCCCGGCTGGCGGCAACAGCGCAAAGATCTCGTCATCCTGCCAGCGACCGTTAAGATAGTAACTCTCTCGCAATATCGCTTCCTGCATAAAACCAACCTTTTCCAGCACCGCTTTCGAGGCCAGGTTGCCGGTGGTAACCGTTGCGGTAAGTTTACTGAACCCGAGCGCAAAGGCGGCCTGACAAATAGCGCGCAGCGATTCCGTGCCGTAGCCATTGCCATGAAAGGCGGCGCTCAGCAGATATCCCACCTCGGCGCTGTTGTGCCCGCGATCGATAAAACCGCTGACGCCTACCCGATCGCCCGACGTTTTCTCCCTTAACACCAGACAAAGCCAATGCTTGCTGCCGCGCTGCCAGGGCGGTAGGCGCACGTTAAATGCCACACGGCGAATCTCATCGGCATCTCGCGGATCGGCCACGAATCGCATGACATTCTGATCCTGATAAAGCGCAAGGAAAAACGGCCAGTCGCTTTCGGTTATGGGGTGATAAGTCAGGCGCGAAGAGCCGATCTGCATGGTATGCCCCGTATGGTTAGCCTGTCGAAACCTTAGCAAAATAACGCTCCCGCAGGAAAATCCGTTACGAGAGCGGCGCAAAATGCCGCCGCTTATCACTTCTGTTTGGCCGATTGAAAAATGCACAACAACGTATGATACCTCGCAGAAAAGAAACGTATCCGCCGGAGTTTGTATGTCTGAGAAAGATCCTGTTGTTGAACGCCTGTCGCTGGAGCTGCTGGCTCTGCGTCAAATCGTCCAGATGCTGATTACCTTCGGCAATGTCCCCACCGGCGGCAAGCTGAATAAATATCTGGAAAACCTGGCGAATGAAGTTGAACACCGTAATGGCCGGGAAGCGAACAAAGCCATCGCCGATGTAATTCGTAGCTATATCCGTTCTTAATGTCCAAACCCATACTTAATTCTGACCCCGCAGCAGTGCAGGTTAGCTGCTGCGGTTTTTTCTGATGCAAGCTATGCAGGAGTGTGGGATACCGCGTTTTCGCTTATTAGCGAGGACGTTGTCTGATTGCGTCCGTTGCGTTTTGATATAAACAGCTGTTTATCGGCGGCAGAAACCAGCCGGTTAAACGACTCGCTCACGTTATTAGTTTCAAGATCGCCGCTGGCTACGCCGATACTGACGGTAACAGCAACACCACTGCCACGCAGCATGATTTTTTCCTGCATAATGCTGTGACGAATCGCCTCCGCTTTCTCCAGTAGTTGCTCATCGCTTAGCCCGAAAAGCAGTACCAAAAATTCTTCTCCGCCAAAACGACAAACTAACCCCTCCTGCCCTACCGCCTGTTGCATACGCTGCGCAACCTCAAACAGGACCGCATCGCCTGCATCGTGTCCGTAGTTGTCATTAATGGATTTAAAATAATCGACATCGATCAACAGCACACCGGCTACGCGCGCGCGCAGATCGCTGTTTTTTTGCAGCTGATGCAGTCGTTCGTACAGGCCTGAACGTGACAGCTGGCGGGTAAGGAAATCATGGTTAGCACGCAGCGCCAGCTGATGATTAAGCTGCCGGATAGCATCCATACTGACGGCAACGATCAGCGGGCTGATCGCGACCGTCGCCACGCCCAGCCTCGCTGAAGCCAGATGCCCCAGCGGTAACAAGCTGTCGTCCCCCTGAATATTCATCAAACCATGCATAACCAAAACAATCTCGCTGATGCCGGTTATCAGCGTAAGCCCGCTGGTCAGCCAGAGCGGATAGCTGATGGCACACCAAATCAGCGCCGGTACGGGAAACGAGAGACTGCCGCCACCGCCAATCACTACCGCCGCACTCAGCGACAGCATCAACGATGCTATCGGCAGACAGTTCTGCCAGCGCCGCAGCGTTGAAAGCAGCGATGGCCGTCGCGGCAGCGTCAGCAGAAACGGCAGCAGCAGGACGCCGGTAGAAAACTGTTCGCTTAGCCAGTCGCTCCAGGCAGGCAGGAAGCGCTCGCTAATAAGCAGCCCCTGAGCCAGCGCCCCCCAGGTGGCGCAGGCAATCGAAGCCAACAGACAGGCAGGGAAAATGTTCAACGCGCTTTTTACTCTGCCCGAGGCGTTAAGCAGCCCCGGTCTCTGGATCAGCATGGAGACGGCCACCAGGATAAACAGCAGATTAGCGGCGTTCAGGGTAAAGGCAGGTATCGCCCAGCCGGAAAAAAGGGTGTCGTTCAGAACCATCGCGCTATAGCACACCAGATAGTAATACGGTCGATGCAGCCAGGAGAAACGCACAAAAATAGCGGTCAGCAACGCATTGATCGGCCAGAACAGCGACAGCTCAGCGGGCAGACGTAAATGCCCACCAACAAAACAAAAGAAGAGAGTGAAAACAAACAGAATGAGGGAATTTTTGAGCGGTCTGTTTTTATCAAGAAGCGTAAGTTGCATAGCCGGGCGTACCTGTTGCGTTGCTCTTGCCGTCTTCAGAGCATGCATCGCAAATTCATTAAGGCGGCATATTATCTGGAGCGCCAATGTCATTCTGGCGAAGCGGCGCATCTTATCATGGTGTGTTCCGTCGGCAGGATAAATCTTCTTCAGCCGGTAAAAATAAAGCAGGCACTCATTGAGTGCCTGAGGAGACTAACCCGCTTAAAATGCGGCAAGAGCTGGCAGATTATTTTACCGCAACCGGCCATTGATTGAGGCGTATGCCGCGTCGCGGCGCTTTCTCGCCAAAATCTTTCAGCACCGCTTTTACGTCGGGATCGAGATAATCCACATTATCATGATCGACAATCACCACGCTGTTTTCCGGGATCTCATCCAGCAGGTTCTGCAAACGCGGATTATGCATAAAAGTCAGATTTTGCTGCAGGCGCAAAACGTAATGGTCATCGTAACGAGTAAGGTGCATCGCGTTACGATGGCTTTTATAAATGCTGTACAGAATCTGGGTAGCAATCCCTAATCCAATACCGGCCAGCATCCCGAAGGCGATAATGCCTACGATAGTGGTAATAAAAGGTACGAACTGCTGCGCCCCCATGCGGATTTGATCGATAAACAGACGCGGAGTAGCCAGTTTATAACCGGTATACAGCAGTACTGCCGCCAGGCTTGCCAGCGGGATCACATTCAGTAACTCGCTGAACCACAGGCCGCAGATCAGTAGCAGTACGCCGTGCAGCAGAATAGAGATTTTACTCTGCGCGCCTACGCTGACGTTCACCGAACTGCGGACAATAACTGCGGTAATGGGCAAAGCGCCAAGAAAACCAGCCAGGGTATTACCGATGCCCTGCGCCACCATCTCTTTATTTGGCGAAGGCGACGGATTCTGCGGGCGCAGCTTGTTCAGCGCCTGCTGGCTAAGCAGCGTTTCCAGGCTGGCCACCAGCGCCAGCGTAACGGCAACAACATACACCGACGGATTACGCCACGCTTGCCAGTCAGGCCTTTCCAGCTCGGCAGTGAGCGCGCTGAGGCTATCAAATTTCGGCAATGAAATACGCGGCAGGTTAGTGATAAATTCCGGCTGCAGCCGCTCGCCAAACAGAGTAGCCAGCCCGCCAAACAGTACGGCGATAAGCGGCCCGGGGATCCAGCTTAGCGCCTTCACTTTTTTTACCACCGGCGTCGTCCATATCCACAAAATCAGCAGGCCGACCACAGCGACAACGATAGCCGACACAGAGAAGCTAAACTCACCGCTAAACAGCGCGCTCAGTTCACTATCGCCGCTGGCTCCCAGCGCAACCGGGATTTGCTGCATAATCAAAAGAATACCAATAGCCGCCAGCATCCCTTTGATCACGCTGCCAGGCACCAGCGCGATAAAGCGCCCGGCCCGCAGCAGGCCAAGTACGACCTGAATCACGCCCGCCAGCACCAGCGCCAGCAAAAAAGCGGAAAACGATCCTAATGAAGCAACAGATGATACGACTATAGTGACCAGGCCAGCCGCCGGGCCGCTGACGGCAAAGCGCGATGGGCTAAAAGAGGTGACGACCAGCCCGCCAATCACACCGGTCAGCAGGCCAACGAACGGTGGCAAGCCGCTGGCCTGAGCAATGCCCAGACACAGGGGAAGCGCCACCAGAAATACGACAAGGCCGGCAGGCAGATCCTGCCGAAGCGTCTTTGGAATCATGACGATGTTTCCTCTGCAGATTGCTGAATTAACTCGGTTAAATGTCCTGACTGCAGATCGTAAACGCAGCCGAACAAATCCAGTTCTTTACCGCCACGCCAGGCTTGCAGCACCGGGGCGCTGACTGCCAGGTTAGCAAACTGCGCCAGTACATTAGCCTCTACCAGGCGGTTATGGCGCGCAGTGTCCGTCTCGCCGGCGGCATGAAACGCCGCCAGCCCATCCGTAAGCGCCATGCGCAGGGCAGCAATACGCCGTGACAGCGGAGAGTTCTCCTGCGCCAGCGGGCTGTCCGGCAGCGCAACGGCAGCCTGTACGCCTCCACAGCCATAGTGTCCGCACAGTACGATGCGTTTTACCTCAAGGTACTCCAGCGCATATTGCAGTACGCTCATAAAGTTATCGTCATCGGTTAACACCATATTGGCGATATTGCGATGCACAAACAGCTCTCCCGGATCGGCACCGGTCAATACCTCCGCCGGTACACGGCTATCAGAACAGCCAATCCACAACGAGTGTGGCTTTTGCTGATGTAAATAGCGTTCAAAATAGCGCGGGTTACGCTGTGTTTTTTGTAAGGCCCAACTGCGATTTTTTGCTAACAGGGGTTTCAGGGTCGTCAAAGTCGTCGTCTCCATTCGGATAAATACAGGCAAGCCCGGGCGACAGTTAAACTTCATCAGGAAATACCGGAAGAGCAAAATAAAGCCTCCGGCAAATAAGTAGTACCACTTTTTATATTAAGTGCAGTTTGTGAAAAAACAATTATCCGGGAAAGAGTGCAAGTGTAATTTTATCTAAAGGCAATGTATAAAATGAGTAAATAGGATTATAGACACTTGTAATGGAAGTAAAATATAAAAAATTTAGAAAACAATTAAAAACAATGAGTTAAATAATTAAAATTCATTTATTTTATCGGATAATAATAAAACCATGCATTCTAAAAGGTTATAATAAAATAGACTTCAATCTCATTATTAGCCTGGAATCTCAATTTTTATGGTGCACACCGCCCATTATTTATCATAAGAAAAAACGATGACAGACTAATAAACGCCGGTCCTGTTGGGCTGAAGCACGATAAATAATAACGCACGCAATTAATAAATCGTTTATCAGACCGGCGTTGGCAAACATTATTATGACGCCTCATTACATTCACCGTTGCCGTCAACAATTTGCGTTTATTTACCTAACAGAGTGAAAAAAATTTATCAGGCTGCTGGTAGTCATGGCCAGGCTCATCCTGTTTAATGACGGATATCGCTGGCCAGTCGCTGATTCCCTGTAAGGATGCTCTATGCAAAACGCCGCTCCGGTTCGTACCTCTGCTCTGCTCACTTCGCTTGGCTGGCTGGACCATGCTTTTTTGCCGGCGGGAATAGCACCGCCAGAAGAGATTGCCTGTGGTCATCAGCGGCACAGCCCTACTGTCGTGATGTCTGAAGAGGCTTTCCCGCGCAAACAGTGCGAAGCAGATGGCGTGATCGCTACGGATCCACGCCCTGTGGCCGTATATACCGCAGATTGCCTGCCGGTGCTGATTGCCGATACGCGCCAGCATCATGTTGCAGCTGTACATGCAGGGTTAAAAGGGGCGCTGGCTGGCGTGCTGCCTGCGGCAGTGAATCGGTTACTGGCATTGGGTGCTACGCCTGAAAGCCTGTTTGTGGCGATTGGTCCAGCCATTGCGCCCTGCTGTTATGAGCTTGGACAGGATGTACTGGGGACGATAATCTCCAACCCGCGTGTTACCGCGCCGCAATGGTTTTCTACCCAGCCCATAAATTTGCATGCGGTACGACCTCAGGCAGAGGCAAAGAACCAGGGGATCTGGTTTGATCTTCCGGCGCTGGGACGACAAATGCTGCTGGATATGAAAATCCCGGCAGCCCAAATAGAGGTGCTGCCGGTATGTACTTACTGTAGCGCTGAGCCGCAATCCAGCTATCGACGAAACGCGCATTTTTCTGACGGATACGCTTTGCGTTACTCCTGGATCCAGCGCCGGACATAACGGCAGTTATGTAAAGCGTAAAACAGGCGTTGCGGTCGTTTGTTTAGCGCCAGAAGTAAAGGCAAAAAACAGACTCAGGAGCGTGACAGTAAATCACTACTGTATTTAAACAGTTCACTGTCAGAGCGCAGCCCCAGCTTTCTTAAGGCCGACTGTTTCTGTCCGCTAACGGTTTTACGGCTGCGTTTAAATTTAATGGCGATTTGAGAAACGCTCATGCCGTTAAGGAAACAACGAATAACTTCCACCTCACGCGGGCTGAGCAGCTTTACCTTTTCATACAGGCTGCCTTTTTGATTATTCCCTGCCAGCGGGTTTCTCAGCTCCTCGTGGATCACATATAAATCTTCAATCTCATAAGCCATATCGCGTGACAGCCAGTTACGCCCGTAGCCGACCTGCCGAATCGCCTGAATCATTTCACCCCTATCCTGGCTTTTACCAATAAAGCCTTTCACGCCTGCGTTAAGCACCATTTTTACGACCGCCGGACTTTCCATCGCTGAAGAAATAAGAATATTTAAGCGTGGAAAGTGATTACGTAACTGCTTGACCAGGGCAAGGCCATCCAGTTCTTTTTCGCCTAATAAGAAATCAAGTACTAATACATCAAGCTGTAAATCCGGCAGTTCGGTAAACAGTTGCTGACTGGAGCCAAAAGCCTTGATCAACATCATATCCGGCTCGGCGTTTATACAGATCTCAAATGCCGTGCGAATCATAGGATGATCGTCCAGTAACGCTACCCGTAAAGGCCGGGCGATCGTTTTCGTCATTTCTTCACTCCTTGAATCATTTTCGATGAGTAAGCACATAAATTAATTCGTTACGCGCCGTTGTAGAACGGGCGTAATGTTTTGGTCTGATTGTTATTAATATCTGTCGTTATCGCCTTCGTTATTAAACACGTTTTCTATTCTTTCCATGATTGAGCAGACGCGCATAAAAATAACGAAACTGATTAATGGTTGGCCTCTATTCTTAGCTTGTCGTGTAGGCATGAGGCCTAAACAAAGCATGGATACCTGAGACAATTCCTGATACTTTTAGCATAAAAATAACCATACTGATAGCCTGTTTCGCTCGTGCTGACGCAGAATTGGATAAATAACAAAACTTTCTTCTTAATACAAGAAACGTCTCAAAATAATAAAGACACGATAAATTCTCTATTTTTTACGCAAAAAAAAACCTATTATACTCAGTAAAGTCGCATATAAAAAATCATGCCAAAATAAGAAGTTACTCCCCGCCAGGTTTTATTTTTTCAACACAAAAATCTCAGGATAACGCTAATGATAAAAAGGACTTTATATTTTTACCTGGTTTTATTTATTGTTAATTTTCCTGCCCTCGCTCAATTGCCGCAATTAGAATTACAGGTACATACCGACATTGTATTGCCGCCGAAAGAACAGCTTAAGGAATTAAAAACGCTTAATTATCCAGGACGGCTGCGCGTTGGCGTACCGGGTTCTCCGCATCCCCCTATTTACAACAATATGGAGCCAGGAAAATTCGCTGGTATCGCTGCTGACTATCTTGCCGCCCTGCAAAAAATGCTGGATGTTGAATTGCAGATCATCTTCTACGCTAAGCCAGCGGAAGCGATCCAGGCGCTCAGAGAACAGCAGCTGGATATGTTGGCTTTTTATAATCCCTATCTCTATGGCGAAGACGGCATTATCGCTACCCCACCATGGCTGCTGGATCGTCCGATTATTGCCCAAAATGAGCGCGCCCCGGTTAACTTTAACAGCGCCATGCAGCCGGTGCTGGCCTGGGCTGAAGCCCCTGGCTTTAGCCAGCAACTGCAACGCTACTTTCCAAACGCGCGCCTGAAGCACTATCACGATGCAGAAATGGCGCTGGCCGCCGTCGCCTTCGGTCAGGCAGATGCTATGTGGGGCAGCGCTGCCAGCATTGAATTCATTCGTCGCTATGGTTACAGCGGTCGAATTAACCTGCAGGCCAGCCGCTCGGTTCCTGATATGAATCTCTCTTTTGGCGTGTCCGCAGCACAGCCGCAACTGGCTAAAGCAATTAATATCGCGTTGCAGCAGATACCCCTGGCGGGCCGCCTGCGCATCGCCACCACCTGGGGGCTGGACTCGACGTTTGTGCTTAAAACCAATCTGTTACAGCTTAATGCAGAGGATGAGATCTGGCTGCGTCAACATCCGGTGATTCCCGTAGTGCCAAACTGGAACATCGCCCCGCTTTCAATGGTGAATTATGATAACCAGCCTGCCGGGATTGAAGCTGAGCTTCTGCAACTGATTAGTGAACGCACCGGCGTTAAGTTCGTTTACCCTGAGCCTTTCGCCGCCAGGGATAATAATATTCTGGCGCTTCGTCTGGCGGAACTGGAGCCGGAACACCCTGATCCTCACCTTGTTTATTCACGCCCGTATATCGTTACGCCATGGGTAATGGTGCAGAAAAACAATAACGGTCCGGCCTGGACCCTTTCGGCGTCGGCAGGCAAGGAGCTGGCGATTGAAGCACGTAGTCCTGTGCGCAAATGGCTACAGCAACAGTATCCCGGAACTAAAATGCGTATCGTAGAGAATGCGCAGCAGGCTTTTGAACTGTTAGCGAAAGGCGACGTTGATGCCATTATTCAACCCAAAATTATCGCCGACTATCAGTTAAATAATCAGTATGCCGGTCATCTGCGGATCAGCCACACCCTGAACAGCAAACCTGCACGTTTCGTTATGGCTACCCAGACTGAAAATCTGGAATTAATGCATATTATTGATAAAGCCCTGCTGGAGATTTCGCGCGACACACGAGAAAGAATCGTGCTGCACTGGCAAAACGCCCGTCACGTCGACACTTATAATTACTGGCAATATTACCGCAGCACCATTATTAAAATTACGCTGGGGCTCGGCCTGCTTGCACTACTGATCCTGTTCTGGAACCGGCATCTGCAGCGCATTATCCACGAGCGCACCCGCGCAGAACAGACCTTAAAAAACCAGTTAACCTTTACCAATACGCTGTTTGATGAGTCGCCGGTAGTGATGTATGTTCGCGACCGGCAGATGCGCCTGCTGCACTGCAACAAGGCCTACGTCGATTTCCTGCATATTCCACGTGAACAGCTGTTGGGTACAGCGCTTGATATGCTGCCGACAGAGTCTGTTATCAGGCAACGGTTTCAGGAAATTTATCAACAGACCTTTGAAGAAGGAAAACCTCTGGTGCAGGATCTCAACATGCATTATGAGGGGCGCGACTATTACGCGTTGCACTGGGCGCTGCCCTACCGCGATCATGCGGATAATATCGTGGGCGTTATTGGCGGCTGGCTGGATATTACCGAGCGCTATGAGTTGCTTAACGCCCTGGAAAAAGCCAAAGAGGAAGCCGACCGCGCCAACGAATTTAAAAGCCGCTTTCTGGCCAATACCAGCCATGATATTCGCACCCAGTTACATGCGATTATTGGCCTGCTGGAGCTGGAAATGCGGTGCTCGCCGCGACCGCTTGGGCCGAATATCACAGCCGCTTATGAAGCTGCCACTACACTGCAAAATCTGATCGGCAATGTACTGGACTTATCGAAAATTGAATCCGGAATTTTAGAGCCTGAACCAACGCCCACCAATCTGGTGACGGTTGTGGAACAGCTGTTTGCTCTGTTCCACAGCAAGGCAGAGGCGCGCGGCCTGACCTTTCGCAAAGCGCTCAGCGTGGTACATCCCTGCGTGCTGATTGATGCCACCATGTTTAATCAAATTGTCGCTAATTTGCTGAGCAACGCGCTGAAATTTACTCATGCGGGTAAGGTAGAAATTATGCTGTATCAGCAGCCGGACGCCGTCGAGCTGGCGAATAAGCGCGGCCGCTATATCCTGAAAGTGAGCGACACCGGCTGCGGTATTAGTCCTCATGAGCTGCATAAAATTTTCGATCCCTTTGTTCAGGTAGGCGATCGACATAATCAACAGGCGGGAACCGGCCTCGGCCTGAGTATCTGCCGCCATCTGGCACATCTGTTGGGTGGAGAAATCAGCGTAGAGAGCGAGTCGGGTACAGGCTCCGAGTTTATTTTTAGCTTTTGTGTGCCGCTATGCGAAGAGCGTACGCCAGTCAACGAGATCCATGGACAGCATCAGGGCGGCGGCGTTATGCGCATTTTGATCGTGGAAGATCACGCCCCGAACCGGCTGCTGCTGGCCCAGCAGCTGATCTATCTGGGCCATCAGGTTATTGAAACAGAGCGGGCCAGCGAGGCGCTGGCTTATTGGGAACAGCAGAGAAACGCCATCGATTTAATTATTACCGACTGCAATCTTCCTGATATGGATGGTTTTATTTTTGCCCAAACTTTGCGCCAGCGTGAAGCAGAACTGGGGCTTCAGCCGGTACCGATCGTTGGCCTGACTGCCGCCGCAGAAAAGACGATCCAGCAACGCTGCATCGATGCCGGTATGAATTGCTGTCTGTTTAAACCAGCGAATATCGATACCCTGAATAGCTTTATCTCTACCTCTGTTTATGTGGACGCGCCCGCAGTACCGGGCAACGGGCTGCTTGAGCAGCTGATCGATGTTGATCCTGATGCCTGCGCCAGGCTAATTACCAGCGCAATTGTTAGCCATCGCCAGCTGGTCATTCAGCTACAGCAATGTCATCAGCATGCTGAGATCATTACCCTGGCCCATACATTAAAAGGCGGAGCGCGCCTGCTTAATGCCGTGCGGCTGGAAAAGCTGTGTCAGCAGTTAGAAGACAGCGAAAGCGATGATGTCCACCTTGATGAACTGTGTCAGGAAGTGATTAATGAAGTGCAGGTGCTGGAGGCCATGCTGCTTAACCGGCTGCGATCGTTAAACCGCGACTGACCCGAAGGCTCTGTCTTTAACGTCTGCCACGCTTGTCGGGCAGGCGTTTTGCTTCAGGCTCGCTGCTTTTTTGATATATCTCACAGGCTGACCCGCTGCCGCTTTTCTTTCTTAACCTGAGCGCTACAGTCAACTCATCCGACCACTCAATAATAATTTAACATTCAGGTGAGCAGCTTTATGTCGATCACGCCATCGCTATTCGATCCGCTCGATCTTGGCTTTACCCAACTAAAAAACCGTGTGCTGATGGGATCGATGCATACCGGTCTGGAAGAGCGGCCTGACGGCGCAGCGCGGCTCGCCGCCTTTTATGCCGAGCGCGCAGCAGGCGGCGTTGCGTTGATCGTTACCGGCGGCATAGCTCCTTCCCCGGAAGGGGTGGTGGTTGCTGGCGGTTCGGTGCTGAATGCTGAAACGCAGCTGGCGCATCACCGCATCATTACCGAGGCAGTTCACCAGCATAATGGGAAAATCGCCTTACAGATCCTGCATGCAGGCCGCTACAGCTATCAGCCTGCGCTGGTAGCACCTTCGCCGTTACAGGCGCCTGTTAATCCTTTTATGCCGCAGCCCCTGAGCCATGAGGCTATTTTGCAGTTGATTGAAGACTTTGCGCGCTGTGCGACGCTGGCCCAGCAGGCAGGCTATGACGGCGTGGAAATCATGGGTTCGGAAGGCTATTTGATCAATCAGTTCCTGACGCTACGCACCAATCAACGTAGCGACGAATGGGGCGGGGACTTTGCGCATCGTATGCGTTTTGCGGTACGCATTGTGCAGGCGGTACGCGCTGCGACCGGACCTGACTTCATTATTATTTACCGGCTGTCGATGCTCGATCTGGTGCCGGAGGGCAATACGCTGGAAGAGACAATCGCGCTGGCGCAGGCTATCGAAGCGGCGGGCGCCACGCTGATCAATAGCGGTATCGGCTGGCATGAGGCGCGTATTCCTACCATCGCAACCTCGGTTCCGCGCGCGGCTTTCGGCTGGGTCACGCGCCTTCTGCGACAGCATGTGACGCTGCCGCTGATCGCCACCAACCGCATCAACCAGCCCGAGGTGGCGCAGCAACTGCTGGATGAGGGCTGTGCGGATATGATCTCAATGGCACGGCCTTTCCTTGCGGATGCTGCCTTTGTTGCTAAGGCGCAGGCCAACCGCGCCGCCGAAATCAATACCTGTATCGGCTGTAATCAGGCCTGTCTCGATCAAATTTTTGCGGGCAAAGTGACTTCCTGTCTGGTTAACCCGCGCGCCTGTCATGAAACGCTGATGTCGGTGACGCCCGCCCGCCAGCAGAAAAAGCTGGCGGTGGTTGGCGCAGGCCCCGCTGGCCTGGCGTTTGCGGTGAACGCCGCCATGCGCGGCCATCAGGTCACACTGTTCGATGCCGCCAGCGCTATCGGCGGTCAGTTTAACGTGGCGCGCCTGATCCCTGGCAAAGAGGAATTTAATGAAACGCTGCGCTACTACCGTACCCAGCTGCAGCGCTACAACGTTGAGACCCACCTGAACTGCCGTGCCGACGCGGAAATGCTGCACGATTTTGACGAGGTGATCCTGGCCAGCGGTATCGTGCCGCGTATGCCAGCGATTGAAGGCATATCGCACAGCAAGGTGCTGAACTATCTGCAGGTGCTGCGTGACAAAAAACCGGTGGGTTCACGCGTTGCGATTATTGGCGCTGGCGGCATCGGCTTCGATACCGCCAGCTATCTCAGCCACAGCGATAATGCCAGCAGCCTGAATATTGATGCCTTCTGCCAGGAGTGGGGGATCGATAAAAGTCTGCAGCAGCGCGGCGGGTTAACCACGCCGCAGCCCGTCGGTAGCCCGCGTCAGATTTGGTTGCTGCAGCGCAAAGCGGGCAAGCCGGGCGCCGGGCTGGGGAAAACCACCGGCTGGATCCACCGCAGCACTCTGCTGGCGCGCGGCGTAGAGATGTGGGGCAGTGTGCAGTATCAGCGCATTGACGATGAGGGGCTGCATATCCTGCGCGACGGCCAACCGCTCACGCTGGCAGTGGATAACGTGATTATCTGCGCCGGACAGGAGCCTGACCGGACGCTGGCGGTTCCTCTGCAGGCGGCAGGTAAGGCGGTGCATATTATTGGCGGCGCGGATGTGGCGCTGGAACTGGATGCACGCCGCGCTATCGCCCAGGGAACGGAGCTGGCGCTGACCATCTGATCGGCGCTGGCAATCTCAACGCAGCTTTACCGAGCGCAGCACCACAAACTTGTTATTTGACGCAACGGTGGTGCAGTTGCCAAACAGCTTTTTCATTTTGCGATAATAATCCAGATGGCGGTTGCCAACGATACGCAGTTCACCGCCATACTGCAGGCAGCGGCGCGCGTCCCGGAACATCTGCCAGGCGATATGATCGGTCACTGCGCTCTGCTGATGGAAAGGAGGATTACAGAGCACCGCATGCAGACGATCGGCCGGAAAACCGCTCAGCGCGTTATTGACCTGAAAATGGCTGCGCGCCATATCCTGCGGACGGTTAAGCTCAACGTTCATGCGGCTGGAAGCGATCGCCATCCAGGATTCATCAATGAAATGCACTTCCGCCTGTGGATTCATCTCCAGCGCCATCAGGCCAATCACGCCGTTGCCGCAGCCGAGATCGGCAATCTCGCCGGTGATATTATCCGGCAGATGCTGCATAAAGAAACGCGCGCCAATATCCAGCCCGCTGCGGGAAAAGACATTGGCATGATTATGAATCTGATACGCGGTGCCATCCAGCGGCCAGCTCAGCGTTTCCGCCTGCGGCTTGAGTTCCGGCGCGGCAAAGGTGCTGTAAACCAGGCGCGCTTTTTTCCACGCCAGCGAGGTTTTCGTTGGGCCAAGAATACGTTCAAACAGCTGCAGCGTGGAAGTATGGATATCTTTCGCGCGCGCACCGGCAATAATAACGGTTTCTGGCGTCACTACTTCACGCAGCTGACGCAGCTGATGCTCCAGCAGTGCCAGCGTGCGGGGGATTTTAATCAGCACGCAGGCGGGGGCATCAGGCAGCGGTGCCATGCTGTCAAGCAGGGTCACCCGATCCTCATCCAGCTGGTTGTCACGCAGATTTTGACGCGTCGCCTGCTGGCTAATCCATGAATCATTAATGCTGTAGAGTGGGCGATCCAGCGCGCAGGCGAGCGCGCCAAAGCTGTCGTTAAAAACCAGCAGCGGCCCCTGCTCCGGCGCCGGCAGCGTTTGCTGCAACAGATACTCATCGGCCGAATCCCACGCCTGGAGTGGGTTTTCTTCCTGCATACGCGGGAAGCGGTGTAAGGTCAGCGTGCGTTGGCTCAGTTCTAATTGGCTCATGGATTCCTCGGCGTGGTACTATTGCGCATCTTTTCGCCCCGAAAGCGGGGGCGCAGTATACTGCCTTTTTATTCGAGCCGCGTCATGTCGTCGTTAATTTATCTGCAGGGCTATCCTGAAACGCTGCTGCGCCAGGTCCAGACCCTTATCGATCAGCAGCGCCTTGGCGAAGTGCTACAAAAGCGCTATCCCGCCATGCACAATATCACCAGTGACAAAGCGCTGTATGACTATACGCAGGCGCTTAAAAACCGCTATTTACGCAACGCCGCGCCGCTGAATAAAGTGATCTATGACAGTAAAATCCGCGTCATAAAACATGCGCTTGGCCTGCATACCGCCGTCTCGCAGGTGCAGGGCGGCAAGCTGAAAGCACGGGCGGAAATTCGTGTTGCCACGCTGTTCCGCCAGGCACCGGAAGCCTTTCTGCGCATGATCGTGGTGCATGAGCTGGCGCATATCAAAGAGAAAGAGCATAACAAAGCGTTTTACCAGCTCTGCTGCCATATGGAGCCAGATTATCATCAACTGGAATTCGATACCCGACTATGGCTGACTCATCAGGCACAGCTGGGCAACGCCGATTAAATAAACGCTTTCGCCTTTCTAATCAGGCTGGTTTTGGTCAATACGCCAAGATATTTACGATCCTGTGGATTATTTAAAACCGGCAGACGCTCCAGCGTGACCTGCGCAAAGGCTTCCCATCCTTCGCGCACCGTTTGATTACGGAACACACAGGGAAACTGTGCATCCATCACCAGAATCACCGGCGAATCAAGCGTAATTTCATGATCGAGAATTTTGCGCGAAATATCATGAATCGAAACCACGCCAAGGAAATGTCCCAGGTCGTTAATCACATAGACATAGCGCTCTTTTTTCAGCGAGCTGACCGCCAGCGCGCGCCCTACCGATTCATGCGGCTGTAGCGCGGCACCGGGCACAATCAGCTGCTCGATGATACTGTTATCAAAATCGAGTTTGGCATCAGCGCGATTAAAATGCTGCGTTACCACGGGATAGGTGCTGGTCGCCTGCAACTGCCAGGCTACCATTGCCGCCAGCACGGTAGCGATCATTACCGGAAACAGCAGGCTGCTGTTTAAGGTCATTTCCAGAACCATCAGCATCGCCATCAGGGGGGCCTGACTGACCGCAGCCAGTACCGCCCCCATGCCCACCACTGCAAACAGCAGCGTGTTGCTTACCGGCAGCCCGGCCTGTCGCGCCAGCGTAGCGATAATTACGCCCAGTAGCGCCCCTACCAATAGCGAGGGCGTAAATAATCCGCCTACCGCATTCGATCCCACCGACAACGCCGTTGCGCTCATTTTCAACGCCAGCAGCAGCAGCAGCGCGGGCAGCAGATAGTGTCCGGCCATAATCTTTACGATCACTTCATAGCCGTTGCCAAGGATATCGGTGGAAATCAGCGCCAGCGTGCCCACCAGCAGCCCCCCTAATCCAAGACGCAGCGGCAGCGACTGAACATGAGAAAAAAGCTGCCTGCTGTGGCCGATCATTTTAATCAGCAGCCAGCCAAGCAGGCCGGATAACAGGCCAACCGCAACCGTCAACAGCAGCGTGGTCGGATCCAGCTGAAACGCGACCTCGGCAAAGGGATAAAGCGCATTGCGCAGCCCCAGCGACCACATGGTCATAACCGCCGTGGCGGCCGCGATAATCAGCGGGATCAGCCGCTGCAGCGCCGTAATGCCAAAAGCGATCTCCGCCACGAAAATTGCCGAGGCCAGCGGAGCATGATAAACGGAGGCCAGACCGGCGGCGGCGGCCATCGCGACAATTTCACTGTTATTGATAGCGACCGATTTAAAGCAAAAACGCCCCATCAGGCTGCCGCACAGCGCCGAAAGCTGCACCATCGGCCCTTCTTTACCAATAGAGGCGCCGCTGCCAATGCTGGCAATTGATGAGAGCGCGCGAAACAACGAAGTTCTGGTTGGCACCGCATCCAGCCGGGCGTTGATTACATCCAGATAGTCGGTTTTACTGATTTGCTGCTGTTCGAGACTGACGGCATAGCGCAGAAAAAAACCAGCAATAACGCCGCCTGCCCCGACGATCAGCGGCCAGCAGTACCAGGGCCAGACGGTCATTGCCACAGTAATATCGCGATCGCTATGAAACAGTAATTGATTAATCAACTCAATAAGATGACGGAAGCCCAGCGTTACCAGCGATGCCGCGCAGCCTACCGGGATCGCGACCAGAATAGTGGTCCAGTTAAGAACATGTTTAACGCTCACATCGCATCCTTCTGTTACGGTTCCTGCATCCGGGAAGAAGCCATGATATTGGAAGGCGGATCGCAGGATCAAATCAGCAGCAGCGCTTTGCCGTGGCGCAACCCAACGCGCATGCTACTCTGCCCTTCTGCACTCAGGCTCAGGAGTTGGAATTTTTATGATTCGCTTCGCTATTGTAGGCACTAACTGGATTACCCGGCAGTTTGTGGAGGCTGCCCATGAAACCGGCAAAATGAAGCTGACCGCCATTTACTCGCGCACGCTGGAACAGGCATTGGCTTTCGCTAAAGATTGTCCGGCCGATCACCTCTTTATCTCACTGGAGCAGATGGCAGCCTGCGCTGGGATTGACGCAGTTTATATCGCCAGCCCTAATGCCCTGCATTGTGAGCAGGCGCTGCTGTTCATGCGTCATAACAAGCATGTGATTTGTGAAAAGCCGCTCGCCTCTACTCTTCAGGAGGCTGAACAGATGATCGCCTGCGCCGCTGAAAATCAGGTGGTGCTGTTTGAGGCGTTTAAAACTGCCTGCCTGCCGGGTTTTCAGGTGATCCAGCAGGCCCTGCCGCAGCTTGGCAAGCTGCGTAAGGCGCTGTTCAACTATTGTCAGTACTCTTCCCGCTATCCGCGTTACCTGAACGGCGAGCACCCCAATACTTTCAATCCGCGTTGGTCTAACGGCTCTATTATGGATATTGGCTATTACTGCCTGGCCAGCGCGCTGGCGCTATGGGGCGAGCCGCAGCGGGTGCAGGCGCAGGCCACGCTACTGGCAAGCGGCGTTGATGCGCACGGTGCGGTGCTGATGCATTACGGCGATTTCGATGTCACGCTGCTGCACTCCAAAGTCAGCGACTCGCATATTCCCAGCGAAATTCAGGGCGAAGGGGGCTCGCTGGTGATAGAAAAACTCTCTGAAGTCCAACGCATTACCTTTATCCCACGCGGCGGTGCGGCGCAGGATCTGACGCCGGCGCAGCACAGTAACACGATGCGCTATGAAGCTGAGCATTTCGCAGAGCTGGTCGCTAAGCGGCACATTGAGCATGCAGGATTGTCGCTGGCGCGCAGCACAGCGCGCCTGTTGTCAGAGATACGTCAACAAACCGGAGTAGTTTTTCCGGCTGATAAAGCGATCAGATCCAGCTAGTGTAAATATTTCAAAATATTACTTTAGATACATTGCTTATTGACTGGTGCTCTTCTATCTTTCTTTGCAGCAAAGGGGAGTAACTTGTTAGCCGATCGATCGTCATTACGATGCGTTATGCATCCGGTCATCGGGCAACCCGGAATTATTTCTGCGTTGTAAGTGAGACCTTGCCGGAAGGCGGGGTTTTGCTTGCGATAAACAGCGCGGCTGACGTCTTCCGACGTTGGCCGTTTTTGTTTACTGACAGGATATTATTTATGCAAACCGTTGGCACACCGTTACTCTGGGGCAGCTTTGCCGTTGTCGTGCTAATCATGCTGGCGATCGATCTCTTTTTACAGGGACGGCGCGGCGCACAAGCCATGACGCTTAAACAAGCGGCAGTCTGGTCGCTGGTCTGGGTTTCTGTTTCCCTGCTCTTCTCCGCCGCTTTCTGGTGGTATCTCGATGGCTCTGCCGGCCGTGAAATGGCGAATACCCAAACCATGGCTTTTTTGACCGGTTATGTACTGGAAAAAGCGCTGGCCGTGGATAACGTTTTTGTCTGGCTGATGCTGTTCGGTTATTTCGCTGTACCGGCTGCCTATCAGCGACGGGTGCTGATTTATGGCGTGCTGGGCGCTATTGTTCTGCGTACCATCATGATTTTTGCCGGTAGCTGGCTGGTCACGCAGTTTAGCTGGATCCTCTATCTGTTCGGCGCCTTTCTGCTGCTTACCGGCATCAAGATGGCGTTCAGCAAAGAGGAAGATGAAAATTCCGTCGGAGATAAACCGGTGGTGCGCTGGCTGCGCAGTCATTTACGTATGACGGATAATCTGGAAGGCGAGAAGTTTTTCGTCCGCCGCAACGGCCTGCTGTATGCCACGCCGCTACTGCTGGTACTGATTATGGTAGAGCTGAGCGACGTGATTTTCGCCGTCGACAGTATCCCGGCCATTTTTGCCGTTACCACCGATCCCTTTATTGTGCTGACCTCTAACCTGTTTGCGATCCTTGGCCTGCGCGCCATGTATTTTCTGCTGGCGGGCGTGGCAGAACGCTTCTCCATGCTGAAGTATGGCCTGGCGATTGTGCTGGTATTTATCGGTATTAAGATGCTGATTGTTGATATCTGGCATATTCCGGTTTCCGTTTCACTGACTGTGGTTGGGTCCATCCTTGGCCTGACGCTGTTGATCAACGCCTGGGTTAATCACCGAAACGATCGCAATAAAATAGGCAAAGCAGAGTAACAAATTAATATGCTGCGGGGCGCTTAGCGCCCCGTTAATTATTCCGCTCAAACAAGATCAAGCAATTGGAATCACTGTCACAATTCCAATAAACAGAAACAAAAAAAGTTGATCCCGCCCTGATAGCCATAATTTCTGCTTTTCCTGCCAACGCATTTCCTTATACTCCTCCAGGCAAACACTCATGCCGCTCGTGGTCTGATAAGGCGGCGACGGCCACAATAACTATTACTGGTTCTCACGATGGAAAAAAGTTCTTCCACGCTGATTGCGCGCCTGTTCGGCGGCAGTCTGGTAAAACAAATTATGGTAGGCCTGGTGGCCGGTATTGCGCTTGCCTGGTTCTCCAAAGATGCAGCGCTGGCGGTGGGCCTGCTCGGCTCGCTTTTTGTTAACGCCCTGAAAGCCGTAGCGCCATTGCTGGTGCTGGTGCTGGTCATATCCTCGATTGCTAATCACCGACACGGGCAAAAAAGTAATATCCGCCCGATTATCCTGCTGTATCTGTTAAGCACTTTCTGTGCGGCAGTGGTCGCGGTGGTTTGCAGTCATTTCTATCCGCAGATGCTGACCCTGAGCGCGGCGCAAACGGAAATCACTCCGCCGTCCGGCATCGCTGAGGTATTAAACGGCCTGCTAATGAGCATGGTTGCGAATCCCTTTACTGCCTTAATGAACGCTAACTATATTGGCATCCTGGTTTGGGCAATTGGTTTAGGCATTGCATTTCGCCACAGCAGCGACAATACCCGACAACTGCTTAGCGATGCCTCCCACGCGGTGACCTGGATAGTACGCATAGTGATCCGCTGTGCGCCGCTGGGCATCTTTGGTCTGGTTGCCTCCATCCTGGCGTCAACCGGCTTCTCCGCACTGTGGAATTATGCGCATCTGCTCACTCTGCTGATTGGCTGTATGCTGCTGATGGCGCTGGTGTTTAACCCGCTGCTGGTATGGTGGAAAATCCGCCGCAACCCTTATCCACTGGTATTTACCTGCCTGCGTGAAAGTGGCGTGACCGCTTTCTTTACCCGCAGCTCGGCAGCCAATATTCCGGTAAATATGGCGTTGGCGAAGAAGCTGAATCTGGACGAAGATACCTATTCGGTCTCCATCCCGTTGGGCGCAACCATTAGTATGGCGGGCGCTTCCATTACCATTACCGTGTTGACGCTGGCGGCTGTTAATACGCTGGGCATTCATGTTGATGTGCCCACAGCCGTACTGCTCAGCCTGGTCGCTTCACTGTGTGCCTGTGGCGCATCCGGCGTGGCTGGCGGCTCGCTGCTGCTGATTCCGGTGGCCTGTAATATGTTTGGCATTCCTAATGATATCGCCATGCAGGTAGTGGCGGTTGGCTTTATTATCGGTGTATTGCAGGATTCAGCGGAAACCGCACTGAACTCATCCACCGATATTCTGTTTACCGCTGCCGTATGTCAGGCGGAAGAGCAGCGCACTGCATCGAAGAGCCTTAGCTAACCGCTGAGGGCTTCTGAGCAAAGAAGCGCAATTACAGAGGCGGCCCTCAGGCCGCCTCTCTTACAGCGTGACCCCGCTTTTAAAGATCGCCAGCTCGCGGAAATCATTGCGTTCATTGTTGGTCTGCCTGCCGTTCGCCACCTCAACGATATAATCAACAAAGCGGTCCAACAGCATTTCCATCGGCGTATCCAGCACCAGCGGACCGGCGTTAAAGTCGATCCAGTGCGGCTTGCGCTCTGCCAGCTCGCTATTGGTGGCGATTTTTACCGTTGGCACAAAGCCGCCATAAGGCGTACCGCGCCCGGTGGTAAACAGCACCATATGACAGCCTGCCCCCGCCAGCGCACTGGTAGCAACCGCGTCGTTGCCCGGCGCGCTAAGCAGGTTAAGCCCCGGTTGACGCAGACGCTCGCCATATTTCAGCACATCCACCACCTGGCTTTGACCAGCCTTTTGCGTACAGCCCAGCGATTTCTCTTCCAGAGTGGTAATGCCGCCCGCTTTATTGCCCGGCGACGGGTTTTCATAAATTGGCTGCTGATGCGCAATAAAATAACGTTTGAAGTCGTTGATCATTGCGACCGTTTTTTCAAACGTCGCCTCGTCGCGACAGCGGCTCATCAGAATGCGTTCCGCGCCAAACATCTCCGGCACCTCGGTCAGCACCGTGGTTCCGCCGTTAGCGATCATGCGATCGGAAAAACGTCCCAACAGCGGGTTGGCGGTAATGCCGGAGAAGCCATCTGAGCCGCCGCATTCCAGTCCGAATTTTAGCTCGCTCAGCTTTCCCGGCTCGCGTCGATCGTGGCGCATGGTTTGATAAAGCTGATGCAGACGTTCCAGCCCCGCCTCGACTTCATCTTCCTGCTGCTGGCAGATCATAAAGCTGACGCGATCGCTGTCGTAGCCGCCCAGCGTATCGCGAAACACATCAACCTGATTGTTCTCACAGCCCAGACCAATCACCAGCACCGCACCAGCATTGGGATGGCGCACCATATTTTGCAGCATGGTGCGGGTATTCTCATGGTCCTGACCGAGCTGTGAGCAGCCAAAAGGATGACTGAACAGATGAACGTCATCGATACCGGCAGCGTCGTCGCTTTCCCGCAAAAAGCGTTGCAGGATCTGACGCGCAATGCCGTTGACGCAGCCAACGGTCGGCAGGATCCACAACTCATTACGAATACCAACCTCACCGTTAGCGCGCCGGTAAACCTGCACTTCGCGATCGGCGGCCTGCGGCGGCAGCGTTATAAAATCGGGCTGATATTGATATTCGTCCAGATCGCTGAGATTGGTTCGCGCATTTTGCGCATGAACATGCTCGCCTGCCGCGATCGGCTGCGTGGCGTGCCCGATGGGTAATCCATACTTAATAATGTGTTCATCGACGGCGATCGACCGCAGCGCAAACTTATGTCCGCGAGCTACCGGCTGACGCAACGTGACGGTCACTTCCTCCAGCGTCAGCACGCTACCTTCGTCCAGATCGCTGAGCGCAACGGCGACATTATCGCGCGGCGCTATTTTAATCGCTTGTTGCATAGCCGGTATTCCTCATTGTGGTAACGCCGCCCGCATGCCGTGAGCGGTGATATTTTGCAGGTGTTGGGTAACGGCCTCCACCAGGCCAGGCTGCTGACTGAGATCGCTTCCCCAGTGCTGCTCATCGCTCAGCACCGTTGCAACCAGCTGTGGCATTGAGATAGCGCCCTGCGTCTGCTGCGACCAAAGCGTGGCAAAACGATCCAGCCACCGTGCATCATCCTGTAGTGGATAACGCTCGCCGTCGCGTTCGCCACGGTAATAAGCGAGCAGCGCCGCCAGTGCAAATGTGATGCGCGTTGGCCAGCGACCGTTTTGCTGATAGCCGGTCAGCAGCTGCGGCAACAGACGCGTGCGGAATTTAGTCATGCTGTTTAAGGCAATCGACGAAAGCTGATGGCGGATAAAAGGATTGCGGAAGCGGCCCAGCACCGCATCCGCAAAGCGGTGAAGATCCTCCGCAGGCAGATCCAGCGTTGGGATCACTTCTTCGCGCAGCATGACATTGATAAAATGAGCAATGCGATTATCGTCCATCGCCTCGCCGACGGTACTCAACCCGGAAAGCCAGGCTACCGGCACCATCGCCGTATGTGCGCCGTTAAGGATCGCCACTTTCTGCTCTTTCCACGGCTTGATATCTTCCACCAGCCGGACATTAAGCGGCAGCGCCGATAGCCGCAGTTCATCGGCTACCTGCCGTGGGCCCTGAATCACAAACTGGTAAAACACCTCGCCCGCCACCAGCATCGGATCGCGGTAGCCAAGCTCAGCGAACAGCGCTTCCGCCTCTGCCACCGGATAGCCGGGAACGATGCGATCCACCAGCGTATTGCAGAAAATATTGTGCTGCTTCACCCAGGCGCTGAAATCCGCTGGCAGTTGCCAGCACCCGGCATAGCGCAGCACCAGCTCGCGCAGCGTGTCGCCGTTATTATCAATCAGCTCGCAGGGCAGGATGATCCAGCCCTTATCCGCCGCGCCAGAGAAATGCTGCCAGCGCGCCCACAACAGCTGGGCAACCTTGCCGGGGAACGAGCGCGCCGGACGATCTTCCAGCCGATCATCGGCGTTAAAAGCGATACCCGCTTCGGTGGTATTGGAAAACATAAAGCGAATATGCGCGTCCTGCGCCAGCGCGATAAATTCATCAAACTGCCGATACGGCTGGATCTCGCGGTTTATCGAGCGGATCAGGCGCGGCTCGCTCACCACCTCCCCCTGCGCATTCAGCCCACGGATCAGGGCGGTATAAAGTCCGTCCTGATGGTTAAGCGTATAGTCGACCTGACGATCGATCGGTCTGATGACCGTTACGCCCGCAGCCAGATCGCTGTGGGCGTTAAGCAGATCGATTTGCCAGTCGACAAAGGCGCGCAGAAAGTTACCCTCGCCAAACTGGATGATGCGGGTTGGATATTGCGCTCCGGGAAAATTCTTGCGATTCAGTGTTTGCATGAAATTTCCCCGGATTAAAGCTCAATGCCAAAATAGTCGCGGGCATTATTGAAGCAGATGTTTTTCACCATGTTGCCCAGCAGATCGATATCCGCCGGCGCTTCGCCGTTTTCTACCCAGCGCCCAATCATCTGGCAGAGCAGACGACGGAAATATTCATGACGCGTGTAAGAAAGGAAGCTGCGGCTATCGGTTAACATGCCGACAAAGCGGCTCAGCAGACCCATCTGCGCCAGCTGCGTCATTTGACGCTGCATGCCATCCAGCTGATCGTTAAACCACCACGCGGAACCAAACTGCATCTTGCCTGGCTCGCCCTCACCCTGAAAATTACCGGCCATCGTCGCCAGCACTTCGTTGTCGCGCGGGTTGAGGCAGTAAAGAATGGTTTTCGGCAAGGCGCTATTGCGGTTTTGCGCATCAAGCAGACGCGCCAGCGGCTCAGCCAGCGGACGATCATTGATAGAGTCGAAACCGACGTCCGGCCCCAGCAGCTGCAGCTGACGGCGGTTATTATTGCGCAGCGCACCAATATGATATTGCTGCACCCAGCCGCGACGGGCGTACTCTGCGCCCAGCCATACCAGCACTGCGGTTTTAAATTGCGCTATCTCCTGTTCTGAGGGCTGTGCTCCCTGCAGGCGACGCGCCAGAATCTCATCCAGCGTGGCATCGTCCGCTTCGGCAAACAGCACCACATCCAGCGCATGATCGGAAACCTTGCAGCCGTGCGCGGCAAAATGATCGAGGCGCTTGCTTAACGCACGGCGTAAATCCTCAAAGCGGCGGATATCGGTATCCGCGACGGCGCCAAGCTTATGCATATAGTCAGCAAAGCCTTCGGCTTCGATATTGAACGCTTTATCAGGACGCCAGCTCGGCAACACCTTAATG
Source organism: Pantoea alhagi (assembly GCF_002101395.1). Taxonomy (NCBI): domain Bacteria; kingdom Pseudomonadati; phylum Pseudomonadota; class Gammaproteobacteria; order Enterobacterales; family Erwiniaceae; genus Pantoea; species Pantoea alhagi. The sequence continues at coordinate 2,175,404 of NZ_CP019706.1, read as the reverse complement.
GTGAAGCTTTCATCCTGCGCCAGGCGATGATGATGCTGTAAATCGTCTACCGGATCATCGGTGGTTCCCACCATTCGCACGTTCATCTGCTGCATGATGCCGCGTGCGCTAAAGTCATCCTGCGCCAACAATGCGTTGCACTCATCCCAGATGCGATCGGCGGTTTTTTCTGACAACAGCACATTGGTGATGCCAAACGGACGGCGCAGTTCAAGGTGCGTCCAGTGGTAAAGGGGATTGCCGATGGTATGCGGAACAGTGCGTGCCCAGGCGTTAAATTTTTCACGATCGCTGGCATCGCCGGTGCAAAGCGCTTCCGGCACGCCGTTAGCGCGCATGGCGCGCCATTTATAGTGATCGCCCTTAAGCCAGATGTCGTACAGGTTGTTAAAACGATAGTTATCAGCGATCTGCTGCGGCGGCAGGTGGCAGTGGTAATCAAAGATCGGTTGATCGGCCGCGTAGTCATGATACAGACGGCGGGCAAACTCACTATCCAGCAAAAAATCTTCGGTCATAAAACGGGACATTCCGATCTCCTTTTACATGAACGTTATCGATGCGTTCACCTGATGGCAAAAAGTTATCATACCAATTAAAGCGATAGCAGTGATTATTTTGCGATACAGCTCACATATCAGACAACATCGCGCCCGTTGGTTGACGGCCAACTGCCTTGCAAGCCAGTAATCACCTGACATTTCTCGGTTTTGAGTATCCCACATTGCAAAAATGGGTTTTGTGATGGCATTCAACTTTTAAATCGGTATGACAAGTTATCGTCTGCCGGTCAGATTTTGATGAGCAGAAATTTCTCTCACAGGTAAGGAATGGAAAAGGGCAAAGGCAAGGTCTTGCTCACGGATGCTTTCTGTACGCAGTTGACCGCGGCAGACCCGCAATAAAAAACAACAGCGGCACAGCCGCAAACAGAACTGGAAGAGGTATGACATGCGTAAAATAAAAGGGCTACGCTGGTATATGATCGGTCTGGTGACCATCGGTACCGTGCTGGGTTACCTGACACGTAACGCCATTGCCGTAGCAGCGCCAACGCTTGAGGCACAGCTTCATATCACCACGCAGCAATACTCTTATATCGTAGCCGCCTACTCTGCCTGCTATACCGTTATGCAGCCGGTGGCCGGTTACATTCTCGATATCCTCGGCACCAAGGTCGGCTATGCCGTGTTTGCGATTATGTGGGCGATCTTCTGCGCCGCAACCGCGCTGGCAAACAGCTGGGGCGGCCTGGCGATTGCGCGTGCCGCCGTCGGTGCCGCCGAAGCGGCCATGATCCCCGCCGGCCTGAAAGCCAGCAGCGAATGGTTTCCGGCAAAAGAGCGCTCGATTGCAGTGGGCTATTTCAATGTCGGCTCCTCGATTGGCGCAATGGTTGCGCCGCCGCTGGTGGTATGGGCCATCGTTGCCCATAGCTGGCAAATGGCGTTTATTATTACCGGCGTCCTCAGCCTGATCTGGGCGCTTTGCTGGCTGGTATTTTATAAACATCCCAGGCAGCAGAAAAAACTCAGCGATAGCGAGCGCGACTATATTCTTTCCGGTCAGGAATCACACCATCAGATCGACAACGGCAAAAAAATGAGCGCCGGTCAAATCCTGCGTAACCGCCAGTTCTGGGGCATCGCCCTGCCTCGCTTCCTGGCGGAACCGGCCTGGGGCACCTTCAATGCCTGGATCCCGCTGTTTATGTTTAAGGCCTACGGCTTTAATCTGAAAGAGATCGCCATGTTTGCCTGGATGCCGATGCTGTTTGCCGATCTCGGCTGCATTGTTGGCGGCTACCTGCCTCCGCTGTTTCAACGGCTGTTTGGCGTTAACCTGATTGTTTCACGCAAGCTGGTAGTAACAATGGGTGCGGTATTGATGATAGCGCCCGGCACCATTGGCCTGTTTACCAGCCCCTATGTGGCGATTGCCCTGCTGTGCGTCGGCGGCTTTGCGCATCAGGCGCTTTCCGGTGCGCTGATTACGCTCTCTTCCGATGTGTTTGGTCGTAATGAGGTCGCTACAGCCAACGGGCTGACCGGCATGGCCGCATGGACCGCCAGCACAATGTTTGCGCTGGTGGTTGGCGCGCTGGCCGATACGCTGGGCTTCAGCCCGCTGTTTGCGGCGCTGGCAGTATTCGATCTGCTGGGCGCGTTAGTGATTTGGACGGTGCTGAAAAACAAACCGGCCGCTGAGCTGGAGCAGACGCCTGCCGCGCCTGCTGCCGAGCCGGTACGCAGTTAGTTCCTTCAGGGCGTGCATCGCCAGATGCGCGCCTCTCTGTTCTCCCCTTCTTTTTTGGTTGACCAACAGCGCATTTCCCTCTTCTTACCCTCTGGAGTGATTGGCCTTCATGCCGCTAAGTGGTATAACAACTTACAGAACACACCAGCAGGAAATGGATTATGGAAATCAGCGAACCGCGTCGTCTTTATCAACAGCTGGCCTCAGAGCTAAAAAATCGCATCGAATCGGGGCAGTATCAGGTTGGCGATAAGTTACCAGCAGAACGTTTAATCGCTGAAGAGATGCAGGTCAGCCGCACTGTGGTGCGTGAGGCGATTATTATGCTGGAGGTGGAAGGTTACGTGGAAGTGCGCAAGGGTTCCGGCATTCATGTTATTTCCAGCCAGCAGAACCAGCGCATTATCACCAACAGCCAGCTGGAGTTTGCGAATTTCGGTCCTTTTGAGCTGCTACAGGCGCGTCAGCTTATTGAAAGTAACGTGGCGGAATTCGCCGCCACGCGTGTGACAAGGCAGGACATTGTGCAGCTTATGGAGATCCAGCAGGAGGCGCGCAAAGAAGATCGCTTTCGCGATTCCGAATGGGATATGCGTTTTCATGTACAAATCGCGATGGCGACGCAAAATAGCGCACTGGCGGCGATTGTGGAAAAAATGTGGCTACACCGCACGCATAATCCTTACTGGCTAAAGCTGCATGAACATATAGATGAACGTGCTATTGGCAGCTGGTGCAACGACCACGATATGATTTTAAAAGCGTTAATGCGTAAAGATCCGGCCGCCGCCAAGCTGGCGATGTGGCAGCATCTGGAAAACACCCGCCAGATGTTATTTAACGCCACAACCGACGATTTTGAGTTCAACGTTGACCGTTATATGTTTGCCGAAAATCCGGTTATCCTGCCCGATACCTCTTCTTCCCGCTAAAAACAGACGCTTTGGCTAACAAAGCGTCTAAAGTCAGCTAATTTACTTTAGTGTCAGCCAGTGTAAAGCTCCTTTCAGCCAGTGATTTTCAACGGTAAAACTCTTAGTCAGTGGTAACTTTCCCTGTCTCGTCAGGGTGGATTTTGTTACAGTTATCCACCTTTTCTTACCCTTTCGCGGCGGGAAAGAAGAATGCATCGTTTTTATCAGCCATCCAGGCAAAAAGGCGATTACCCGGCCTGCGGTAGCGGCGACTACAATTAACAAAAACGACCTATCCGCCCTCCCGGCCTCTTTATCGATGAGCCAGTGTTAACAATGAAGTTCAGGAACAATGAATGGATATTTTAAAAGCGCTGTTGCAAGCATTATGGCAACAAGATTTTGAGACCCTGGCCGATCCGACGCTGGTCTGGGCAATTTATGGCGTACTGTTTATGATTCTGTTTCTGGAGAATGGCCTGCTTCCCGCAGCCTTTCTTCCCGGCGACAGCCTGCTTATTCTGGTCGGCGTGCTGATAGCCAAAGGCACAATGAATTTTCCGCTTACCCTGTTTATCCTTACGACCGCAGCCAGCCTCGGCTGCTGGGTGAGCTATATTCAGGGGCGATGGCTGGGCAATACGCCTACCGTGCAAAACTGGCTATCCCATTTGCCTGCGCAATATCATCAGCGCGCCCATCAGCTGTTTCACCGCCACGGCCTCTCTGCGCTGTTAATTGGTCGCTTTATCGCTTTCGTTCGTACGCTGCTGCCCACCATCGCCGGCCTCTCCGGCCTGAGCAACGCTCGCTTTCAGTTCTTTAACTGGATGAGCGGCTTTTTGTGGGTGTTGATCCTGACGGTGATGGGCTTTGCGCTGGGTAAAACGCCGATCTTCCGCCGCTATGAAGATGAACTGATGTTCTGCCTGATGCTGTTGCCGCTGGTGCTGCTGGTATTTGGCCTGGTAGGATCGCTGGTGGTACTGTGGCGTAAACGGAGCAGTAACGGCAAGCAAAAAGGTCAACCATAATGCAATGGTTACAGCCTCTTTTACGCCAGCCGCTGCGCTGGCTGCTGGTTGGATTACTGGCGATCATTACTTTTGCGCTGGTCCCGGCCCTGTTTCGCCATGAGAACGCCCTGCAAATTCGCGCCGCCGAACAGGGCGTCACCTTGCCGGATGGATTTTATGTCTGGCAGCGGCTTAACGCCCAGGGGATACAGGTAAAAAGCATTACACCCGCCCAGGATTCGCTGGTTTTGCGCTTTGAGTCGCAGGAACAGAGCCTGGCAGCACAGCGTGCCCTGCTTAAAATTCTGCCGCACGGGTTTGATATCGCTCAGATGGAAAACAGCGGCGGCTGGCTGAATAAGATCTCGCTGCGCCCACAATCTGTAGGTTAACCCTGCTCCACAGCGTCATTCCTGTCCCAAAACAGGCTTTCTTCCTCAACACTTTTGAGCTTTCCGGAAAGAGTGTCTATTCTTACAAAAGGTTATGAGGCGGCATGGCTGCCAGCCTTATAGCTGCTGCATCTTTACCGTTCACAGGGAACGGCTGAATTTAACAATGGAAGGTCATGATCGGATGAAATTTCGTACCTCGCTTTTTCTGGCTCTTTTTTCCCTTTCCGGCTTTACCCACGCCGCTGGCGTACTCTGTTTGCAGAAAGAGAAAAACATTGAGCATGAGATCGCAGTTGCTAAACAACATGATAATCAACGCCGGGTGAACGGCCTCGAGCGGGCTTTGACGGAAGTCCGCGCCAGCTGCACTGATGAAAAGCTCAAAGCGGCTCATCAGGAAAACATCAACGCGAAAAAGCGGGAAGTGGCAGAGCGAGAGCAAGATTTAAAAGATGCCGAAGAAGATGGCGATAAGGAAAAAATCGCTAAACGCCAACGAAAATTACAGGAAGAACGTGAAGAGCTTAAAGCGCTTCAGTCTGCTCCCTGGTAACCCATTTACAGCGTACATTGCCTGAGAATAAAGGAGTGTTTCATGTCAAAAGATACTACGTCAGAACACCTGCGCGCCGAGCTGAAGAATCTGGCGGATACGCTGGAAGAAGTGCTTAGCCATTCCACCGATAAATCAAAATCAGAAATGGATAAACTGCGTAGCAAAGCGCGTGCCGCGCTGGATGAGTCGCGCCTGCGTCTCGGCGAAACCGGCGACCGTCTGTCGCAGACTACCCGTGAAGCGGTTAGCCACGCCGATGATTACGTGCGTGAAAATCCCTGGCACGGCGTAGGGATTGGCGCAGCCATCGGGCTGGCCATCGGCATGCTGATTTCGCGTCGTTAATTATGGCCGATTCTCAGCAGAGCCACGGCCCGGGCAAAGGGGTCATAAACATCGGACAGCGTCTCGTCACTACGCTGGTTAGCATGGTAGAAACCCGTGTACGCCTTGCTGTGGTCGAGCTGGAAGAGGAAAAGGCTAATCTGATACAGATGCTGTTGATGACTGGCCTGACCATGCTGTTTACCGCTTTTGGTCTGATGAGCCTGATGGTGTTGATTATCTGGGCGGTTGACGCACAGTATCGCCTGATGGTCATTGGCATTACGACTTGCGTTCTGTTTGTGCTGGCGCTGTTTTTTGGCCTCTGGACGTTACGTAAGTCACGTAAATCCACGCTGCTTCACCATACACGGAAAGAGCTCTCTTCTGACCGTCAAATGCTGGAGGACCGCCACCCATGACGCGTGCTGACCGTGAACGACGTAAAGCGGATCTGTTAATAACTATTCACCAGCAGCGCCTCGATCTTAGTCTGGCGCGCCGTGAGTGGCTGTTGGAAACCGCCCGTTACGATCGCGGTTGGATGACGCTGCTTAGTCTGCGTAGCTATCTGGCTATCGGTAGCAGTGCATTAGCGATCTGGTCGGTACGTAACCCCAACTTTTTAATGCGCTGGGCGAAGCGTGGTCTGGGCTTTTGGAGCACCTGGCGGCTGATAAAATCCAATCTGCCGCGCAAGAAATAGCACCGCCTCTGATTGCCTGCCGACCCGCAGGCAATCAATATCAATTTTATTGAACCTCTTTGACAGTTTATCTTGCTTACAAATCTTTCCCCGTCCTCTTATTATCCTCCTCAGTTACCGAGAGCAGCGTGTAATCGTCTGCAATCACACTAAATACTTGCTCAGGCTCTTTTTGCCTGAGAAAAAACAACACTGGGGAAGATCATGAAAAAATTCGAAGATATTGGCCTGCTGATAGCGCGCATTTTACTGCCGATCCTGTTTATCGTGTCTGGCTGGGGTAAAGTCACTGGCTATGATAGTACCGCGCAGTATATGCAGGCGATGGGCGTACCGGCGTTTATTCTGCCGTTGGTTATCCTGCTTGAGCTGGGCGGCGGGCTGGCAATTCTGTTCGGTTTTCTGACGCGCTTTACCGCACTGTTTACCGCGGTTTTTACGGTGTTGACCGCTTTCCTGTTCCACAGCAATTTCGCTGAGGGCGTTAACGCGATTATGTTCATGAAAAACCTGTCGATCGCGGGTGGCTTCCTGCTGTTGGGGATCAGCGGTTCGGGCGCTTACAGCATCGACCGCTTGCTGGGTAAAAAGTGGTAAGCGCTGGCTATACTTAACTCTCTACGGGCGAGAATAAAACATTCTCGCCCCTTTGATTTTGGAGGCTTTATGGGACAACTGGTTGAGGGTGTCTGGCAAGATACCTGGTATGACACCAAATCGAACGGTGGCCGCTTTAAGCGCTCCGAGTCCGCGTTTCGTAACTGGGTTACCGCTGACGGTAGCGCGGGCCCAACGGGAAAAGCGGGGTTTGCCGCCGAACGCGATCGCTATCATCTTTATGTATCGCTTGCCTGCCCGTGGGCGCATCGCACACTGTTGATGCGTCAGCTAAAAGGGCTGGAGCAGATGATTTCCGTTTCCGTGGTACATCCGCTGATGCTGGAAAACGGCTGGACATTCGCTACCGATTTCCCGGCGGCCACCGGCGATACGCTTTACCAGCATGACTTTCTTTATCAGCTTTATCAGCATGCCGATGCAGACTATAGCGGTCGGGTAACGGTGCCCGTGCTATGGGATAAACAGCAGCAGACCATTGTCAGCAATGAATCTGCCGATATTATCCGCATGTTTAACACCGCTTTTGACGCCGTCGGCGCACGCGCCGGGGATTACTATCCTGTTGAACTGCGCGCGGAGATCGATGAGCTGAACGGCTGGATCTACGATACGGTGAATAACGGCGTCTATAAATCGGGTTTTGCCACTTCACAGGCAGCGTATGACGAAGCAGTAGAAGCGCTGTTTCATTCGCTGAATCGTCTGGAGCAGATACTGGGCCAGCATCGCTGGCTGACCGGAAATCAGCTTACCGAAGCGGATCTTCGGTTGTGGACCACGCTGGTGCGCTTCGATCCGGTATACGTTACCCATTTTAAATGCGACAGGCATCGTATCGGCGACTATCTCAATCTGAACGGCTTTTTACGCGATATCTGGCAGATGCCAGGCATTGCCGGGACGGTTAACCTGCAACATATCCGCCATCACTACTACCGCAGTCATAAAACCATTAACCCCAGCGGCGTGATCTCCACAGGGCCCGCCTTTGACTGGGATGAGCCGCACGGACGCGACGAACGCTTTTCCTGACCGGCAGCTGGGGTAATACGAGTACAAGGTTAATGACTCACTCGCCTGTGAGATGGCGATTTCCGGGGTAACTATTTCGCGAGGCGCTCTGGCGGCTCATACCGCTACGGCGTCATGGCGAAGTTTCCCCGCAAATCTGGCCTGGTCAGCGCTCTGGTTACCCTTTTTTGGCCAGCAGACGCGGGATTTCACGCAGGCACCAGGCTTTAGCCTCGCCCATGCTGTCGCGCCGCCAGGCCATGATAATATCAATTTCACTGGTGGTTTCAGGGCTAACCACGCGCAGACGACCTTCGGCGATATCCTGCTCCACCAGCGGATAAGGCATGCTTGCCACACCTAAGCCCGCCAGCAAGGCGCGGCGCTTATCATCCATACTGCTGAGCGTCAGGCGCTGCTGCTTATCCAGCAGCTGTACCGTCAGTACCGGCCTTTCACGGGCGGTATCCGCTACCGCAATCCCGCGATATTTCACGCGTGTTGTTTCAGAAAGCGGCTCTGGTTCCTGATGAATCGGATGATCCGGGCTGGCAACGATCACGCTCATAATGCTATAGAGTTTGCGGGTATTGATCTCGGCGGAGGCACGAAAGTGCAGATCCGGAGCCACAACAATATCGGCCCGTCCCTGCTCCAGCCGTTCCCAGGCACCTGCCAGCACCTCGGTAATTAACGACATTTGCGTATTCGCTTTTTCCGATAGCTTTTCCACCAGCGGAAATAACGTTTCGGTAGGCACCAGCGCCTCGGTAACGATGGTGAGATGAGTTTCCCAGCCGCGCGCCAGCGCTTCCGCATCGGTGGTGAGTTTATCGGCTGCTTCCAGCAACACCCGACCGCGCTCCAGTAGCATACGCCCTACGTTAGTGAATTTAGTGCGATGACCAGAGCGATCGAACAACACTACATCTAACTCTTCTTCCAGTTTTTGCATGGTGTAGCTGAGGGCGGAAGGTACGCGGCCCAGTTCGTCAGCCGCTGCAGCAAAGCTGCCGCGCCGATCGATAGCGTCCATCACGCGTAGTGCTTCCAAAGTCAGGGCCCGATCTTTTGCCATAGCACGTCTCTGTCAGTAATTTTGAATATGCCTGGCAGATTAACTGGCTAACAATCCGCCGTCCAGATATTTACCATAGAAACCTGACAGACGACCTGGCGACATAAACCAGCGCTGGAGAGGTAATCTTACAATGATGAAACCACGTACTGCGCAACAGTGCGGCCAGGCCGATTACGGCTGGTTGCAGGCGCGTTATACATTTTCCTTTGGCCACTATTTTGATCCAAAACTTCTGGGCTATGCCTCGTTGCGGGTACTGAATCAGGAAGTCCTCGCGCCCGGCGCCGCCCTCCAGCCGCGTACTTATCCACGCGTGGATATCCTTAATCTGATCCTGCAGGGCGAAGCGGAATACCGCGATAGTGAAGGCAATTATTGTCGCGCCAGCGCAGGCGATGCTCTGCTGCTGGCGACGCAGCCTGGCGTCACCTGGAGCGAGCAAAACGTGAACCGCGATGCGCCGCTGACCCGGATTCAGCTCTGGCTGGATGCTTGCCCGCAACGTGAGAATCCCGTGGTGCAGCAGCTGCCGCTGGCGTTAAATCAACCCTACCAGCTGCTCGCCTCGCCCGATGGCGAGAATAGTAGTCTACAGGTGCGCCAGCAGGTCTGGATCCATCACATCACGCTGGAACCTGGCCAGGAATGGCATCAGCCGTTGCAAGGCTCGCGCGCCTGGCTACAGTCGATTCATGGTCAATTTCAGGCGATGTCGGCAAATGGCGAACGGGAAGCGTTGGGCTGCGGCGATGGCGCTTTTATCTGCGATGAAACCAGCATCCGCCTGAAGGCACAAACGCCGCTACGCGCGCTGATAGTGGATTTGATGAGTTAAGCAGAAAGTTGGGGCGACGCTAACGTCGCCCCGGCAAGATTATTTCAGAATGGTAAACGCGGTAGTGACATGCTTTACGCCACTTACCCGGCTGGCGATATCCGCCGCCGCGCTGGCTTCTTTCTGGGTTACCAGACCCAGCAGGAACACTTCGCCATTTTCAGTGGTGACCTTCACATTGGAAGATTTCACCTGATCGCTGCCCAGAAGCTGTGAACGTACTTTGGTGGTGATCCAGGTATCGGAAGAGGCGGTACCCAGCGTCACTTTCGGCCCCTGACGAATTTCGTTATACACTTCCGTTGCGCCATCAACACCCATGGTGATCTGCTTCGCGCGATCGGCTAATTCCGCGCCCGGCGCCTGACCGGTCAGCAGCACTTTGCCCTGATAGGCAGTGGCCACGATATGCGCCTCTTTCTTGATTTGCTGATCTTTCGCCAGCGCGTTGCTGACACGCAGCTCCAGCGTACTGTCATCCACCTGAGTTCCTACGGTACGCGGATCGGTTGCGCTCTTGGTCGCTACCGCCGCGCTGCCCACCACAACGGCGGCACAGCCCTGTAATAACAGGGCGGCAAAGATCACTGCCAGTGCAGGTAATGCCTTCATTACATCTCCTTGTTTATTCCTGATGAGGAAACAGAGTGTTATCGATCAAATCACACAGGCAGTTCACGGTAAGCATATGCATTTCATGAATTCTGGCGCTTCTGTGTGATGGAATGCGGATCTCCACATCCTGCGGACCCAGCAGTCCAGCCAGCTCGCCGCCATCATAGCCGGTCAGGGCAATGATGGTCATATCGCGCGTGACCGCCGCTTCTACCGCTTTAACGATATCGCGACTGTTGCCACGCGTAGAGATCGCCAGCAGCACGTCCCCCGTCTGGCCCAACGCCCGGACCTGTTTAGCATAAACCTCGACGTGCAGACGATCGTCGCCAATCGCCGTCAGCAGGATATTGTCCGCGCTAAGCGCCAGCGCCGGCAGGCTGGGACGCTCTGCTTCATAACGGTTAATCATGCTGGCGGCAAAATGCTGGGCATTCGCCGCCGAAGTGCCGTTGCCGCAGCAGAGGATCTTGTTGCCGTTCAGCAGCGATTGCACCATGGTCATTGCCGCACGGGAAATGGCATCGGGTAACGCCTCCGCAGCGGCTATCTGGGTCTGTATACTTTCCGTAAAACAGGCTTTTATTCTTTCCAGCACACTACCACCTGGTTCTAAATGTGGGCTTGAAACGCATCGGGCAGCCAGGTTAGCTGCTGCCCGGTAATGGCGACGATGTCGAAACGACACTCTGCCGTATCAAAACTGGCGTTGCGCGCCGCCAGCCACAGGGCGGCGCTGCGTAACAGTTTTTGCTGCTTGCGCCAGGTTACGCTGACGGCCGCGCCGCCAAAATGCGCGTCGCGACGATAGCGTACCTCGACAAACACCCACTGTCGCCCGTCACGCATAATTAAATCCAGCTCGCCAACACGATATCGCACGTTGGCGGCGACAAATACCAACCCCGCCTGCTCCAGATAACGTCGCGCTATGCGTTCATAGCGCGCGCCTTGTTGCTGGCGGCTTAGCTGGCCGGGACCACCTGCCCCTGACGATACTGGCTCCATGTCAACTTCCTGTTGATAACGCAATCATCCGTGGCGCTCAGTTGACCGGTGTTGCCATCGATACGGAAACCGGGCATCTGACGCATTTCGCTAAAGTGGTTAGCCAGCGTCCAGGCATCAATGCCCATCGCATACAGGCGAACCAGCGAGTAATCATTATTAAAGCTGCGCGCTGCCTGCTGCATCAGCCCTGGATTCGCGCCCGACAGCAGCGGAATGTCGCTAAACTGTAGCCCTTCCATTTCCAGACGGAAATCAGGACCGGCACCAGCCTGGAAGCTGCGCGAGCTGGCATAGAGCGCAACGTTATTGCGGCTGCTGATACGCATGGCGATCATCGGCTTAATCAGTTGCAGCTCGCTCTGGGTGGCCACGATATAAACCGCATCCACCGCGCCGCCGCTGGCTGTAGCCTCAGGCGGCGTGCTGCTCTGCGGTGCCGGGATCGTCAGGCCAGCAATAGTGATGCCCTGCGGTTCGCTTGCCGCTGGCGTCACCGGCGTACCGCTCAGGCTGATGCCTGCGCCGCTGTTGATGCCCTGCCTGAGCTCAGCTGAGGAGCCGAACCCCTGCTGCTGCACAGTACCGCCGCCCAGCGTTTGCCACTCCTGTGCAAACGCTTTGCTGACGCGATCGCCCAGCGAGCTACGCGGCACCAGCAATAACGGCATGCGTTTGCCCTGTTGCCAGATATGATGCGCAGCATCTCGCGCCTCGTCTTCAGGAGAAAGCGCAAAGTAGCAAAGATTCGGATGGTTCTGGATTTTTTCCGGCTCATTAAGCGCCAGCACATTCAGCGGCGTGGAGGAATCCACCAGCTGCTGCACCTTATCCTTCAGCAACGGCCCAACCACCAGTGTCGCGCCATCCTGCTGCGCCTGTGCCAATACCTGCTGAATTGGCTGCGAGCTGGTGTCATACACTTTTACCTCGGCGTTGCTGGCCGGGGCGCTCGTGACGCTGGCCGCAGGCTGCGTGGCCGGCGGTGCAGCCTCAGGGCTGGTCGCGCTGTCACCAGGCGCAGCGGTGGGGCTGACGACCGCATCTGCGTTCTGCGTTGCAATATCGCCTGCGTTCGGTTCAGCGTGCTGCGCGCCATCGTTGGATAACGCAACCGGATTTTGCGCACTGCCGACGGCAGGTGCCGTTGGCGCATTCAACAGACCGTTTTTCGCATCGTTAAAACCTTTCTGGATTGCGCTGGCAAAAACCTGCGCCTGGCCGCTCAGCGGCAGCAGCAGCGCGATTTTATTGGTTGAGGCGGGCTGGAAGTTCTGCACCTGGCCGAGCGCCGTAGGCAGCGTTTTTGCCGCCGGGTTTTGCGGATAGCGCATATGCCAGTCGCTAATCCCCGCTTTCAGCATATCGGGATCGGTACGATTCGCTTTGTACACGTTGAGCAGGTCGAGCCAGCCCTGCAGCGTATTTTCATCCGCGTTAATCGCCAGGCTGTTCATCTCCTCTGGCGGCAGCTGCGTCAGCGTCTGCCAGGTGGCATCAATATTATCCTGATGCGCTTTGTCAGTTAACAGCGGCTCCTGCGCAATCAGCATGCGCACCAGATCCAACGACGGTCGTCCCTGGTTAGCGGCGATTTTCAGGCCGTAGTAGCGCTGTTGCTGATCTTTCGACAGGGTTGAGGGATCAAGCTTCGCCAGTATCGCCTGCGCGCTGGGGATATCCTGATTGCCAAGACGCAGCTGGGCGGTCAGTAACTGTAGCTCCTGACGCTGCGTGTCGCTCAGCTGCTGCGGCAGCTGATTAATTTGCTGGTATGCCTGGGGATACTTCCCTTCATTAAGCAGTGCACGTATCGCAAGTAATTGCCAGTCAGCCTTGTTATCATCTGGGCTTTGCTGCACCTGCTGCAGGTAGTAGCTGGATGTGCCCGTTGCCGGTCCCTGAATATTTACCGAGGGAGCCTGCGGCGTCTGGCCGGTACAGGCTGCTAAGATCAGCCCAGCCAGGAGAACAGGCACAAAGCGCCCTGCTTTTTTTCGAACGACTTTTGAAGGAAGCATACTGTATCCAGTAAGTTTTTTTCAGGATGCTCAATATTAAATCGGCAATTCGGATGAAACAATGAAACAACACGATCGGGCAGAGATTTCTGCCAGCACGCTCTATATTGTACCCACCCCAATAGGCAATCTGGGCGACATCACCCAGCGGGCGCTGGCGGTGCTTACAAGCGTCGATCTGGTGGCTGCGGAAGATACACGTCATACCGGACTGTTGCTACAACATTTCGCCATCAATGCGCGACTGTTCGCATTACACGATCATAATGAGCAGCAAAAAGCGGAGCTGCTGCTGACGAAACTGCAGGAAGGCCAGAGCATTGCGCTGGTCTCCGACGCCGGTACGCCATTAATCAACGATCCTGGCTATCATCTGGTGCGCCGCTGTCGCGAAGCCGGTATCCGCGTGGTACCGCTGCCGGGTGCCTGCGCCGCGATTGCTGCGCTGAGCGCCGCCGGTTTGCCCTCCGACCGCTTTTGCTATGAAGGCTTTTTACCAGCCAAAAGCAAAGCGCGTTGCGATACGCTACGCGCCCTTGCTCAGGAACCGCGTACGCTGATTTTTTATGAATCAACCCATCGTCTGCTTGATAGCCTGCGCGATATGGTCAGCGAACTGGGGGCGGAGCGCTATGTGGTGCTGGCGCGTGAGATCACCAAAACCTGGGAATCGATTCACGGTGCGCCGGTAGCGGAGCTGCTGGCATGGATTGAAGAGGATGACAACCGGCGTAAAGGCGAAATGGTGCTGGTTGTCGAAGGGCATCATGCCGATGAAGAGGCGCTGCCGATCGAAGCATTGCGCACCCTGGCGCTGCTGCAAAAAGAGCTGCCGTTAAAAAAAGCGGCAGCACTGACGGCAGAAATTCACAGCGTGAAAAAGAACGCGCTGTATAAATATGCACTCGAACAGCAAGAAGGATGACAAAACGTTCAGAATGCCCTATTATCCGCGCCGAAGCTGACCAGACAGTCGCCGCTTTGTCGTCGTCCCCTTTCGGGGGAGACGGGCAGAGGGGAGGAAAGTCCGGGCTCCATAGGGCAGGGTGCCAGGTAACGCCTGGGAGGCGCAAGCCTACGACCAGTGCAACAGAGAGCAAACCGCCGATGGCTCATTCGTGAGCACAGGTAAGGGTGAAAGGGTGCGGTAAGAGCGCACCGCGCGTCTGGCAACAGTTCGTGGCACGGTAAACTCCACCCGGAGCAAGGCCAAATAGGGGTTCACAAGGTACGGCCCGTACTGAACCCGGGTAGGCTGCTTGAGCCAGTGAGCGATTGCTGGCCTAGATGAATGACTGTCCAAGACAGAACCCGGCTTACCGGTCAGCTTCACTCTTTACAAAACCCCGCTTCGGCGGGGTTTTTGCTTTATATTGCGGCAAACGAGGCTGGACAGGTATCGTTTACAGGCGGCTTAAACAGTCCAGCGCCACGCTTTTAAAGCTGGCGAAGTTGCTGCTGTCGCGCAGGCGCGTCATGGCGCGCTCGCGCATAAAGGTGACAAACAGATCGTAGATCGCCATCGCCTCTTCATAGTCATCCTTGCTGATGGCTAACAGGAAAATCACATAGGCGGTTTCTTCTCCCCAAACGATGCCCTGCGGGGCTAATACGGTGTAAACCACGCTTTTTTTCGCCAGCAGGCCCAGCGAGTGCGGCAGCGCAATCCCCTCGCCCAACATGGTGCTGAGGATCGCTTCGCGCTCCTCAACGGAAGGATAAAAGCTCGCGTCCACGAAACCCTCTTGCTCCAGCTGCTGGCACAGCTGGCGAAACAGCTGCGCCTGCTCCATCGGCCGATCGATAATGCAAAAGTGACGCGCGTCGAAAAATCGCTCCAGCATGTAAGGTTTCGTGCGATCCACCAGTACCTGTTTTCCCAGCTGCTCCAGCTGATAGTCGGTGGGGAAAGGTGACATCACCACTACAGGCTTGCCCTTCTCGCTTAACCGCACGGTGGAGATAACAAAATCCTCTTCAATACTCTCCTGCATCTCATATTCACGCAGCGAAATGATGCGCGTGACAACGATTTGTGGATATTTACGCAGCAGCATCGCCTGAATCATGCGTACGGTTGAATTGCCGGTATCGCATACCAGCATCACCTGAGGATGACGCTGATAGCCCACGTTATAGTGACGCTCCAGGCCAACGCCGATATGCAGCACCAGAAAACCGATCTCGTTTTCACTGATCACATAAGGCGTATATTTACTCCAGCTGGAAACGGCCGCCAGCGTCACGTCATACGCCATCGGATAGTGCTGTTTGATATTGGTTAACAGCGGATTGGGAATAGTGATTTGATAGCGGACGCGGGTGATCATGGTTTTGATATGCGTAAGCAGATCGGCACGCAGCTGCTGGTCGTTTTGCAGGTTATAGTTGTAGTGGGTGTTGATATAGCTAAGGATGTAGTTCACCAGCGAATCGCCATCGTCGGCGCTGATAGCGCTGGGCGCGATCTCTTCTACCCGTCGGGCGGCGATATTCAGACGCAGCCAGGCCTCTTCCGCAGGCGCAATAACTTTACCGGTAATCGGGCGCATCAGGTTAATGATATGGCGCGCCGCCGCCTGTACATCGCTCTCCACCTCATCGGCGCTGAAATCGGAAAGCGGATAGCCTTCGCTGATGCGGCGCACCGCAACGGCACAGTAAAGACGCAGGTAAAGCTCGCCCTCGTCGGTCATACGGATATTAAAACGCGCAAAGCACTGCAACAGCAGCGGCTGAAGCGTCAACAGCATACCGCTGTTGAGCGCTTCCATCTGCAAAAGCGGGTTTTCACTATTTTCCTGCGCAATCTGATAGAGCAGATCGGTCAGGCAGGTACGAATCGCCATCTCACTGCCGAACAGCTTCATGCCGTAGCGCGGACGCGCCTCAATGGTAAGCTGATAGCGGCTGAGCCACTCCCTCACTTCAGCCATATCGCTTTGCAGCGTGGCGCGGCTGACAAACCACTCTTCCGCCAGATCTTCGAGCTTGATCGCCCAGGCCGACGTCAGAAAGCGCGTCAGCAGATAATGAATGCGCTCCGTTGAAGTACGGGGAATACGTAAATGCGCCGGCGACTGCTGCGTCAGACGCTGGTAGCGCACCGGATCGAGAATACGCAACTGATAGCCTTCGCCACGACAGAGCACAAACAGCGCGCCGTGCTCGGCCAGCATCTCGTTAAGCATATTAATATCGGTGCGCACCGTGCGCGTGGAAACCGCAAAACGGCGCGCCAGCTCATCCTGCGGCAGCGTCTCTTTTTGCAACGTATCAAATAACTGAGCCAGTCGCTGGTTCGGAAATCTCACGGCAGCTCTCCCCTGTTGGCTACGTAAATTAACGTATCATCATGGCACAATCACCATCTGGGACGGCACGCCCATGGCAGTGTCGTCATCACTAAAACGCAGCTTTCTGCTGCTGTCGATATAAAAACGCGTAATGTTGTCGCTGCGCTGGTTAAGCGCATAGCGCGTTTTGCCATCTTCGGACAGCGTTAGCGTGCGCAGATAAGCGCCACGCGTCCAGACACTTTCGATCTGGGTCAGCGTCCCGTGCGGCTAATAAGTTCCTGCAAACGCAAAAGGGGTTGCCGCAGCCAGCGGCGCAACGCCAAACAATGCCACAGATAAAGCGGTAATCAGCCGTTTTCGCATAAAATTATCCTGGATCAGTATGCCGTTGCGCTGCTCTTGCCGGGCGTTAGCCCACCAGCCTTTTGGTTATTGCCAGCAGCCTTTTGACATCTTCAGGTCGCGTATCGCCAGTGGCTTGATCGATAATAGAGCTGTAAATATGCGGAATGATTTTGCTGACGCCCGCATCCAGCGCAATCTGTAAAATTGCCTCATAGTTGTCCAGATCGATACCACCGGTCGGCTCCAGCCAGAAATCGTGCCCGGCACAGGCCTGTGCCACCGCAGTAAACTCATCTCTCGCCTTCAGGCCGCCCATCGGAAAATATTTTATCGAGCTGCCGCCCATATCTTTCAGCATGGCGATGGCGGTTTCAACCGGCACGATCGCATCTGGCGCCTGGGCGCTGAGCGGTCCGGTGGAAATTTTAACTTTCCCCGGCGTTCCGGTGGGCGATACCAGGCCGTTGACCACGGTTTGTTGCTGCCCCAGCAGCGCGCGGCTGGTCGCTACGCCGGTAAATACCTGATTAACATGCTGCGGCTGTACTTCACCAGCGATCTCGCTAACCATCGCCGACTGACGCGGGTCGCCCGCTCCCAGCCCAACGGAAAGCGCGTTATCAATCAGCGCGGCATACTGACGCATATCGTCGACGGCACTCTCCACGCTGGCGTAATTTTTCGATAATACACCAACCAGCACATGACCTTCGGCCGCCTGCCAAATGGCCCGGGCGTTATCTTTTGAGCCTGCCAGAACGTTCAGGCAAACCCGGTGGTGATAAAAGTTCGGCGTCAGCGTCATGCTTGTTTCTCTCCTGTAAGTAAAGCTTTGATGCTCAGATAAATGGTGTTCAACTGCTCCGGCGTTACGCTACGCACGTCAGCTTCAACGATACCTTCATTGGCCTTGTAGCCACGAAAATAGATCGCGACCGCGCCATTTTTCAGCGCCTGTACCAGCTCGCCGGTGGTCTGTCCGATAGCCGCTTCGTCAAAATGGATCTCGGCACGGGCAATATCGCGTCCGGCGGCATCCCAGACCACCCGGGCGTTAACGCCATTCAGCGTGTTCAGGTTGTCGATAAAAGGCGTCATTTTTTCTACCATCTGCGCACCGCTCTCTTTTTCCTGCGTCAGATAGTTTTCGATGGCCTGCGTCAGGCCAAGAATGCCCTCTTTTCCCACTTTCATCGCTCGACCAATGCCTGACGACTGGCGCTTAACCCACTCAACATACTGCTGTTTCCCGACCACCAGGCCGCTGGTCGGCCCTTCGATCGCTTTCGCGCCGCTGTAAATCACCAGATCTGCACCGCACTGGTAGTAGCGCTGGAGATCTTCTTCCGCTGCCGCATCAACAATCAGCGGGACATTATGTTTACGTGCCACCACTGCCGCCTGCTCCACGCTCAGATGGCTTTTCTGCACGCAGTGGTGTGATTTGATATACAAAATGGCTGCCGTTTGGGGCGTTATTGCCGCAGAGAGTTGCTCAGCGGAGCATTCATTGGCATATCCCGCCTCGACCAGACGACCGCCGCCCAGCGCCACCATAGTGCCCACCGGCGCGCCAAAGTTAACGTTATGTCCTTTTGGCAACACGATATCGTGCGGCACCGTAAGCGGCGCGGCGTGCAAATTCTCCAGTAGCCAGGCGTTATCCTTCACAATCACCGCCGCTACCGACTGGGCGATACCCGCCGAGGCACAGGAGACCACCAGCGCATTTTCCGCTCCGAGCAGACTGGCGATCCAGGCACCGGTTTTATCCACCAGATCCTTCATTTCAAAATAGTGGTTCAGGCCATATTTCACCGTATCCACCACGTCTGCTGATGGCGTGGATACGCCAAGAATCGTCATACGCCCGGAGGCGTTGATCACCTGTTTCAGATGATATTTTTCATAAATCGAAGACATTTTTTGCTTTCCCTTCGTCGGTAACCATCCACTGACCAGCAACGACCGCCGCCAGCGGGGTGAAATGCTGCGTTCCCTGTACGGTTTCGCCTTCTGAATCCAGCAGCGGGCGCGTCTCGTGGCTCAGCGTAAACAGAGTAAGATCGGCATCAAAGCCAGGTTCCAGTCGCCCTTTATGCGCCAGACGCAGCCCCTCCGCCGCTTTCCAGGTCACACAGTCGATTATCTGCGGCAGCGTCATGCCAATGCTGAGGAACTTCGACATAACGTGCGCCAGGCTCTTCACCGGCCCCTCGATCCGATTACGGCAATAAATATCGGAGCTGATGGTATCGGGCAGAATGCCCTGCGCGATGGCGCGCCGCGCTACTTCAAAGCTGAAGCTGGCGCTGCCGTGGCCGACATCCAGCCGCACGCCACGCTGCAGCGCTTTTTTCACCGCCTGTCGCAGTTCGCCTTTCGGCGTCAAAATACGGTTCGGCTTGCCGTTATAGCAGTGGGTGATAATGTCGCCTGCGGTCAGCAGCCCGGCAATATCATCCAGATTCGGCGGGTTATTGCCGATATGCACCATCAGCGGCAGGCCATCATTCTCCTGCTGGATCTCTTTTGCCAGCTGCAGCGGCCGGATGCCGTTCTCTCCCACCACGCTGCTGCTGATACGCGCCTTAATGCCGACAATAAAATTCGGCAGGCGCTGTAGCGCAGCGTGCACGGCGGGCTTATCGATCTGGCTAAGATCGGCCAGCTCGTTCTGCGTGACGATACCGGTACGGGCGATATTAAGCAGCGCATAGACCTGCGTTCGCGCTTCACGGGTTAGCTGCCGGAGATCGTCGACATCATCCGCGCCGGTGCTGCCCGCATCCACCACGGTGGTCACGCCAGTCGCGACGCCGATGCTGTCCGCCTCATCATGATAAATCGGTGATTTGGGATAACAGTGAACGTGCGAATCAATCCAGCCTGCGCTGAGATAAACGCTGCCATCCAGCAGGCGTTCATCTTTTGCTGGCGCGGTTATCTCACCAATGGCGGCAATTTTTCCGTCCTGGATAGCGATATCGACCAGCCGCTCATCCACCAGACGGGCGCGACGAATAATCAAATCGAACATAACAACTCCTTCTGGCGGGCCGGCCTGGGCGGCTGGCCCGCTGTGGTTTACAGCGCCACCGGAAAAATAGCGCCCAGCACCATTGCGCCAAGGATCGCGCCGCCGGTAATCGGCTTATTCCACAGGTAAAACAGCAGCGCGCCGACCAGCGAACCGAGACCGATAGGAATAGAGGCACCCATCGCAGAGAGGATAATTAACGGCCCGAGGAAGCGCCCGGAGGCGTTGCCTGCTCCCATCATCACATCTGCGCCGTAGGTAGAGTCGCTCTGGTTGATGGTGAATTTACGCGCCAGAATAATGACGTAGCCAATTGCCACGCCAATAATCAGGCCGGTCGCCAGCGAAGCGGCAAAGTTCGCCACCGGAAAGATAATGCCCGCGCCCAGCAGCAGCGCCGGAACGCCCAGCCCAACGCCGGTCTGAATCGCACCGCCGATATCCAGAATGCCCACCAGCGAGCCTTCGATAATACGTGCAAACAGAAAGCTGGCACCAAAGGCGGCTACCGCGCCATAGGCGCCGGTCTCCATCCCGGCGCGCAGCATGGAAACAAAGGCAACTTCGTTAAAGGCGCCGATGCCATACAGGTAATACATATGCGTACCGGCGAATACACCGGCGGAAAGCAGGCCAACAAAGATCGGGAAGGACCAGTCGGCGTACCAAAATCCACTTTTAGTCTCGTTCATCGTATGCTCCCGGTTATTTGCCGCTCAGGCTGTTATGGATCATCTCAAGCCAGCCCGGCACGCCCGCATGGAATGATTCCAGCAGTTTGATATCGAAGCCGCGGAAGAAACCGCTCAGCACAAACAGCAGAACAATCGAGACCATCATGACTTTGGTGACTTTGTTCCAGCCGCTTTCTTCCACGCCTTTGCCAATCAGAATACCCAGCACCAGGCCTGGCACGGCGTTGCCCATAATCAGCTGCGCCAGCCCGCCGAAAATCGTGGCCCAAAAGCCTGATTTTTTCCCGGCGTCAATCGCTGCCAGCCAGAAGATCACCGGCATGACCGTATTCACCAGCAAATTAGCGGCCGGAACCAGTACCTTGACTGCCGTGACCTGTAGCGCTTCCGGCACCGCCGAGGCGGTTGAGTTCAGGAAGGCCACCACAAACATGCCGATAAGGCCGCAGGCAATCGCCATTTTTTTCGGGTCGTGTAGCGTTTCAGCGACGTTGCGGTTTTTGATCATAAGCGCGGCTGCGCCCCAGTTAGGGATAATGCGGTGATCAACATCCTGCGTAAAAGAACCGGCGGCCACCGAGGAGGCCCATGCGTTGAAAAAGAAGCCGAGGCCAAAGGAGAAGTGAGAGGCAGGATCGCCTTCACAGGAGTTAAGTTCGCCCAGTGTTCGAAATGCGCCCATGCCCTGAGAGGTTGGCGCATGGAACATGCGCGCGGCACCTGCGCCGACGCCCACGCCGACCAGCCCCCCAATCACCAGCGACTTAAGCAAAATAATTAAAAACATCAGTTTTTCCTTATGTCTTATCGCCTAACGTTTTTATTGCGCGATCGTAAATTCCACCTTGTCGGTATCAATCACGGTCACGTTAACGGTAATTTCCAGCTCCACGCTGTAGCTCCGTCGTTCACGCGGCAGAAAGAAGAACAGAAACTTCTCTTTTCTGACGCTTTGCTGCGCACGAATAACCTTTACGTCCTGTGGCTCGATGCGCAGCAAAACTTTCTGGGTAGACTGCAGTACCTTGTGCTGCACATGGCTGAGCGCATCGGCAAAAGCTCTGCTTTGCGTATCGCCTTTGCCGTTGACCAGAACCGAAGTGGTGAATTGCTGTTTCATATTTAGCTGCCGTATTTTTTATTCCAGGCCAGCACCAGCTTCTCGCCCAGCTCCTCTTTATCCATAAAGCCGAATCCCAGTACGTTGGCGCCTTCGTTAATCGCCGTCACGCCTTCATCTATCGAGCGCATGCCGTGTTTGGCCTTATAGCCATATTTGTTTTGCGCCGTGATCGCGCCAGCACCGCCACTGCCGCAAAAAGAGATGCCGAAGTCAGCATTTTCCGCCTTCATCACATCGCCCAGTTTCATATCCGCCGCGACGCCAGGCACCACCACCGCACGCCCGCCCGCTTTTTCGATCCCGGCCGCAACTTTTTGTCCTTTGCCTAAACGATCGCCAATCACTACGGTTACCATATTGCGTTCCTTCTGTTGGGTTGCTAACTGCTGGCTGGCCTCGGCCTGCCGTTGATTAATTTGATTTCGCTACTTCGAAATGAACCGAAAGCAGCCACGTCTCTTCACGCGGCAGGTTGCCAAACAGATCCACGACCTGCTGTGCCAGCCGCATTGATTCAGGAGAGATATCCTCAAACAGTTCCGCTTCAACTTCCGGTAGTGGCTCGCCGGTTAATGAGCGCAGCGCCATAGCGCGTACGTGGGAAGCCAGCATCTGTTGCTGTACCGCATTGGCATGAATAGCCTCTGCGGCAAAGAGCTGGTCTATTTGTTTTTTTACCTGTTCGGCAAGCGCATCTATTTCTGCATCGCTGACCGGCTTTTGCACCGCACTGTTATTCACCTTTCCCACTCCTGATTGCCTGAAGGTCCATTTGTTTCGCGTTGAAAACAAAGTAGCGCTATCGTCGGTGGGTTTGTAGCCTGAATTTTTCCGCCACGAAGTGGAAATAACAGCGCATCCGCTGCGCAAAGTCGCAAAAAAGTTATTCTGTGCAAAATAAACGGAAAAGAAACCCATTTCATGCAGGGAATAGCATGAACTTACGCAACAATCAGAAATAAACAGCGGGAACGAACAAGAGGGGAGCGCGGTATTTGTTTATAAATAAGAAAAAGTTATGAATAAAAATAGTGAGAAAATGTGCGTGGACGCTCATTATTTAGTAATAGGTTAAAAAAGACATTTTATCGTGCTGGTTATAAAAACCGGATACGCCAGCGCATCCGGTTTTTATATTTATTCCATTATTGTCCGGCGATGCTCATTTCCGGCAGCAGCACGGAGCCGCACTGGATATTACTACGCGTTTCAATATCATTGCCTACGGTCACAATATTACGCCACATATCTTTCAGGTTGCCGGCAATGGTAATCTCGCTTACCGGATACTGAATTTCGCCATTCTCAACCCAGAATCCCGCTGCGCCGCGTGAATAGTCACCGGTGATGCCGCTTACGCCCTGCCCCATCAGCTCAGTGACAACCAAACCCTTGCCCATCTGTTTAAGAAGATCGTCAAAGCTGCTGCCCTGACCAGCGATACGCCAGTTATGGATACCGCCCGCATGACCGGTGCTTTGCAGCCCCAGCTTACGCGCCGCGTAGCTGGTCAGCAGCCAGGTTTGCAGCACGCCCGCCTTAACGATCTCACGATCCTGAGTACGTACGCCCTCGCTATCAAACGGCGTGGAAGCCAGCCCTTTTAACAGATGCGGCTTTTCTTCAATGGTCAGCCATTCCGGCAGGATCTGGGTGCCCAGCGCATCAAGCAGAAAGGTGGATTTACGATAGACGCTGCTGCCGCTGATTGCGCCAACCAGATGACCAAACAGGCCGGTTGCAACTTCCGGGGCGAAAATAACCGGTCCCTTCATGGTTGGCAGCTTGCGCGGCGCCAGGCGCGACAGAGTACGGCGCGCGCACTCTTGCCCAACCCACTCCGGCGACTGAAGATCGTCTAATGCGCGGCCAATGGTATAGGCGTAATCACGTTCCATATCCCCTTCCGCTTCGGCGATCACGCAGCTGGAGAGCGAGTGGCGGCTGGAGCAATAACTTTGCAGCATACCGTGACTGTTGCCAAAGACTTTGATCCCGACGTGGCTGTTGAAGCTACCGCCTTCAGTATTGGTAATACGTTTATCCGCCTGCAGCGAAGCCTGCTCCGCACGCGCCGCCAGCTCGATCGCTTTGTCAGGATCGATTTCCCACGGGTGGAAAAGATCGAGATCCGGCGCATCAAAGGCCAGCAGTTCGCGATCGGCCATCCCGGCACAGGGATCGGGCGAGGTATAACGGGCGATATCTACCGCTGCCTGTACGGTGCGTTTGATCGCGTCACTGCTGAGATCGGTGGAAGAGGCGCTTCCCTTGCGGTTTTGGTAGTAGACAGTAATGCCCAGCGCGCCATCGCTGTTAAACTCAACGTTTTCTACCTCACCATAACGGGTACTGACGCCAATACCCGTGGTTTTACTGACCGCTACCTCAGCGCCGTCGGTACCTGCTTTCGCCAGCTCCAGCGCCTGGGCTACCGCCTGCTCCAGCACTTTACGTTGTTCTGCAACCTGAGTGAGTATTTTCATTGATCTACCATAATATGATGAGTACGGTCTGCCTGCGCCGGCGGGTCCTGCTGAGCCAGACATTGCAAGGCAACGCGTGAGTTGTATCCTTATCTGGAGTCTAACAGAGTCAGAGAACAATTTCGCAGTAGCCGCGTAACCTGATAGCATTAGCCTCTTTTTCAGGAGCCTGATAATGACGAAACACCCCGAAGAGTGGCTCGACGACGTACCGGATAATCAAGAAGAAGAAGATGAAGAGATTATCTGGGTCAGTAAGAGTGAGATTAAACGTGATGCCGAGGAGCTAAAGCGACTCGGTGCGGAGATGGTCGATCTGGGGAAAAACTCTCTTGAT
This sequence comes from Pantoea alhagi, assembly GCF_002101395.1. Taxonomy (NCBI): domain Bacteria; kingdom Pseudomonadati; phylum Pseudomonadota; class Gammaproteobacteria; order Enterobacterales; family Erwiniaceae; genus Pantoea; species Pantoea alhagi. Next base: position 2,150,720 of record NZ_CP019706.1, on the reverse strand, counting down.
CGCCTGCCGCTGGATGAAGAGTTGCGCGACGCGATCGAGCTGGCGCAACGCATCAAGAAAGAGGGCCGACGCCGTCAAATGCAGCTGATTGGCAAGCTGCTGCGCGCGCGCGATCCCGATCCGATCTACCAGGCGCTGGATAAGCTGAAGAACCGGCATAACCAGCAGATTGCTCTGTTCCATAAGCTGGAAGCGATGCGCGACCGTTTAGTTGAACAGGGCGATGACGCGATGCCTGAGGTGCTTAACCTCTATCCACATGCCGATCGCCAGCAGCTGCGCAGCATGATCCGCAACGCGCAAAAAGAAAAGGCCGCCAACAAACCGCCAAAATCGTATCGTCAGATCTTCCAGTATCTGCGCGAACTGGCTGAAAGCGCGTAAGTTGTCGCCCCCGCAGCAACAGCGTTACGCTCTCTACACTGAGCGTAACGCTGACTTCCCACCGTTAATTACGCAGTTTGCGCTTAACGTTCCGTTACTTTGCTAAGCGATCCAGCAGTTTCTGATGAATACCGCCAAAGCCGCCGTTGCTCATTACCAGAATGGTATCGCCCGGATGCGCATGTTTGGCGATCATCTCTACTAATGCATCAACATCGGCGCTCCAGAAAGCGGGTTGGATGCAGGCATCCGCCACTTCCGCTACCTGCCAGGGAATATGGTGCTGCTGGAAAAGAAATACCTCATCGGCACGTCCCAGAGCAGGCGCGAGGTCATCTTTGCTGACCCCGAGCTTCATGGTGTTAGAGCGTGGCTCCAGCACGGCAAGGATACGGGCGGTGCCACCCACTTTGCTGCGCAGCGCAGCCAGCGTCGCCAGAATCGCCGTAGGATGATGAGCGAAGTCGTCATAGACTTTAATGCCGTTGGCTTCGCCGCGCAGTTCCAGACGCCGACGCGCGTTGATAAATTCATCCAGCGCGCGTCCGGCATCTTCCGGCTTCACGCCAACGTGTCGCGCAGCGGCAATGGCCATCAGGCCGTTATGCATGTTGTGCTCGCCCACCAGCGACCAGTTCACTTCCGCAACGCGCTCGCCATCCAGCCAGGCTTCCCAACATGAAGCGTCCGGCGTCACTTTTTTCGCCTGCCAGCGGCCGTTCTCACCCACCGTTTCCTGCTCGCTCCAGCATCCCATCGCCATCACCTGTTTCAGGTTGGTATCGTGCTCCGGCAGCAAAATTTTGCCCTGACCCGGCACGATACGTACTAAGTGATGGAACTGTTTCTGAATTGCGCGCAGATCGTCAAAAATATCGGCGTGATCGAATTCGAGATTGTTCAAAATCAACGTGCGCGGGCAATAATGAACAAACTTGGAGCGCTTATCAAAAAAGGCACAGTCATATTCGTCAGCCTCAATCACGAAGAATGGGCTTTTTCCTAAAGTTGCGGATACCGAGAAATTTCCCGGCACGCCGCCGATAACAAACCCTGGTTCCAACCCGCAAGCCTGTAAAATCCACGCTGTCATGCCTGCAGTGGTGGTTTTCCCATGGGTTCCCGCAACGGCGATCACCCAGCGGTCGCGCAGCACAAAATCATGCAGCCACTGCGGTCCGGACATATAGGGAATATTGCGCTCAAGCACCGCTTCAACGCAGGCGTTGCCCCGCGTCATTGCGTTGCCGATAATCACTAAATCGGGCGCAGGATCGAGCTGGCTGGCGTCGTAACCCTGAATCAAATCAATGCCTTGATTCTCCAGCAGCACGCTCATGGGCGGATAAACGTTGGCGTCAGAGCCGGTGACTTCATGGCCCATCGCACGCGCCAGCATTGCCAGCCCGCCCATAAAAGTGCCACAGATACCCAGGATATGAATACGCATAAAAGATCCGTTTTCGAAAAAGTTCGGGGCACAGTGTAGCGCCGAGCAGCGCGGGAAGAAACGGATTTGACCTATGGTCTTTGCGGTTCATTCCGTTAAACTGCGATGGCATACGTTGCAGCTTTGTACCCTATGCTGCTACTCCATCGTAGATTCAGGGATTGTGTTATGAAAACATTAGGCGAATTCATCGTCGAGAAGCAACACGACTTTCCGCATGCCACAGGTGAACTGACGGCGCTGATCTCCGCTATTAAGCTCGGTGCAAAAATTATCCATCGCGATATTAATAAAGCCGGGCTGGTTGATATTCTGGGCGCCAGCGGCGTTGAAAACGTTCAGGGCGAGCAGCAGATGAAGCTCGACCTGTTCGCCAACGAAAAACTGAAGGCGGCGTTAAAAGCGCGCGGCATAGTAGCCGGCATCGCGTCTGAAGAAGAGGACGAAATCGTTATCTTCGAAGGCGTGGAAAATGGTAAATATGTGGTTTTAATGGACCCGCTGGATGGCTCGTCGAATATCGATGTCAACGTTTCGGTCGGTACAATTTTCTCTATTTATCGTCGCGTGACGCCACCCGGTACACCAGTGACCGAAGCGGACTTTATGCAGCCAGGCAATAAGCAGGTGGCTGCGGGTTACGTGGTTTACGGCTCCTCAACCATGCTGGTTTATACCACGGGCTGCGGCGTACATGCCTTTACCTACGATCCGTCGTTGGGCGTATTTTGTCTGAGTCAGGAGCGTATGACCTTCCCGGAGAAGGGCTATACCTACTCCATTAACGAAGGCAACTATATTCGCTTCCCGCAGGGCGTGAAGAAATATCTGAAGTTCTGTCAGGAAGAGGATAAAGCGACACATCGTCCTTATACCTCGCGTTATATCGGCTCTTTGGTAGCGGATTTTCACCGCAATCTGCTGAAGGGCGGCATCTATCTCTATCCCAGCACCGCCAGTCACCCCAGCGGTAAGCTGCGCCTGCTGTACGAGTGCAACCCGATGGCCTTCCTCGCCGAACAGGCGGGCGGTAAAGCCAGCGACGGTAAAAACCGTATCCTTGATCTGCAGCCGGAAGCGTTGCATCAGCGTTGCCCTTTCTTTGTCGGTAACGATGCGATGGTTGAAGATGTCGAGCGCTTTATGCGTGAATATCCGGACAATCATCAGGCTTAAAAGATAAACAAGGCCGCCCATGATTCGGGCGGCCTTTTTCATTATGGCCCGATGCGCCTGCCTGCTGCGCTTATTTCGCTATACTTACCCGAAACTGCGACATGCTACTTACCAGCTGACGCGACTGCTCTTCCAGCGACTGCGTGGCCGCTGTGGCCTGCTCGACTAATGCGGCATTTTGCTGCGCCACTTCATCCATCTGACTCACCGCCTGATTGATCTGCTCAATATCGTGGCTTTGCTCCAGCGATGCGTCAGAAATCTCTCTCATCAGGGCGGTAACATGTTTCACTTCGGTCGCGATAGCATTTATGGTTGCGCCGGCGCGCTGCGCCATGTCGCTTCCCTCCTTCACCCGACCTTGCGACTCGCCAATTAACTGACGGATCTCTTTTGCCGCTCCCGCGCTACGCTGCGCCAGATTGCGCACTTCACTCGCCACCACGGCGAAGCCGCGCCCCTGCTCCCCGGCGCGCGCCGCCTCCACCGAGGCGTTCAATGCCAAAATATTGGTCTGGAAAGCAATGCCGTCAATAACGCCCAGAATATCAGCGATATGGCTGGCGCTTTCAGCTATTTCCTGCATCTTGCCGGTAACGCTGCTGACCTCTTCAGCACCCGTTGCGGCAGTAGTGGAAACATTGCGCGCCAGCTGATGCGCCTGCCGGGCATTATCAGCGTTCTGTTTCACCGTCAGGGTTAATTTTTCCATGCTGCCCGCCGTTTGCTCCAGCGAGGCCGCCGACTCTTCTGTGCGCTGTGACAGGTTGAGATTGCCTAACGAAAGTTCACGACTACCTACGTCGATCTGGAGCGAGGCTTCCATCACCAGGCTAATGGAATCAAGCAGCCCCTGTTGCATTTTTTTCATTGCTTCAATTAAGCGCCCCAGTTCATTGCGGCCCGCATCCGGTATCGGCTGCGTCAGATCGCCGGTGGCGATATGTTCCAGCTGTTCTACCGCCTGATTCAATGGCTTAAGCAGCACCGCTTTTAATGCCATCCACGCGATAACCAGCAGCGTCAGGGTTAACAGGCAGCAGACGATAATACTGATCTGCATTACCTGCTCATTCTGTTTCGCCTGCTCCAGGCGCATATTGCTGATTTGATTAGCGTCCTGCGTGAAGGCTTCAAACGCCTGTTGATAGCCGCCGGTAGAAGAGGTAAGCACATTTCCTACCAGCTGGTAATAAGCACTGGCGTCTTTATTTTCCAGTGCCTGTAATAAAGGATCGATGCCTTGTTGTCTGTAGCGTTGATAGCTGGCTTCAAGCGCCGTAAATAGCTCTTTGCCATTTTCTGTCTCGATATGACTGGCAATGACCCTGTCCATCGCTTTTTGCGCTTGCTGGATATAATGGATCACGCGGGTAATATTTTTTTCTGCTTCCGCCAGTTGATTGTTGCTGAGTTGATAAAACGCCGTCGCCGCCGTGGCACGGGCGCGAAACAGATTACTGTTATTCTGATAAAGCGGACTGATTATCTCGCTGTCGATATAATCAATTTCCTCAAGAAAATCATTTGATTTTTGCACCGCGCTAAGCCCAATAAAGCTGACGATAAGCAATAGCAGCGTCACTGTTGTTAGCAGGCAAATTAATGCTGTACGCACAGATATATTTTTCAACATAAGATAGTTTCCCTAAAATAATAAAGTCTGCGTTCCTTCGTCTGAAGATTATGGTGAATTCTTATTATTCTCTATAAATATCGGCATAATTAACAAACTCTATAACGGACATAACTTACTAATTTGCGTACTAATAATATTTCTGTGCGTTTATTCTTCTGGCGCAGCCGCCGCTCGCCTCCGCCGGTATCCGTTGTTATAGTATTCTTTTGTTTCCTGTCGGGTCATGGAGCGTTACATGACGGCCTTTGCCTCAATATTTATTTTGCTGGTACTCGGTGGTTTGAGTTTGTTGGTTCACAATACCGCCGTGACGCTCTCCGTCGCGGCGTTGTTGGTGATTAAATTAACGCCGCTGTCACAATTTTTCCCCTATATCGAAAAGCAGGGACTGACCCTGGGGATCATCATTCTTACTATTGGCGTGCTGTCGCCGCTGGTCAGTGGCTCTCTGCCGCTCAATACGCTGTTGAAATCTTTTCTCGACTGGAAATCGTTGCTGGCGATTGCGGTAGGGATCCTGGTTTCCTGGCTCGGCGGGCGCGGCGTCACGCTGATGAGCAGCCAGCCAACTATTGTTGGCGGCCTGCTGATCGGTACAATTATTGGTGTTTCCCTGTTTCGCGGCGTGCCGGTGGGCCCGCTGATCGCGGCCGGACTGGTTTCGCTGTTTATTTTCAATAAATAACCCCGGCTGGAGCATTCCGAAAGCGGAAAAAGGGGGCATACTTTCATTGTCAGTTGGCTATAATAGCCGTCACTCAACTTATGACGAATGAAGGAAAGCGAGATGAGTTTGAACCAGGTTCCTGCCGGTAAAGACCTGCCAGAAGATATCTATGTCATTATCGAGATCCCGGCTAATGCCGATCCGATCAAATATGAAGTAGACAAAGAGTCTGGCGCGCTGTTTGTTGACCGCTTTATGTCGACTGCTATGTTCTATCCGTGCAACTACGGTTATATCAACCACACGCTGTCTCTGGACGGCGACCCGGTTGACGTACTGGTGCCGACGCCGTACCCGCTGCAGCCGGGTTCAGTAATTCGCTGCCGTCCGGTTGGCGTGCTGAAAATGACCGACGAGTCAGGTGAAGATGCGAAGCTGGTTGCCGTACCGCACACCAAGCTCTCCAAAGAATACGATCACATTAAAGATGTGAACGATCTGCCGGAACTGCTGCGTGCCCAGATTACCCATTTCTTTGAACACTACAAAGATCTGGAAAAAGGCAAGTGGGTTAAAGTTGACGGTTGGGATAACGCCGAAGCGGCTAAAGAAGAGATCCGTACCTCTTTCGAACGCGCAGCGAAGAAGTAATGCCCATCGGGTGAGAGCCTTCTTACCACGACGATCAAAGAACACCGTCCTTTTGGGGCGGTGTTTTTTTATTGTCAGCGTAAACTTTCCGCCTGCATGCCCGAAGCTATCGGGCAGTGAAGCCATATCATGCGTTCACTTTTTATTTGCAGTTAACCCGACCAAAAGTTGATTATTGACTGGTACTTTTTTGGCAATCGGGCAACCGACTCGTTGACATGTTTTAATGATTTGGTTTTTGTAAAACAGGGAGAGTGTTATGGCTTTGCAAGGGAAGTTTGTTATCAATGACGCGGATTTTTCTCCATTAATGTTCTATGGAGTTGGAACATTCATGGCTTTTTCTGGAGCTGGGCCTTACCGTAATCACGGAGCATGCGCAATGATCCCCAAAAAGGGTCCGGTCCCTGATGGTAAATACTGGATTGTAGCGCGCCCTGCCGGAGGCCCAAGATCCAAAGCCATTACCTGGGTGAAAGACGCTTTTAATAGCTTGTACAGCGATAATACCGTTTCGCATTCGGAATGGTTTGCCCTGTACCGGGACGATAGCATAATTGACGATTATACCTGGATCGAAAGTGTACGCCGCGGAGCATTTAGACTGCATCCCGGAACGCTATCTGAAGGCTGCATTACCCTTGCCCATGTTACCGATTTTATGGCTATTCGTAATGCGCTGTTACGCACGCATACAGTACCAGTGCGCAATACTGGTTTGCAGGCATTCGGCATTATCGACGTGATTCACTCTGGAGCCAAAGACTGCTTATGAAACTGTTGCTACGGATTATATTTAAGGTTGCTCTGTTTCTTGTCATCTTTATTGCCTGCGCCCAGACAATCCCATATGGACCACTGACCGACCTGTTGACGGGTAACATAAGCCTGGATATGGCGATAAAAATTTCAGAAACCGTGCTGGGTGAGACTTACCCGGAACCGTTTGAATTTGTGGATAGTATGATAACGATGCTGCTAAATGTTCCGGTGAGCATTATTATTTATCTGTTGCTAATCAAGGTATTCCGTCATTTCAAAAAGCCATGATTCCGCAGGATAAATCCTGTAGTCACAGGCTTGTTTCATTCTTAGTCCAGCGGGAATTTATCATCAAAAATGTGGCTGATGGCTACTATCTGGCCGATGGCCAGAATGGCTGCTTAAGCTGGCAATTTTCATGCTGACGGGCAATATGTAAAGCCACCTCCAAAGGAGGTGGCTTTTTATTCACCTGATGAAACATCATCCCGTTGCAGCCAGTCGCCGCTTGGGATATGCGTCAATCCCGCTACCGATCGTTGATACACGTACAGCCAGGCGCTGCCGTACGGCGTCTGAATCAGCTGGCGCTTATACTCGCCACCGCGGGTTCGAAGCGCGTCCAGTTCACCTAACGTACTGGCATCAATTCGGTAAACTTCACCATATACGGTGCCCTCTCCCGGCACGACGCCGGGATAGAGACCAATATTGTAAAGATCGTAGCCCTCGATCTGATGATCGCCGAGCCACTGCGCGTTTGTCATCCAGTGACTGTTTCCCTGTTTGCGCCGTAAACTGCCGTAGACAATTATTCGCATTGCTAAAACTCAAACTGATAGAGCAAATCGAGTGCCTGGTCGACGCCGGACACTGCTTCCAAATAGAGCTTAGGCATCAGGCGATAACGCAACGTCAAAGTCGCCAGTGAATCAAAGATACCCACTCCATATTTTACTTGTAGACCCGGCAGAACATAACCGCTGACCTGAACCTGCTGGCTGTCACCGACGCCGGCTGTATCAAGGGCAAGATTACTCACGCCAAAGGTCTCGCCGATTTTACCCACAACCTGCCCACTTTGTGCAACCCCTAAACCAACCAGAGCTGAAGTCAGTGCGTTGCTGTCGCCTTCCGTATCCAGCCCCTGCCCGCGCAACAGATAAGAAAGCGCTTCCTGCTGCGACATCGCCGGATCGGAGAAAATCTCCGCTTTTGGCTCATCCGCCAGCCCGGTCACACGCAACCCGGCGGTCACATCATCCTCGGTTGCCTCGGGATTACGAATGGCTTCCAGATTGATATAAGGCTGATCCGGCGGCCCGGCAAACTGCAGTTCGCCTTTACGCACCAGCAGATCCTGTCCATAAGCATGGAAACGACCGGACGGGATATTGATCTGGCCATTCAGTCCCAGCCCGCGTTTATCCTGCACCAGCTTGAGATCGCCGTTCAGCTTCGCTTTCAGGCCAAAAGCGCTGAGACGGACATCATCGCCCACGTGAATAATCAGATTGCTGTTAATTGGGATTGCCGCCGTTTGTGAGGTCACCGGCTGCAGATTTTCATCCAGCAGCACCTCATCGGAAGAGACGCCGGCGGCGCTCTCTGGCACTTCCTGAACCGTAATTCGTGCCCAGGGCACATCCACCTTACCGTCAAGCGTAAAGGCGATGGGCGAAGCATCGAACGTCAGATCTGGCGAAACATCCATGCGCACCATCGGCGGAACGGTCACCCGCACGCGATTGCCGCGTGCAGCAATATGAGCGCGCCAGTTATCCAGCTGGCTCCAGTCGGCATTGCCATCCAGGTTAATCTGTCCGCGCGCAGTCTGGATTAACCCTTCCAGCGTTGAGCTCATGCCGTTAAATGCCATGGTCAGGTTAGCGCTGGTCAGATCAACCGGCATAAAGCTGCCTTCCACGTCCACATTACGCAGCCCCAACTGCCCATAAACCAGCGGCTTTTGCAGGTTACCGCCAAGGCGCAGATTGCTGTTGAGCATACCTGCCACCTGTTCGCCGCGCATCAGTGCCGGATTAAACAGCGCCAGCGACAGGTTGTTGATATTGATATTGCCGGAGAGATTACGGCGGTTTTGTGGATCGCTAATCTGAACCTTTCCGTCAAACTGCCCGTTATTGGCAATGCGCAGCAGCCATTCCAGCTGCGCCTGACCGTTACGCATGGCAGCGTTAAGATTCAGGGTATCGAAGGCGATCGGCAGCGCATTGCCCTGTACATCCTGGGTGACTTTAACGCCGTTGCCTTTCAGCGCTACCCGTCCGGTAGGCAGCGAGCCGTCGCTATGCCAGCTAACATCGGCATCGCCGCTGAACACGCCTACCAGCTGCGTCTCTTCCGGCAGGAAGGGCTTAATCATCGCCAGATCGAAGCGGTTTAGCGTCACGCGCGCATGGCCATCCGGCCCCGCCTCAATCGGCTGCGGCACGCAGAGCTGCGCATTGGGATTGCGCCAGCAGTGCGCGCCAATGGTCGCCGTTTGTCGCGCATTCTGATAATCGATTGAAATAGCGCGAGTGAGTCGCCACTCGCCTACCGGCGTATCAAAGAAGGTGTTATTCAGCGTTCCCTGCCAGCGTTGCTGCTGACGATCGAAACTGCCGTTCAGCGCCAGCTGGCCCGAAACCGGATCGCCGTTGACGTTAAGCTTCAACTGGTGTTTCTGCTCGTTGCCGTCTGCGTTCAGCGTCAGCTGATTAATCGCCAGCGATGCCTGCTTCAGCTGTTCAACGCGCAGCTGTAGCTTGCCTGCCACCTGGTCGCTCGATTTCACATCGCCATCCAGCCGCACGCGGGCAATGGTCAGTTCCTGCCAGCGCAGGCCGGTGGCGGTAACATCCGCCAGCAGCTGCGGCGCCTGTAGCGTTCCGCGCGCTTTGATGGTGCCTTTCGCCACGCCGCCCAGACCAGGCAGCGCGTTGTCCAGATGCGGCGCGTCAATGTTGGCATCCAGGTTAAGCGCATCGCCCAGTTCGCCCTTCAGATCGATATTATTGCGTCCCAGCACCAGTTTAATCCCGGGAATATTCCACTGGTTATAGCTGTTACCGTACAGCGAGCCATCTGCTGAAACTGCGTTCTGCCGCACTTTGCCGCGCAGCCGGAGTTCCGGCACGCGCATCTGCCAGCTCCCGCCATACAGGCTGCCGCGCGTGGTGACTTTACCCTCCAGCGTGGCGGGCCAGTCAGGATAGTGCCGGGCAGTATCAATCCCGTTCAGCGTGAGTTCGCTGCGCCAGCTGATCGCTTTGCTCCAGTCTACCAGACCGCTAAGATCGGCATGGCCTTGCAACGTCGACAGCCGCAGCTTATCAAGGCTGAACTGTTCAACATTCCCCTTCCCGTCCAGCGCCAGATCGGCTGGCGGAATGGCTTCGCCCTGCAAAGCGGTGCGCAACGACATCACATAGTCGGTGGCCTTGCCGCTGAAGCTGAAATCGAGATTATCCGCCTGATACTGCGTTGCGCCACTGAGCGGCCAGCGCAGCTGTGGACTGGTTAATTTTAGCTGCAGCGGCAGGCCGACGGTGGCCAGCTCGGTTTGACCGGTAAGCTGCGCATTCAGCGGGCCGGAGAGATTCACTCCCAGCTGAAGCTGCTGACGCATAGCGCCGCCAAGCGTCATTTTGATCTTCTCGCCCTTCAGCGGCTCGACGTTTAGCGCGCCGTTGAGGTTGAAGTCTACCGGCCAGTGACCGGCAAGCTGCGCCTGTCCACTGGCCTTAAGCTGCCCCTGCGGCGAATCAATATCCAGTGTTTGCAGCTGTAACAGGCGATCCTGCGTTTTCGCTTTCAGCAGTAAACGATTGACTGCCAGCTCGGTATCGCCGGTGATCCGCAGCTGTTCGCCCACGATCTCCTGCACCTCAATATCAAGCGGCAGGCGGAAATCAGGCATCGATGGCAGCAGCGGCTGCCCGAACATTGCTTTCAGCGTTTCGCCCAGCGGTTTCTCCTGCGTCTGAGGCTGCTGGATCTTAGGTTGTACTACCTGTTCATTAGCCACCTGCGCCGCTTTCGGCAGCGCAATAAGCAGGCTCTGAATACGCGTTGGCGTTAAGGTAAGCGCACGCTCCTGCCAGTGCAGACCGGTAGAAAAATCGAGCAAAGAAATTGCGGTATTATCAATTTTAAGATTGATATTGTGCAGGCTGAGATGACGCAGCGTAATGGGATAAGGCGTACTGATCTCACCGCTACTGCTTTCTTCTTCCGGCGGCGGCGCGTTGGATGGCGTCATTTTGCTGCTGTCCACCACGACATTAAGATCTTTCAGCCCAAGATCGTTAACGCAGAACGCGGAGTTTTTCAGACAGCCCAGCTGTACGGCCAGGTGGAATTCGCCAGCGTTCAGCGTTACGCCAGGCATTTCATAGCGCACCCCTTTCAATGTCAGGTCACGCCAGCCGCCGTTCACCTGCTGAATAGATAAACCTGGCACCCAGCGCGCTGCGCCGTTCAACAGCAGATGCAGGCCGGGCGTAGTGCTTACCAGCAGCAGCACGCCGCCAGCCAGCACCGCTAAAAAAATCAGAATCCCAATCAGGACCTTTTTCCATAGCTTCATAGTTCAGGCCCCAGTCCGATGTAAAACTGCAAACCGTGTTCCTCTTTATCACCCACAGGCCGCGCCAGGTCGAACTTAATCGGCCCTACCGGCGAGGCCCAGCGTACGCCGATACCGGCACCGGTTTTAAAGTTGCTTTGCTTGATATCGTTCACCGCTTCGCCGGAGTCCACAAATACCGCGCCCCACCATTTGCCGGTCACGTTGTATTGATACTCCAGCGAGCCGGTCGCCAGTTTCGATGCCCCGGTCAGCTTGCCGTCTTCATCGCGTGGAGAGATGCCTTTATATTTGTAGCCGCGAATACTGCGGTCGCCCCCGGCGAAGAAACGCAGATCGGGCGGCACTTTTTCAAAATCGTTGGTTTCAATCCAGCCGAGGTTACCGCGCGCCACAAAGCGATGTCGCTCCGCCAGCGTACGGATCCAGACGTTTTGCGCCTGTAAAACAAGAAAATCGACATCCGACCCCCAGGTGGTATCGGAAATATCGACGGAATAGCGTTGGGAGTCGCCCCAGTCTGGCATCAGCCCGCCGCGCGAGCGGGTGCGGTTAACGCTGACGCCGGGATAGATCAGCATGGTCGTGTTGGTAACGTTCGCCTGGGTAAAGTGATCCAGGCTCCAGCGCAAATTGATGGCTTTTTGCCAGCCGGAGCTGTTATCCCAGTAGCGCGATAGCGCCAGCGTGGTGGAATCTGCTTTGGTATCGTTCAGGTCGGTGCGCTTCAGGCCGCCCTGTATCAAATAATATTGTTCCAGCGGATTTTTCAGCAGCGGCACCTTATAACTAAAATCAAGCTGCTGCTCAGGTGCTGAGAGGTTGGCACTGGTCGCCAGGCTGTGTCCGCGTGAATTCACCCACGGCTTACGCCAGGTGGTTTTCAGCCGCGGCCCGACGTCAGTAGAGTAGCCGATGCCGGTTTCAATGGTGTTTTCGGTGCGCGGCGAGACCACGCCGCTCAGCGGTAAAACTTTATCCGCCGTGGTTTTATCAAATTCCGGCGCGACCACCACTGAATTAAACCAGCCGGTCGCCGACAGGCGACGGTTTAGCTCAGCCAGATCGCGTGAGCTGTAATAATCGCCTTCGTGAAACGGCACCAGGTTTTGCAGATACTCATCGCGGATCTGCGATCCTTCAAAGGTCACGTCGCCAAAGCGATAGCGCTTGCCGCTGTCATAATCGAGATCCCAGAACGCCTCGCGGCGCTCTACGGATACGCCCAGCTGGCTTTTCTTGAAATCACCGTCAAAATAGCCGTTGCGCAGCGCCAGATTGGTAAAGCCTTTTTTGAAGCTTTCATACTTGCCGTGATTAAGAATAGCGCCGTTTTCAGGACGTCCCTCTCTTACCCACTGCTGATACTCCGCATCATTACGCGCATCGCCGCGCAGAATAATGGCGCTACCGGCGATTTTTACCGGCTCGCCTGCTGAAACGCGTGCAATCAGTACCGGTCTGCCGCCTTTTGCCGGAGCCGGACGGCTTTCAAAATTGATATCAGGTTCATAGTAGCCCAGCGCGCGCAGCCCTTCTTCAATGGCTTTTTTAACCCGCGCACGAAAACGGCCGTCAGCACTCACTTCATCGGTATCGATTGTGGAAAGCTGTGCCCTGACGTTTTTCTGCAAATCTCCGGTTAATCCCTCGAGCTGTAAGCGAATGTTCGCGGCCTGAGCGCCAGGCGCTGCTATCAGCAAACAGGCTATGCAATAGAGATGAAATCGTGGCACGCTTACTCCTGTTAATGTTGCCGAATCCCCCTTTTTCCCAGGGGACAAATAACATTGCGAACCAACAGGCGCTAATGTCGATGTCGAGTTTGGTTAACAGCATAGCTTTCCTCTTGCCGTTGCGGCTATACGCACGGCAGTTAAAAAAGTGCCGCTAAAGCAAATTTTGCCGTTATTGTCGGTAAAGCTGCGCCGCGTTACAACCAACAATACTGCTTGTTCACGTAATAACGGTGAATATGGCTGTTTTAATGCCCCGGGAATGCCCGCTTATTTATTAAACAAGATGGCGCAGCAACAGCGCTGGCGGGCTGAGCAGAGCTACTGCTATAATCGTCAGCGGCCGCTTATGCGGCTGTTATCATCCCTTTCTGCCCCGACCTGTGTGTCGAACCGGCGCAGACATTTTTGGCACGGATAGCCCAGCATAAATGGAAAGCCGCAGTGATGCCGCAACGCGCGCTGCCCAGGCCAAAAATGACAAGTATCAAAAACCAACGGAATCTTTATGTTAGATAGCTTGCTTGTCATACTCGTGTTGATTGCGATCAGCGCCTTCTTTTCTCTGTCAGAAATATCGCTGGCTGCCGCGCGTAAAATTAAACTCAAACTGCTGGCCGATGACGGCAATATCAACGCGCAGCGCGTGCTGAAAATGCAGGAAACGCCGGGTATGTTCTTTACCGTGGTGCAAATTGGCCTGAACGCCGTTGCTATTCTTGGCGGTATCGTCGGCGACTCCGCTTTCTCTCCCTCTTTCCAGAAACTATTTGATGGCCTGGTTTCGCCTGAACTGGCGGAACAGCTCAGTTTTATCTGTTCCTTCACCCTGGTGACCAGCCTGTTTATTCTGTTCGCCGATTTGACGCCAAAGCGTATCGGGATGATCTCGCCGGAAGCTATCGCGCTGCGCATTATTAATCCCATGCGTTTCTGTTTGCTGCTGTTCCGCCCGATGGTGTGGTTCTTTAACGGTATGGCGAACATGATTTTCCGCCTGTTTAAAATCCCCATGGTGCGTAAAGACGACATTACCTCTGATGATATTTATGCCGTTGTGGAAGCGGGCGCGCTGGCAGGCGTGCTGCGCAAACAGGAGCATGAGCTGATTGAGAATGTGTTTGAGCTGGAATCGCGCACGGTTCCTTCCTCAATGACCTCGCGTGAGAACATTATCTGGTTCGATCTGCATGAAGAGGAAAGCAGCCTGAAAGAGAAGATTGCGCTGCATCCCCATTCCAAGTTTTTAGTCTGTAACGGTGATATCGACCATATCGTCGGCTATGTCGATTCCAAAGAGCTACTGCTACGCGTACTGGGTAATCAAAGCATGGCGCTCAACAGCGGTCTGCAAATCCGTTCTGCGCTCATTGTTCCTGATACCCTGACGCTTTCCGAAGCGCTGGAAAGCTTCAAAACCGCCGGTGAAGATTTTGCGGTTATCATGAACGAGTACGCGCTGGTCGTGGGCATTATTACGCTGAACGACGTAATGACTACGCTGATGGGCGATCTGGTAGGGCAAGGGCTGGAAGAACAGATTGTCGCCCGTGATGAAAACTCCTGGCTGGTAGAAGGCGGCACGCCAATTGATGATGTGATGCGCGTGCTGGATATCAACGAGTTTCCACAGTCGGGCAACTATGAAACCATCGGCGGCTTTATGATGTATATGCTGCGCAAAATCCCTAAACGTACCGATTTTGTTAAGTTTGCAGGCTATAAGTTTGAAGTAGTGGATATTGATAGCTATCGTATCGATCAGCTACTGGTTACGCGTATTGATGAACGTCCGGCAACCCTGACGATAAACAAAGATATGGAAGAATAAGAAGGTTTGCAGGGTTTTTCAGGCGGCTCAGCCAATTGTTTGCCGCCAGACAGCACAAGGGCGCGTTAATCGCGCCCTGTTTTATTACTGATACTCTGCCTGCAGCCGAAGCACCTGACGGTTTACTTCCGACATTACGCTAAAATGCTGCTTATCTTTAACGCGCGGAACGAGGATTTTGCCTTTATCAAACTCGAACGCGCCTACATCCTTGATGTAAATCCTTCCTTTAAACAGTGTTTTAACGTATTTGGCGATCTGGAAAGGATTATAACGCTGAAAAATCTTCATGTTGCTTTCAACTCCTGAAAAATTAATACGCTCCGCCGTTGCCAAAATCGGTACGAGCCCTTGAAGCGCAAAGTGCCGGTAAACTATAGAACATCGTCCGCTTCCTGTGTTCCTAAAATTAACTTTTTTTACTGCATTGACACATCATTACAGGAGAGTCTGTTAATGCACGCATGTAAAGCAGTATAAACCCCCTGCCTGAGCTAATTTGTGCAGTCTGCCGCAAAGCTGGCAAGTTGATGCGACAGCAGCATAATGGCTGCTTATTATTTCAAAAACATGACCAACTGGTCGGATCACCTTTCCATGTGGAGATAATAATGAGACATGCCCCGCTCGCCCTTGTATTTAGCCTGTTGCTGCCTTTTAGTAGCCACGCACATGACTTTGTCAACGGCCAGCGCGTTGCGCCGGTGGGCATCAGTGATAAAGGAGAGCTTAACTATCAACAGGATAATTTTAGCTATCGGCCATGGAATAGCGCACAGCTGATCGGTAAAGTGCGCGTGGTGCAACATATAGCCGGGCGCTCATCCGCTAAAGAGAAAAATGCCGCGCTGGTGGAAGCGATAAAACAGGCGCATCTGCCGCAGGATCGCTATCAAACCACCACCATTATCAATACTGACGACGCTATCCCTGGTACCGGTATGTTTGTGCGCAGCAGCATTGAGAGCAATAAGACACAGTATCCCTGGTCACAGTTTATCGTCGACAGCAACGGTGCGGCGAAACGGGCCTGGCAGCTGGAGGATGGCGGCTCTGCGGTGATGGTGTTAGATAAAAATGGCAGGGTGCGCTTTGCGAAAGATGGTGCGCTGACGGCGCAGGAAACGCAGCAGGTTATCGTCCTGCTGCATCAGTTGCTTAAATAGATGCACCTCAGAAAATAGAGACGCGAAAGCCAGGGTTGAGGAAGGATTCGCGTGGCGTATAGTCCAGCGAGCGCCCTTTCCAGTCATGAACATGCGCGCCTGCGGCCAGCGCTACCGCATGACCAGCGGCAGTATCCCAGCTGTTGGTCGGCCCAAAGCGCGGATAGAGTTGAGCCTTACCTTCCGCAACCAGGCAAAATTTAAGCGAAGAACCAATGGCCACCGTTTGATGTTCGCCCAGCTGCTTGAGATATTCCGTCAGCTCATCGCCATCCTGATGAGAACGGCTGACAACCACCAGCGGCGGTCGCGCATCACGGATTTTAATCTGTGTTTTCTGCCCGTTCTCTTCTTTCCAGGCTTTACCTTCCGCAGCGGAATACATTACGCCCAGCACCGGCGCATAGACGACGCCAACTACCGGTTTGCCCTGAACGATCAGCGCGATATTCACCGTAAACTCACCGTTACGTTTAATAAACTCTTTGGTGCCATCCAGCGGATCAACCAGCCAATAACGTTGCCAGTGCTGACGAACCTCAAAAGCAGGCGGGTCCTCTTCGGAAACAATCGGCACCTCGGGCGTAAGCTGCTGCAGCCCCCGGATAATCACGCGGTGCGCCGCAATATCGGCAGCGGTCACGGGCGAATCGTCAGATTTGTGAGAAACGTCGAGCGGCGCCTGGCCATCGTAAATATTCATAATGGCGTCGCCCGCTTCACGCGCCAGCTGGCAGATTTGCTCTAACATTTTTCACCTCTTTGTCGATGACCGAAGTAAGCCTGACGACAGTGCCGGGACTTACGATGATTGATCATGCTGTTTAAGCATAGCAGCTGGCATTCAGATGCCACAGTCAGCGGCTGCCAGCCGGTCGTATTTGCAGATCGTTTAGTTATCAATAGCATAATTCACGTATTACTGTCATTACCCTTTCCCTGGCGCCTTTCGCAGACAACGGTCACAGACCTTGATAAGGGTTATTTATCTGTTCGCTATCACAAATTCGTGCGATGAAACGTAACCTTTGCAGATTAATTTGAGAAGTTTGTAGCGATTACTTTCAGGAGGAAAAAATGGTTAAGGGTACTGCGCTTCTGGTGATAGCCACGGTTTCGATTCCGCTTTCCGCTGCTACGGTGGATTTTCGCATTATGGAAACCACCGATCTGCACAGCAACATGATGGATTTCGATTATTACAAAGACAAACCCAGCGATAAATTTGGCCTGGTGCGCACCGCCACGCTCATCGCTGCGGCGCGTGCGGAAGTTAAGAATAGCGTGCTGGTAGATAACGGCGATGTTATCCAGGGCAGCCCGCTTGGTGATTACATGGCCGCAAAGGGGCTGAAGGCGGGAGAAACGCATCCGGTCTATCAGGCGATGAATACGCTGGGCTACAGCGTCGGTAATCTGGGCAATCATGAATTCAACTATGGCCTGGATTATCTGCAGAAGGCGCTGGCAGGGGCTCATTTCCCCTATATCAATGCCAACATCATCGATACCGCCACGGGCAAACCACGCTTTACTCCCTGGCTGATTAAACCAGAGAAAGTGATCGGGCAGGACGGAAAAACCTACACACTGAACGTGGGCTATATCGGTTTTGTACCGCCACAAATTATGGTCTGGGATCGGGCGAACCTGCAGGGAAAAATAACGGTTGATGATATAACCGAAAGTGCCCGACGTTGGGTGCCTGTTATGCGTCAACAGGGCGCGGACGTGATCATCGCCGTCGCGCACTCTGGTTTATCGAGCGAACCTTATCATGCGCTGGCTGAAAATTCCGTGTGGTATCTCAGCAAAGTCCCGGGCATTAACGCCATTATGTTTGGCCATGCGCACGCCGTCTTCCCCAGCGCCGATTTTGCCGCTATTCCCGGTGCGGATATCAAACAGGGCACGCTCAACGGGATACCGGCGGTTATGCCGGGCATGTGGGGCGATCACCTTGGCGTGGTGGATCTGACGCTGAATAATGACGACGGACAATGGAAAGTGACCCATGCACGCGCCGAGGCGCGCCCAATTTATGATAAGGCGGCGAAAAAATCGCTGGCGCAGGAAGATCGCGCTCTGGTGCAGGTGCTGGCTGACGCTCATCGCGCCACGCGTGATTTTGTCGCACAGCCGATCGGTAAATCTGCAGACGTGATGTACAGCTACCTGTCGCTGGTGCAGGACGATCCTACGGTGCAAATCGTAAATAACGCGCAGCGCGCTTACGTTGAGCATTTTATTCAGGGCGACCCCGATCTGGCCAACATCCCGGTGCTCTCCGCCGCCGCGCCTTTTAAAGCGGGAGGACGTAAAAACGATCCGGCTAGCTATGTGGAAGTGGAAAAGGGAGAACTTACGTTTCGTAACGCTGCAGACCTTTATCTCTATCCCAATACGCTGGTGGTGATGAAAGTTAACGGCGAGCAGGTAAAGCAATGGCTGGAGTGTTCTGCCGGACAGTTTAATCAGATCGACCCGCAACAGCGGCAGCCGCAGGCGCTGATTAACTGGAACTACCGCACCTATAATTTTGATGTGATTGATGGTGTGAATTATCAGATCGATGTGACGCAACCGGCTCGTTATGATGAGGAATGCCAGTTAATTCATCCGCAAGCTTCGCGTATTAAAAATCTGACCTGGCAGGGTAAACCCATCGGGGCCGACACCCCCTTCCTGATCGCAACCAATAACTATCGCGCCTGGGGCGGCAAGTTTGCCGGAACCGGAGAAAAATATATCGCTTTCTCTTCACCTGATGAGAACCGCGCGATCGTTTCAGCCTGGATTAGCGCGCAAACCAAAGCACAGGGGGAAGTGCATCCGCAGGCGGATAATAACTGGCGGCTGGCTCCTGTTCAGAGCGCTGTTCCGCTGGATATTCGTTTTGAAACCTCACCCTCAGCGAAAGCCGCAGATTTTATTTCCCGTTATGGTCGTTATCCGCTGAGCTATATCAGCCAGGACGAAAATGGCTTTGCTGTTTATCGTATCGACCTGCAAAAATAGTATAAAAAGCCAGCTCCGGCTGGCTTTTTATTATTACCAAACCAGTGCCAGGCAAGAGTATTGCATTAGCTTCCACAGCGTAAAAATAAATAATCCGCTTTACTTACTTAAGGAAGCTATAAAATATTATCTGGAGTAAAACCGCCTTATTTGTTGCCGAACAGCTGCTTAATGGCGCTCGAACCGTTATCGACAATACTGACTACACCATTACCGATACCGGTGATTGCGCCTGTCACGTTCAAATCCAGCAGCTTGCCAATGCCAGCGCCCAACAGGGCCCCTGCTTCTGTTGCGTTAGTTACCAGGCTGCCGGAGATTTGTTCCATTTCCTTGTCATTTAGCTGACGCATAATAGTCACTCTTTTATGTGTAGGTTGATTTACTAAACTCCTTATTATTAAGGCAAACAGAGGATAGTGAAAATCAATTTCACAAAGCAACATTCGGATACATCGAATAAGGAAACATATAGATAAGGATACATAAAAGCAAAGCAGGGAAACTAACAGGCGATTTTACTACATTATAATAAAGGCAAAAAGTTTATCCTTTTGCCTTTATATTATTAAATGGGAGTGCTTAGATAATGTCTAATAATTCCACTTCAAATATCAGCGTACTGAACGGCGGAATCGATGCGCCTGCGCCACGCTCGCCATAGGCCAGATTGTGTGGGATCGTCAGCTCCCATTTAGAACCCACCGGCATCAGCGTCAGGGCTTCAATCCAGCCAGCAATCACGCCGCTTACCGGGAACTCTGCTGGCTCACCACGCGCGACCGAGCTGTCAAATACCGTGCCGTCGATCAGCTTACCGGTGTAGTGAACGCGCACGTGATCCTGACGAGAAGGAATCGGGCCGGTGCCCTGATTGATGACGCGGAACTGCAGCCCGGATTCGGTGCTGTTTACCCCTTCGCGCTGGGCGTTTTCCTGCAGCCAGGTTTGACCTTCTGCCGCCATCGCCTGCTGACGCTCACGACGTACGGCATCCGCACGCTCATGTACTTCGCGCAGCGCACGATGCACTACATCAACCGGTACTGCTGGCGCATTCCCTTCCAGCGCATCACGCAGGCCCGCTACCATCGCTTCCGGCAGTAATCCCTGCAGGCCGGAATCCAGCAACTGCTGCCCTACCTGCAAACCAATACCGTAGCTTGCCTGCGCTTCAAGGCTGTCAAAAGAAGGGGTTGTCATATTTTATCCTTTCACCAATCAATCAAAAGAAGACGCAGCATAACAGCCTGCGTTGCAGGGGTAAAATCTGCATTCTTTCGATGACTTTTTGTAATGAAAAGGAAACAATAACGCCATCGCAATTTTTATAACCCAGACAGGCACTTTGCGTCTTTTTTGCCCATACTGCATCGAGGAAAGCAACTGCGACGCGCACAAGGTGCCGGAGGTTATATTATGCTCAAGGACTCCCATTCTGGCATTCGCTTATGGCTGACCCGCCTCTGGCATCTGCCGGATGGTATTAGCTGGATGCAGCCACTGCCGCCAGCGCATCGGCGTGGCATCATTCTGGTGCTTATCGTGGTGCTGCTGGCTTTTCTCTGGCCAGTCTCAGCACCGCGTGACAGTGCGCCGCGCCCGGCCAGCGACAATAGCAGTAAAGAGGTACCGCTGCAGGCGGAAATTTATGATAACCCACCTGCGACGCAGCCCACTCAGTCTGCGCAACCCACCCAGGATAATGGTCAGTGGCGCAGCTATCAGATTGCCTCTGGTCAAACGCTGGCGCAGCTATTTCGGGATAATAATCTACAGGTGAACGATGTTTTCGCGATGGCGCGCGTTGAAGGCGATGATAAGCCGCTAAGCAGCCTGCAAAGTGGACAGCAGGTGAAAATTCGTCAGGACAGCAATGGCGTGGTGACCGGGCTTACGGTAGAGGGCGAGAACGGCCCGGTGCTGTTTACCCGCCAGCCGGACGGCTCTTTTTTGCGAGCGCAATAAAGCGCAGCAGAAACAAGCAGTAGTTAGATGCAAAAACAAAAATGCCGGCCCAGGGCCGGCATTTTCATGTTACTGAAATAACTTATTCAGCAACTACGTTCACGTTCAGCTTAGCAAACACTTCGCTGTGAACCTGGAAGCTCACTTCGTGCTCACCAGTGGTACGCAGAACGCCGTTCGGCAGGCGAACTTCGCTCTTAGCCACTTCAACGCCAGCTGCAGTTACAGCGTCAGCGATGTCACGGGTACCGATAGAACCGAACAGTTTGCCTTCGTCACCCGCTTTAGAAGCGATGGTCACGGTGCCCAGTGCATTGATGCTTTCAGCACGAGCGTTGGCTGCTGCCAGAACGTCAGCCAGTTTGGCTTCCAGTTCAGCACGGCGAGTTTCGAAGAACTCAACGTTTTTCTTGGTTGCCGGCACAGCTTTGCCCTGCGGAACCAGGAAGTTACGAGCATAGCCCGCTTTAACGTTAACCTGATCGCCCAGGCCGCCCAGGTTTGCTACTTTATCAAGCAGAATAACTTGCATTACCTTATCCTCTCAAAGTCGATAATTGGACAGTGGCCGATTACTGATGACGATCAGTGTACGGCAGCAAAGACAGGTAGCGCGCGCGCTTGATAGCACGAGCCAGCTGACGCTGGTATTTGGCGCGAGTACCGGTGATACGGCTCGGTACAATCTTACCGCTTTCAGTGATGTAGTTTTTCAGCGTAGCGATATCTTTGTAGTCGATCTCTTGAACGCCTTCCGCGGTGAAACGGCAGAACTTGCGACGACGGAAATAACGTGCCATTTGGCTAGTCTCCAGAATCTATCAATTCAATCTGCTCGGCATGCAGCACAATTTTACTGAGGCCATTGCGCCCTTGATGACTGCAAATAAAGCCTTCAATGGTAAGCTGCGTGCCGACCGTTATATGTTGAGTAATCACCTGATGCGTCTTACCGCTAATAATCACGGGCATACGACACCAGGCCTGCCGGAAGAATCCGGCCTCTTCCTGCTGCGAGCGATGCTCAAGCACCAGCTGGCAGTGTGGAATCCCTGACGGACTTATTTTTTGCAACGGTGCCCGACACACAGTGCCAGACAAACGCAGCCGGTTCGCCGTCACGGTCGATTACTCTTCAGAATCCCCGGCATCTGCATCGTCAGAGGTTTCGTTAGCGAAATCTTCACGACGCTCACGGCGCTCGTCTTTCGCTTTAACCATCGGAGATGCTTCGGTTACTGCGTTTTTGGTACGCATAACCATGCTGCGGATAACGGCGTCGTTGAAGCGGAAGTTAGTTTCCAGCTCATCGATCACTTCCTGCGGTGCTTCTACGTTCATCAGAACGTAATGCGCTTTGTGCAGTTTGTTGATCGGGTAAGCCAGCTGACGGCGACCCCAGTCTTCCAGACGGTGAATCTTACCTTCTGCACCAGTGATGGCACCAGTGTAGCGCTCGATCATGCCCGGAACTTGTTCGCTCTGGTCAGGATGAACCATAAAGACGATTTCGTAATGACGCATCGAATTTGCTCCTTACGGATTATTCAGCCTCCTGTCAGGGTCAACCGCGGCCCATGGAAGCAAGGAACGTTTTAAGTGTACGGCTGAAAAAATTGACGCGTAATCATACTGGCATGGCGGGGGAAACTCAAGCGGGAATCACGGAAAAAAAGCGCCGGGCCGGGGCGGCGGCGCATTATGCTCTCCTGCCTGCGCCCTTCATCTGAACTATCAAAGAGATGCGAAAAAATTGACCAGCGCCTCTAACGCCTGCGGCGTTATTTTATGCCCTACTCCTGGTTCAGTTAGCCAGCTAAGCTGCTGGTCAAGCTGCGCGCTGGTCAGCGCCTGAACCAGCCGTTGAGTTTCTGCCGCCGGAACAACGTCATCCGCTTCGCCATGCCACAGCAGCAGCGGACGATCCGCCAGCCGCTCCAGCTGGCGGCTGGGATCATATCCGGCAAGCGGTGCCAGCAGGCGCGCCCGTTCCGCCTGCTCTTCAGGCGTTTCTGCCTGCAAGGGCGGAAAGAGAGTCTGACTTAACGACATAAAATAGCCCGATCCCATCAGGCAGGCGACGCGGTTAATATGCGGATAGCGCGCCATAGCACCCAACGCGGTCATGCCGCCCATTGAGGCGCCCGCCACGCCGAAGCGGCCTTCGGCAATTAAGCCTTGCATTCGCAACGCGGCTTCCAGCTGCGGCAGCTCATCGATACTGCTGCGCAAAATATCCCAGAAATGGGCCAGCCGGTATGCGCTGTCGCCGCCATAACGGGAACCATGCTGATCGGCATCCGGCATAATGACGCGAAAGCCGGCCTGTGCCAGCGCGACGGCAGCCCAGGCATAGACTTCTTTGGAAGAGAGGTAACCATGCCAGAAAATCACGGCAGGCAAAGCGGTAGCGCGCTGACCAGCTGGCGCGGCGTGCAGGCACTCAATGCCGCTAAAAGATTCGGTAACGATATCGATCGCCCTACCTGTGGTGATTTTTTCCTGCGTCATTGCCGTCATGATCCGCTCACTATGCATAGAAAATAGCCATTGATTATAAGCAATTGCGTGATTTCTTCATCAGCTGCAGAAAAAAAGAGCCTTTTCCCTGCGGTTTGTGGGGTAAAAATTCATCAATTTTTGCCGTTTAACGAGATCCCATAATATTACCAAAAGGTAGAACTCATGAAGCGTCTCTCACTCAGCCGCGCCAGTTTGGGCGTCAAGCTGTCTGTCATGACCTCGTTGAGCGTGGCCGTGCTGTTTTTCATCCTCACGCTCGCTTTAAGCAATAATGCGGCCAAACAGCTGCAGGCATTAACGCTGGAAAATATGCAAAACCAGGTGGCAGGGATTGGCGACATGGCAGGCATGTTTAACGCCACGCTGAGCGAAGAAGTAGCCAACTATACCAGCCTGTTTCAAAGCTTCTTGCCGAAAGAGTTTAGCCGTGATGAAAGCGCGCGTATCACGGTAGGCGACTTCTCTACGCCAACTTTACGCGCCGGGTTAAAAACGCTGAATCTGGATGAAACCGTTGTTGATGACTTTTTAGCACGTACCGGTGCTATTTCGACGATTTTTGTCCGTGACGGCGATAACTACGTGCGTGTTGCCACCTCATTGCTGAAGGAAGATGGCTCACGTGCGATGGGAACCCAGCTCGATCGCCAAAGCCCGGCCTTCGCCCTGGTGAGTAAAGGTGAAGCGTATCGCGGGCTGGCCTCCCTGTTCGGCAAACGCTACATCACCCAGTACCAACCGGTAAAAGATGCCAGCGGGACGGTTGTTGGCATTCTGTTTGTCGGCGTGGAGATAGGTAAGCAGATCGCGCTGATGCGCGATAAAGTGCTGAATAAGTCCTTCAGCGATACCGGCCGCTTTATGGTGATGAACGGCGCGGCAGGAAGTTCTCGCGGTACCTGGCTGTTCCATCCGCAGGAAGAGGGGAAAATGGCACACTGGTCGCCGGAAACCATGCAGCAGCTCACCACCCAGCAGAGCGGCACGCTGGAAACGATACAGGATGGCGAACCGCGTATCGTTGCCTGGCAGCATCTGCCTGGCTGGAACTGGATCATCCTTGGCGATGTGGATAAAGACAGCCTGCTGGCGCCCATTACTTCGGCCCGTAATACTTTCCTGCTGCTTGGGATGGGACTGGTGATCCTGTTTGCCGTAGGTTTTGTCGTTATCACGCGCCGCTGGGTCAGCGTTCCGCTACAGAAGGTAATCCACCTGGCTGAACAGTATGCGGACGGCAACCTGCAGGCAACGTTGCAAACGCAGCGTAAAGATGAGGTAGGCCAGCTGATTACCGCCATTAACGGCATCGGTGACGGGCTGGAACGTATCGTTTCCCAGGTGCGTACCGCCGCGCAGGATATTAGTCAGGGTACCGACGCGATTGCCGTCAGCAGTGAAAATATCAGCGAGCAGATTACCCGCCAGGCCAGCAGCGTAGAAGAGACCTCCGCCAGTATGGAACAGCTGGGCGCCACCGTTGAACAGAATGCGGAGAACGTTGCACAAGCGCTACAGCTGGTAGCGGAAGCCGCAAGCGCCGTGCAGCAAGGCGGTGAAACGGTCGCGCACTCGGTCAGTACCATGTCGGCGATCAAAGTCTCCTCACAGAGTATTGCTGATATCACCCACGTCATTGAATCCATTGCCTTCCAGACCAATATCCTGGCGCTGAACGCAGCGGTAGAAGCGGCACGCGCAGGCGAGCATGGTAAAGGGTTTGCGGTCGTTGCGGCTGAAGTCCGCGCGCTGGCGAGCCGTAGCGCGCAGGCAGCGAAGGAGATCGATGGGCTAATCAGTAACTCCATTAACAGCGTGAATCAGGGCCATATCCTTTCCGAACAGACGCGCAGCGCGATGGAAAATATTGTTACGCGCATTGAACAGGTTAAAGCGCTGATGGGCGAAATTAACATCGCCTCTCAGGAGCAGTCCGCGGGAATTGGTCAGGTCAATATCGCGATGACGCAGATCGGCCAGGCGACGCATCAAAATACCGAGCTGGTTGCCCAGTCGGAAGAGACCGCGCATGCGCTAAGCAAAAAAGGGCATCATCTGACCGAGCTGGTAAGCGTTTTTACGCTGAAAGGCTAACGGAACAGTGGGGATCGCATACACTTAAGCGATCCCCCTACCGTGAGGAATTTACGATGCGTTACTGGCCTTTACTGCTGTTAACTCTGACTTTAAGCGCCTGCAGTACGCTGCGTTCAACGCCGGAAGCGCCGCCGCCGCCGTTGCCGCAGGCACAAGAGATTCACCGGGCGCAGACCACTAACCTGCCAAGGCTGGGCAGCATTACCAGCACCACGCGCGGCTCGCCGGATGATGCCCAGCGCGAAATTGCGCAAAAGGCCAATCAGGCTGGTGCCACCTATTATCAGATAGTGGCGCTCAGCGAAACGGTGATGCCGGGAATGTGGTACGCCTCAGCGGTGCTGTATGGCCCGGCGGGCTCATCCGCCGCTGGCGCGCAGCAATAAACGTTCGCTGACAGCGTTTGTAACAGATACCGCGCCGCGCGTATCTAAACAGTGCTGACACCAGGCATCCGCCAACGGCGGTTCCAGGGTAGTCAAAAGCTGTTGGCCGGTCGCTAATAACACCAGCTGACTGCTTATCTCGTGCGCCTGCGCCTCCTGCGGCTTACGCAGCCGTAGTTTGAGTTGACGCCAGCAGCTATCGAAATGGCGGTTAAGGCCTTTAACCTCATCAAACTGAGCAGCCAGCATCTCCGTCACCGCTGGCTGCTTTCTCAACACCCGCAGCACATCCAGACACATAACATTACCCGCGCCTTCCCAGATGCTATTTACCGGCGCTTCGCGATAAAGACGCGGTAGCTCACTCTCTTCGCAATAGCCGATGCCGCCTAATATCTCCATCGCCTGAGCGATGAAAGGCGTCGCGTTTTTGCAGACTGCAAACTTTGCGGCAGGCGTAAACAGACGCACATAAGCACGCTGCTGTTCATCCGCCGGTTGCGAAAAGGCATGAGCGATACGCATCAACAGGGCGGTCTGCCCTTCCAGCTGCAGCGCCTGCTGGCACAGCTGCTGACGCATTAGCGGTTGCTCAACCAGCGTTTTTCCCATCACCTGACGCTGATGCGCATGATAGAGCGCCACTGAGAAGGCGCGCCGCATCAGGCTATGGCTGCCCAGCGCACAGTCAAAACGGGTATAGCCGCCCATTTTTAAAATCTGACGCACGCCGTCGCCTTCTTCGCCTAACAGCCAGCCTGTTGCGCCGTCAAACTCTACCTCACTGCTGGCGTTAGAGCGGTTGCCCAGTTTATCTTTCAGACGTTCAATGCATACCGCGTTGCGCGTGCCGTCCGGCAGCAGGCGCGGCAGGAAAAAACAGCTGATGCCGCCCGGCGCCTGAGCCAGCACCAGATGCGCATCACTCTGCGGTACAGAAAAGAACCATTTATGGCCGGTAACACGATAACTCTCGCCGTTGCCGCGCGCTGCAACAGGTTCTGCGCGCGTGGTATTGCTCAGGACATCGGTACCGCCCTGCTTTTCCGTCATGCCCATGCCGATCAGCAGCCCGCGCTTTTGCGGCGCAGCGTGGAGGTGTGCATCGTAACGGTCGCTTAATAACGGCGGCAGCCAGTCGGCAAACAGAGACGGCAGGCTGGCCTGCAACAGCGGCATCGCGCCAAAAGTCATGGTAACAGGACAAAGCGTGCCAGCTTCTACCTGCCCATGCAGGATAAAACGCGCAGCGCGGGCCACAAACGCGCCTGAGCGCGCCCCGGCCTGCCAGGGCAGATTATGCACGCGGTTAGCGCACAGCCCCTGCATCAACAGGTGCCAGGCAGGATGAAAGCGTAAATCATCCTGCCGTTCGCCGCGCGCGTCGTAGCGCAGCAGCTCAGGCGGAAAAGCGTTAGCCAGCCTTCCCAGCTCCAGCGACTCGCTGCTGCCAAGCTGCTGCCCTACCGATGCCAGCAGATCCTGGTCCCAGTCCGCGCCAAAGCGCGCCACGGCTTCACGCAGCGGCGTATCGGAAAGAAACAGGTTGCTATTGCTGAGTGGGCGAGGCTGATTAAAAACGGTATGGGTAACGGGCATAAGCGGGGATCTCCATGCGGAAAGCCCGATGAGCCAGCGGCCAGGGCTTTGAATTATCCAGCAGTAGAGTCATTATGCAGAAAGCTGCAGAAGATGCCCGTAACAGAGAGGATATTCGGGGCGCTCATCACGCCCCGCAACGATCAGCCGCGACGCTGACGTACCGCTTCAAACAGGCAGATGCCGGTCGCAACCGAAACGTTCAGTGAAGAGACGCTGCCCGCCATAGGCAGTTTGATCAGATCATCACAGTGTTCACGCGTCAAACGGCGCATGCCTTCACCTTCCGCGCCCATCACCAGTGCCAGCGGGCCGGTCATTTTGCTTTCCCATATTTCATGGGTCGCTTCGCCTGCAGTGCCGACAATCCAGACATGGTACTCCTGCAGCAGACGCATGGTGCGCGCCAGGTTGGTCACCCGAATCAGCGGGACATTTTCCGCCGCGCCGCTGGCAACTTTTTTCGCCGTGGCGTTCAGCGCAGCAGAACGATCTTTCGGTACGATAACCGCATGTACACCAGCTGCATCCGCGCTGCGCAGGCAGGCGCCAAGGTTATGGGGATCGGTGACGCCATCCAGGATCAACAGCAGCGGCGATTCAATCGACGCCAGCAGATCCGGCAGATCGCCTTCCTGATACTGCCTTCCCGGTTTTACCTGCGCCACGATGCCCTGATGCACAGCGCCTTCTGATTTACTGTCGAGCCACTGGCGCGTAGCAACCTGAATCACAATCCCCTGCGCTTCCAGCGCAGTAATCAGCGACTGCAGACGGCGATCGTCACGGCCTTTCAGGATCCAGACCTGCTGGAAACGTTGCGGATCGCGCTCTAAAAGCGCCTGTACGGCGTGAATGCCGAAAACTACTTCACTCATATGTTATCCGATGCTGGTTACGGGCGGCCCAGCCGCCCTTTGGCCTGCGGCGCGACAGGGATCGCCTGTTACCGCTTATGCCTCTTTTTTCTTCGATGCACGCTTTGCTTTGGTTGCGGCGGCGATTTTACGCGTTTTTTCCGACGGTTTTTTCGCTTTTTTCTCGCCTTTTGGCTTCGCCGGTTTTTTTTCGCCGCGGAACGCCGCATCCGGCTCGAAATTAGCGGTTTTCCGCATTTCGCGGCGGCGCTTGTTATGGCTGCCGGAAGCGCCTTTCTTCGCCTTCTCACGCGCGGTTTTGCCTTCGCCGCGCGGGCTGCGCTGGCTGGAGATCAGCGCAAAGTCGATTTTACGCTCGTCCATATGCACCGCCTCAACGCGCACTTCTACGGTATCGCCGAGACGATAAGTGCGTCCGCCAGATTCGCCAATCAGGCGCTGCCCTACCGCATCAAAGCGGTAATAGTCGTTATCCAGCGTCGACACATGCACCAGCCCATCGATAAACAGATCGTTCAGACGGACAAAGAAGCCAAAGCCGGTTACGCTGGCAATCACGCCGGTAAAGGTGTTGCCCACCTGATCCTGCATAAAGTCGCACTTCAGCCAGTCAGCGACGTCACGCGTGGCCTCATCAGCGCGGCGTTCGGTTAAGGAGCAGTGCAGGCCCAGCTGCAGCATCTGCTGCATTTCATAGTGGTAGCCGCCGGTCGGCGTGCTGTTGCCCTGCAGCGTGCCCTGCTGTTGCGCCAGCAGATACTTAATCGCCCGATGCAGCAGCAGATCGGGATAGCGGCGGATCGGTGACGTAAAGTGCGCATAGGAGGCGAGCGCCAGGCCGAAGTGACCGCGATTTTCCGGATCGTAAACCGCCTGCTTCATGGAGCGCAGCAGCATGGTTTGCAGCATTTCGTGATCGGGACGGTCAGCGATGGTTTCCAGCAGTTCGGCATAGTCCAGCGGCTGCGGCTTGTTGCCGCCAGGCAGCGACAGGCCCAGTTCGGCCAGCACCGAGCGGAAGCTTTTGATGCTCTCATCGCTGGGGCGATCGTGATCGCGGAACAGCGCAGGCTCGTTATGCTTCTCAACGAAACGAGCCGAGGCGATGTTGGCGAGGATCATGCACTCTTCAATCAACTTATGGGCATCGTTGCGTACGGTGCGCTCCACGCGCTCAATACGACGTTCGGCGTTGAAAATAAATTTCGCTTCGTCCGTTTCGAAAGAGATGCCGCCGCGCTGCTCACGCGCTTTTTCCAGCACTTCATACATACGATGCAGCTCTTCGAGATGACCCACCAGCGGCGCATACTGTTCACGCAGCTCCGGATTGCCCTGCAAAATCGACCAGACTTTGGTGTAGGTCAGACGCGCATGGGAATTCATTACCGCTTCATAGTGCTTATAGCCGGTCAGCTTACCGCTGGAGGAGATGGTCATTTCGCAGACCATGCAGAGACGATCTACCTGCGGGTTCAGAGAACAGAGGCCGTTAGAGAGCACTTCCGGCAGCATCGGGACGACCTGCGACGGGAAATAAACCGAGGTGCCGCGATTATGCGCTTCGTTGTCCAGCGGCGTGCCGGGGCGCACGTAATAGCTGACGTCAGCAATCGCGACCCATAAACGCCAGCCGCCGCCACGTTTTTTCTCGCAGTAAACCGCATCATCAAAGTCACGGGCATCTTCACCGTCGATGGTTACCAGCGGCAGCTGGCGTAAATCCACGCGGCCCTGCTTCGCCTCTTCCGGCACCTCTTCACGTAGTTTAGCGACCTGCTCTTCTACCTCTGCCGGCCAGACGTGCGGGATTTCATGCGTACGCAGCGCCATATCCACTGCCAGCCCGGTGCCCATATTGTCACCCAGCACTTCGGTAATCTTACCAATGGCTTTGGTACGACGCGTTGAGCGCTGCACCAGCTCGACCACTACCACCGAGCCCATACGCGCATTCATGATCTCTTCTGGCGGGATCAAAATATCGAAGCTCAGACGACTGTCATCCGGTACCACAAAGCCCACGCCAGCTTCGGTAAAATAGCGGCCAACAATCTGGCTGTTACGCGGCTCAAGCACGCGGACCACACGTGCCTCACGGCGGCCTTTACGATCGGCACCCAACGGTTGCGCCAGGATAACGTCGCCGTGCATGCAGAACTTCATCTGTTCAGCGGAGAGATAGAGATCATCTTTTTGCCCTTCCACGCGCAGGAAGCCGTAGCCATCGCGGTGACCAATGACTTTACCGCGCAGCAGATCCAGGCGTTCAGGCAGGACATAACATTGACGACGAGTGAACACCAGTTGCCCGTCACGCTCCATGGCACGCAGGCGGCGGCGCAGCGCTTCAAGCTGCTCTTCACCGCTAATGTTCATTTCAACAGCCAACTCTTCCCGGCTGGCAGGTTTTTCACGTTTTTCTAAATGGGCGAGGATGAATTCGCGGCTGGGAATAGGGTTTTCATATTTTTCAGCTTCTCTTTCCTGAAAAGGATCTTTTGACATAGCGGTTCCTCCGTTGTCAGTAGCCGGTTAGCGTGGGGATCCCAGGCTCCGGCAATAAAATTTTATAAAGCGGATGGTTATCCTTCACCAGATCGGCCAACGTGTAGTTGTCCAGCTCACGCAAAAATTGCTCGGTGGCGGTTTTCAACGCCTGACGTAGACGACAGGCGGGCGTGATAGCGCAAACATCACAGTTCACCAGCTGTAGCGGCTCCATCTGCCGAATAACATGCCCAATTACAATTTCTGATGCGGGTTTTCCGAGGCGAATGCCACCATTTTTGCCACGAACGGCAGCCACATAGCCCAGACGACTCAGTTGGTTAATGATTTTGACCATATGGTTGCGCGACACGCCATAAGTGTCGGTAACCTGGGTAATATTTGTCATTTGCCCGGCAGGTAAAGTCGCCATGTAAATCAGCGCACGCAGGCCAAAATCGGTAAAACTCGTCAGTTGCACAATAACCTCGGTGAATTTCCGGTGAATTTCATCCGTTTAGCATAATTATTATCTAATGATGATAAACCAGCCCATAAGATTAAGGGCATTTTTTTAAGCAAGTCGGATTTCAGGAAAAAGCGGTAAGCAAAAGGATGGGAATAAAGCGCGGTGCGTCTGCAGTAAGTCAGAAGATAAAGGCCGGAGCGTGTCCGGCCTTTTACATAATCAGGCGTCAAATGGATGACGCAGGATCATGGTTTCGCTGCGGTCCGGGCCGGTAGAGATGATATCAACCGGTACGCCCGTCAGTTCTTCAACACGCTTGATGTAATCACGTGCCGTTTGCGGCAGCGCATCAACGGACTTCGCGCCAAAAGTGCTTTCGCTCCAGCCTGGCAGGGTTTCATAGATCGGCTCAATGCCTTCCCAACCTTCTGCAGCCAGCGGTGTCGTGGTAACTTCACGGCCATCCGGCATACGATAGCCAATGCAGATTTTAACCTCTTTCAGCCCGTCCAGCACATCCAGTTTGGTCATGCAGAAGCCAGACAGCGAGTTAATCTGCACTGCACGGCGCACGGCAACGATATCCAGCCAGCCGGTGCGGCGACGACGTCCGGTGGTGGCACCAAACTCATTACCTTTTTCACACAGGAACTCGCCGGTTTCATCAAAAAGCTCGGTCGGGAACGGACCTGCGCCAACGCGGGTTGAATAGGCTTTGATAATACCCAGCACATAATCAACGTAACGCGGGCCAATACCAGAGCCGGTAGCCACGCCGCCTGCGGTAGTATTAGAAGAAGTGACGTAGGGGTAGGTGCCGTGGTCGATATCCAACAGCGTACCCTGAGCGCCTTCAAACATGATCAGGTCGCCACGCTTGCGCGCGTTATCCAGCAGGTCGGAGACATCAACAACCATGCTGGTCAGAATATCAGCGACTTCCATGACATCTTTCAACACGGTGTCATAATCGACCGCATCTGTTTTGTAGTAGTGAACCAGCTGGAAATTGTAGAAATCAACGATCTCTTTCAGCTTCACGGCGAAGGTTTCTTTGTTAAACAGATCGCCTACGCGCAGGCCACGGCGGGCAACTTTATCTTCATAAGCGGGGCCGATGCCGCGTCCGGTGGTGCCGATCGCCTTCGCGCCACGCGCTTTTTCACGCGCCACATCCATCGCAACATGATATTGCAGGATCAACGGGCAAGCTTCAGAAATTAACAGACGTTCACGTACCGGGACGCCACGTTCTTCCAGACCCTTCATCTCTTTCATCAGCGCAGCCGGAGACAGCACAACACCGTTGCCGATGATGCTGGTGACGTTTTCACGCAGGATGCCAGAAGGAATTAAGTGGAGAACGGTTTTTTCACCGTTGATGACAAGCGTATGACCCGCATTATGGCCGCCTTGATAGCGCACAACGTATTTAGCGCGCTCTGTCAGAAGGTCAACAATCTTACCTTTGCCTTCGTCACCCCATTGGGTGCCCAGTACGACAACGTTCTTACCCATTTTTTTGAAACCACCGATTGCTTAAAAAAGGATTCTACCACCATGATTTTCCACTTTCAGCACTTTTAGCATACGATTGCGCAGTTTTTTACGGCTAATTTCACCAGGCGTTCCCTGCCATTTTGCCTCTGTCAGAAGCCATTCCTGGATATGGCATTAACTGCCGCCGTGAACACTCAACATGTAGTAAACCACCGCGCCGGCCACCACAATGCCACCACCAAAGCGATGCAGCAGACGATCCGGTAGTTGTGCCATTGCAAGGATCATACGCCGCCAGACACGCGGCCACAGCATCGGCCCAAGGCCTTCTAATACCAGCACTAACGCCAGCGCCATCCAAATGGTTGTATTCATTATTTCTCAGTAGCAAACGGGCAGAAGCAGGCGATTATGCACACGGATAGAGAATCAGTAAATACAGGGTTAGCTGAAGCGGATGTAAAAAGAGTGACGGGATATATCATGGCATCATCCGCTGAATTTTATCAGGAGAATCAGGGAGAATCAGGCTGTGCGATAAAGAAGAGGGAGCCGAACAAGAGGCAAAAAAAGAGCCGACAGGCTGTCGGCTCTTTTCACAGGTTTAGCGTGTTGCGGCACCAGAAGGCGATTTCATATAACGGAAGAAATCACTGTCCGGGCTTAACACCATCACATCCTGATTGTTATTGAAGCTCTTCTCATAGGCGCGCAGGCTACGAATAAAGGCGTAGAAATCGGGATCCTGACTAAACGCATCGGCATACAGCTTAGCCGTTTCGGCATCGCCTTCACCACGCGTGATTAAAGCTTCACGCTGCGCTTCTGCCAGAGTGCGAGTGACCTGATAGTCCGCCTGAGCACGCAATTTTTCCGCCTCTTCCTGACCTTGCGAACGCTGACTACGCGCTACCGCTTCACGCTCAGCGCGCATACGGTTGTAAATCGCATCGGAAACCTCAGTTGGCAGGTTGATCTGCTTAATGCGCACATCAACGACCTCAATACCCAACGCAGCCATGCTGTTCGGGTTGATTGCCGGTCCGCTGCTGTTGGTTTCACGCTCTACGCGCGCTGCCGCACTGGCAATAGCATCATCCGCTGCTGGCGTCTGGACTTCATCATCACTTCCGGCGCTACCGGTGTTCAGCGCGTCGCGTACGTCAGTCGTCAGGCGTCCACGGGAATCGGTCACAATGTCTTTAACATCAAGACGGCCCATTTCTGAACGCAAACGGTCACTGAATTTACGCTTCAGCAGCACTTCGGCTTGTGAAATGTCGCCGCCGCCGGTCGCCAGGTAGTAACGGCTAAAGTCACTGATGCGCCACTTGATATAAGAATCCACAATCAGATCCTTTTTCTCTTTGGTCACAAAGCGATCGGCCTGGTTATTCATGGTCTGGATACGCGCGTCGAGCGTCTTCACTGACTCCAGGAACGGAATTTTGAAATGAAGGCCTGGTTCAAAAACCTGCGGCTTGTTTTCATCATCACGCAGAACTTTGCCGAAACGCAGCACGATTCCACGCTGACCTTCCTGAACCACAAACAATGACGCGTAAAGCACCACCAGCACAACGATAATTAATACGATTAATGGCTTACGCATCGCTTACTCTCTCCCTTCGCGCTGGGTGTCATTGCGCTGTGCATTAGCACGGCGGCTTTGCATAATGTCATCCTGTGAGAAGGACGAACCGCTGTTGGCGCGATCGTTGCTGCCGGTCGCCGGCGGCAGACGCATCAGACTGCTACTCTCCTGGCTGCCAGCGGCATTGGTTGAACCCGTGCCCCGCATCAGTTGATCCAGCGGCAACACCATCAGGTTATTGTTGTTGCTGTTTACCAAAACCTTACGTGTACCGCTCAGCACGCGCTCCATGGTTTCGATATACAAACGTTCTTTGGTAATTTCCGGTGCGGCTTTGTATTCCGGCAGAATTTTAGCGAAACGCGCGACTTCACCCTGCGCCTCTAACACGGTGCGGGATTTATACGCGCGCGCCTCTTCCAGAATACGCTGCGCCTGACCGTTAGCGCGCGGCTGAACTTCATTTGCATAGGCTTCTGCTTCACGAACGTACTGCTCACGGTTTTCACGGGCAGCAATCGCATCATCAAACGCAGCCTTAACTTCTTCTGGCGGACGCGCCGCCTGGAAGTTTACGTCCAGCACGGTAATACCCATGTTGTAAGGACGAATGGTCTCATCGATTTCGCGCTGCGTTTCGCTACGCACCACGGTACGTCCTTCAGTCAAAATACGATCCATGCTGGAGCGGCCGATTACGCCACGTAGCGCGCTGTCGGTTGCCTGACGCAGGCTGTCATCAGCACTGGTGACCGCAAACAGATAGCGTTCCGGATCGGTTACGCGATACTGCACGTTCATCTCAACGCGCACCACGTTTTCGTCCGACGTCAGCATTACGCCAGAAGCAGCCAGTTCACGCACCGCTTCAACGTTAACCGCACGAACCTGATCGATAAAAGTCGGTTTCCAGTTCAGGCCCGGCTCAACCAGATGGCTAAACTGACCAAAGCGCGTCACCACGCCTCGCTCCGCTTCTTTGATGGTATAGAAGCCGCTTGCGGCCCAGATAACCACGGCCGCTACGGCCACAATACCAACCAGCTTACCGCCGTTACCTGAGCTGCGCGAGCTATCGCCGCCCTTGTTGCCGCCGCCCAGACCGCCAAGCTTTTTGCTCAGCTTACGGAAGATATCGTCGAGATCGGGAGGTCCCTGATCGCGTCCTCCTTTATTACCCCCAGAGTTGCCGCCTTTATTATTGCTGCTTCCCCACGGGTCGCGGTCTTGTCCGTTATTCCCGGGCTGATTCCACGCCATGTTTATACTCCATTTATTGTGTGTGCGGTGGTATCCCAGTCCGGGATACGCCTCTCAGGCAACATCATTCAAACAATATAATCCACCAGCGTCGGTTCCTGTTTGCACAGGCGGCGCCAGTCAACAATGGGCATGCGTATCATTATACTTACGCTGCCATCCTCTTCATTCCATTCTTTCTCAATTGCCTGCAGCTGGTAAAAACGGCTACGCAAACGTCCCAGTTCAGGAGGCAAACGCAGCTGCTGCTGTACGATTTCACCAGAGAGCCGTTCGGTCAGCGCCTGAAACAGCAGCGGCAAACCTACGCCCGTTTGGGCAGAGAGCCAGACCCGAACCGGCTGGTTTTCATCGTTGCGATCGATGCGCGGCTCAAAGCCGTCCAGCATATCGATCTTGTTCATTACCTGCAGTACGGGAATATCATCGGCTTCGATCTCTTCCAGCACCGCCACTACCGCTTCGATATTTTCATCGAGCCGGACATCGGCAGCATCGATAACATGCAGCAGTAGCGTTGCTTCGCGCGTTTCCTGCAGCGTCGCTTTAAAGGCTGCGACCAGGTCATGCGGCAGATGACGGATAAAGCCTACCGTATCGGCCAGAACCACCTCGCCCACATCGGCAACGTCGATACGGCGCAGCGTTGGATCGAGAGTAGCGAATAGCTGGTCGGCGGCATAAACATTCGCAGAGGTGACGATATTAAACAGCGTGGATTTTCCGGCGTTGGTATAGCCCACCAACGAAACCGTTGGAATATCCGCTTTGGCACGTGCCTGACGCCCCTGTTCACGCTGTTTTTCTACGCGTTCCAGGCGCGACAAAATCTGACTGATACGATTACGTAGCAACCGACGGTCAGTTTCTAATTGGGTTTCACCCGGTCCGCGCAGGCCTATCCCCCCTTTTTGACGTTCAAGGTGGGTCCAGCCACGTACCAGACGCGTAGCGAGATGGCGAAGCTGAGCCAGCTCTACCTGTAATTTACCTTCGTGAGTGCGGGCGCGCTGGGCAAAAATATCCAGAATCAATCCCGTGCGGTCCAGCACACGGCATTCGCATAGACGCTCAAGATTACGTTCCTGAGCGGGTGACAAAGCATGATCGAACAGCACCACTGACGCTCCGGTCTCTTTCACCGCTTCAGCAATTTCGACAGCTTTACCTTCACCGACAAAATATTTGGGATGTGGCGCTTTGCGGCTACCGGTTATCACGCGCAGCGCTTCGACGCCTGAGGAAGAGACCAGCGTTTCAAATTCTTGCAGGTCTTCCGTCTCTTTGTCTTGCGAGAACCAGATGTGTACCAGTACGGCCTGCTCACCGGCATCATAACGGTCAAACAAGCTTAAACCTCTCTAATAGATTGACCAAAACGGGGAAGGTCATTAATGCATTCCCCGTTTTGGCAGAACGATGAAAATGCTTACTCAGCGCTGTCACCGTCTTGCTGTTGTGGCTGCGGTTGCGCTGCCTGATTATTGCCGCCGTGATGATAGTTGCTGCTGCTGCCACCTGCATTGTTGCTATGATGGGAGACTGCACGGGACGGGACAACGGTGGAGATAGCGTGCTTATACACCATCTGGCTTACCGTATTTTTCAACAAAATAACAAACTGATCGAAAGACTCAATTTGACCTTGCAGTTTGATACCATTCACCAAATAAATTGAAACCGGAACACGCTCGCGACGCAGTGCGTTCAGGAACGGGTCTTGTAATGATTGCCCCTTAGCCATTCTATCTTTTCCTTATATGCTTGTTGTTTATTACTGAGAACCCTACGGCTCTAAATACTGCGTAAAAAAATTTGCGCACGATAACGGTTCAATTGTACACATTCACCCAAGCTTCGCACCAAGAACCTGTAATACCTTGCTGAGAGCCAGCTCTGGATGTTCGCTGTCAAGCCAGTGAACATTCTGCCAGCCTCTAAGCCAGGTAATCTGGCGCTTCGCGAGTTGCCGGGTGGCGCAAATTCCCCGATAAACCATTTCGTCGTAATTAATGTCGCCTTCAAGGTATGACCACATCTGGCGATAACCAACACAACGAATGGAAGGCAAATCCGTATGCAAATCTCCTCGTGCAAACAGCGCACGCGCTTCCGCTTCAAAACCTGAAGCCAGCATTTGCTCAAAACGTAACGCAATACGCTGATGCAATAATTCACGGCTCGCCGGAGCGATAGCAAACTGAACCACATCGTAAGGCAAGGCCTCACCCGCAGTTTTCGTCAGTTCCGTTAAAGTTTTACCCGAAATGAAAAAAACTTCCAGTGCTCGCGAGAGTCTCTGGGGATCATTCGGATGAATACGAGCACCAGCAACGGGATCGATCTCACATAACTGACGATGCAGTGTGTCCCAACCCTGTTCACGCGCCGCTTGCTCTATGCGTTCGCGTACTTCCGGATCGGCCGAGGGCAACGGCGACAATCCTTCCAGTAGCGCTTTGAAATAGAGCATGGTTCCACCAACAAGCAACGGAATTCGTCCTTTTGAAACGATATCCGCCATTTCCGCCAGCGCATCACGCCGAAAGTCAGCAGCCGAGTAGGCCTCCAACGGATCGCGAATGTCCAGCAGACGATGAGGCGCCAGTGCCAGCTCTTCCGCAGTGGGCTTGGCAGTGCCAATATCCATACCACGGTAAATCAGAGCAGAATCCACGCTAATCAGCTCAACCGGCAAGCGTTGACGTAGCGACATCGCTAACGCTGTCTTGCCAGAGGCCGTTGGCCCCATCAGAAAAATAGCCTTAGGCCGGCCCGCCATTTCACTTTCACTCATGCTTCAGAGCGCTTAACGCCGTTTCTGTGTCGATCGGTTGTAATAAACCCGGAGGCGGCGATTTTAATAGCGCCGGACAAAGCCGTTCGACTTCCGCCAGCAGCGCAATCGCCCGCGAGTGATTCCAGGGCGTAAGCTCTGCTTCAGCCTGTCGTGCCAGCCATTGTGCAAGCTGGCCTGAAGAAATTACCTGCTGACGGGCGAGATAGCCTAACAGTTCTGGAATCAAGTTTTGTAAATTTTGTTGGCGCAAAGGTAAAGGCACCGCGCGCAGAGTCACATGCTGTCCATCACTTTGCAAATCAATACCAAACTGTTGCAACAATTCGGTACGCTGCTGCATCGCCTGACGCTCTGGCGCAGCCAGCTTTAGCCGCACCGGAATCAGCAGCGGCTGCGGTTTCAATCCTTCCGTTCCCGGCTCCAGCTGAGCCTGCCTTAGCCAGCGCGCCGCAACGGGCAATGCCACCAGAGCCAGCCCGCCCTGACGCTCCACCACCGCATAGCAATCATGCAGCACGGTGAGTAGTCGTCCCAGGCTTTGGCTATGCGCGGGTAAGGGTGCCGGGCCCGCCGCAGGCGATGTGACAGGCGCGGCGTCTTCTGTCCGGGGTGCTGGCGTTTGCAGCAGTTGCTGGTAAAGCGCGCCTTCGCGCTTTTGATAGCCCGGCTGCTGCTGCGGCCAGCCTGACGGGCCGCCGCCGGCGTGCGCTGTTCCGCCGCCGCTGGTCTCACGCGCAGCGGCCCCTGCCGGTTGCCCGGCGTGGTGCTCCGCCGGGGGAGCAAGGTGACGCGACGACAGCTGTGTTGGCGGACGTACTGTCACTGGCGTCGCAGGCGGGCTGGAGAAATGGTTACCGCCCGCTGCCGGGCGATTCTCCGGCTGCCAGCGCGGCTGCGTCTCTGATTCTGCAGCTAACGGCAGACTTTCCGCCCCGCTTTCCTGTAAAGCGCAAATCACGCCCTGATAGATAAAATCATGTACCAGGCGTGACTGGTGGAAACGTACCTCATGCTTGGCAGGATGCACATTCACATCAACCTGATGAGGATCGATATGCAGATAGAGCACATAGGCGGGCTGGTGCTCTCCGCTTATCTTTTCCTGATAGGCCTGGCGGATCGCATGATTGATTAGCTTATCGCGCATCATGCGGCCATTTACATAACAGTACTGCAGCTCGCTGATCTGACGTGCGCCAGCCGGATCGGCAACCCAGCCGCGCAGAATTAAATCGTCATGCTGCCACTCTATTTTCAGCGCATGTTCCATAAAGGTTGCGCCGCAGATTGCGCCCAGACGCCGCAGCTGCTGGCTCTCCTGGGTCGCCGCACGATACTGTCGCACCAGTTTACCGTTGTGCGTCAGGGAAATGGCGATATCAAAGCGCGCCAGCGCAATCCGGCGCACCACTTCATCGATATGGGTAAACTCGGTTTTCTCTGTACGCAGGAACTTGCGTCGGGCGGGCGTATTGTAGAAGAGATCGAGCACTTCCAGCGTAGTACCGACCGGATGCGCTGCCGGTTTTACCGTTACCGTCATATCACGCCCTTCCGCATACGCCTGCCAGGCTTCGTTTTGATCGGCGGTGCGCGAGGTTAGCGTCAGACGTGACACCGAGCTAATACTGGCCAGCGCCTCGCCGCGAAAGCCGAGGCTCATGATCGCTTCTAAATCATCCAGCGAAGTAATTTTACTGGTGGCGTGACGCGCCAGCGCCATAGCCAGCTCTTCCTTATCGATGCCGCAGCCATTATCACGGATGCGGATCAGCTTTGCGCCGCCTTTTTCTATATCAATATCAATGCGCGTGGCGCCAGCATCAAGGCTGTTCTCCACCAGTTCTTTCACCACCGACGCAGGGCGTTCAACCACTTCACCGGCGGCAATCTGGTTAGCCAACTGAGGAGGCAGGATCTGAATGGGCATAGCGCAGTATCCTTAATCGGGCGGAAATGGTGCCAGCCTCCGTAGAGGCTGGCGAGAAACAAAGTTGCGGCGGCAAGGCTGTTATCAGGAGGCGGGGATTTTCAGCGTTTGCCCCAGCATAACGTTAGTCGACTTCATATTGTTGGCCTGCATAATAGCCTGCGCGCTGACGCCATAGTGTACCGCGATAGCGGTCAGAGAGTCACCGCGCACCACTTTATGACGCAGCGGACCACGGTTTGCCGCTGCGCTTACCGTACCGCTGGCCGGTACTTTAAGCCGCTGCCCTACCCAAACGCTCTGTTTTTTAAGCTTGTTCAGCTGCGTCAACGTGCTCATCGAAACGCCATAGTGCGCCGCAATACCGGACAAGGTCTCGCCACGCTTTACCACATGACGCATTACCGGGCCGCTATAGCTTAACGGGGAGCTGCTGTTCGCTTCTGCTTCAACCGCCGTTGAGGACACCAACGGTCGGTTTTCCTGCTTTGGGACAGATTGTAACGGATGCGCCAGGAAATAATTACGCAGGCCACGGTAAATCGACCTGGCAATCTTCTCCTGATACGCACTGCTGCCCAGCAGGCGTTCCTCCGAAGGGTTACTGATAAAGCCCGTCTCAACCAGCAGTGACGGAATATCCGGCGAGCGCAGTACACCAAGGCTGGCATGCTCAGGGCGGCGTTTATGCAGCGCCCCTACCTGCTGTAGCTGTTGAATCACTTTGGTCGCCGCATCGTAACCAACGCGCTGCGAATGGCCGAACTGCAGATCCAGCACCGCCTGGCTCAGATAGGGATCTGCCTGGCTGTTGGCCAGCAAATCGCCCGCTCCGCCCAACAGTTCCGACTGCTTCTCATGCTGCTCCAGCCAGTTGGCCATTTCGCTGTTGGCACGTCGGTTTGACAGCACCCAAACTGAAGCGCCGCGTGCGCTGCGGTTCGGTGCGGCATCCGCGTGAATGGATACCAACAGATTGGCGTTTTGCTTACGCGCCACGTCGGAACGCCCCATCACCGAGATAAA
This sequence comes from Pantoea alhagi, assembly GCF_002101395.1. NCBI lineage: Bacteria > Pseudomonadati > Pseudomonadota > Gammaproteobacteria > Enterobacterales > Erwiniaceae > Pantoea > Pantoea alhagi. The sequence continues at coordinate 2,109,126 of NZ_CP019706.1, read as the reverse complement.
GTAGTCGCCATCACGGGTTAACACGCCCTTAAACATCGGATCGTCATTAAGCATCGCTTTTAGTTTGCGGGCGATAGCGATAGTAACGTTTTTCTCTTTCAGGCCGTTCATGCCAATAGCGCCCGGATCCTGACCGCCATGTCCGGCATCAATGGCGACAATCACCGTATCGCTGGAAACGCTGTTGCTCTGGCCCGGCGAAACGCGACTGTTGGAGTTGGATACCGCCGTTACTTTATTGCCGTCAAAGGGATTATGCGCCGGTGCGGTTGGCTGAGGGCGAGATCGTGAGGCGCTGCTGACCGGCGCAGGCGTAACGGCGACTGGCTTGCCGGTAATGGTAAATACCACTTTATAATTATTGCCGTCGCGCTGCGTGGATGCGCGGGTTTTGCCGCGCTGCGTCAATTCAAATACCAGCCGAATGCTCTGGTTATCTTTGGGCTGGCTGGTGCGGATGCGCCTGACCAGGTTATCGCCACTAAAATTAAGCGGCAAACCTTTGATCACGCCGGACTGACGAATATCCAGCACCACGCGATCCGGGTTATGCAGCGGGAAAAAGCCGTAGACCGGCTGCCCGTTAAAGCTAAGGGTTATCGTGGCCTGAGTGTTACCGTTCGATACCTGAATATCGGACAGGTTAGCTGCCAGCGTGGTACAGGATAACAGGCACAGCAGCATCAACAGCATAACCTTGATGCGTGCCATTATGCGGGATCCTTATGGTTTAACACCTGTGAAATCAGGCGTTCTCCCAGCGGTGAATGCGCCACCAGCGCCGCCTCGCGCGCCTGATTAACGTAGCTTAACGTCAAAGAGAGATCGGGCTCAGGCAACACGCCAGCGCCCTGCTGTGGCCACTCCACCAGACAGATGGCATCGCCTGCGAAATAGTCGCGAATGCCCATAAACTCCAGTTCTTCCGGATCGGCCAGACGATAAAGATCGAAATGATAAACCGGCCGGACAAGCTGCTGATAAGGCTCAACCAGCGTATAGGTAGGGCTTTTGACATTACCCTGATGACCTGACGCCTGTAAAAAGCCGCGACTAAAGGTGGTTTTCCCTGCCCCTAAATCGCCATAAAGATAGATGACCGCCGCGCTGTCGCAGGCGCGGGCCAGATGGGCGCCCAGAGCGAGGGTTGCCGCCTCGTCAGGCAATGTGATAACACAGGTATTCATGCTTTATTGTTTAACATCTCAGGATTAACGAATTGATACAGCTCGGAAAACAGGTCAGTGGCTAACATACCGCGCGTGCCAACGCGCGCCGCCACAGCATCCGCTGCCGCTCCATGTACGACACAGCCCGCACAGGCAGCATCATACAGCGTCAAATGCTGCCCGCACAGTGCGCCAATAATGCCCGACAAAACATCGCCCATACCGCCCGAAGCCATGCCGGCATTTCCCACATCGGCAAACGCCATTTCTCCGCTCTCGCTGGCAATAATGGTGCCTGCGCCTTTCAGGACCACGACACCGCCATAGCGTTTCACCAGACGCTGAGCTGCAAGTAAGCGGTCACTTTCAATTTCTGTGGTTTTCAGATTCAGCAACCGCGCTGCTTCACCGGGGTGAGGCGTAATGATGCGATTCTGACGTTTATCGGGATTGAATGCCAGCAGGTTAAGTGCGTCAGCATCCCACAGCATCGGTTTCTGAGAATTTTCTACCTGGCTGAGGGCTTTTTTACCCCACTCTTTCTGGCCCAGACCAGGTCCGATAACAATGACATCGGCCCATTCCAGCTGTTGCTGTAGCGCCTCATCCGTTAGCTCATCAACCATAATCTCCGGGCGTGCGCCAAGAATGGGAATAATATTGTCCTTGTGAGTAAGTACTCGCACTAAACCCGCGCCGGTGCGTAAAGCCGCTTCTGCGGTCATGCGAATCGCTCCTGCCGTTCCACGATCGCCGCCCACGATGAGCAGGCGTCCATGGTCGCCTTTATGGGATGTTGGACGACGCGGCTGGAGCCAGTGGGGCAGGAATGGCGCATCGTAGCGTGCCATTGGCGCCTGCTGGCCGCTAAGCCACTCTTCCAGCCCCAGCGCGTGATAATGCAATTCACCGACATAGTCGCGCGCTTTGCCGGTAAGCAGGCCGGGCTTAAGCGCCACCAGCGTCAGCGTCATGGCGGCTTCAATCACTGCGCCCGGCGCGCTGCCATTGGTCGCGACCAGCCCGGAAGGCATATCCACAGAAAATATCGGTGCCGGATGCCGGTTCGCCTTCTCAATCAACGCATCGTAAGGCGCAGCGGGCGCACGATTCAGTCCGGTACCAAGCAGCGCATCAACAATAATATCCACCTGCTCTGGCCAGATAGCCTCCGCCGCATGAATTTCCCCGCCCGCTTCCAGCCAGCCGGCTCGCGCACTTTGTGCCTCTTCCGGCAGCGGACGGCTGCTTTCGCAGGCCAGCAGCGTCACCTGACAGCCTGCCGCCTGCGCCAGTCGCGCAATAACATAGCCATCGCCGCCGTTATTCCCCTGCCCGCATAATATTAGCCAGTGTCTGGCGTGCGGCCACCGTTGGCGAACCGTATCAAAAGCGGCGCTACCGGCGCGCAGCATCAGTTCATAAAGCGTGATCCCAAGATGATCAGCGCCTTCGGTTTCCAGCTGACGCAGCGCCTGCGCAGGCCAGACGGAGTGTGGTAAACTGTGGACGTTTTCTCTCTCAGTATGGTCAGTCATGTCACACCCTCTCGATCTTCAACAGCTTGCTCAGGATATAAAACAGTGGGGACTGTCGCTCGGCTTTCAGCAGGTCGGCATTTGCGATACCGATCTCAGCCTGGAAGAGCCGCGTCTGCAGGCCTGGCTGGATAAGCAGTATCATGGCGAGATGGAATGGATGGCGCGGCATGGCATGATGCGCGCCCGCCCGCATGAACTGCTGCCTGGCACCCTGCGCGTAATTAGCGTGCGGATGAATTATTTGCCGGCAAAAGCCGCCTTTGCCAGCACGCTAAAAAATCCCCGTCTGGGTTATGTCAGCCGCTACGCTTTAGGCCGCGACTATCACAAAGTATTACGCAATCGACTGAAAAAGCTTGGCGATTTAATACGTGAACGCTGCGAAACGGTTAATTTTCGCCCGTTTGTTGATTCAGCACCAATTCTGGAACGCCCGCTGGCGGCCAAAGCAGGGCTCGGCTGGACAGGTAAGCACTCACTTATTCTTAACCGCGAAGCGGGCTCCTGGTTTTTCCTTGGCGAGCTGCTGATCGATTTGCCGCTGCCGGTCGATCGCCCTCAGGAAGAACAGTGTGGCCGCTGCGTCGCCTGCATCACCACTTGCCCAACCGGCGCGATTGTTGAACCTTACGTGGTCGATGCGCGCCGCTGCATCTCTTACCTGACCATTGAGCTGGAAGGTGCGATCCCGGAAGCGTTTCGCCCACTTATCGGCAATCGTATTTACGGCTGCGATGATTGCCAGCTGATTTGTCCGTGGAATCGTTTCGGTCAGTTAAGCGATGAGGATGACTTTAGCCCGCGCGCCGCATTGCATGCGCCGCCGTTAACCGAGCTTTTTGCCTGGGATGAGGCAAAATTTTTGCGTGTTACGGAAGGCTCGGCAATTCGCCGTATCGGGCATCTACGCTGGCTACGTAATATCGCCGTCGCGCTGGGCAATGCGCCCTGGGATACGGAAAATATCGCGGCGCTTTCCAGCCGTCTGGGCGAAAATCCTATGCTGGATGAGCATATTCACTGGGCGCTGGAGCAGCAAAAGATTAAACGGGCAGAAAATGCTATTGAAGTGCAGCGACCGCAGCAAAAACGCCTGGTGCGCGCCATTGAAAAGGGATTGCCGCGTGATGCATAACTGCTTATATAATCACCCACGTTAAGCGCAATGACTTTTCCACAAGCTGTGAATAAAAATAAAAAGTCGTTGTCATTCAACTGAAACAAGAAGCGCAAGCGGCCAACATAACAAATTGAAATATTATCATATTCCTGTATTTCAAATAGTTATGAGAATATTGTAAGCAAACAATAATAGCTTCATGTAAGTGAAGAGAAACCTATCCTGTGGATAAGTCTGTTTAAACAGATTTGACTTCTTGCGTTGTGGCTTGCCTGACGCCGCTTACCGCTGTGGATAACATTATCCCTTATGAATGAGGAAACCATCATTCTTACAGATAAGGATAGTGAGTAGCCTGATACCCTTTCACTGCGAATGAATCTCACCCAAAGGCGGCGGTATAGCACTGGTGAAAATGAATCCGTGCTCTTCGCTGGTACTGAAGAGGGCACGGATTATGGACGTATTGCCAGGCAAATACAAGCCCTTTTCCCTGGCAATATTCAACCTGCCATTTTTTCCATTGCCAGACAGGAGATCCCTTATTACTCCAGGATACTTCCGTTAAAAAAATGCCTGTATCAAAATAAAAAACCAGCGTTTAAAAATTATTTTTTCCCGCTTCACTGTGGATACATTCTCCACTTTCCTGGCCGAATTCGCCGTTGATGTTGTGGTTTTTTAGCCGTTGAAAAGCCCCGAGCCGCTGGATAATCCCATGCTGGTTACAGCAGGGGTGTTTGGCTGAACCGTCGGCCAGGATCTGGCGAACCGTTTAGAATCCCTTCTTGCTGGCTGCGTGGCAGCCGGTTTGCCTGAAGACGGCTGCGCTGGCTTAAGGGACAATCAGTGCGTAAACGGTATGTTTTATGCGATGCGGCCGGGATAACGCATAACGTTTTTCAGCGCGAACCATGCACGGCGGCAGCAAAAAGAGACGTGAGATGTGCTTTAAAGCAGATGAAATCGTACAGGAGAAACGGTGACGGAAACACAACGACAAAACAGGGATAAGACAATAGCAGGGAAGATAAGGATAAAAGGAGGTAAACCGATGATGAAACTGGAGCGGGAAACGAGACTCGAACTCGCGACCCCGACCTTGGCAAGGTCGTGCTCTACCAACTGAGCTATTCCCGCATAATCTTTTTTTTCAGGCTGTGCTGGCTCTCTTCACTTACCCCGATTGCTTACTTCAGTAAGTTTCTGATGGTTTGTTCCGTAGCCGCCCTGCTGCAACCCAAAATACTGACCAGGATACGTTGTGTTTTTTCAACACCTTTCAAATCTGGAGCGGGAAACGAGACTCGAACTCGCGACCCCGACCTTGGCAAGGTCGTGCTCTACCAACTGAGCTATTCCCGCATAATCTTTTTTTTCAGGCTGTGCTGGCTCTCTTCACTTACCACAGTCGCTTACTTCAGTAAGTTTCTGATGGTTTGTTCCGTAGCCGCTCTGCTGCAACCCAAAATACTGACCAGAATACGTTGTGTTTTTTCAACACCTTTCAAAACTGGAGCGGGAAACGAGACTCGAACTCGCGACCCCGACCTTGGCAAGGTCGTGCTCTACCAACTGAGCTATTCCCGCATAATCTTTTTCTTCAGGCTGCGCTGGCTCTCTTCACTTACCACAGTCCCTTACTTCAGTAAGTTCCTGAGTTCGTTCCGTTGCCGTTCTGCTGCAACCCAAAATCCTGACCAGGATACGTTGTGTTTTTTCAACACCCTTCAAATCTGGAGCGGGAAACGAGACTCGAACTCGCGACCCCGACCTTGGCAAGGTCGTGCTCTACCAACTGAGCTATTCCCGCCTGCGTAGCCGATTAAAATCTTCATCGGTACGGGGAGCGCATTATACGAGAAAACTTTTGCCCTGCAAGCCCTTGAGGGCAAAAATTTGCGCTTTCGATGCATTTGCTGATTTTAGCGGCGAAATGCCGCTTTTTTATCCGATCCTGGCGCTACAGCTGTAAAAAATGGCTGCGGTAGTAGGCCAGTTCCGCTACTGATTCACGAATGTCTTCCAGCGCCTGATGGGTGCCTGCTTTTTTAAAGCCCGCCAGAATTTCTGGCTTCCAGCGTCGCGCCAGCTCTTTCAGCGTGCTGACATCCAGATAACGGTAGTGAAAATAGGCTTCCAGCTCTGGCATATATTTAAACAGGAAGCGACGATCCTGCCCAATGCTGTTGCCGCAAATCGGCGAAGCGTTAGCTGGTACCCACTGACGCAGAAACTCAAGCGTAGCCAGCTCCGCCTCGCGATCGCCATATTCACTTGCCTTGACGCGCTCCACCAGCCCGCTTTGCGTATGGGTGCGCACATTCCATTCATCCATCAGCGCCAGTTGCTCCGCGCTCTGATGCACCGCCAGCACTGGCCCTTCCGCCAGGATATTTAAATTGGCATCCGTTACCAGCGTCGCAATTTCAATAATACGATCGCGTTCCGGATCCAGCCCGGTCATTTCCAGGTCGATCCAGATAAGGTTGTTTTCATTTCCCATGTTTTATCCCGCAGTTGGCAGTCTCAGTCTGGTTTATCAGGCTGAACGGCAAGAGACCGCGCAAAGCCGCGCCGCGTCGCTCGCCGTAATTCAGCCCAGGGTGTATCATAGACGTTTTGCCTGACAAGGCGAAACCGTCGGAATCCCTGTGAGGAAGAGTGAGTAAAAATAAACTGTCTAAAGGCCAGCAGCGTCGCGTTAACGCCAACCACGAACGTCGATTAAAACAGCGTGCGGATAAGCCTGAACCAGATGACAGCCTGTTTGGTGAAGCGCAGGACGGCATTGTCATTAGCCGCTTCGGCATGCATGCGGACGTGGAAGATAGCGCGGGAGAGGTTCACCGCTGCAATATTCGCCGCACCATTCGCTCTCTGGTTACCGGCGATCGTGTTCTCTGGCGTCCTGGCGTCGAAGGCGGCGCAACGGTAAAAGGCATTGTTGAAGCGGTACATGAGCGGCGTACGGTGCTGACGCGTCCCGATTTTTATGACGGCGTCAAACCCATCGCGGCCAATATTGATCAGATTATTATCGTTTCCGCTATCGTGCCTGAACTGTCGCTGAATATTATCGATCGTTATCTGGTCGCCAGTGAAACGCTCGGTATTGAACCGGTGCTGGTGCTGAATAAAACCGATCTGCTGGATGATGAAGGCCGCGCCTTTGTCAATCAGCAGATGGATATTTATCGCCATATCGGCTATCGCGTGCTGATGGTTTCCAGCTATGAAAAATCGGGCCTTGCCGATCTTGAAGCCGCGCTAACCGGTCAGATCAGTATTTTCGCCGGTCAGTCGGGCGTGGGGAAATCGAGCCTGCTTAACGCGCTACTCGGTCTGGAATTGATCGATCAAACGATCCTGACCAATGATGTCTCTGACGTCTCCGGATTAGGCCAGCACACCACCACCGCCGCGCGCCTGTACCATTTCCCGCATGGCGGCGACGTGATTGACTCGCCCGGCGTGCGCGAGTTCGGCCTGTGGCATCTGGAGCCGGAACAAATTACTCAGGGTTTTGTCGAATTCCGTGCGTTTTTAGGCGGCTGCAAATTCCGTGACTGCAAGCATGATAACGATCCAGGCTGCGCAATCCGTGAAGCCGTGGAAAACGGGATGATTCATACATCCCGCTTCGAAAATTATCACCGCATTCTGGAGAGCATGGCGCAGGTAAAAACGCGTAAAAACTTTGGTAACAGCGAAGACTAATGCTGCCATTATGGCATCATCGGCGCGTTAGCCTAAACGGGCTGTCGCTGCTACAATTCGCCCCCTTTTTCTTCAACGTCGTGTGATTGTGATTAAGCCAGGAGGCTAACGTGTTGGATTCAATTAAACTCGGCCTGACTCATCTGCTCCCTAAAAAGTGGCTCACCGAGCTGGCTGGCTGGGCGGCTGGCAAACGTGCCGGTTGGCTGACTAAAGCAGTGATCGATATTTTTGTCTGGTTCTACCGGGTCGATATGTCCGAAGCGCAAAAGCCGGATACCGCCAGCTATCGTACCTTCAATGACTTTTTTGTCCGTCCGCTGCGCGATGAAGCGCGTCCGATTGATGCCGATCCGAACCTGCTGGTATTGCCAGCCGACGGCGCCATCAGCCAGTTAGGCCATATTGAAGGCGAAACCATTTTCCAGGCAAAAGGCCACTATTACTCTCTGGAAGCGCTGCTGGCAGGCGATCGTCAGATGGCGGCTCAGTTCCGCGACGGCGAATTCGCCACTATTTACCTTGCGCCGCGTGATTATCACCGCGTACATATGCCCTGCAACGGTATCCTGCGCGAAATGATTTATGTGCCGGGCGATCTCTATTCGGTAAATCCACTTACTGCCCGTAATATTCCCAACCTGTTTGCCCGTAACGAACGCGTTATCTGCTATTTCGATACCGAGTTTGGCCCGATGGTGCAGATTCTGGTTGGTGCTACCATTGTTGGCAGTATTGAAACCGCGTGGGCAGGCACCATTACGCCACCGCGTGAAGGGGTGATTAAACGCTGGAGCTGGCCGGGCGCTGATGCAGAAGGCGCGGTGGTGCTGCTGAAAGGTCAGGAAATGGGCCGCTTTAAGCTTGGCTCAACTGTTATTAATCTGTTCGCACCGGGTCGCATTAAGCTGGCAGAAAGCCTGGAAGCTGAAAGCAAAACGCGTCTTGGCCAGCCGATGGCTATGGCTCTGGCGCGTACCGATGCGGAAACCGTTTTACATCACCAATAAGACTCTAGCGTGCGCCTGATCCTCTGTTTTATTTTCTTCTCGCTTTTCACCCTGCCCGCCTTCGCCGCCAGCGCGCCTGATGCGGCGCAGGTGCGTCAGGAGCTGGAGCAGGCGAAATCTGCCCGCTCTACGCCTGCTCAGGCTGAACTGATACAAACGCTGGAATCAGCGTTGAGCTTTCTTGAAGCCCGCAACGAGTCGCTGGAGCGGGCAAAGCAATATCAGCAAGTCATTGATGATTTTCCTAAACTGGCGCGTGAACTGCGACAGCAGCTTACCGGTCTGAACGATAGTGCGCGCTCGCTACGCAACGGGATGAGCAGCGCTGAGCTGGATCAGGAGATCCTGCAAATCAGCAGCCAGCTGCTGGAGGAAGGACGTCAGGCGCAGCAGGAGCAGGATCGTGCCAGAGAGATCAGTGATTCGCTTGGTCAGCTACCGCAGCAGCAAACCGAAGCGCGTCGTGCGCTAAGCGAAAGCGATCGCGCCCTGCAGGCCCCTTCCGCCGCATCGGGCGCCCTCGCTCAGGCACAAAGTTATGCACGCCAGGCGGAGTCGGCGGCGTTAAAAGCGCGCGTTGACGAATTAGAGCTGGCACAGCTGTCGGCGAACAATCGCCAGGAGCTGGCGCGCATGCGCGCCGAAGTGCATCAGAAAAAAGCGGAGCAGCTGGATGATTACCTACAGGCGCTGCGCAATCAGTTAAACAGTCTGCGCCAGCATGAAGCGGAGCTGGCGCTGGCGCGTACCGAACAACTGGCGGAAAACAGCGGCGATCTGCCCGCGTCCATCACCGAGCAGTTTCATGTTAACCGTGAGCTTTCCGCCGCGCTCAATCAGCAGGCCCAACGCCTTGATTTGATCGCTTCGCAACAGCGGCAGGCCACCAACCAAACCATTCAGGTACGTCAGGCGCTCAGCACTATTCGCGAGCAGTCGCAGTGGCTTGGCGCGTCTAATTTACTTGGCGAGGCGCTGCGCGCCCAGGTGGCGCGCCTGCCGGAAATGCCGATTTCGCAGCAGCTGGATAGTGAGATGGGGCAGCTACGCGTACAGCGCCTGCATTATGAAGACTTGCTCAGCCATCAGCAGCAGTTGCGCCAGCTGAAGCAGGAAAACGGCCAGCCGCTGACCAGTGAGCAGAACCGTATTCTCGACGCTCAGATCAAAACCCAACGGGAGCTGCTCGGCTCGCTGATTTCCGGCTGCGACACCCTGATTCTGGAAGTTACCAAGCTGAAGGTCGCCAACAGCCAGCTGGAGGATGCGCTGGGTGAAATCAAAGAGGCCACCCACCGCTATCTTTTCTGGACCGCCGACGTCAATCCTCTGAGCCTGAGCTATCCGCTGGAAGTGGCGCGTGACCTGACCAGGCTGCTGTCGCTGGATACGCTGGGCCAGCTGGGCGGCGCGCTGATGATGATGATAACCAACCGTGAAACGGTGTTGCCGATTCTGGGTGCCGTGCTGCTGGTTGGCTTCAGCATCAGCTCGCGCCGTCATTACAACGCTTTTCTGGCGCGCGCCGCCAGCCGCGTGGGCAAAGTAACGCAGGATCACTTCACCCTGACGCTACGCACTGTTTTCTGGTCCATTCTGGTTGCCCTGCCCTTACCGGTACTGTGGGCCGCCTTTGGTTTTGGCCTGCAACATGCCTGGCCTTATCCGGTGGCGGTCGCCATTGGCGATGGCGTTACCGCCACGCTGCCGCTGCTGTGGGCCTTTATGATCAGCGCCGCCTTTGCGCGTTCGAACGGCTTATTTATCGTCCACTTCCGCTGGCCGCAGCTGCGGGTCGCGCGCGCGATGCGCTATTACTCGCTCTCTATCGGTCTGATTGTTCCGCTGATTATGCTGTTGATCACCTTCGCGAATCTGGAAGATCGCCAGTTTTCTGCCACGCTGGGACGGCTGTGCTTTATTCTGATCTGCGGGGCGCTGAGCCTGGTTACGGTCAGCCTGAAACGCGCCGGTATTCCGCTCTGGCTGGATAATGAAGGCAGCGGTGATAACGTTCTTAACCGGATCTTCTGGAATCTCCTGATCTGTATTCCGCTGGCGGCGGCGCTCGCCTCCTGCACCGGTTACCTGGCTACGGCTCAGGCGCTGCTGGCGCGGCTGGAAACCTCCGTCGCTATCTGGTTCCTGCTACTGGTGATTTACCATATTATTCGCCGCTGGATGCTGATTCAGCGCCGCCGCATCGCCTTTGATCGTGCGCGTCAGCGTCGTGCTGAAATGCTGGCGCAACGCGCGCGCGGTGAAGAAGAAACCACGGCACAAACGGCGGACGTCGTCGAGATTGACGAACCGGTGATCGACCTCGATGCCATTAGCGCGCAGTCGCTGCGGCTGGTGCGTTCGATACTGACGCTGATAGCGCTGCTCTCGGTAATAGTACTGTGGTCTGAAATCCATTCAGCCTTCGCTTTCCTGGAGAATATTCGGCTGTGGGACGTTAGTAGTACGGTACAGGGCGTGGAGAGCCTGCATCCGATTACGCTGGGTTCGGTGCTGATCGCGATTCTGATCTTTATTGTGACCACGCAGCTGGTGCGTAACATGCCCGCTCTGCTGGAGCTGGCGCTGTTACAGCACCTTAACCTGACGCCCGGCACCGGCTACGCCATTACCACGCTGACCAAATATCTGCTGCTGCTGATTGGCGGCCTGATGGGCTTCTCCATGATCGGTATTGAGTGGTCGAAACTGCAGTGGCTGGTGGCGGCGCTGGGCGTAGGGCTGGGATTCGGCCTGCAGGAGATATTCGCCAACTTTATTTCCGGCCTGATTATTCTGTTTGAAAAGCCGATTCGCATTGGCGATACGGTGACCATCCGCGATCTCACCGGCAGCATTACGCGCATTAATACGCGTGCAACCACCATTACCGACTGGGATCGCAAAGAGATTATCGTGCCGAATAAGGCGTTTATTACCGAGCAGTTTGTTAACTGGTCGCTTTCTGACTCGGTAACGCGCGTGGTGCTTACCGTGCCTGCGCCAGCGGGCGTAGACAGCGAACAGGTTACGACGATTTTGCAACGCGCCTGCGAACGCTGTTCCTATGTGCTGGATACGCCCGTGCCGGAAGTGTTCCTGGTGGATTTGCAGCAGGGCATCCAGCTGTTTGAGCTACGTATTCACGCGGCGGAGATGGTGCATCGCATGCCGCTGCGTCATGAGCTGCATCAGCTGATCCTGAAGGGCTTCCGTGAGCACGATATTGAGATGCCGTTCCCGCCATTCCAGGTACGTATGGAGACGGCGGCGAAGCGGAACCCAGCCAGTAACGGCTCACCCGCCTCGCATACCTTTAAATCGGGCGGGCTGTAGCCGATCGCTGGCTTAACGGCAGGCGGCGTTAAACGCACGCCTGCCGGATGGGTTTAACAGCGGTCAACCGGGAAAGCAATCACTTCGCTCAGGGATTCCGCCTTCAGCGCCAGCATTACCAGACGATCAACGCCAAGCGCGACGCCGGAACAGGCGGGCATGCCATGTTCCAGCGCGGCCAGCAGATTGTTGTCAATCGGCTGCTGCGGCAGGCCACGCGCGGCGCGGCGACGGTTATCCTGTTCAAAGCGCTGACGCTGTTCGCGCGCATCGGTCAGTTCACGGAAGCCGTTCGCCAGCTCGATCCCTTTGAAATAGACTTCAAACCGCTCCGCGACGCGATGGTCCTCGGTGCTGATTTCCGCCAGCGCAGCCTGCGTTGCCGGGAAATGGTAAATAAAGGTGGGTTTATCCTGACCAATCTTCGTTTCCACGCCCAGCATAAACAGCAGCTGCAGCAGCGTATCGCGATCCTCTTCGGCATTCGCTAAATCGCCTACGCCCAGCTTCTCGGCCACTTCACGCAGTTGTGCCTTATCCGCTGAGAGTGGATCAATCTCCAGATGACGGATAAACGCCTGCTGATAAGAGAGCGATTCCGCTGGCTGGCACTCCAGCACCTGCTGTAGCAGATCGTCCACCTCATTCATCAGGCGGTACATATCATAATGCGGGCGATACCACTCCAGCATGGTGAACTCCGGATTATGGTGGCGTCCCGCTTCTTCATTACGGAAACTGCGGCCCATCTGGTAGATCGGCCCGCTGCCTGCGGCCAGCAGACGTTTCATATGATATTCCGGGCTGGTCATTAACCAGAGATCTAACCCCTGCGACGCGCCGGGTCCGACAAAGCGGGTCTGGAAGGTGACCAGATGAATATCGGTTACCGTTGCCTGACTCATCGCCGGGGTTTCCACCTCCAGTACGCCGCGATCGGCAAAGAAACGTCGAATTTCCGCAAGGATTTTCGCGCGTTTCAACAGGTTAGAGATGGGTGCGCTCGGCTGCCAGCTTGCCGTCTCGCTCATGGGGTTTACTCCTCAGTCAAACAAGGGGATGCAGTCTACTCGTAACGCCGTTGGCAGACAAATTTGCGCTAATAAAATCGACTATTTTTCTTTTTTGCCGCAGCGAAAAATAAACGCCGCCGCTGCCTCCCATTATTGGGTGCCGCGGGCATACATATTTTTAATCAATGCTTTATCAAGTTTTTCCGAATGCTGCCGATGGTGGGGGGGACTCGTTGCGCGAAAACTGGGCTCATATCTAATGCCAGCGAAGGCGGTGTCATCAGCCGCTCTGTTGCAAAGAAATAGCATCAGCCGCTAACGAAGATGTAACAACCCGACATTCCCAGCATATTGCACTGGGATGAGTGATATTTTTAGCTAGTTGCATTGATCTACTCCATGCAAAGGGATACGGACTATGAGATCGGTAAAGAATATGAAAGTTGGCTTTCGCCTCGGCGCGGCATTCAGTTTAGTAATCTTGCTGTTAATAATTGTGAGTGCCACAGCAATAATTAAAATAAATAATATTAATACCGCAGTAGAAAATATCGTTAACGATCGCTATATCAAAGTCAGGCTGGCATTTGACGTGCGCGACGGCGTTAACGATCAAATCAAATACTTGCGCGGCATGGTGATTGATACCAACCGTCCCGAGATGAACCAAAAGCGGTTTGGCCAGCTTGAGCTGGCGACACAGCAAACTAATGAGGCTATTGAAAAAATTTCCCGCCTGCAGGTGACGCCTGTTGGCCAGAAAAAAATTAAGGCGGTAAAAGAGGCCGCGCAGAATTTTGCTGAAGCCAGCCAGCAGCTGCTTACCCTGATCCGTGGGGGCAACATTGATGCCGCCGCTGATTATGCACTGCGCAAAATGACCCCGGCGCAAAACGCCTTCCTGGATATCGTAGTGAAATTTGCTGATTCACAATCCCTACAGCTACAGGGAGAAGGCGCACACGCGGTGGCGGACGCCAACACGGCAATCAACATGACGCTTATCTTCTCTGCGCTGGCCATCGTCGCTGCGGTGCTCCTTGGCTATTTTCTGACCCGCTCGATTGTGCAGCCGCTACGCGCCGCCGTCAGCATTGCGGAAAACGTAGCGGCTGGCGATCTGCGCACGATAATCAAAGCCAGCTCATCGGATGAAACCGGCCAGCTGATGCAGGCGCTGAAAAAGATGAATGATAATCTTCTGAAAATCGTTACTGAAGTGCGGGCCGGTACCGATCTGATCGCTAACGCCTCCAGTGAAATCTCCGCCGGAAATATGGATCTCTCCTCACGCACCGAGCAGCAGGCCAGCTCGCTGGAGGAAACCGCCGCCGCAATGGAACAGATGACCTCCACGGTTAAGCAGAACGCCGATAACGCCCATCAGGCTAACCAACTGGCGACACTGGCGTCAAAAGTTGCCGTGCAGAGCGGCGATGCGGTGAAACAGGTCGTCAATACGATGGAGACCATCAGTAACTCATCACGCAAAATTGTCGATATTATCAGCGTGATCGATGGCATCGCCTTCCAGACCAATATCCTGGCGCTAAACGCTGCGGTAGAGGCGGCGCGTGCCGGTGAACAGGGACGCGGATTCGCAGTGGTCGCGGCTGAAGTGCGCAGCCTGGCCCAGCGCTCTGCTTCCGCAGCCAAAGAGATCGCACAGCTGATTGAAGATTCGGTTAATAAGGTTGATGAAGGCGGCAGGCAGGTAGCTAACGCCGGCAGCACCATGAATGAAGTATTGACCAGCGTAAAAAGCGTGACGGAAATCATGGGGGAAATCTCCATCGCCAGCACCGAGCAGAGCACTGGTATTGATGAGATTAATGCCGCCATTACCCAGATGGACCAGGTGACCCAGCAGAATGCCGCACTGGTTAATCAGTCGGCGGCGGCGGCCCAGGCCATGCAGGAGCAGGCCGCTCAGCTGGCGCAAACGATGCGGGTATTTAAGGTAAACGAAGCTGTCTGACCCCTCTTCACCGCGTTCGCCTTCTGCTCTGGTTTTGCCCGGCGGCAGAAGGCGCATTGCCAATAGGTCGGTTAATCGCATCGCTTTTATCCGGTTAAAACATCGAACACATCAAAATTGCCTTACTTACCCTGCCCTACACTGACTAACCCGAAAGAGTTACTCCGCGTTCGCAGGGAGGTTTAAGTGCAAAGCATTCAGGCCGATTTAATCATTGTCGGCGCGGGCGGCGCAGGTATACGGGCGGCGATTGCCGCTGCCGTTGCGCAACCGCAGCTGTCCATTGCCCTTGTGTCAAAAGTCTATCCCATGCGCAGCCATACCGTGGCTGCCGAAGGGGGCTCCGCCGCCGTTACCCAGCAGCATGACAGTTTTGATGCCCATTTCCACGACACGGTTGCTGGCGGCGACTGGCTGTGTGAGCAGGATGTGGTGGATTATTTTGTGCAGCACTGCCCGCAAGAAATGATCCAGCTGGAGCAGTGGGGCTGCCCATGGAGCCGCAAACAGGACGGTACGGTTAACGTGCGTCGCTTCGGCGGCATGAAAATCGAGCGGACCTGGTTTGCCGCTGATAAAACCGGCTTCCATATGCTGCATACGCTGTTTCAGACCTCGCTGAAATATCCTCAAATTCGCCGCTTCGATGAGCATTTTGTTTTGGATCTGCTGGTGGATGAGGGGCGCGTCGGCGGCCTGGTGGCGCTGAATATGATGGAAGGCACGCTGGTCACGCTGCGCGCCAACGCCGTAGTGCTGGCCACCGGCGGTGCCGGACGCGTCTACCGCTATAACACCAACGGCAGCATCGTTACCGGTGACGGCATGGGCATGGCGCTGCGTCACGGCGTTCCCCTGCGCGACATGGAGTTTGTGCAGTACCACCCCACCGGCCTGCCTGGCTCCGGCATTCTGATGACGGAAGGCTGCCGTGGCGAAGGCGGAATTCTGGTGAATAAGGATGGCTATCGCTATTTGCAGGATTACGGCCTGGGGCCGGAAACGCCGCCCGGCCAGCCCAAAAACAAATATATGGAGCTGGGGCCACGCGATAAAGTGTCGCAGGCGTTCTGGCATGAGTGGCAGGCGGGCCGCACCCTGTCCAGCCCGCGCGGCGAAGTGGTTCATCTCGATCTGCGTCATCTCGGTGCCAGGAAACTGCATGAGCGGCTGCCTTTTATCTGTGAGCTGAGCAAAGCCTACGTTGGCGTCGATCCGGTTACCGCCCCAATTCCGGTACGTCCGACGGCACACTACACCATGGGCGGCATTGAAACCGACGCGCGCGGCGAAACGCGTATCAACGGGCTGTTTGCCGCCGGAGAGTGTGCCGCCATCGGCCTGCATGGTGCTAACCGACTTGGATCTAACTCGCTGGCGGAGCTGGTGGTGTTTGGGCGTCTGGCTGGCGAACAGGCGGCGGAACGGGCGCTGGAGGATCCTGTCGGCAGCGAGCGGGCGTTAACCGCGCAGGCGAAAGATGTGGAACAGCGCCTGCTGGCGCGTATTAATCAGCCGGGCACCGAGCGCTGGTCCGCGCTGCGTGACGAGATGGGCCGCAGTATGGAACTGGGCTGCGGGATCTATCGCACCCCTGAGCTAATGCAGCAGACGATCGATACGCTGGCGGATTTAAAAACGCGCTACCAGCGCCTGCATATCAGCGACAGCAGCAGCGTTTTCAATACGGAACTGCTTTACAGCCTTGAGCTGGAGCATAGCCTGAACGTAGCCGAATGTATGGCGCATGCGGCGATGCATCGCAAAGAGTCCCGTGGCGCTCATCAGCGGCTGGATGAGGGCTGCCGACAGCGCGACGATCAAAATTATCTGCATCATACACTGACCTTCTTTAACGCCGATGGCGCGCCGCGCATCGAAACCTCCCCTGTTACCATTACCCGCCTGCAGCCTGCTCAGCGCTTATATGGCGCACAGGCGGATGCCGCGCAGGCGCAGGAGACGCCTCATGAATAAACAGCCGACTCTGAATATCACTGTCCAGCGTTATAACCCGGAACAGGACGTTAAACCGCATGATGAACACTTTGCGGTGCCGTGGGATGACCAAACCTCTTTGCTGGATGCGCTGGGTTATATCAAAGATAATCTGGCGTTGGATTTGGCCTGGCGCTGGTCATGCCGCATGGCGATTTGCGGCTCCTGCGGCATGATGGTTAACGGTATCCCTAAGCTCGCCTGTAAAACCTTTTTGCGTGATTACCCGGACGGCCTGCGTATCGCGCCGCTGGCTAATTTCCCGGTTGAGCGCGATTTAGTGGTGGATATGAGCCACTTTATCGCCAGTCTGGAGGCGATTAAGCCCTACATTATTGGCAATCCACGCGTCCCGGCGCAGGGTGCCAACCGGCAAACCCCGACGCAGATGGCACGCTATCATCAGTTTTCCGGCTGTATTAACTGCGGCCTGTGCTATGCCGCCTGCCCACAGTTTGCTCTTAATCCGCAGTTTATCGGCCCGGCCGTTATCGCCCTGGCGCATCGTTACAATCTGGACAGTCGCGATCGCGGCAAGGCCGAACGCATGCCGCTGTTAAACGGCGACAATGGCGTCTGGCCCTGTACCTTTGTTGGCTTTTGCTCTGAAGTCTGCCCTAAACATGTTGATCCGGCTGCGGCTATCCAGCAGGGCAAGGTAGCAAGCGCCAAAGATTATCTGATCGCCCGACTGAAACCGCACTAAGGAGCTGTGAATGATAAGTAAACGCAAACCTTATCTGGCGCCGGTATCAACCAACTGGTGGCGGCAGCTGGCTTTTTATCGCTTGTATATGCTGCGTGAAGGCACCGCTCTGCCTGCGCTCTGGTTTAGCCTGGAGCTGATTTTCGGCCTCTATGCCCTGAAGGGAGGCCCTGAGTCCTGGGCGCATTTTGTGGATTTTCTCCAGCATCCGGCGATATTGCTGTTCAACCTGGTGACGCTGGCTGCCGCGTTGCTGCACAGCAAAACCTGGTTCGGGCTGGCGCCCAGAGCAGCCATTGTGATAGTGAAAGGTGAAAAGCTGAAGCCGCAGCCGATTATTTTCGCTCTGTGGATCGTCACTCTGCTGGTAACGCTGACAGCGCTGTGGCTGGCTCTGGCACAATAAGGAGGAAAGGATGCAACAACCACAACGATCGGATGAGCCGCTGTTTTGGGGATTGTTTAGCGCGGGGGGAATGTGGGCGGCCGTGGTATCGCCGGTTGCGGTTCTGCTGATTGGTCTGCTTTTGCCGCTGGGCTGGTGGCCGGACGACGCGCTAAGCTATGAGCGTATTCGGCAGTTTGCCGCCACCATTCCCGGTTGCGGGCTGATTTTGCTGACGATCGTCCTGCCGTTATGGTGCGCGCTGCATCGCCTGCATCATGGCGCGCACGATCTTCAGTTTTCTATTCCCGCCAGCAAATGGTGGTTCTATGGGCTGGCGGCGATCCTTACGGTGGTGGCCGCTATCGGCGTTTTAACGCTGTAAGCTGTTATTTCAACAACGACAGCATCATCTGCGGCTGCTGGTTCGCCTGAATCAGCACCGCATTGCTGGCCTGCTGGATAATCTGCGCTTTCGTCAGATTACTGGCTTCCAGCGCATAGTCTGCATCCATGATACGGCTGCGCGCTGCGGTGGTCGCCTGCGTTTGCGCGGAGAGCGTTGCCCGGGTTGATTCCAGGCTATTTATCGTGCTGCCATATTCGCCACGATAACCGCTAACGGTTTGCAGCGCCGTATCCAGCGCGCCCAGCGCTTTTGTCGCCTCTTCTTTTGGATTAAGGCGCGTCGCTGCCAGTCCTAACGAGGCGCTATCGGAAGGCGTCGGCGGGATGGTTTTGGTCTGCAAATCGTCGCCAAAATTGGCGCTGGTTACAATTTGCGTGGGGGTGCTGACCTTGACCGGTTCTGCGGGCGTATAGGTCGGCGTCGGCATATTTCCCCAGGTCATACGCGCCGCAAAAGAGCCGTTACCCACCACCATGATCAGCAGGTCTTCGGTCACATTATCAATCGCGATATTTTCCCGTGAATTGCCGGTGGAAACGGTGCCATCGTTGTAGCCGCCGGTGCTCGCATCTTCATAACGATCCCCATCGCCGCTATAAGTGATAGTCATACCGTTATAAGTCTGGGTGGCGCTGCCGTTGATGTTATAGCTGCTGCCGCCCTGCATCAGAAGACTGTCATCATAGCTGGCACCTGGCAAAAAGCCGTTCGCTTCGGTAATCACGCTGCTGTCAGCCTGTGCCGCGCTGGAAACCCCTTTGCTGAGCCAGGTGGAATCAGCATCGCTGCCCTGCAACGGCGTGCCTGTCAAATGTTTGCCATCACGGGTAAAAATCTGGATATCGTCATCGTAAGAGTAAGAGTCGATACGCAAATTAATATTGGTCGCGCCCGCCGGAATATAAGTCAGTGAAACGATCCCGGACGTAAAACTATAGTTGGAGCCTGGCACCGGAAATTTACTGTTTGCCGACGACACATTGCCCAGCTTCAGCGGCAGTTCCGCCTGTGCCGGAGCCAGCGGATACTTACCGAAAATTTCTGTGTTACCGGCGATCTGATCGATTGTGTCGCTGATTTGCTGAAACTCATCCTGCAAACTTTGGCGATCGCTGTTAGATAACGCATCGTTCACCGAGCGGATTGCCAGCTCTTTCGCGCGGATCAACAGTTGGGAAATAGAGTCCAGTCCGCCGTCAGCGGTTTCCGACAGGCTGATACCATCATCCAGCCCACGGCCAATAACCTTATCGGCACCAAGATTGGCAGTCATACGATTAGCAATCGCCTGGCCGGCAGCATCATCTTTCGCGTTATTAATACGTAGTCCCGATGAAAGTCGCGCAATAGTCTGACTAAGTTGAGAGGCGTCCTTTGCCTGATTTTTCAGCACGTTGGCTGATAACAGATTGGTGTTAATGGTCGCCATGATAAGAAATTCTTCACTGACTGTTATTCAAGTAGAAAGGTTATCGGCGCAGAAACACACGGCTTTAACGGGTTTACACAGGCTTACCGCCAGGCCTGGCGCGCTTTTTTGCAGATCCAATGATTTTTTTTGAGTTAACGGCGCGTCACGTTTTGACGTTCTATACTTAAGCCGTTAAAACTTATAAGGAAAGCATTATGTCATTGTGGAAAAGTTTTATTGCCAGCGTAGGCACCCTGCTCTCGGTCGCCTGCAGTACAACTCCGCCCAAAAATGTCACGGTAGTGGAAAATTTTGAGGCCGATCGCTATCTGGGACATTGGTATGAAATTGCCCGCCTCGATCACCGCTTCGAACGCGGTCTTGATCATGTCACTGCCACTTACAGCAAACGGGACGACGGCGGTCTGAAGGTCATTAATCGTGGTTACAGCCCTGAGAAACAGCGCTGGAAAGAGAGCATCGGAAAAGCTTACTTTACCGGTTCGCCGCAGCGTGCGGCCCTGAAAGTCTCTTTCTTTGGCCCTTTTTATGCTGGTTATAACGTGATTGCGCTCGACAGCGACTATCGCTATGCGCTGGTCTGCGGGCCGAACCATAATTATCTGTGGATCCTGTCGCGAACTCCGCAACTGGATGAGTCCGTTAAACAGCAGCTCACCACACAGGCGCGCACGGCCGGTTTTCCGGTGGATAAGCTGATATGGGTAAAACAGGACGGCGTGACGGCACCGTAAACAGGTGATTAGAGCAGAGTGGTGAGCAAAGATTAACGGTGCGGGCAGGCTTAAATGCCGGTACGGAACAGCGTTCCGCACCGTTCAATTTACTGGGCGCCGCGCTGAATCGCCTCACCGCCAGCTTCAACATCTTCGCCTACGCCGCGCGTAGTATTACAAGCGGAGAGCAGAGTAGTAAGAATCAGAGCGGAAAAGATAGCAACAATACTTTTCTTAGACATAGCCATTTCCTTGTTGGTTACAGTTGAAAGTACAGCAACTAAAGCATAGCCGGAAATTAACAGCTTGCCCGTAACCGCAAAGGAAATGACCCGCAATAAAAAAGCGCATCCGGGAGATGCGCCTGATAAAAGCTTATTTTACGCGAGATACGTATTCGCCAGAGCGCGTATCGACTTTGATCACTTCGCCGATCTGCACAAATAACGGAACTTTTACCACCGCGCCGGTGGTCAGGGTGGCCGGTTTGCCGCCAGTACCTGCGGTATCGCCTTTCAGGCCCGGATCGGTATCAACGATTTCTAACTCAACAAAGTTCGGCGGCGTAACGGCAATCGGGCTACCGTTCCACAGGGTCACGATGCACTCGGCCTGATCCAGCAGCCATTTCGCATTTTCACCTACGGCTTTCGCATCAGCAGCCAGCTGTTCGAAGGTTTCATTGTTCATGAAGTGCCAGAACTCACCGTCGTTATAGAGGTAAGTCAGGTTCATATCTACCACGTCAGCGCCTTCGGCGGAGTCGGTAGATTTAAAAGTTTTTTCGATCAGCTTGCCGGTCAGCAGACGACGCATCTTAACGCGTGCGAACGCCTGCCCTTTGCCCGGTTTAACAAACTCACTGGATTCGATAGCGTAAGGCTCGCCTTCGAACATGATTTTGAGACCGTTGCGAAAATCGTTGCTAGAATAAGTCGCCATAAAGGCCCTCTACAATTAATACTGGTACTTAGCCAAAAAAATGGCACACATTGTAACCCTAAATACCCCATCCAGAGAAGATTGGTTGCAACAACTTGCAGACGTCATCACTGAACCCCATGAATTACTACGCTTTTTAGCGTTGGATCACCATCCACATCTGACTGCCGGAGAGGATGCTCGTCGGCTTTTTGCCCTGCGCGTGCCGCGTGCCTTTGCGCAACGCATGAAAAAAGGCGATCCCAACGATCCCCTGCTGCTGCAGGTGATCACCGATCGCCAGGAGTTTATTGATGCGCCCGGCTACAGTACCGATCCGCTGGATGAGCAGAGCAGCGTTGTGCCTGGGCTGCTGCATAAATACAGAAATCGGGCGCTGTTGCTGGTAAAAGGCGGCTGTGCGGTGAACTGCCGCTACTGCTTCCGCCGTCATTTTCCCTATCAGGATAATCAGGGCAACAAGCGCAACTGGCAGCGCGCGCTGGACTATATCCGCGATCATCAGGAGCTGGATGAGATCATTTTCTCCGGCGGCGATCCGCTGATGGCAAAGGATCATGAGCTGGACTGGCTGATCGGCGAACTGGAAGCGATCCCGCATTTAAAGCGTCTGCGTATTCACAGTCGTTTGCCGGTAGTGATCCCGGCACGGATCACGGAGAGTTTGTGCCAGCGTCTGGCAAGCTCGCGTCTGCAGGTGCTTATGGTGACCCATATCAACCATGCGCAGGAGATTGATGACGCGCTACGCCACGGTATCGCCATGCTGAAGCGCGCTGGCGTAACCATGCTTAATCAAAGCGTCTTACTGCGCGGCATCAATGATGACGCACACACGCTGGCGGCGCTCAGCAATGCGCTGTTTGATGCTGGCGTACTGCCTTATTACCTGCACGTGCTGGATAAAGTGCAGGGCGCAGCGCATTTCTATGTTCCGGACGAGACGGCCCGCGCCATTATGCGACAGCTGCTGGCGCTGGTCTCCGGTTATCTGGTGCCGAAACTGGCAAGGGAAATCGGTGGCGAGCCGAGCAAAACACCGCTTGATTTACAGCTCAGACAATCCTGACTGGACGTCCGGTAATGATCTTATTACCGGACAATATTTCTCTGGCCAAAAGTAATGTGACTGTCGCTCACCTTTTTTAAGGACAATAACTCTGTCTTATTTAATGCTATTTTACTTATTTATTAAATAAGTAATGAAAATATTAATAAATACCAGTTCTATCTGTAGCCGAAAAAGATAAATCTCAATAAAAGAACCTATAAAGAAAATTAAATAGCCAGCGCAGCTGTCTTTAATCGACAATAGCCGGGCCTTTCCTTTCTAGGGATAAATAATCTTTGCTGATAATTATGTAAATAGCGCCAGATGTTCAGGATAAACGCTGTTATTCGGGAAGATAAGGCACTGCCGGATTTTACCTTATTTATTTACTGTTTAATCTACTGCTGTTTGTGAATATAAAGAAAAATTCTGGATAATAATTTTTTACAAGGAGTTACGATGAAAAAACTTGCGCTATTTTCCGCCATTATTCTCACCGGCATGGCTCATTTCGCCTATGCCAGCAACAATGACTGTGCCACTAAACGTGCGGTACTTGAGAAGGAGATCGGCATTGCCCGGCATTATGGTAATACCCATAAAGTGAACGGCCTGAAACAGGCGCTGGCAGAAGTTCAAGCCCACTGTACCCATGACAGGGTTATCGCCAGTGCGCAAAAGGATGTTGCCAAACTGGAGAAAAAGTGGGCTAAAAAACAGGATGAGCTGCGAGAAGTGCAGACGGATTTACATGAAGCGCAGGCATCAGGCCGACAGGATAAGGTAAAAAAATATCAGCGCAAGCTAAAAGAAAAACAGGCTGACCTGCGGGAAATTGAGCAAGAACTGGCACAGGCACGTGCTGAACGGGCGGCTCTGAAGAAATAATCTTATAACAGCGTTAAACCGGAAATATCACAGCAGGCACCGGCTTAACGCTACAGATTATGGCTGGTAAAAAAGGCTTACGGGCACTTGTAGACCTGGCCGGTCATTTTGCTATCGAGCGGAGCGAAGCTGGACCAGATATTTTGCGTAGGGCTGGTTGCGCCATAAATCACATTGCCGCCCATCTCCGCCGCCCGGTTGCGTAAATCATTTGCCGCGCCGCGCAGAGAACTGTTTTCACCACCAGCGCCGCTCAGCCAGTTGCTCTGGCTACCGGTGAGTTCACCCAGGAGCTGGCAGGTACTGCCCGGTTGCTGATCGGTAAAGGTGACGCGCTGGCCAGCCGCACTTAGATCTTTGGAGGTGCTACAACCCGCCAGCAGCAACGCTGCTGCAGAAAGCCCCAGCAAGACTTTAATCCGCATGTGATTCCTCATTTATTATCGTCAGTATCATCCGGTCTGAGCGTATCAGAAAAGAGAGCGTTTTCTTAAACATCCCTTGCCACAAACGTTCAGTATAAACCTGCGCGTTTACTTATACCTTTTTCAGCGGCAAAAGAAAAACCCCCTGCCATTTCTGACAGGGGGTTTAGACAACCTAAGCCGTTGGGGGCAATTACATCATGCCGCCCATACCGCCCATGCCGCCCATACCACCAGCAGCACCTAAGTCGCCTTTGTCGTCTTTCGGCAGGTCAGTCACCATACATTCGGTGGTGATCATCAGACCAGCGACAGAAGCCGCGTACTGCAGCGCAGAACGGGTTACTTTGGTCGGATCCAGGATACCGAAGTCGATCATGTTGCCGTACTCTTCGGTAGCCGCGTTGTAACCGTAGTTACCGTCGCCAGCTTTAACCATGTTAGCCACAACGGACGGCTCTTCACCGGCGTTGGAAACGATCTGACGCAGCGGAGCTTCCATTGCGCGCAGCGCAACTTTGATACCCACGTTCTGGTCTTCGTTCTGGCCAGTCAGCTCAGACAGTTTCGCTGCAACGCGAACCAGAGCAACACCACCGCCAGCTACCACGCCTTCTTCCACCGCAGCACGGGTTGCGTGCAGGGCATCTTCAACGCGTGCTTTTTTCTCTTTCATTTCAACTTCAGTTGCTGCGCCAACTTTCAGTACGGCTACGCCGCCTGCCAGTTTCGCTACGCGCTCCTGCAGTTTTTCTTTATCGTAGTCAGAGGTTGCTTCTTCGATCTGCTGACGGATCTGAGAAACGCGGCCCTGGATAGCGCCTTCTTCACCCACGCCATCGATGATGGTGGTGGTGTCTTTGTTGATCACAACGCGTTTAGCCTGACCCAGGTCTTCCAGCGTTGCTTTTTCCAGCTCCATACCGATCTCTTCAGAGATAACGGTACCGCCAGTCAGGATAGCGATATCCTGCAGCATCGCTTTACGACGGTCGCCGAAGCCCGGCGCTTTCACCGCAGCTACTTTCACGATGCCGCGCATGGTGTTCACCACCAGCGTAGCCAGCGCTTCGCCTTCAACGTCTTCAGCAACGATCAGCAGCGGCTTGCTGGCTTTCGCTACTGCTTCCAGTACCGGCAGCAGTTCACGAATGTTAGAGACTTTCTTATCAACCAGCAGGATGAACGGGCTGTCCAGTTCTACTGCGCCAGTTTCCGGCTTGTTGATGAAGTAAGGAGAGAGGTAGCCGCGATCGAACTGCATACCTTCAACCACGTCCAGCTCGTCCTGCAGACCGGTGCCTTCTTCAACGGTGATAACGCCTTCTTTACCCACTTTTTCCATTGCCTGAGCAATCAGGGTACCGACAGACTCATCAGAGTTCGCGGAGATGGTACCAACCTGAGCAATAGCTTTAGAGTCAGAGCAAGGTACGGACAGTGCTTTCAGCTCTTCAACAGCGGCGATAACAGCTTTATCGATACCGCGTTTCAGGTCCATCGGGTTCATGCCAGCAGCAACCGCTTTCAGGCCTTCGTTAACGATAGACTGAGCCAGTACGGTTGCGGTGGTGGTACCGTCACCTGCGGTGTCATTCGCTTTAGAGGCGACTTCTTTCACCATCTGCGCGCCCATATTCTCGAACTTGTCTTCCAGTTCGATTTCACGTGCAACGGAGACGCCATCTTTAGTGATGGTCGGCGAACCGAAAGATTTATCCAGCACTACGTTACGGCCTTTCGGGCCCAGAGTAACTTTAACTGCGTCTGCCAGGATGTTCACGCCGCGCAGCATTTTTACACGCGCGTCATTACCGAATTTTACGTCTTTAGCTGCCATTTGAAATTTCCCTTAAATTCGTATGTTCGATGTGGTTTTTGCCTAATCAGGCTTCAACGATTGCCAGAATGTCGCTTTCAGAGATGATCAACACGTCTTCGTTATCGATCTTCTCGGTTTTCGCGCCGTAACCTTCGTTAAAAATCACAACGTCGCCCACTTTCACATCCAGCGGCTTCACGCTGCCGTTTTCCAGGATGCGACCATTGCCCACAGCCAACACTTCGCCACGGGTAGATTTAGCCGCAGCGGAGCCGGTCAGAACGATGCCGCCAGCAGATTTGGATTCAACTTCTTTACGCTTGACGATTACGCGATCGTGCAATGGACGAATGTTCATTTGATAGCTCTCCTTTGAGAAGTCCAATCAGTCATTTTAGGGATGAATGCCGGGCTTATGGGCTTCCGGCCTCGTGGCTCAAGAGATAGGGACAGCCGTCATCGCTTTCAAGGGGCAATACAAAAAAAAATTTTTGTTTGGGATCAATTTGCCGACCCGGCTAAGCGGCTGCAGAAAAAAACATGGCGGCTCATTGCCGCCATCTTCAGAGTAAAATTTTAACGATCCTGACGATCTTTATCGTGACCAATACGATCGCTGTCTTTACGCTCGTATTCGCCTTCCATGGTGTAGCCGCTGTCCGGGCCAGCCCCCGGCCCGCGCCAGACGCGCAGGTGCGGCATCAGCTTCAGGGTCAGATGTTTTTGTACCGGCGGCAGCAGTAACAGCAGGCCAAGGAAGTCGGTAAAAAATCCCGGCAACAGCAGCAGGAAACCGGCGATAATCAGCGAAACGCTTTTGATCATCTCTTCCGCCGGGCTCTCGCCCTGCGCCAGCTTCTGCTGCATTAGCAGAAAGTTCTTCACGCCCTGATTTTTTACCAGCGACACGCCGATGGCAGAGGTAAAGATCACCAGCAGCATCGTCAGCAAGACGCCCATTACGTGCGCCACCTGAATAAACAGGGTGATCTCAATCCAGGCGAATAAAAACAGTATTAATAACGGTAACCAGCGCACCGTATTCTCCTTTAGTCGGGCTGCCACGCCTGCGGCGCAGCGGCGATATTCTTCGGTTCAAACGCGATCAACCTGCGTTGTCGCGTTAACGTCATAGCAAACTATGGCGCAGATAAGCTACAGAGATGGGTGCGCATACGTTAATTTTCAACCAGGGTGCTGGATTTTTCCCACCTGCGACGATTTTGGGATTATGATCACAGCCGAAAGCTGGCTCTGCGTCAGCTTTTCTTCGAATCGCGATCTGGACTCAGATATTTGTGTCGCTTAAGCCTATGATTGTGCGGCCAGGCCGATAAGGGACAATTTATCTGCCGGGCTTAATTCGACACGATAACCACATCACCTGTAACGATGTAACCGGTAGCTCTAACAAGAAGGTTCCCATGGCAAATAACATTCGTATCGAAGAAGACCTGTTAGGCATGCGTGAAGTTCCGGCGGATGCGTATTACGGCGTTCATACTTTGCGTGCGATTGAGAATTTCTGTATCAGCAGCCATAAAATCAGCGACATTCCTGAGTTTGTGCGCGGCATGGTAATGGTGAAGAAAGCGGCAGCGCTGGCCAATAAAGAGCTGCAGACCATCCCTCGTCATATTGCCAATACCATTATCCAGGCGTGTGATGAGGTATTGAATAACGGCAAATGCATGGACCAGTTTCCGGTTGATGTCTATCAGGGGGGCGCAGGCACCTCGGTAAATATGAACACCAACGAGGTGCTGGCTAATATCGGGCTTGAACTGATGGGGCACCAGAAAGGGGAATATCAGTTTCTGAACCCGAATGACCACGTCAATAAATGCCAGTCCACCAACGACGCTTATCCTACCGGCTTTCGTATCGCGGTTTACGCTTCCATTCTGAAACTGCTGGATGCGATCGCTCAGTTAGGCGACGGTTTTGAGCGTAAAGCCGTTGAGTTTGAAACGATTCTGAAGATGGGCCGCACGCAGCTACAGGATGCCGTGCCGATGACGTTGGGTCAGGAATTCCACGCCTTTAACGTCCTGCTGAAAGAAGAGATTAAAAACATTACCCGCACCGCCGAGCTGCTGCTGGAGGTTAACCTTGGCGCCACGGCCATCGGCACGCGTCTGAATACGCCGGAGGGCTACCAGCAACTGGCGGTAGAAAAACTGGCCGAGGTCACTAATCTGCCGGTTACGCCCGCTGAGGATCTGATCGAAGCAACGTCCGACTGCGGCGCCTATGTGATGGTGCATTCCGCGTTGAAACGCCTGGCGGTCAAGCTGTCGAAAATCTGCAACGATTTACGCCTGCTCTCTTCGGGTCCGCGCGCCGGCCTGAATGAAATCAATCTGCCGGAGCTGCAGGCCGGTTCTTCTATTATGCCAGCCAAAGTGAACCCGGTGGTGCCGGAAGTAGTAAACCAGGTTTGCTTTAAAGTGATCGGCAATGACACCACCGTGACCATGGCCTCCGAGGCGGGTCAGCTTCAGCTTAACGTGATGGAACCGGTAATCGGCCAGGCGATGTTTGAATCTATTCAGATCCTGACCAATGCCTGCTATAACCTACTGGAAAAATGCGTTGACGGCATTACCGCCAATAAAGCGGTTTGTGAAGCGTACGTGTTTAACTCTATCGGTATCGTGACCTATCTCAACCCTTATATTGGTCACCATAACGGTGATATTGTCGGTAAAATCTGTGCTGAAACCGGCAAAAGCGTCAGAGATGTGGTGCTGGAGCGCGGTCTGCTGACCGAAGCCGAACTGGACGATATCTTTTCCGTTCCTAACCTGATGCGTCCTGTTTATAAAGCAAAACGCTATACCGATGAAAATGAAAATTAAGCCCGACTCTTAACGCATTGCAGGCACGTCTGTTCGCTGAACAACGTGCCTTTTTTATTGCCGCAGCATACAAATTTTTAACTTTTTTTTATTATTTTTATCATCTTTATAAGGGGTCATATTATGGTGGGAGTAGAGCTGGTTATCGTCCTGCTGGCGATCTATCTGGGCGCCAGGCTGGGGGGTATCGGCATCGGCTTTGCGGGCGGTCTGGGCGTGCTGGTATTGGCGCTATTGTGCCAAATGAAGCCGGGGGCCATTCCTTTCGATGTCATCGAAATTATTATGGCCGTGATTTCCGCTATTGCCGCCATGCAGGTAGCGGGCGGTATGAATTACCTGGTGAGCCTTGCTGAGCGGCTGCTGCGTAAGCATCCCCGCTACGTTACTTTTCTCGCGCCGCTGGTGACCTATTGTATGACGCTGCTGGCAGGTACCGGCCATACCGCGTTCTCTACGCTGCCGGTTATCGCCGAGGTCGCCAAAGAGCAAGGCGTGCGTCCGTCACGCCCGCTATCTATCGCTGTTGTCGCGTCGCAGATTGCCATTACCGCCTCACCGATTTCCGCCGCCGTGGTCTATTTCGCCGGGATTCTTGAGCCACGCGGTATCGGCTATCTGGCGCTGTTGGGCGTGGCAATTCCTTCTACCATGGCGGCGATTTTCGTGGCGGCGCTGGTAACAAACTTTCTCGGCAAAGAGCTGCAGGACGATCCGATTTATCAGGCGCGTCTGGCAAAAGGGGAAGTGACGTTGCGCGGCTCGCAGGTTTTTGAAGAGAAGCCGGGCGCAAAACGCTCGGTGCTACTGTTTCTAATCGGTATTGTGGCCGTCATGCTTTATGCCACCGCAATCAGCGAAAATGTCGGCCTGATCCAGAATCCGCTGCTGCCGCGCAACGAAGCGATTGTGGTGTTTATGCTGACCATCGCCACGCTGATCTGCCTGAGCTGTAAAGTGGATACCAGCGCTATCCTCAGCGCCAGCACGTTTAAATCGGGCATGAGCGCCTGTATCTGTGTGATGGGCGTCGCCTGGCTGGGGGATACCTTTGTAAAAGGGCATATTAATGATATTCAGATGCTGGCCGGAGAGCTGCTGAATAATCATCCGTGGATGCTGGCGCTGGTGCTGTTTTTTGCTTCCACCCTGCTCTATTCCCAGGCGGCAACCACGAAAGCTCTGATGCCTGCTGCGCTGATGCTGGGCGTCTCGCCGGTCACCGCCGTGGCCTCTTTCGCTGCCGTTTCCGCGCTGTTTGTGCTGCCCACCTACCCAACCCTGCTGGCAGCGGTTGAGATGGATGACACCGGCTCCACGCGCATCGGCAAGTTTGTTTTTAACCACTCGTTTCTGATCCCCGGCACGCTCGCGATTGTGCTGTCGGTGGCGTTTGGTTTCCTGTTCGGACAGCTGTTTTTGTAGCGTCCCCGGTAACCTGGCCCAGGCCGGGTTACCTCTGCTTACCACCAGTCAAAAATATCCGCATCACCCCATGCTATGATTGCTTTTTTAGTCTCAGGAGCGAGCCATGACTTTATCTACCGCCGTCATTGTTCTTTGTACCGCCCCCGACAGCGCCACCGCCGAACAGCTGGCCGATAAAGCGCTCTCGGCGCGGCTTGCCGCCTGCGTAACCGTGTTACCGGGAGCCACTTCATACTATGTATGGCAAGGAGAGCGTGAAAGCGCCAGCGAAGTGCAGATGCTGCTTAAAAGCGATGTCACCCATCAGCAGGCGTTAATCGACCTGTTAAAAGTGGAACACCCTTACGATACGCCTGAACTGCTGGTATTACCGGTACAACATGGAGAGAGTGATTACCTGTCATGGCTCAGCGCATCGCTTCGATAATATTATTGTTCATTAGCGCCTTTCTTTGTTTGCCCGCTCAGGCCGGGCTGTTTGATAAAGGTTCACAAAGCGGCTTTGTGCCGGTTAATGAGGCCTTCTCCTTTGATTTCAGTCAGCAAGGCGATCGTTTAACGCTGCGCTGGCAGGTGAAACCAGGCTATTACCTCTACCGCCAGCAAATCAGCCTGACCGCAAAGCAGGCGAAGCTGGCTCCGCTGCAGTTGCCGACGGGCCAGCCGCATGAGGATGAGTTTTACGGCAGGAGCGAAATCTATCCGCATGATCTGACCATCCCGGTAACCATTGCTGAAGCAGGCGATAATGCCAGCGTGACGCTGCGCTATCAGGGTTGCGCCGCAGCGGGCTTTTGCTACCCGCCGGAAACGCGTGAAATTCCACTGACGGCGGTAGCGGCGGCATCCACGAAGCCAGCTCCCGCTTTCGACGCTGCAGCGCCGGTTACCTCTTCTGCCGCCACGACGTCGCTAACGGAGAGCACGCCGCTGCCCTTCTCACCCTTGTGGGCGTTGCTGATTGGTATTGGCGTTGCCTTTACGCCCTGCGTATTGCCGATGTATCCACTGATTTCCGGCATCATTCTTGGCGGCAACCGTCAGCTATCGAGCGGCCGCCTGCTGGCGCTGTCGATGGTCTACGTACAGGGCATGGCGCTGACCTATACGCTATTGGGCGTGGTGGTTGCTGCCGCAGGCTTACGCTTTCAGGCGGCGCTGCAGCATCCGTATGTGCTGATCACGCTCTCGCTGCTGTTTGTGCTGCTGGCGCTCTCGATGTTCGGCCTCTTTACTCTGCAGCTGCCTGCCAGCCTGCAAACGCGCCTGACGCTGTGGAGCAACCGTCAACGCGGCGGTTCCCTGCCCGGCGTATTTTTGATGGGCGCGCTGGCGGGCTTGATTTGTTCTCCCTGCACCACTGCGCCGCTCAGCGCCATCCTGCTTTATATTGCCCAAAGCGGCAATATGTTGGCGGGCGCAGGTACGCTGTGGCTGTACGCCCTGGGGATGGGCCTGCCGCTGATTGCCGTTACGCTGTGTGGCAGTCGCCTGCTGCCGAAAAGCGGCCCGTGGATGCAGACGGTTAAAGAAGGCTTCGGCTTTGTCATTCTGGCGCTGCCGGTGTTTCTGCTGGAGCGTATCCTTGGCGATAGCTGGGGGCTGCGGCTCTGGAGCCTGCTGGCAGTCAGCTTTTTTGCCTGGGCATTTATTATCAGCCTGCAGGCGCGGCGTGGCTGGTTACGCGTGGCGCAGGTGCTGCTGCTGGCGGCGGCGCTGGTCAGCGCACAGCCTTTGCAGCAATGGGCCTTCGGCACGCAGACACCTGCCGCTGCGCATATGGATCTGAACTTCACTCGCGTGAGCAGCGTCGCACAGCTGGATGCCCGGCTACGGCAGGCGCAGGGCAAAATAACCATGCTGGATCTGTATGCCGACTGGTGCGTCGCCTGTAAAGAGTTCAGCAAGTATACCTTCAGCGACGCCGGCGTGCGGCAGGCGTTGATGTCGATGGTGCTGCTGCAGGCGGACGTTACCGCCAACAGCCAGCAGGATAGCGCGCTGTTGCAGCGTTTACAGGTGCTGGGGCTGCCCACTATTCTGTTTTTTGATGCACAGGGCAAAGAGATCCCTGGCTCGCGCGTGACAGGTTATCTGGACGCCGCCGCGTTTCAGGCGCATTTGCAGAAACTGGCGCGGTAAACGACACTGGAGTCTGGTTCAATGAACGTGACTGCCGATTTACCGACAGAGAAACGCTTACAGGAGAGGTTTTACGTGCAACGTGAACAGGTACTCGACCACGCACTAAACGTACTGGAACATAATGGTCTCGCGGGCACCGTCTCGCTGGAGGAGCTGGCTGGTCAGGTTGCGGTCCCTTATGATCAACTAAAACGTTTCTGGCCCGACCGTGAGGCGTTGCTGTATGACGCACTGCGCTATCATGGTCAACAGATCGATAGCTGGCGTCGTCAGCTCCTGCTGGATGACACCCTTAGCGCCGAGGAAAAACTGCTGGCGCGTTATAAAGTGCTGGAAGAGTCGGTCGGCAACGGTCGCTTTCCGGGCTGTTTATTTATTGCCGCCTGCAGTTTTTATCCGCAGCCGGATCATCCGGTGCATCAGCTGGCTGAACAGCAAAAGCGCGCCTCCTGGCAATATACCCATGAACTGCTGACGCTGTTGGGCACCGATAATCCGACGCTAGTGGCCGACCAGATGGAGCTGGTGCTGGAAGGCTGTCTGAGCAAACTGCTGGTGAAACGCAACCAACAGGATGTGGCTATCGCCCGTCGGCTGGCGGAAGATGTGCTGCATATCGCGCTTTGTCGTCGAAATGGCGCATTAACTTAATAATTTTTCGCCAGGATGGGTAAAAAGCAGGCGATCAACCGCATTTCCGTAACTTTTTCACAGAAAGCCGTTGACGCTTATCAGCCTTTACGGTTTAATGCGCCCCGTTGCCCGGATAGCTCAGTCGGTAGAGCAGGGGATTGAAAATCCCCGTGTCCTTGGTTCGATTCCGAGTCCGGGCACCACTATTTAAAGAACCCGCCCATAAGGCGGGTTTTTGCTTTTCTACGTACGAACTCCTCATCGAACGCATTCGATTATTCGCCTCCCCGGGCCAACGCAAGCGCTGTTTAAATACGCTCTGAGCGGTAGGTCTTACTCTCTTTCAACATCAGATTGATTAGCCTTTGCCCTGGTTAATATCCACCGGACGAACAGGCAACAGCTAATTCAGGCGCATTCCAGTCTATCTGAGCGTAGCCAGTACCAGGCCGGTGACAGTGCTTGTTCAAATCGAATACAGCCCCGCCTTTCATCGTCATCAAACTGCTGCATGACAAGAGCTGGTTGTTAAAAGTTATATTTCATTCCAAATAGCGCGGCAGTGTCGCTATAGCCAGCATCGCCTATCTGTACGCCGACATTACCCCAGACATTCATGCGCGGGTTAATTTTCCCTTCCAACCCGACCTTAACTTCAGCCAGATTTGTCGCACCATCCTGGCTTACCCGGACATCATCCATTTTCGTGGCAAAGTTTCGCGTGTTATGCAACCAGTTCAGTGCGAGATAAGGCTGGAATTCACGCTGCTTGCCGTTATCGCGCACATGGTGACCGTTAAGCCAGGTTTTAATGCCCACTCGGGTCATCCAGTTCCCGTCGCCCTCGCCCCGTATCCGGGTGCCATTTGCTTCCCGGTGATTGTCGGCCCGTACGCCCATCCACACCGCCTGAACCTGCGGCTGAACAAACCACTCATTAAGTGTGCCATGGCTGCCCGAGAACTGACCGGCCTTCCAGGTGTAACCGCCTTCCAGCGAAGCGGTGAACCCGTGCGACTTATAAGTTTCAGCCGCCAGTTCTTCGCCGCTTACTTCATTATTAAACCAGCTATATTGCAACCAGCTATCCAGCCAGGCCCCTGTATGGTTTTCTTTGTTCGCATACCATGTGGCATAACCCCCAACGCTATACCCTTCAACTGAGCCCTTCGAGTGATAACCTTTTACGCGGCTATCTGTCGTGCTGTGGCTATTGGCATAGCCTGTCATAAACCCGACATGCCAGCGATCTGCACCATCGGTACTCCAGCGCGCGACATCTCCTCCCAGCTGTGCCACATAACGATTGCTTTGGGTTTTTAACTGCCCGCTACCGTCGCGCCACACGTTATGCCCGCCGACCTGCCGTAGCCACAGGCTGGTGACTTCCCTCTGACTCAGGAGCGCATCGCTAAATTGCGGCTCCCCAAGTCGATCGTGCAGCGTCATCATAAACAGGGTATTTCCCGCCGCCAGATTTGCGATGTAGCTTCCGCCTTCCGGACGAATAGCAGCCGGCGACTCGGAAACTGGTGCCGGCGCGGGGTCAGCCGGCGTTAACTGGCTGGTCAGATACCAGCTTTCCCCCTTACGAACGAGATCGTAATCATATGCCCCTGCAACAATACGGCCCGACTTAACAAAGCTGCCGATGGAAGTACCGCCAACATCAACAATTTCAATACCTTCAATGGTTTTCGCGCCACCTCCACCAAGATTATTAATGGAAATGCGGGTTGTTCCCTGGAGAACATCCCCACCGACAATCAGTTTGTTTGATGGTGAACCGTCATCACCTAACACACTATTCATCACCAGCAGACCACCATCACCCGCGTAATTGCCCGTTACGGTAAGGGTGTCGAACTTGTTTACGTCAGAAAATGTAATTGTGCCGTTATTGATCAGTTGTCCGACGCTTGAGCTGTTGCTCATGTTCCAGCGGCTACTGTCATCAAGCCCGAGAGAAGTTGTATGAGTAACCGCTCCCGTCAGCACCGAGCCAGATGTAAGACTCACCACTACAGCGTTACCCGGATCTGACACAGAGATATCGCCGTTTAGCGTGCTGTTTACTGCGTTAAAGGTTACGTTGCTATAGAGATTATTGGCAGGATCGAGCGCGTCTTCATAATTACTGACCGTCATCAATTGACCATTCCCTCCTGTCAGTATGGAGTGCTTTACTTCCAGCGACAGATTGGAGGTATCAACTTGAATCGCCTGTGCCTGATCTGCGCGAAGTGTCACATTATCCAGCGATACATCGTTTTTCAGCGATGAGGAATAGCCATTCACAAACAATCCACTAGCCCTATAGCCAGAAGTGGAGATGAAACTATTGCTGATATCCAGTGTGCCGGCGTAGTTCCACACCCCAAAGCTTTCATCGCCTGCGGTATTGACCTCCACATTATTGGCGGTGATTTTTGAACCAGGGTATACCAGCAGGCCGGGAGCCAGCTTACCGTACGTTGCAATTGTGCTGTTATTCAGCCTCCCTTGCCCTCCAAGCGCCGTAAACATCCCCGCACCACCTGTTCCCGAAGTTGTGACCGCCAGTCCATCACCCTGAATCTGGTTTTCGGTATACAATCCGTAGGCATTTTCACCTTGCGCTTCAAGAGTGCTATTCGTGACGCTTGCTGTGCCTCGCTGAGCATTAACCGCACTAGAACGGTCACCTTGAGTAGTAATGGTAGCGCTGTCCACTGTAACGGAGGAATCCGATGAGGCGACCCAAACTGCATCGCTATATGTGCCCTGCGTAGAATAATCTCCTCCCTCAATAACGACTTTTGCATTTGAGTTAACATTGACTGCATAGCTGCTATTGCCCTGGGTACTGGCCGACACATTCTTTAAGTTCAGTTCGCCCGCGCTGGCTCGAATGGCTTCGCCAGAATCGATCTTAATCGTCCCATCAGTGACATCTGCCTTTGCCAGGCTACCCATGCCAGACCAGCTACCATCAAGCACCAGTCCATCCGCGCTTCCCTGGCCTGTGATGGTCATATTATCAATCGCGGCGACACTGCTGTTTGCCAGATATAATCCGGCCCCCCGAGAACCGGTGACATTCATTTGCAACCCTTGAGCCGTGAGCTTGCTATTATCAATCCAGGCTCCGCCTCCGTGAATGCCGGAACTATTCAGTTCAAGATTTTTGGCAGTTAAATCTGCGCCGTTTTTTGCCTGAATAATAAAAGTGCCGTTAGTGCCATTGCCAAGGGTTAAATTTTCAATTTTGCGTACAGTCCCATTAGCGATAATTGTATCGGTATTCACTGCCCAGACATATGAACATGAGACAAGATAAACTGGTAAAATATACAGTTGGCGATGCAAAGATAGATACAAATGCCGTTTGTTATTTAATTCCTTATTCATAGTCCATTCCTTTTAAGTTGTTCAACTACAGGCAAAGCGTATTTCTTTCATCCCGACGGCAATTTGCAATAAATGA
The DNA here is from genome assembly GCF_002101395.1 of Pantoea alhagi. Taxonomy (NCBI): domain Bacteria; kingdom Pseudomonadati; phylum Pseudomonadota; class Gammaproteobacteria; order Enterobacterales; family Erwiniaceae; genus Pantoea; species Pantoea alhagi. Next base: position 2,072,932 of record NZ_CP019706.1, on the reverse strand, counting down.
GGCATAGCGGTAAAACTCCGCCCGGTTAACCGCTCCCATCTTGCGGCTGGCATTACGGTAGTGAGTACTGATTGTTTTCCGTGAACGATTCAGAATTCTTGATATATCAGTACTGTCGTAACCCCGGCCAACCAAAATCATTACATCATTTTCAGTATCTGAAAGCTGAGCATATTTTTTTAAGCCAAAATTCCAGTACGTCTCTTCCCTGTTAACCAACAAGTTATAATCGGCTCTGGCTATGGAAATTATTTTGCCGATCTTTATGGAAATTTCATCCAGGGTCAGGTTTTTGGTTATAAATGGAACGTGAATTGTCATCCCTTCATCCCCTTCCCGGCCTGATTCATGGCTAGCGCAGATACTTCTTTGATTGAAAATCCGGATTGTCACCATGTCATCGCGGAAAATAATATCCGCAATATCACGATTTTTTTCTTCTGATGGTAATAAAAAAAGAACCTCCTCTTTATGGGCTTCGGTGAACTGGTTGAAAATTAAGGCACTCAATCCTGATTTCAGGTAAAAGTTTGAATCCATCAATAATATATTCAACATACATCACATCCATGCGTTGTAAATTCAACCCACTTACAATTACTCAAGTACAGCCAAAACCAGACAGTGCAAACTAAAATAAACAAACAGAAACGAATTATTAAGTCAAACCATTCAAACGTAACTTCTTTTGGTCACGATATAATGGCCATTTAAATTACCCCCCCCGAATGATGGCGGCCCATACATATTAAAATAGTTAAAGTAAACTATGGCATCAAACAGAAACATACCTACTGAATTAAATAAGCCCGAGACATAAATTACATTGAGACAGACGGAGAAAATCATAAGAAAAGGCTCAAAATCCCTCTTTATTCTCACCCTCACTACCTGACATTCTGTCCAATAGTCCTCTGTTTACATTTGGCATAGAAAGTAATAGAACATATCAGAAAAATAAAAAAGCGGAAATTACAAATTATAAAATAAGCAACATTCAGATTGTGACAGTGCTTTTATTAAAAGGACGAATTGTCACTATGTTATTGCGAAAAATGATACACCTAATATCACGTTTTTTCCTCTGACGACAATAAAAAAATAATCATCCCTTTACGATCATCATCAGACTGGTTAAAGCTTAAGGAAATCAATTAGGATATCTAATAAAAGTTTCAATCCATCAATAGTGTATTTAACATACATCACACCCATGCGTTATAATTTCCATTGACTTGCAGTTACTCCATGCACAGCAAATACTCCATGCAGAGCAAAAGCCAGTCAGCAAAAAATGGACGGTCAGAAACGATATATAACAGACGGAGGAGAATTATAAGAAAACAGATGAAGAAACACTATAAGAAAAGGCTTAAAATATCTCTTTATTTTTACCGTTACTACCTGGCACTTTATCCAATAGTTCTTATTTTACATCTTATATATATAACGATAAAATATATATAAAATAAATACATAAAAAATAACTATATCTTAAACTATAACCAAGAAAATAAACAATAAGCATATAATTAATTTAAAAATTTAGTAAAGGGTGTATTTCGAAAAAATCTCTTTCGGAATATCACCCCTGAAGATATAGTTCAGAATTATTTTGGAATGAACAATCAAGAAGAATCTTAATCACATCGCTCAAAACTCAGAAATATTCTGATAAAAGAGAAAATAAAAAGTACTCAAAGCAATTTCAGATCTACTTTTTCGGACTCAAAGTCATAACGACCATTCATACATAGATCAATTGGTCTGGGCTGCCAATAAATCATCGCTCTGATTTCAAAAAGAACCACAGCATGCCGGACCAGCCCATCTTTGTCCTGTAAAGAGCGGACAAGAAAAGTCTCAGGAATTATCCGAGGCTCAAAACGTAAAATTGCATCACGAATAGTTTTCTCTATTACATTCCAGTTATGATGATTCTCCATGTTACCGATCAAAGGCGAAACGCCATAATTGAGTACCGACTCCATAACTAACTTATGTTGGCGTTTATTCAGTGTATCTTCAATATTAGTATGGTTAATCAGATCGGTAATATCCTTTTGAACAATGCTGCGCATCTTTCTGATATCAATTGGTTTGACACGATCGTGAGGACTTCTGGGCTCATCATCCTGGAGACGCTCCAGTAAGATGGGAAGATATTGTCGTTTATTATCCGAATACAATTTCGCCAACTTCCATAATTGAGTGCTCACTGATATCGGTAATGACAACTTTCCTGCCGCTCCCTGTAGAAAGTACTTCAGACCACTGCCGCCACTCCGTTTTTAATCCTAATTTATTATCCTGAGGATCTGCGTTTTCAACGGGATAACGTGCCGGGATATAACCGGAGTATGTTTCACCATCTGCATTTATCGTTGCAGGCAGCCATAGTAAATCCAGAAGATCTTCAGGTTTGGATACGATCAATTGCTGGATGGAAGAGTAAGGCAGCCAACGGTATCCACCTGCACAAATAAACTCACATATCGGACCAAGACGACCATCACTGTCGGCTATCCATGAAAAATTCCCTAAGGTTTCGCTTTTTCCGGCGCTTTCAGGTGCCAGTCCAAACGCTTCTTCGCGCAATATAACTGCCTGCTCCGTGTTGCCCTGATAATGCTCCACGTTCGCTTCATGTAATTTTAACATCCATGCTGGCATATCATTCTGCAAGGTTGCGGCCAGACGCCCGCCGGTTAATACCTGCTGACGCTGCATTTCACTGAATACCAGGTTTTTGTAAAGTTCAGTCTGTCTTTTTAACCCATCATCTATCAGAGCCAGCGTTTGAAGCTGCAGTAACGCTTTATCCCAGGCGCCATTAACACAATAGAGTTTGAACAGCACTTCTCGCGCTTTCAGATCCTGGGGCTGCGATTTAACTTGCTCCAGAATCTGTTCCTGCAGCTCGTTCAACGATGAAGTTTTGAGCATTTGAGTAAGAGATGTAAAATTTTGCATAGTATCGATTCCTTCGATTAATAATAAGTGTCCAGACCCACTTTGTAGAAGTCCTGAAATACCAGTTCAGGAACTTTATATTTACTTTTCGCAACAATGTGTTCAGGAGATAAAGAGCGGAGAAGATCGGTTTTTTCTTCTTCTCCGAAGAGTTCATCCCACTGCTCACCCTGCTCCAGCTCCGGCCATACTTTCTCCATCATAAAATTCCGGTCAACAACACATTCAGTCAGCGTTTTATCTTTGAGCTGCTCTCTAGTTTCCTCAAAACGATAGTCCGTTTTAATAATGTGATTAGTCTGATGAGACGTTCCGTCAAAGAACCCGCTATCCTGCTCCTGCCAGATCAGGAGTCGCTTATATTCCAATTCCAGCATTTTCAGAATGTCGTCGCCTTTATTCTGAGCGAGTATGACGTCATTGAAGTAGCGCAGGTCATTGACGTAATTCCCACCGTTAGGAAGAATATTCTCAACTTCAGGAATTTTATTGCTCGTCTGCCAAACATCATTGGGATAAATAAGCCGAATGAACGGCTGATCATTGATTTCGTCATTCCCCTCGCCGACTATAACTAACTTAAAGTGCCCAATCTGAATTTTACTTGCCTCGCGTAATGGATGGACACTTCCGTATGACACCTCAATACCATCCAGATAACAGACATGCACCGCGCACAAACTCAGCATTACGGGCCTGGCCATGTGCCAGTAGAAAACAACGGCATCATGACCCAAGTGACTATTATGAGAGTTAAAATGTCCATTGACCGCATCAAACGTGACAGCATTGTCAGCGGTCAGATATCTGGAAATACTCATCGCTTCCTGCGACGCGGGCCATTCAAATTGAATATTCACGACATCAGCCTATATAAACATCAGCAGACCCCGACACAACAACGGCACCGCAACCCGTCACATCACCAAGACGAGCTGCCGGTAAACCATTAATAAAAACCGAGCCAGATCCTGACGCGACGGGCGCGGCTCCGTGTCCCAGCGCGCAAGGGGCTACGCTTGCTCCGGCAATTGCGGCGGGCAGGCCATTAATATAGACATTTCTAGATCCAGAACATAACGCGCCACCATGCGAGGTGGCATCACCTACTCGTCCTGCGTTTTGCATTATTAATTCTCCTTGTTGGAATAATATGGCGAGGGCGCAAGCGACTCGCCACTGAGTTCAATAAACAATTAAGGTTCAATGGTTTCACTACCGGTCGGCGTTTCGGTCGGCGTCTCCGTTGGCGTTTCGGTTGGCGTCTCCGTCGGCGTCTCGGTTGGCGTCTCCGTCGGCGTCTCCGTTGGCGTCTCGGTCGGCGTCTCCGTTGGCGTCTCCGTTGGCGTCTCCGTTGGCGTCTCCGTTGGCGTCTCCGTTGGCGTCTCGGTCGGCGTCTCCGTTGGTGTCTCGGTTGGCGTCTCCGTTGGCGTCTCGGTCGGCGTCTCGGTTGGCGTCTCCGTTGGCGTCTCGGTCGGCGTCTCCGTCGGCGTCTCCGTTGGCGTCTCGGTCGGCGTCTCCGTTGGCGTCTCCGTTGGCGTCTCCGTTGGCGTTTCGGTCGGCGTCTCGGTTGGCGTCTCCGTTGGCGTCTCGGTCGGCGTCTCCGTCGGCGTCTCCGTTGGCGTCTCCGTTGGCGTCTCCGTTGGCGTCTCTGTTGGCGTCACGGTTGGCGTCTCCGTTGGCGTCTCCGTTGGCGTCACGGTTGGCGTCTCGGTCGGCGTCACGGTCGGAGTTGGTATTGGTATAGGCGGTAATGGGATAATCACGCCAAACAGCGTAGGAATGACCGGCAATCCCGGTAAACCGATCATGCCGCCGCCACCGCCGCCACCGCCGCCGCCGCCGCTATCACCGGGATTAATATCGACTTCTCCTCCCTCGATGATCACCTGGCTGGAGCCGATAATTTTTATTTTATTCGCTGCAATAACCAGTTCCCCTCCCGCAGTGAGTGTCATTGCACCGCCTGCGACCATGGTGCTCGCACCGCCTACGGCAAGGGAGTGATAGCCTCCCACGTTCACCTGATGAGCACCGCCGACGGAAAGCGAGTGATATCCTCCGACGGTATTCATAAAGGCACCACCGACATTAATCCCTTTCGCTCCTGCAACATTGTCGCTCTGGTTTCCACCAACCTGAATCGCCAACGCAGCGCCAATTATGGCGCTGCTATTACCGACAACTTCAGACATATAGTTACCGCCAACAAACAGATTGCGCGACAGGCCGACATTGACATCAGAGTTCATCCCAATGGTCTGTACTTCGTTTTGCTTGGTCAGACGTGACATATTCCGTTCAGCCTGCTCCCAGTAATGCTCCAGACCCGTTTTATCTTCGAAGCGAATGCCATTGTAATTACTAAGCCCACCGCCAACGGTACGACTGATAAGCCCGCTTTGCGTCGCGTTAGCTGGCAAGTCCCACGGCGGCATCGTTACGTTGTTATAAAGGCTGCCTGTGATTAAGGGCCTGTCAGGATCGCCATTAATAAAGTCGACAATTACTTCGTGACCAATACGAGGAATATAGATTGCGCCAAAGTTATTCCCTGCCCATGCCTGGCTGACGCGCAGCCAGCAGGAATCAAATTCGCGATTCTTACCGTAGCGATCCCAAAGAAAACGGACTTTCACGCGACCATATTTATCTGTCCAGATCTCTTCGCCCGGAGGCCCAACAACGATTGCCGTCTGTGGGCCACTGGTTTTTGGTTTTGCCACAGTCACGGGATGACGGTAAATCTTGTTCATTGGCTGAACGGTAAAATCACAGCTGTAGCGGAATTCATCCTGCGAAGAAAGCTGGTTAATTTCCTCCACCAACAGATGACTGCGCATTATCAGATATTCACGGTTCGCTTTTTCGACGGGGTAATTCACGAGTTCAAAACTGCAACCGCAGGCTATACCTCGTAACTCACCAGAACCTTCGCAGCGCGAACCTAACGCTCCGCGCTCTTCCATGCGTACTCTTGCCAGGTGCTCGCCAACAGCAGGTTGCTCGTAGTCTCCCGGCCAGTGGAAGATTTCCATCTGATTAAAACTGGTCTTCCGCGGTTTACTGTCGAGCGCCATAATATCGGCACGGGATTTAGTAAAGTCATAATCATTAGTTACCCACTTCCCAGAAGTAATCGTTTCCTGTAAATGGAATTGATTAATGTATTCTTCATCCATCTTCGGATTGTCGGAAGCATATTGAATAACGTGGTAGGCTTCGCCTGGAAAACGCTTATGCGCACCGACATTGTCCACCAGAATTAGCTTGTGACTTTTTTACTGTGTTCAAAGAACCAGTAAATCCCCCACTCTTCCATCAGTCTTTCAATAAAATCGAAATCCGTCTCTCCATACTGCACTTGAAAATCAAGCAGCGGATAGCTTCCTGACAGGCGTTTCTCAAAGGGGAAGTTATAATCGCCTAATACCTCATCGATAATATTTACCACCGATTTCTGCTGAAAAATCTTAAAGTCAGTAGTTAATTCCGCAAGATGAAGCCAGGGACGCAGGATAATTTCATAAAGAGCCTGATAGCCATCGCGACCAATATAGCGCGCTCTTTGCACTATACCGGATATTTCACGGATACCTTTGCCAATGCCAGTAATATCCCCAAGCCCATTACCATCAAGCTCAATTTCAACAGTCATCTCTTTGCCGATTAAGGATTTCAAATCGACATTCGACGCTTCCTGCCAGGGAATAAGCGGATTAGAAGGTGTCCTGACAGTAATCAGGTAAGAATAGAGCGAAGAAAGCGATTCTTCACCATCCAGCTTTGAAATTATCAACGCTGGCTCTCCAAGCAGCAGTGGCATCGCCGGGCTACTTAATTTAATTGTTCGTGACATATGATCACCTGATGCGTTGTGAGTAGCTTAAAATGATGCCTCAGGCAATTTAGCCTCAGCACGCCGTAACGAAATTTTCCGAGAATCCAATATTTTCCCGTGTCGGCTTTGCCGCCAAACCCAGATGCCTGCATCCTGTTGAATACAGTCAGGCCAGTTTTTCCACGGCATAATCTCGACACCATCGTTATTTCGAATGCAATAGTCTTCCTGCGACCCCTCCCTGAGTAACATCTGAGATTGACTTTTAAATTGCCACGCTGATGTCAACACTCTTTCCCGCCATGGGGAATAACTCCGTCCGAGTGCCTTCACCCATTGCCATAATAGCTGCCAGTCTTTTTTCACCAGATTATTTTTCGGTGCCATATTTAAGATCCTTGAAGCCCAGAATGTCAGCGGAAATTCAACATGCATATTTTTTTTCAACCATGAATAAGAGACCGGACTATAAACAACAACAAGTAACTTTTTCCCGTGTTTATCCGGCAGTACCATAAACGCGCCGACGCAGTAATGCCTTTTTCGAAGCGAGGCAGCAGAAATAACAAAGCACCACGGATAATGCTCCGGCAAATATTTATCCAGTATTGAGGATCCGATGCCTGGCAGTATTTGTTGCGTAATAATCGAGCGCACTTCGCGCTGCGTTTTACTCAACCTGCGAAATTGCCCTGCACACGACTCATCGACAAGTAAACACAGGCGTATCGACATAGTTCCCTCTGTGTATAGCCGCCAATTTTTAATAATCGCTGGGGCAGCGGAAATTTTTCAGCAATTCCATTACAGGCCGGTCTTTATAGGTCAACCCTGTGACTTCGATATTTGCCCGTCGTGAATCCAAATCAAATACCAACTGCATCTCGCCGGAATGGGTTGCCACAATATCACTGGCGCTGTCTATCCAGCGAAACAGGGACCACGGGCCGGTGAACATTAACGATGAACCTCCTGATGCAACACGTGGCGTGGCATTAAGTGTCACTCTTGAGGTCATATGCGACGTAGGCCAAATAACCGAAACTGGTGAAACAGGCCAGTGCGCATAATTCACTTGCTTACCGTCGAAATTCATATTCAACTGCGTAATTGCTGGCTCTAAATAAGGCACCGAAACATCAAAAGTGAGCGAAAGACGACGCCCACCTTCGTCCTGAAAAAAAGCATTACGAATTTCCGCTGCTCTTTCGAACATATCCAGGGTGCTTGCGCTATCCGCCACATCGCCTTTATAGCGCCATGGCCGTGATGAAGTATCCACGATGTTCGCCAGATTAGTTTTGAAGTACTCGTCCACCAGTCCGCCAGTGGCAAAGAAACGTTCGAAATCAGCGAGCTTCACATCTCGCTGGCTATTCGCAAAGGGATAGCGCCCCTGCAAAGTAGCGTGACATACCCGGCCAATATTCTCTTCAATATCTTGATTACTTCTGACAACGGCTTCCTCACTCGCCCGATGCCACACGCCTTCCAGTAATGGCGCAATCAAGTTTGGCAGCGGATCGGGCCAGGTTTGTGATTCTGCACTTAGCTGACGCACGGAATCGGAAAGTGCTATCGCATTGCCATTTTTCAGCGCATCGTTATAGATAACGAACAAGGTGTATTGCTCGCTCAGCGCACCCATCAGCTTGCTCAGCTCCGCGCCGCCCCCCACTGGAGAGGCTTCGCCCGCCGACTCGCGGGCTCCGGTCACAAACTCACGCAGCGGGGCAAAATGTTTATCTACCCGTTCATGAAGCAGTTTCTTTTCCATCGCCGCATAGGCCAGATTCACTTTGGCGGCCGCATTTAAGATTTGCCCCTTGTTGCTGACATTATCGAGCAGCGTTTTATTCTCTTTACTAATCAGCGTGGTTTCGCTCACTGCGCGGGTAATGAAGTTAACCAGCGGCGAGTCCGAGGCGCTCAACTGTCGCAGCATATAGATATCTGCCGTCATACCTGCATGACCATAGTCTAAAGACAACGCATGCATTTTGATGCGGATATTGCCCAGAAAATCCTGCCAGTGCCGCGTATATTCATTCAAATAGAGCGTCAGGATCTTTTGTTGTACGGGATTAACCAGGGCGCCGCTGTTAGTCATTTTGACCTGCATAACGGGCGCGACAGCGTTGTCAGCCTCCGTTTTACCCAACACCCACGCATCCTCACGAACCAGCGGAATCAGGTTGGGACCCATTTTTTTTTTAAACACCTCGTAATAACCGGCATGGGTAAAAAGACCGGGAATAACCGTTGTTCCATTTTCGTCAAGCGGCGAAAATAACTCTCCGCCGCGTGATTTGGCCATCGCACTTAACGTCAAATCAGCAGGCACATCCTGCGCCACCGAGTCTTTAATGCGTTCGTACAAACGGCTGGCCAGATCCTCACGTTCGAGCATGGCTCGAGCGTACTTCACTAACCCTTCATCCGGCTCCTGCCCGAAGCGTCTCCACTCAGGAGAATCAAAAAGATTATTCAGGTGTGAGATAAAAATTCGGCGCTCTTCGTAGGGCTGAAGCTTATTCGTTATTTCCCACAAATGGGTAATACTGTCGATCATGTACTGCTTATCGAATTCACCCTGCCCGTATACCTGCAGATAGATCTTCAATTGACGATAAATTTGTTCGGAATTACCGTTATCAATCGTCTCCTGAAGCGCCAGAGCCACCTGGTGTTCAATCTGCGGCAATAGCAGTCGTTGCAGGAAAAACTGATATAACGAATCAGAAGCCCTGGCGACTTCGTCACCGGTATAAAGGCCGTAGCGCCAATTGAGCGGCGGATTAAATACATCCAGCGAGCGATATTCCGGCAGGTATTGCGAAAGTGTAAGCAGGCGCGGCAGCAAGTTGTCCGCTGTGGTATCGACAAAACGTTTTACTTCGCTACCCAGCGTAATGACTTTCGTATCCACTGCGTCCAGATAATCGTTGTTATACTGGTAACTATTCCAGAAACCGTTCAGTAGTATGAAAGCCAGTAAAACAGAGAACGTATGCCCCAAAAAACGCTGCAGGCGATATTTCGATTCATTCGCCAGGTTATACCGCGCCAGCCCCAGATCTTTAACGATCACTTCGCTAAACAGCTGTTTGAGGAAATACTGACGACCGTACGACACGTTATTGATTAAAAAATTACTCTCTTCCGGCTGGGCAGTTAACGAAGCCACCGCCGTTGGCGTTTTGCCCTCAACGTAGTTTGACCATTTATGCATGATGCTCTGGTTATTCAGCAGACTTAATCCTACAGGCTGATGGCTGCTGGAAAAATAGATGCCGCGCAACAGTGTATAGCTTTGCGTTTCATCGTAGCGGGAAGCAAAAAAGATATTGTGAACAACCTCAGCTACCCGCTCTGACAACAGAAGGAAATCCTGCGGCAGTGCATACATCTTCTTGCGATCGCGGTTGTCATACTCTTCCTGCAGGCGAACGATCATGTCCCGCTCAATACGATCCTCAAGCAAAGAAAATTCTTCTTTTATCTGATCGTTCAGTTCACCGACTGACGCCGTTCTGGCATCGCCATATGGAAAAGTTACTCCCCAGACCTGTTCGCGTTCCTGCTCAGTTAATATCCTGAAATACTCAGCAAATCCCGGCAGTTGGTCCAGCTTGGTCACCATGACATACACAGGGAAACGTACGCCCAGCGTCTGGCGCAGTTCATCCACTCTGGCACGCAGGCTTGCTGCCAGTTCAAACAACTCAGCCTGGCTTCGCTCCAGCACATCAGCAGCAGTAAATGTCACTACCGCTCCGTTTATCGCTTTGACAGGACGATATTTTTTCAGGGCTTTGAGTATTGCGTGCCATTCGTTGATATTTGCTTCCGGCTCGCTAACGTATTTTCCGGAGGTATCAACATAGACCGCGTCATTAGTAAACCAGCATTCGCAGTTACGTGTTTGCTGCGCCGGCTTTCCAACCTGATTCAGTTGCTCGGGCATCGGGAAATTCTGCCCTGCCCCCAGAATTGCAGAAGTCTTACCCGCACCTTGTGTACCGAGAACCATATACCACGGCAAAAGATCCAGGGGCTTACGCGCTAAAATCACACGCTGAAAGAAAGAGAGATTGCTGCAGCTTTTATTCACATAATCTATAGCGCTGGCAATAACCGCAGAGATTTCGGACGTATCGCTTTCCGCAGCAGGGGCCTTGCGGCGAGCAAACTTATCCAACAGCGCCGGATTATCTTTTAATGCCAGCAGAAGCAACCACAGGCCATACAGTAGTGCACCGGCCAGAAAAATCGCAATAATCGCCAGCCTGACGCTCACCGGTGCCAGAGGATGGTTTTCACCCGCCAGCAGGAACGGGCCAAAGACCCAAACCATCACGCACAGCGTTGCGGTTATCGCGATAAATAGTGGCCAGCGTAACCAGAAAATAACCAAACACAGCACGGCCAGCAGGATAAAAACCACACGCGATTCAACGCTCTGTAATGGACGAGAATCGCCAAAACCAAAAAAGGGTCCAAGAAACCAGATAGCGGCGATTAATAACCCGATACAACATACAATCAGCAGCGTTTTCAAAAATCGTGCCGCAAAGATTCTATTAAAATAAGGCATTGTTGTTCTCGTTAATACGTGACAAAAAACTCTACGCGGCGATTCTTCGCCCGTCCCTGAGCAGTATTATTAGATGCCAGCGGCTGACTGCTGCCCGCCCCTTCGACTTTTACTTTGTCCTCTGGCAGGCCTGCGGCAATAAAATAGCGAGCCACTTCTGCTGCACGTTTTTGCGACAGTACTATATTATTGGGCAATCCCGGACGATGAATAGGCGTAGCATCGGTATGGCCAACAATCAGTACTTCACCATTCACGCGGCGAACTTCGTGGGCGACACGTTTAATGATCTTCGCCATCTCTGGTTGCACCGAGGTGGAGCCGGAGAGGAACAACGAATCTCCGTTTAGTACCACTTTGCTTTGCTTCTGGTTTTCATCAACGCTGAGCAGTTGTTTCTTGATTTCATTGCGTAGCAAGACAGCCAGTCTGAGACGTATTTTGAGCTGTGGCGTGGTGACTTTGATATTGTGCATGGCGTAGATCTCACTGGTGATACCGTCGAGGCGTTTCAATAGTGAGTACTTAAACCAGATAAAAGTAGATGCAATCAGCACGCCCGCACACAGGGCTGTCAGCCGAACCGGGATGATGTTTTTTTCACGTAGCACCGGACCTGGCGGCTGTAGCCCATGCGGTGATAAGATCGATTGCGTGGTATTGCGCGTACTTTGAATCAGCGTCAGTAAACGTTGACGAATTTTGGTTAGCTGTCGGTCGCCGTCTTCAATAATGCTGTAGCGTCCCTCAAAACCAAGGCCGAGAATGCGTAACAGCACCTCCAGCACGTCAGCGAACTCATTGGGATTCATCGATAGACGCCCAATCAACAGGAAGAATTTATTTCCGCCGTCGTTGTCTCCTTCAAAGTAGTTCAACAGGTTGCTCTGTGACCAGCCAGCCTCAAGACCCCATGGGGTTGCGTGAGCGGCTTCATCAAGCGCGGTACAAAGGCAATAGCGAACAATAGCCATTTTTTTCCAGGGAATATTGACCTCATCGCAGACAATGCTGAAAAGATTAATCTGGCTTTTAAGCATGTTTTTCAGGAGTTCAACCTGGGAAATGTCGCTAATCTGTTCAGGCATATCACTCAGCGCGCGCAATAACGGCTGAGCGGCTTCCAGTAATGGGTTCCTGGCGGCTTTTACCCTTAATACACGTTGCTGTACGCTTTCGCTTCGCAGGGAGCGGTCATCTTTAAATGGCTGCTGGTGCATACCGGCCATATCGCTACGACTGCCGGGCGCTGCTTCAGGATCCTGTATCCAGTCGCCCTGATCATCCAGCAGAAATTTCCCCATCGCCTGCGGCGAAGCATTCTCGTCGTGAGCATTCTCTGAAGCATTCGCTCCCTGCGGGTTGATATCGTCTTTCATCAGCTCCGGATACCCCAAAGTTCCATTTTCAGGCCCGGGAACTCACCGGCAACGTGTAATGCCAGCGCTCCGGTCGTCGAAATTTTATCCCAAAAAGGACCGCTCTTAAGCAGTTCGTAATAGACATAACCCGTGCTGTAAGGGATCTGGCGCGGCGGTACCGGCAGTCCCTGCAATATCAGCCCCGGCAAGTGCGAGCGAACCAGTTCATGGAGTTGTTGCGGAGCGCTGATTTTGGTCTGAGCCTGAAACTGCTGGTGCAGGACATCCATTGGCAGCTGAGCATGCACCGCCAGCACCAGGTTTGAAAACGACTGCAGTTCATGGGGCAGAATCGAAGCGGACCAGACGCCATTACCTTTCGCGTGCAGGTCGATAAGCTGCCCTGCCCGTACCAGGATCTGGTTAAGCAAATCATGAACGTCATCCACCAGCGGGCGAATTGAGGGATACAGCCTGGCGTGGTCATAGCCGGGCGCCGTTTTCGGACGACGCGTTTTGGTACGGACAAATGTTGAAAGCTCACCCGCCAGTTTTGCCAGTTCTTCATACAAAACGATCGGCGGCATTTCAGGGATATGCCGTAAATGGTCCAGAATCGGCTCATATTTATTGAAAATTTGCAGCAGCAGATAGTCCACGACTTCCGCGCTGGCGCTGGCTTTGCCATCCGAGGTAGAGAGGCGGTTCGCCAGCATCTCAGCACGCATTTTTACAAGGCCGTTAAGGTGGGTCAGCCACTCTCTGAGCAGCAGGCTTGCGGCATATCCGGTCACAGGCGGAATATAATCATCCGTATGCAAGAGTATGCTGCCGTCCGGCTGAATAGCCTTTACCCGGGCCAGGGGCAGACCGATCCATGATTCTGTCATCTCAGTTTCCGAAACCAACTTCAGCCGAAGCATCGCCAGTTGAACCGGCTTCGGCCCCTGGCGAATAGCATTGGTATCGCAAAGCTCCGCTTCCTGGGCGCGAAAACGCGCCAGTGAACTGGCATCGTGCTGGCTAAAGATGGTTTCATCGCTGTTATCAAGACGCAGCGGAACCGCCAGATAAAGCATCTTGCCAAGATGTTCAGGCAAAATAGTCAGCGGTTCCGGTAAGTCGGCGTGGTCGGGTACGTCAAACGGCGTGCCGTCCGGCAGAACGCCGCGGGCGGTACGGAGTACAAGTTTGCCGTAAGTCAGCGCTTCGTGGTCGATTTCGTACTGCGAGAATCCCCAGAAAAATGGACTCAATGTCGACGCTCGCTTATGCGCATAATATTCAAAGTAACGTTCTTGCTGCTGAAAAAGCTGAGGACGCAGGAACAATCCTTCGCTCCAGACGACTTTGTTTGTTCTCATGGTTAATCCACTTTTTTAATTGTCATTGCTGTTTTATGAAAGTGCGCATTCAACTCAAGCGAATCGTCGCTAAAGACTTTTTCCCACCACGATGTCTTCTTTGGTAAATCCCACGTAGCTAACCAGACCGAATCGTTGAGATTGCGATATGCGCTAATAAACCCCAGGGTTCGCGTATCGTTATTGAGATCAATAAAAATAGTGCGTGCTTCCCCAGGTTGTAATATCGCTTCATAGATTTTTGATGAAGCGGACAACAAAGATTTGCTGTTACCATCAATAATTTCAAAAAAATCAGCATTACTGAAAACGTCCGCTTCCTTGATGTTATAAATAAAAATACTTAGCGGGGCCGGATGACCACTGGCGTTCGGGTTAATATCTTTGTCTGCAATTAGATTTATTTTTATTTCACTGGCCGCTGTTTTCTTCTCATTATTGCTGCTACAGGAAACCAGAACCACTGCCAACACAATTGCTGCCAGCCTCTGTAGCATCCTCGGCCGATATTGGTTGATTTCTGTTCTGCAAAACATATCCCTGACCACGCTATTTTTTCATAATATGAAACGGTTTTTTCGATGTAGCTGATGAGAATTTTGCCGCCGAAGCGGCAAAATTCATTACTTACCGGGCAGGATTAACTGCGCAGGTTAGCTTTAACATCGTAGCTTGTTGAGATAACGCCAGATTTAGCGCCTTCGGCATTCTGCATGACATAGTCCTGAGTCACTTTGGTGAATGCAAAGGTTACTCTCTCACGCGGACGTGTTTCATCTGCGCTGGAGCCTGCGGTTTCAACACGAGTGATAATGACATCGGTGAATTTAATGGTCAGGTATTCCAGAGGATCGCCACCCGCTTTACGCATAACAAATTGAACATCCTTGATATGCTTACCAGACAAACAGTAGCTTAAAAGGTTGGTACTGGCTTTATCAACGTAATGCTCAAAGCAGAAATCTTCAACGGTCGCTTTACCAGAACCGCCACCAGAACCACTGTGCATATTAGCGTGCTGGCTGCTGGCCCAATGCCATGAAAGCACTTCGATTTCATTTTTATGGGTAGCATCCAGAGATTCGCCTTCGATGCCATCAATTTTAATAAACATATCTTGAGCCATAATATTTCCTTTTTCAGCTCTCATTGGATAAAGTTACACAATGTGCAACGGTAAAGTTTCGTCAGAAATATAACTTAATTAATGAAAAATTAATTCCTGACTTTTTCGCGGAGCGCAATAATCCCCGACGCATCCGCATCTTTAAAGAATAATAAGGTAATTATTCTTTGGTTTAATTTCCCATATCAGGCAACATTTTTCAGTGAAGGTAATTTCGCGACCATACGTAAAGAAACGGTCAGCCCCTCCAGCTGGAAATGTGGACGCAGGAAGAATTTCGCCTGGTAATAACCCGGATTACCTTCAACATCTTCCACTACCACTTCCGCTGCCGCCAGTGGGCGACGTGCTTTGGTTTCCTGAGAAGAGTTAGCAGGGTCTCCATCCACATAATTCATTATCCAGTTATTCAGCCATCGCTGCATATCTTCACGCTCTTTAAAGGAGCCAATTTTATCGCGCACGATACACTTCAGATAATGTGCAAAGCGTGAACAAGCGAACAGGTACGGTAAACGGGCAGACAGATTGGCATTTGCCGTGGCGTCCGGATCGTAGTACTCAGCTGGCTTTTGCAGCGATTGCGCACCAATGAACGCCGCATAATCCGTATTTTTACGATGCACCAGCGGGATAAAACCATTTTTCGCCAGTTCGGATTCACGACGGTCAGAAATTGCGATCTCTGTCGGACACTTCATATCTACGCCGCCGTCATCAGTCGGGAAAGTGTGGCAAGGGAGGTTTTCCACCACACCGCCACTCTCAACGCCGCGAATCATGGTGCACCAGCCATAATACTTGAACGAACGGTTAATATTTACCGCCATCGCATACGCGGCATTAGCCCAGGCGTATTTGCTATGATCGGCACCGTCAGTGGTTTCCTCAAAGTTGAAATCATCCACCGGGTTGGTGTTGATGCCATATGGGAGGCGAGCGAGGAAACGCGGCATCGCCAGGCCGATATAACGGGAATCTTCAGACTGACGCAACGAATTCCATGCCGCATACTCCAGGTTTTGGGTGAAGATTTTCGTCAGATCGCGAGGATTAGCCAGTTCCTGCCAGGAATCCATCTGCATCACGGACGGCGCGGCCCCGGTGATAAATGGCATATGAGCGGAAGCGGCGACTTTGCCAATAGACGAGAGGAGATCCACATCCGGCGCGCTATGATCGAAATAGTAATCCGCAACCAGGCACCCGTAAGGCTCGCCGCCGAGTTGACCATACTCTTCCTCATAAATTTGCTTAAACAGCGGACTCTGATCCCAGGCGATGCCTTTATAACGCTTCATGCAGCGACGCAGATCATCTTTGGAGATATCCATAAAGCGCAGCTTCAGCTTTTCATCAGTCTCTGTGTTGTAGACCAGATAGTGCAGACCGCGCCACGCACTTTCCAGACGCTGGAACTCTTCGTGATGCAGAATCAGGTTAATTTGCTCGGAGAGCTTAAGATCGATCTCCGCGATAATTGCCGCGATGTTCTTATACGCATCGTCAGCCATGGTGATCGACGTGGTTAACGCCTGTTCCGCCAGGGTTTTAACCGCAAGTTCAACCGCCGTTTTCGCCTGTTCGGATTTCGGCTTAAACTCACGGGTTAACAGCGCATTGAAATCGCTATGCGACGCTTCCTTCATGGCTGTCTGTTTTGAAGTTTCTGCTTGGGTAGCCATAGTTCTCTCTCTACATCAATTTTTTTGGGACGTGGCTTCATCAGCCTGTTTCGGCTTCGGCGCTGAAGCCAACGTATTCAGCAGCGATTTGTCATTCAGTACTTTCATGACCAGACTTTCCGCACCAGCTTTACCATCCATATAGGTCTGGAGGTTAGCCAGTTGAGTACGGGCCTCCAGCATCTGCGCTAAAGAATCGACTTTGCGCGCGATAGCGTCTGGAGAAAAATCATCCATACTTTCAAAAGTCATATCGACCATTAGCTGACCTTCTCCTGTTAGCGTGTTGGGTACTGCAAATGCCACGCGCGGACGCATCGCTTTCATACGCTCATCAAAGTTATCGATATCGATGCTAAGGAATTTTCTGTCAGCAATCGGCGGCAATGGCTCTAACGGTTTACCCGACAGATCGGCCAGAACCCCCATGACAAATGGCAGTTCAATTTTCTTTTCACTGCCATAAATTTCCACGTCGTACTCAATTTGTACGCGCGGAGCACGATTACGTGCGATAAATTTCTGTGAATTGCTTTTGCTCATAGTAGTCAATACTCTTTAATAACCGTTCATGGATAAATTGTTGTTCGTTTGATGGTTAACTTAATATAATCAGCCAGCCCAGCCCCCCTTTATTTATAAACAAGCTCGACGCCTGCTATCGCATAAACCTTCCCGGCAGTTACGGCCGCGTCCCCTTTTGCATAATAGCTCGCTGTAAATTTGTGACTTATTGGATCAGCCGCAGAAGAAATAACATAATCCTGCCCTGAACTGGCATCATCAATAATAACCTGCGAACTATTTTCCTTTCTTAATCTGATCTGCACATTGTCGCTATAAGTTACTCCGGTACGGTTCACTAAATTACCTGTTTCATTATCCGCAGCAGTGACGCTGCTATCGAAGAAAACAGTCACTGTGCGGCTTGCAGGGCAATTCTTTAGCGTAATATCAAACGGTACACTGCCAGCTTCACTGCCATTATTTTGCAGCGATGCGGTTGACATTCGGGGTAACATTATTATCTCATTATTGCTGTCATTATTTATCATAACTTCGCAGGTTTCATCTGTATAGATACCGGTAAAATTCAAATCTATCGAGCAATCGGTTATACAAGCCTGGGACGAGAAAATGAATATGCCGCTAGCCAGGGTTGCATATAATAAGGTACGAAGATATTTATAGTTCGCCGTGGTGACTGTAATTATTGACATAACACTCCTACCTGAGTAACAAGCCCCATTGCTTCCATAATTTTCCGGGTAACATTAGCATTAGAATAAATAGTACAGAGGCGCTGACCGTTGGCGTTTTTAACATACAGGTTATTTTTCTCTGCCTGCCATCCACGAATAAACGCCATTCCACCCTGGCCAATAATACCAAGACTGTTATTGCGTTCATCGTAGATATCCGAGCCAATCGGTAACGGTTTACCCTTCGAATCTTTGACAATTAACACAACAGGTTCGCCCACCTGCGTTTTTACATTGACCTTAATCGCCGCACCCGTGCGAGGGATAACAGAGCTTTCGTTCTCCAGAACATCAACTGTGTCCGGAAGGCCCTGTGTGTTCACCGCAATGGTATTCTTACGATATGGCGTCAGCGACGGCACGATGGCATAACCATTAGCATCGATTTGCGAGCCATAACCATTCAACATCCTGGCACCTTCGGCACCCGGCGCCTCCACTAACGCAAAGGGATTATCCCCCAATCGCGGCCCGGCGGTGATGCCGCCATTGTGCGCCACCAGGCTGCCGTTTGCTGAAAACGATAACTGGCTCGATTTGTTGCCCACCGCTACTGTCGAACCAAACTGCCCGACCGGCGAGCTATAGTTGATGTTGCCGTTAAAAGTGCTGTTCGTTACGTTATTCTTCGATTTGCTTACTGCGCTACCAACGCCGTAGCTCAACTCATTCTGCTCGCCCTGGCTGCCAATAGCGTTAACCTGCAACGCGCTGCGACCGTCGTTATCATGATAAACGGTAGAATACATCGTGTTAAAAACCGGTTTATCAATCATATTGCTGCGGTCAAGAGGTACGCTGATGGAGAACATAACGCTGTTTACATTGTGTCCGTTGCCGTTATAGGCCCGCGAAGCGGCAACCGACCAGGAAAAATTGCGCTCGGATTTGTTATAGGAGAGCATATATTGGCTGGTCGCCGAACGATCTTTCCAGTACTGGTAAAAATTACCGGAAAAATTCACTCTTCCGCCATTCCAGAGCGGCTGACCTACGCTGACGGTAAAGCGCTGGCGGGTCCGATAGTCCACCATATAATCGTCGGCTCTTGCGCCATAACGCTCCAGCATCGCATCCCTCAGACTGAAAAACCCCTTAGAGGAATAACGCCAGGCGGCCAGCGTGACATCTGTCGCGGTTGTATCGAGATACTTACTGAAACTAATGTTGTAGCTGTTTCCTGAGGAGGATTTCCCCTTCCCCGGTTCGCTATACGCACGGATAACATCCATCGATACGCCACCTAACGGTGTGTTGAAAGCGTTACCTATTCCAGCGGCGGTGTAATTTTCGGACAACTGCCCACCGCCATATAGCGTGTACATATTACCCAAACCATACTGCCAGAAGAGCTGCGCCAGGCTCGGCTTTTCAGACAACGAACTGTCCTGCACTTTACCCACAGTAACGCCAAAACGGGAAACACCATCATGCAGCAACATGGGCGGCGCCGAGAAAGGCACAACGTGTGTTCGCTGGCGGCCATCCGCCTCAATAATCGTCGCCTGCAAGTCGCCGCCATAGCCCATCGCACCAATATCGCTCAGTTCAAATGGCCCTGCCGGAACGGTGGTTTCATAGAGGATCTTTCCACGTTGCGTGACCTGAACCCTGGCATTCGTTTCAGCGATGCCGCGTATCAGCGGAGTGTAATAGCGAAGCCCGTCTGGCAACATACGATCGTCTGACTGCAACTGAATGCCGCGTACGGTCAGGCTGTCGAAGAGAGCGCCGCTGGTTGTGCTGTCACCCAGGGTCAACTGACTTCTCAGCGTCGGAACATCACGCTGAAGATAGGTAAACAACGACTCTGTATGCTTCGAGCTACCGCTGCTCCAGTTAGTATTAAGCCGCTTACGCAGACGCCAGTCGTAAAAATTTAGCCCGGCCATCATTGCAAAGTTGCCGTTGACGGAGCGGTCTTCATTACTGAAAAAGCTGCCTGAATTCTGCTGGACATAAAAGTTTCCGTTATAGTCGAACAATGCCGCTGTTATGCCTGAATCCCAGGAGTTGGGATCGGTATAACCGCGTGGATACCGTATAAGCCAGGCCTGAGGAACAATCAGATCAAGGTAAAAATCGCCGGCCATATAGTTAGCCCTGGCACCCGCAATCCATTTATCAATCGTGGCGCATTGAATATTTTCTTCTTTATTTTGCTCTTGCTTTTCAGGTACCGTCGATGATGGTTCGACGGAATACTTTATACCCAGGCTGGTCAGTTCGTTCTTCGTAAAGCAGGGTTGTGCGCTAATGTCATTCTCTACCGATCTGAACAACACGTTGTGTTGTCCACGACTCTCTCCGTTAACGGAAACCTGTATCGCATACTTGCCAACAGGCGCTGGATTGCCGTTATAGAAGCGGGAAACGTCCACACTCTGTCCATGAATAAAAGAACTATTAAATTTTACAGTTTCTGTACGTATGCCCGGGTCTGTCCTGACAGGTAAAGCGTTGGCGCTGCCGTAAGCGAATATCGAAAATCTCGCGATTAAAACTAAAGAAGCCATGAAGGTACGTCGGATAGCGTACGTAATCTTCGATTCGCGTATTACTCGCTGTGCGTATTTCCTGGTTTCTTTTGGTTTCACTTTCCCGCCTCCCTGAGCAAAAAACTCCGTTTCCTGACCTCAAATAAAAGCTATTTCAGCCTGCAAAAAATTTCTGGTGCGTTTATTTGGGTAGCGTACTTATCATTAATTCGCTGGCTGACTTCGGAACCAGTTGATATTCTGCAATGCTGCCATAATCGCTAATCAGGCGAACCGTGACGCTGTCAATAGTTGCTGGTCGAGATGTCTTACTATCAACTAACATTTCTTTGCTGCCAAAAGGAGGAATCATATCGACAGCCAGCGGAGACTTTGTACTACCTGATGTAATATAAGCCGAATAGAATGAAATATAATAAGGCGTCGGATTGATGACTTTAATTCCCCTGGCAGGACGAATAAATTCCCATTTCAGCTTTTCAACTTCCTGAATACTGCCGCTTTTCAGTGCTGACGGGCGATAGAAAATTTTAATACGCGTTCTGAATGCCAGTTCAAGACGATCAAAATCCTTCACTGTTTCATTTTCCGGCGGTATTTCCAGTAAATTAAACCAAAACACGGATTCACGGTCTTGAGGAAGACTCATACCATTATAAATAAGGCGAACACTCTGCCCTTTACCTGGCTCGACGCGGTAAATCGGAGGTGTGACAGTAAACGGTGCTTTTATGCTATTGATATCATCATTTTTGCCGCCATCATCAACCCATACCTGGACCAGCAATGGTACAGAGTCTTTATTGGTTGTTCTTACGTTTTTTTCGCGCACATTCCCTGGGAAAATAATACGGGTTCCGGAAATCGTCATGCCAGCAAAAGCGCTCTGTGTTATAAATACCAGAGAAACAAAAGCAGTGATTAATTTTAAAATAATCGCATATTGATATTTCATAGCGCTACCCTGCATGTATGACATCCCATCAGATTAAATAGCAACAAAGTTTTTTAATAAAAGGGCGATTACTCGCCCTGCTTTAAGCTAAAAACCAACAATTATGGATAAGCCAGAGTATATTTCGCCTGCGCGGTTACCCTACCCGCAGTGGTGGCATCTGTCGCGTAGTAACCGCCATAGTAACGCATGGTCGCATTGCCGCTGTTGACGGGGAACGCTTGACCCGTTTCGCCCAGTTTCAGGGGCTGTTCGTCAGAGTTGTACAAACGAACCTCTACATTTCTCGCCTTAGTTTCGGTTCCGTTGTATTGATTAGTCAGGTTACCGGTAGCGCTATTCACACCACTAGAACCGATCGCTTCGAAATGCGCTGCCACCCTGCTGATACCCTGCGGGCAATCGGTAACATTCAGGTCGAAACCTTTTGAACCTGCGGTCGCGCCAGCAATCTTCAAAGTCTGAGTGGATATTTTCGGCAGCTGTACCTCACGGTTACGGGAGTCAGTGGCAATATTGCAGGTTTCAGAAATCAACTCACCATTAAAGGTTACGGTACCCTGAGTCACTGCCGTGGTTGCTTCACCTTCAGCCAGCGCAGAAGCAGATGTAGCCGCCAACGCCATTGCACATAGTGTCAGTTTTATATTACGCATGTGATAATTCCTTATATGCTTTTTATTTAACGTTAAGTAAAAGGAGACTGCTATCATCTCCATTTATGCCCTGTGTTCTTAACAATTAGTCTGTTGCCATTTCCTCCGTGTTTCTAATAATTACGACATCCTTGCTATGTGACAGGACTACATGCATAGCAAAATTTTTATTTTTAGAAAAATTTTCTCCTGCCATATTAAGAACAGTCCTGCCGATTTCAGGAAGAATATTTTTCTCAATAAACCTAATCAGCATTCTTGCACCTGTTTCTGCTACTGGACATTGCTCTACAATATGCTGAACCAACTCATCGCTAAACGTTAGCGCAATGTCATAATTGACCTTCGCACGTGCTGCGATACGACTCAAATGAATATTCACAATATGTTGCAATGAAGAAACAGATAACGGCAAATAAGGTATTACCGTCACCCTCCCCAAAAATGCTGCCGGAAAAACTTTTAACAATGAAGGCTGTAATATCGTTAATAAGCTCTCTTCATCCGGCATGGTTTCAGGATCAGCACAAGCACTGCTAATAATATCGCTGCCGGTATTACTGGTAAGCAGAATAATGGTGTTACGGAAATCTATCTGCCTGCCTTCGCCATCTTCCATCGTTCCTTTATCAAAGACCTGGAAAAAGAGTTCATGAACATCCGGATGCGCTTTTTCCACTTCATCCAGCAAAATCACACTATAAGGTTTACGGCGTACCGCCTCGGTTAAAACACCACCTTCACCGTAACCTACATAACCCGGTGGAGAACCTTTCAGTGAAGAAACCGTATGCGCTTCCTGATATTCACTCATGTTGATGGTGATAAGATTCTGTTCGCCGCCATAAAGCTGATCTGCAATCGCCAGCGCGGTTTCGGTTTTACCAACGCCGGACGGCCCCACCAGCAAAAAGACGCCAAACGGTTTTTGCGGGTCGGCAAGGCCAGCGCGCGCAGTCTGAATACTCTGACTTAAACAGGTCAATGCATACGGCTGGCCAATGACCCGTTCTGACAGGCGCTGCGGCAGCTCCATGACTGTGCTGACATCATCTTTCAGTACCTGCCCTACAGGTATACCCGTCCAGTTAGCCACAATTGAGGCTACTACTGCGGCATTAACCTCCGCCTGAACCAGCGGCTGTTCGCCGCGTATTTCGCTCAGTGTCGCCTCAAGTTCGTTAAGTCGGGTCTGTAAAGAGGCCACGGTCTCTTGCTCTGGTACACCTGATTCTTCTGTCGTGGCGGACAGAAGTTGCCGACGCGTATCATTAATACTGGCAACCAGTTCAGACTCTTGCGTCCAACGACGCTCGAGGATTTTCGCCTCTTCCGCATGTTCCGTAATCATGCTCTGGATTGGCGTAAGGCGCTGCTCGTCCTCTTTTCCGAAACCTATCGCCTTTTCAAGGAGCGATAGTTCAGCCTGTGCGGACTGACTGCGGAACTTCAGCATTTGTAGCTCCGTCGGAGGCGTGTGCTGTGCTACCGCTACCCTGGCACAGGCAGTATCCAGCAGACTTATCGCTTTATCAGGCAATTGACGAGCCGGAATATAGCGATGAGAAAGCCGGACAGCAGCCCGGACGGCCTCATCCATGATCCAGACGCCATGGTGTTTCTCAAGTACCGGCAGCAAACCGCGCACCATTGCGATAGCCAGCTCTTCTGAAGGTTCTTCTACCTGCAACACCTGAAAGCGGCGGGTCAAGGCCGGATCCTTTTCAATATGGCGTTTGAATTCACCCCAGGTCGTCGCGCCGATGGTGCGCAATTGACCACGCGCCAGCATGGGTTTCATCAAATTCGCCGCATCGCCCGTTCCGGCATTGCCGCCCGCGCCCACTAATGTATGGATTTCATCAATAAACAGAATTACCGGTTCTGCGGAGCCGACAGCCTCTTCCAGGACTGACTTAAGGCGCGCCTCAAATTCGCCTTTCATACTGGCACCCGCCGAGAGCGCCACCACATCAAGCGTCAACAAACGAACTTTCTGCAGAGAGGGAGGAACCTCGCCCGCCGCGATAGCCAACGCCAGCCCTTCGACTACAGCGGTCTTACCTACCCCGGCCTCCCCCGTCAGTAATGGATTGTTCTGCCGGCGACGCAACAGGATATCTACCATGGTATTGATCTCTTTATCGCGTCCCAGTACGGGATCGATTTTTCCTTCCCGCGCCAGCGCGGTGAGATCTGTCGAAAATTGGGCCAAACCACCGCCATTCAGAGAGGATCCCATGGCATTACTGGCCTCGCCGGGGATCCCCGTTTCACCAGTTATCACCGCATCGCCTGCCAGGTCGCTTTGTTCAGCAGAATCGCGGACGATATAGCCAAGGTCTTTATTTAATTGTTCCAGCGGGATTTTTTCAAATAACGGAGATATAGCGAAAAGCGCGCGCCGTAATTCCATTGTGGTAAGCATCGCCATCAACAAATGGCTGCTGCGAATGCAACCAGCATGGCATTCAAGGCTGGCGAATACCCAGGAGCGTTCAATCGCTAATTCTATATGATAAGAAAAATCAGATATTGAACTGGCTCCTGTTGGCAGGCGAGTTAATGCCTGCGCAAAATCGCGTTCCAGCATTTCAGCGTCGATTTCGAAATATCGAATAATATGCTTAACATCACTGTCTTGCTGCTGATATAATTGATTTAACCAATGCACCAGCTCAACATAAGGATTGCCACGTAATTTACACAGTGTTGTTGCACTTTCTACACTTTTAAACAAGATAGTGTTGAGCTTGTTAAATAGATTTTTTCTGGTTATTGCCACAATAAAATCTGCCCTGTTTTAATTCGAAATTTGATTGCCGTGCTCATCCACCTGCCCTCATGGATAAGGGATAAGAACACCCTACTTTTATATATTAATAAATAAGATGAATAACTCGACTACCAGGCCAACTGTTAGTCATTTTATTTATTTTACTGGTAAATAAAACCCCCAAACACAGAAAACCTGTTTTTTAAGAATATTGCTCGAGAGACATTCCTATCATTTGACCGGCACAGAAAAGATTTTCATAACAAAAATATCTATTTTTAAGAATGCAGCCCGAGAAATATTCCTAAATTAGCAAAAGCAATTAATATGCATGTCAAAAAAATAATTTTTACTTTTAGAATGACGTTAATAAAGAGAGGAAAAGAAGCTCGATGAGAACCGCATGATATTCCCGCTTCTCCCGCTTCTAAGCATTATCTTCAGTTAGATTTAACTCTCCGATAATTACAGGATGCCAAGTGGAACACAATTTTCTGGACTACTACAATCGGGAACTGACTTTCATTAGGGAAATGGCGCACGAGTTTGCTGCTCGCCACCCTAAGATTGCCGGGCGCCTGGGAATGAACGGCATCGATATTGCCGATCCTTATGTTGAACGGTTAATAGAAGCTTTTTGCTTTTTATCTGCCAGGACGCAGATAAAGCTCGACGCTGAATTCCCCAAATTTACCCAGCGCTTGCTTGATATCGTCTATCCCAACTATAACTCGCCAACACCCTCAATGGGGGTCGTGCAACTAAAGCCAGATCTGAGTGAAGGCGATTTAACGAATGGCTATCTCATTCCTAAACAGAGTGCATTTTACAGCCGTATACTGCCCGGTGAAATGACTCGCTGCGAATTTAGAAATAACCAGGATGTGACATTATGGCCGCTGGAGCTGACAGAAGTCAGACTAACCTCGGTTCCTCCTGATATACCTGACCTTGAACATTATCGTATCAAGCGCCACCAGTTAAAAGGCGCACTACGCATGAAATTGAAACTGCAGGGTGATCTGCTGTTCTCCAGCCTGAAAGGTCTGGATGAACTTCCAGTTTATATTCAGGGAGATGAACGTATTGTTTCACATACCTTTGAGCTGCTTCACGGCAGCCATATCGCAACGGTAGTACGTAGCGGAGAACAAAATAAACTACAGCACCATGTCATCAGCCATCAACCGTTAAAATTCGAAGGTCTGGCGCCTGATCAAAGCCTGTTACCGCTGCAATGGAATATGTTTCACGGTCATACATTAATTCAGGAGTATATTGCATGCCGTGCGCGTTTTTATTTTTTCTCTCTCACTCAGCTCTCCGCTGCGCTGGAACAAAACAACACTAACGAAGTAGAAGTCATTATTCTGCTAACTAAATTGCCGCAGGATCTTACCGTTCACCTCGACGCTTCGCGTTTTTTACTTTTTTGTACCCCGGTCATTAACCTGTTTCCAAAACGAGTGGACCGCATTGAGATCAATCGGGCATTGAATTATTTCCATATTGTTCCCGATCGCAGCCGTTCTCTCGACTATGAAGTTTTTTCCGTAAACAAAGTATTGGGTCTGCAGGCGGAAACCAGCGAAGAGTTAGTATTTAATCCGCTTTATCAAACTCGTCATAGCGATATGGGCAATTTTGGGCGTTACTTCTCGGTTAAGCGAGAGATGCGCGCGAAAGAGACCACCGGCCGCAAATATGACACCCGAACACCTTACAGCGGCACCGAAATTTTCATCTCGCTGGTTGACCAGCAAGAAGCGCCCTATGGCGAACATATCCGCTATCTGTTGGTCGATGCGATGGTCACTAACCGCGATTTGCCTCGTCTTCTCACCAATACCGGCAACTTCGATCTCACCATGTCGGATTCCGTCCCTATTCATGGCGCGCGTTTTGTCAGCGCGCCCAGCGCTCCACAACCTCCCTTATCCGTGGGTGAGTCCGCATGGAGGCTGATCCGCCAGCTGAGCTTTAATTATCTGCCGCTCTCGGATATGGAACACGCTCAGGGCGGCGAGTCGCTGCGTAATATGCTAATGCTGTTCACCAGCGCCGCTGATCCTGAACCCATCGAACAAATTAACAGCCTGGTAGGATGCCAGACCAAGCCAGTAGTACGCCGCCTGGCGGACGATGGATTGCTGGTCTACGGACGCGGAGTAAACTGTAGCCTGACCGTGGACGAAGAGGGTTTCTCCGGCATAAGTCCCTATTTATTTGGCCTGGTGATGGAAAACTATCTGGCGCGCCATGCCTCCATTAACGTGTTTACGGAAACTGAACTGCATTCCATGCAACGCGGGTTGATCGCGCGCTGGAAAGCGCGCCCGGGCAGACGGGGGGCGTTATGACAAAACCTGATGGGCTGGAAGCCTGGTTTGATACTCAGGTTCCATGGGAGGCAGGTTTCATCAGCATCATGCGAACAATTGCCGCCCGTACACCGACTTTGCCACCGCCGGGTAAGGCCACGTTGCCTTCTCAGGAGCGCTTCCGCCTTGGGCAGGTAGCAAGCATGGTCTTCTCGCCGCGCGAGATAGCCGCCATCAGCCAGCAGGATGACAACATTAAGCTTCAGTTGTTCGGATTGGGGGTTTGGGGCGCGCAAGGGGCGATGCCGCTTCATCTTTCTGAGCTGGCCTACTCACGCTATGAACAACACGACCACACGCTAATCGACTTCGTGGATATCTTTCACCATCGGGCGCTTAGCCTGTTCTATCGTGCCTGGTTTTTATCGCAGGATACTGCCTCGCTGGATCGTAAAGACGACGAACGTTTTTCATTTTATGTCGGTAGCCTGGTAGGGCTGGATCCCGCTGAGCTGGATCCAGAACCGCTTCCGGTTCATGCCAGGCTGGCCTCTTCTGCGCATTTGGTTCGTGAAGCCCGTAATCCGGACGGCCTGCTGGGCGCTATGCAGTACTACTTCAACGTTCCTGTTCAAATGAAAGAGTTTGAACTGCAATGGATTTTCCTGGAAAGCAAAGATCAAACCGCGCTTGGCGATGACTGCTACGCATCTTTACTGGGCGACGGCGCAATCCTCGGCAGTACCGTGCTCGACAGGCAGCACAAATTCAAATTGTTAATGGGACCGCTTTCCCTCTCTCAGTACATGCTTTTCAGCCCATGGGGTCGCGACATGTCTGTACTTCGTGAACTGGTGCGCAGCTTTATCGGTTTCGAGTATGCCTGGGATGTCCAGTTAATCCTGGCACCCGATCAAGTACCGCGCGCCACGCTCGATGGTAATCATCAGCTTGGTTACGCCAGTTGGCTAGAGCGAGAGACGTGCGATTCGCCGGTTTACGGTATGAGCTTTGAACCGGAAACGTATCATCGCTAACAATCGCGCCGAATTAAGGATACCGACAACAGGGATAAAAAATAAAACGTGATGAATCATATACCAGGCCTGAGCTGTTCAGATTATTACCAGCATGTCATGCAGCCAATCACAGAGGATGCCCCCTGCGGCGAAAGTCTGGATTACGATCCAGCATTTATCATGCTGCAATCCCGGATCCAACCAAAACTGGGAGCCGAATATGGCAGCTTCGTCGAAGCGGCAGAACCCATTAACTGGACGGAAATAGAGCAAAGCTGCCTTGCCCTGCTGCAAAAAAGCAAGGATATCAGACTGCTGGTTATCCTGATGCGCTGTCGATTGCGTAAGATTGGCCTGCCTGCGCTGGCGGAAGGTACTGAAGTCCTCCACGCCCTGCTGAAGACCTGGCCAGACGATCTCCATCCCCAACTGCTGGACGAGGGAGAGTTCGCCCCTATATTGCGGGCGAACGCATTCGCCGAACTGGAGGATATTAATGGACTGCTGGCGGATTTACGCAACCAGCCGCTTCCGAGAGCCGCCGGCTTACAAATCAGCGTAAAGGAGTTTGAAAAGGCGCATCAGGTTCCCCGGGAAGAAGGCGCTCTGTCGGATGCGACAATCGCCGCATTAGTGCACGAATGGCATCTCAACGCACGGGACGCCATTCGCCCACTTACTCAGGCGCATTTCTTCTTGCAGGAGATAAAAAAAATACTTGCCGCAACGCTTGAGGATGAAGTGCCAGAACTGAACGTGCTGGAAAATATTCTTGCCATGTTTTCCAGTGAATTCGGCAGCACAGCGCCGGCGGCAGATCTCAGTGCGGATACCTTACCGGAAATCCCCACACAAGAGGGACTTTCTGCTCCTGTACCCCATGTCGTGCCACCTCCCGTTGAGACCCTACCGGTCAGTTGTGATCTTCCTTCGGCGTCCCCGGAAACCCGCAAGGGCATTAACAACCGCACCGATGCGCTACACCGGCTGCAAGAAGTTCGCAGCTGGTTCGCAATGACCGAACCCAGTAGCCCGCTCATTCCGGTTTTGAGGTACGCAGAGGAGAGCATTGGGAAAAATTTCGCCGAACTCTTAAAGATGTATCCCCCTGAAATCGTCACCATTCTGAGTCAAGAGAAGGAATAAAAGATGATAAGGCTCGCTATCGCTCTGCTTTCCACGATATTGATATCGCCTGGCGCCCAGGCCGTCTGTACGCTTTACCTCGGTCAGCCGACGCCGCTCGCTATTACCTCAAAGGTGATCACCATATCCTCTGATGAAGAGATCAATACCACGAAGCCTATCGCTCAGTACGACAGCCCGACGGTAGGAAGCAAAATTAGCTACAAGGACTGTATTGAAAATACAGAATATGGAAAGCGCGTAGTGAATCTGTTGGGTCAGGATCCGACCACCAAGATCTACCAGACCAATATTTCCGGTATTGGCATTAAGCTATTATTCAGCAATGGCTCGGCCTTTGGTAACTTTCCGTCCACCAGTCATCTGCATTTTAATAACGGTGCGACAGTAGGCACACTGGATGTTCCCGAGCAAACGTTCTACCGCATCCAGTTTTTTAAAACCGGCAGAATACGCCTGAATAACCCAACGGGCGATACCGTGCTACCTCCAGGTCTAATCGCCTACAGCTACATGCTGAATGACAATCTAGCCAATTTCACCACCAGTCTGACTATTGGCGAGATGAAAATAATCAGCACCCCGGCGTGTACTACCGATAATGCCAAAACCGTCGATTTTAATACCGTGACGCCCACGCTGCTAAGCGCAGGCGTGACCCGCAATATAGATTTCGCCATTGTGTGTAAGAGCGACTATGGCACCTATTCAGCCAAAGCCTCAATAATCACCGACACCCCCTCTTCAGACGGCAGCTATATCCGGGTCGAAGATGCGGCCGGCAATAAAGACAGGCTGAGGATCCGCATTACCGACGGTAACAAGCAGTTAATGAAAGTCGACGGCACCACTTACGAGCAAAAGAGCAATATCACCAGCCAGGGCCCTGCCGAATTCTCATGGGAAGCCACGTTAATTCCAGGTAATACCGCCAAGCCCGCTGGCGGCGTTTTCACCGCGAAAGCAGAAATCGTTTTTGATATTCAGTAAACGGAATAATTAATGGATCAGGGAAATATGGATAACCCAGCGACAATTTTTATCAGCATCGCCAGCTATCGCGACCCGGAACTGTTGCCGACACTCAGGGATATGTTGCGCCATGCTGCACATCCGGAAAATCTGCATATTGCGATTTGCTGGCAGGACAACGAAATGCCTGAGGTTTTCGAACAGGCCGGATTTACGCCACTGGGAAGCCGGGTCGTCAAAGGACGCGAAGTATTGATGTTTCGCCATAACCAGGCCCGCATTGATGTGATCAGCGTCCACTATTATACCAGCCAGGGGGCATGCTGGGCGCGCAGCCTGGCGGAGACGCTGTTCGAAAATGAGCGCTATTTCCTGCAGATAGATTCTCACTGCCGTTTTATTCCTGACTGGGATAATGAAATGATCTCCATGCTGCGCCAGCTCCAGGCGGAGTCTCCCCGCCCGGTCATCTCCTCTTACCCCCCGGCTTACAAGCCAGGGGATGACGAAGAGGCCAGTAAAAAGACCTATGTCAGCCGTCTGATTTTCCGTGAATACGACGCGCAAGGCATTCCGATGTTTAGCTCTACGCCGTTTCAGGCCGGGGTACCGGTACGCGGTAGCTATCTGGCTGGCGGGTTCATCTTCACTCTCGGCGATTTTGTAAAGACGGTACCCAACGATCCACAGATATTCTTCGCCGGAGAAGAGATAGCCATGGCGGTCCGTGCATTCACTCACGGTTACGACGTTTATCATCCCCATAAGCCGCTGCTCTGGCATTACTACCAGCGTAAAGAACACAGCAAAGTCTGGGGCGATCACAATAATCAGGCAAAGGATCAGGGCAAAGTCGAAAAAGCATGGTGGGAAAGAGACCTGATTTCGAAAAAACGGGTCAGGACCCTGTTAGGACTTGAAGAGAAAGAATCTGTCGCCAGCCTCGCCCCTTACACGCCTGGCAATCAGAGAACCCTGCGACAGTTTGAATATCAGGCTGGTATCTGCCTGCAAAGAAGAACGGTTTTGCCTGAAGTCATGGATAGCGAAAAAATTAATTTCTTTGCTACGCCGCCTGCCGACGAAACGGAATGGCTTAACCGGCAGTACGCCTACTACAAAAAATCCATCACGCTGAACGCGTCAGATTATGAGACCGATGAAACCGGGATGAGCAATCTGCATCTCAGTGTTTATAACACGCAGAATATTCTGCTGTATAAGCGCACGCTGGAACCCCGGGAGCTGGAAACGTTACGCACCGAATCGGCCGATAATGTCCCTACGCTTTTACTTGAGTTTAAAACCGCCAGCATTGACAGGCCTGCTGTTATTCGAATATGCCCGTGGTCAGATACCTCGGGCTGGGGCAACGTCACGGAGAAAACATGGTGAAAAGCGAAACCCTTTTTTGCAGGCTGACGGGCATCGATACACTTCTCTCCTTTGACGGGATCATCCCCTCCGCTGCGGACTTTCAGCTCAAACTGATCTTGCTCATCGAGCAATTTAATAAGGCGCTACTGACGGAAGGCCAGACACAAGCAGAGAGTGAATCGCTCTGCCGCGCGCTATGTTGTTATTTCGATAAACGGCTCACCAGTAATGAGCAACATAACTCTCTTTCCTGGCAACGTTATTCACTGGTGCATTACTTTTACGGTTACACCGAAAGTGAAGAAAACCTCACGCTCTCCGCCCAGCTGGACGCTCTGCTCAATACTGACAGCGATGTGATATTTCGTTACGCGTGGAAGCTGTTAATGCTGCTGATACAAATGGAAGGACGAACCGAAACGCTCATTGCATTGCGTACCGCCTGGCGGGCTCGCTATTTTTCGCGCGCGCGCGTTCCATTACGCTCATCAGCAGAAGAACCAGGGTCGTGGATCGTACAACACGGCGATGCAGGTTCTCCCCGCTTGATGGTCTTTATTATTGGACCGTTCGCCGGGAAGTGGTTTAGCCAGGCCAATCTCTCTTCCAGTAGCGACAACAGTATCGTCTGGGTTGTTGCTGAACACGTCAGCACGCTGAGCAGCCGACTGGAGCATGTGAAAAAAAGCCACGATACGGTAACAACGCTGGCCTTCTTTCCGCTACTGGCGGATGGTTTAGAAAACAGCAGCGTCATGATTGAACAAATCACGGCGTGGCAATACGCTTTTTCATCAAACCGATTGCCGGAGCATTTACCTTGTCTGCTTGGGCTTTATACACGACTAAGCCAGCAACGTTATCCTCATGATCCGGACAGGGCTATCTGGACAGGCGGACTGACAGCGTCGCCTGACTGCCACCTCAAGCTGGAATCGCGTCTTGTTAACCTGATTACCGAGCTTGACGCCCGCGATGACGGCAGCGATCTCTACGCGATTCAGCGCCATGCCCTGGCCTGCACACTCATCGCCTGGCTGGCGGAAAAGCGAATCATGAGTGTGTTGCAAAACCTGTTCGACAGCACGCAGATCGATCTGGCAGGCGTCCTCCTTGCCGACCATGGACAAGGATTCACTCGCCATGGTGCCTGGTGGATCTGGCTCGCGGAGAAATACGGGATCCTGCCGGGTTTGTCGACATCCATTTCCATGCCGCCGCTACCCGCAATTCCGTTGCTACCGCTCATCGAACAGGAACAAGAACCAGAAGCTGCGCCTGAACGTCCACCAGCGATCGCACTATCGCCGGTCCGTAGAAAGTGGCCCGGTATTGTCGCGCTACTGGCGATCCTTGCCTGCCTGATGACGGGTTTTTATTACTATGGCAAACGGAACATCGTCGACATTCTGGCTCACCTCAGCCGGATAACGCCGTTAAAAACGTTAATGAGGGAGCATGAAGAGAGTGCTGACGCAGCATTATTCACCCTTTCCGGCACAGCGCCGCTGTTTGAAAGCGGCAGCAGCAATTTGAGGCCGGGCATGAAGAAATACTGGCAGGGCTGGTTCCCAAAATAAAGGACGCGCCGCAACAGAAGTACCTCATCATCGGTCACTCGGACGATACCGGATCCGCCGCCATAAACCTGTCGTTATCAACCGAACGCGCCAGGAAGATTCGGGACTGGCTGACAGAGCAGACCGGTTTGCCCGCCAGCCATTTTATTATTGAAGGCGCGGGTAACTCCCGTCCAGTAGCCAGTAACGATACCCAGGAAGGACGCGCACAGAACCGCCGCGTTGAAATCATTCCGCTACCTGTACAACACCATTAAGGAATAAGAGAGAGTCACCTATGAGCACAAAACCTGTGACCTATCCGCTTAACGAAGGGAGTTTCATGACATTCGACCCACAGGAGGATCAGTCAATTAATATCCTTCGCTTTATGGACGACGATCATAATCCCTATAATATTTTGATTAACCGCGCCACGCTGGAACAGGATCAGACAGTAGATGATTTTTGCGAAAAGCAATGGGATAAAATGAAACGATTTGTCCCTGGTTTTGAGGTGGAGGGGAAAAACCTGAAACATGAGATTGGCCCGGCAAAGCTGCCTGTACTGCAAACCGCCAATAAATTTCTTGAAGATGGTGCATGGGTTCGGCAGGTATCGTCAATTGTGACGCTGCCCTGGCATCCGCGACTTAATCCGCACTCACGTAAACTGATAGTCTTCACTCTCGCTACCAATAATGATTTCACCGAAGCGCAGCGTAAACATTATGTTCGCATTATTAATAGCTTTATTCCGGCTGACGCCCCTCTTGCTGCGGAAAGCTAACGCAGCCCCATTGTAACAATCCCGCCTCTAAAACCAGAATTTCGTCCGAAGTTCTGGTTTTCCTTGTTCCTGGTGAAAACGTTGTTCTTGGAGAGTTTTTATATTTATCACTTTCAATCACTCTTTCCGCCTGAGATTACCGCAGCGCTTCTCGCCGCGATATCAGGCCCGCGTCATAAGCCTAACGCGAAATTATCATTACGCGCCGGCATGACCCTGCATGAGGATATTGTGCCGGGCAGTCTATGTCTGAGGCTGTTTTTTCACGGCTATCGTCGCAATTTCAGCCTGTTTATTAGCGATGTTTATTATCACTACCTGGTACAGTCGCGTTTGGCGCGTCGTCAGGGGAACGAGCTACAAATAGTCAGTCTTGCCCGCAGCCGCCCTGACTGGCTGGAGGGCCATTTTATCTTCCGATCAGCGCTCATTTATCAGTTGGCGCTCTACTCGCCTCATGAAGAATAAATAACGTTTTTTCCTTACCGCCGCAGTTTATTCCGGCGTGGCCTGGCACTATGCGGTTAATCGTTATCCGGTGGCGGGAATAGCGCGTTTTTTACGCCATAAGTAGATTCTCGTGGCTATTTTTTGCCCCAGGATCAGTAGCAGCTGCTATATAAAAAGCAGCGGATCATAATTTCTGCCAAAAAAGTCGAAACTTGTAACGCTTATTCATATAAAATTTAACGCATCAGGAACATTTAGCTCACAGAAGAGCGCTATCAGGAACACTGAACACCCGTACTTTATCTGCTGGTATACAACCAGGCTGGTTGTTTACTTAGGTTTATGGCAACACTCAAGAGGACTAAATTATGGGGAAAGACTCCTCATCTTTACGCGTGATACGGCTTCTCACCGTATTATTCGCTGTGCTTTGCGGCGCGTATTTGCTGATTGGCGGGCTTTGGCTCTCCACAATAGGTGGTAGCTGGTACTACGTTATTAGCGGTATTGCGATGCTGGTAACGGCCTTTCTGTTATATCGCCGTCACAGCGCCGCGCTGGTGGTTTACGCGCTGCTGCTGCTCGGTACGGTAGCCTGGTCAGTATGGGAAGCCGGTTTCGACTTCTGGGCCCTGGCACCGCGTACCGATGTTTGGGTTATTTTTGGTATCTGGCTGCTGTTGCCGTTTGTCTATCGCGGCATTACGCCGACTCACGGTAGCAAAGCAGGCGCTTCCCTGATGGGTCTGAGCCTGGCTGTCAGCGTTATTGTGCTGGCATGGGCGGTGTTTAACGATCCGCAGGAGATCAACGGCACCCTGCCAGCCTCCGCACAAACTGCACCGGCTGCGGCTGATACCTCGATCCCACCGGGCGACTGGCCGGCCTATGGCCGCGATCAGGCAGGTACCCGTTATTCTCCGCTGACCCAAATCAACGAGAAGAACGTAAAAGATCTGCAGGTAGCCTGGACCTTCCGTACCGGCGACCTGAAAACGCCGAACGATCCGGGTGAAATCACCAATGAAGTGACGCCGATTAAAGTCCGCGACACCCTTTACCTGTGTACTGCACACCAGATCCTGTTTGCTCTGGATGCTACGACCGGTAAAGAGAAATGGAAATTTGATCCAGGTTTGAAGTCAAACCCAACTTTCCAGCACATCACCTGCCGTGGCGTTTCTTATCATGAAACCCCTGCTGCTGCTGATGCGGGTACTGCTGCGCCTGCACTGTGCGCACGCCGCATTATCCTGCCGGTAAACGATGGTCGTCTGTTCGCGCTGGATGCTGAAACTGGCAAACGCTGTCCGGACTTCGCTAACAACGGCGAGCTGGATCTGCAGCACAAACAGTCAGTCTCTACGCCGGGTTCCTATGAGCCAACCTCTCCGCCAGTTATCACTGATAAAGTCATTGTGGTCGCGGGCGCGGTAACCGATAACTACTCCACGCATGAAGCGTCAGGCGTTATCCGCGGCTTTGACGTGAATACCGGCGCGCTGCTCTGGGTGTTCGATCCGGGCGCGAAAGATCCTAATGCCATCCCGGCAGACGGTAAAACCTTCGTACCGAACTCACCTAACTCCTGGGCGCCTGCGGTTTATGACGCCAAACTGGATCTGGTTTACCTGCCGATGGGCGTCTCCACGCCGGATATCTGGGGTGGTCACCGTACGCCGGAACAGGAGCGTTACGCCAACACCGTTCTGGCTCTGAACGCCACTACCGGTAAGCTGGCATGGTCTTATCAGACCGTTCACCATGACCTGTGGGATATGGATCTGCCGTCCCAGCCGACGCTGGCTGACATTACCGATAAAGATGGCAATACCGTTCCGGTTATTTACGCGCCTGCCAAGACCGGTAACATCTTTGTGCTGGATCGCCGCAACGGTGAGCTGGTTGTGCCTGCGCCGGAAACCCCGGTTCCGCAAGGTCCGGCTAAAGGCGATCGCCT
Source organism: Pantoea alhagi (assembly GCF_002101395.1). Taxonomy (NCBI): domain Bacteria; kingdom Pseudomonadati; phylum Pseudomonadota; class Gammaproteobacteria; order Enterobacterales; family Erwiniaceae; genus Pantoea; species Pantoea alhagi. Next base: position 2,036,244 of record NZ_CP019706.1, on the reverse strand, counting down.
GTCGCCAACCCAGCCTTACTCAGAGCTGACGTTCCGTCCGAAAGATAACCTGTCGGGCAAAGATATGTGGGGCGCCACCATGTTCGATCAGCTGGTGTGCCGCGTTATCTTCCATCGTCTGCGCTATGAAGGCCCGTTCACGCCGCCGTCTGAACAGGGTACCCTGGTATTCCCGGGCAACCTTGGCATGTTTGAATGGGGTGGTATCGCCGTCGATCCTAACCGTCAGATCGCGATTGCTAACCCAATGGCGCTGCCGTTTGTTTCTAAGCTGATTCCACGTGGTCCAGGTAACCCGATGGAGCCGCCAGCCGATGGTAAAGGCGGTTCAGGCACCGAAACCGGTATTCAGCCGCAGTATGGCGTACCTTTTGGTGTGGAACTGAATCCGTTCCTTTCTCCGATTGGCCTGCCGTGCAAACAGCCAGCCTGGGGTTATATCTCCGCGCTGGATCTGAAAACCAACGAAGTGGTGTGGAAAAAACGTATCGGTACCGTTCGCGATAGCGCGCCGGTTCCTCTGCCGTTCAAAATGGGTATGCCGATGTTGGGCGGCCCGGTAACCACGGCAGGTCACGTATTCTTCATCGCAGCGACAGCGGATAACTACCTGCGCGCTTTCAGCACCAATACCGGTGAGAAACTGTGGGAAGGCCGTCTGCCGGCTGGTGGTCAGGCAACGCCAATGACCTATGAAGCCAACGGCAAACAGTACGTGGTGATTTCTGCTGGTGGCCACGGTTCTTTTGGCACCAAACTGGGTGATTACATCATTGCCTACGCGCTGCCGGATCAGAAATAATCTGCCCCGCAACGCTGACAAAACCCCGGCCTGACGCCGGGGTTTTTTTATGCCTGCGGCACGATCGCCAGAAAAGCCATAGCAATCTATAGCGCGCCGCAAACGCTTATGCTTTTCTTCCTGCCCTGCGCATCTGGTACAGGTTACAGAGCGCGCCTGCGGCCATAATCGCGCCGGTAGCCAGAAAAACCACCCGCATGCCCAGCCAGCCGCCGACCATGCCGCCGAACAATGGCCCGCAAACCTGCCCCACATATTGCGCCGAAGTGGACCAGCCCAGCGTTCTGCCCACCTGCTCATTAGCGACATGATGCCGTATCAGGCTGGCAATGCAGGGCAACAGCCCGCCCAGCGCTATGCCCATCAAAAAGCGCAACACCACTAACTGCCAGGCGCTGGTAATAAACGCCTGCGGGATCAACAGTAATGCGGCGGCAAACAGCCCGCCAATCAGCACTGGCCAGTGGCCGATGCGATCCGCTAACCGCCCCAGCCAGGCCGCTGAAATAATGCTGCCTAACGCTGCCATCGCCATCACGACGCCCGCCACCCACGTGACCCGCTCAGCCTGATCAACAAATTGCGCTACGTAAAGCGTGATGATCGGCTCCACGGACATATTAGCGAAGATCAACAGCATCCCGGTCAGCAGCATCAGCGGAAGAATGCCGCTGCGCAGAGTAAACCCGCCAGCTGTCTGCGAGCGCTGCGATATCGCTGGTCGCGGTGCCTCTTTCAATAACAGACAGGTGGCAAGAAAAGCAAAAAAGATCACTGCTCCCGCCAGCCAGAAGGTTGCACGGATGCCAATCAGCGGCGGTAAAAAACCACCGATTAACGGTCCAGTCACGTTGCCCGCCATAATGCCTGATGAGAGCATGCCCAGCGCCCAGCCGGTATGAGCCTTTGGCGTTTGTGAGGCAATAAGAATGGTCGAGCCAGAAGCATAGCCGCCCAGCAATCCCGCCAACAGACGCAGCGCCACCAGTTGCCAGGGCGCTTCCGCCATTCCAATTAGCGCCATTGCCACCGCCATCCCTAAGCTGGCGCGGATCAGCATCAGCTTGCGCCCGTAGCGATCTGCCAGCCGCCCCCACAGCGGTGCGGTCAGCGCAGCGGTAAAAAACGTTGCGCCATACGCCAGACCAGACCAACGGGCAATCGCCGCCGGATCGCTCACGCCCAGCTCCGCTACATAGAGCGGCAGAAAAGGCAGCAGCAGCGTCATCGCCACCAGCGTGGTAAAAGAACCGACCATACATACCCACAAATTACGTCGCCAGTATTGCGCCGCCTCTGGCTCATTACATTGAGAACTGCCCATTTTTCTTCTCCTTATCGTCAGGCAGCCATGCTAGCAAAGCCCAGGCATTATCCCGACGGTAGCGCAGAGAGTTCTCCAGTCGCCTGTTTTTGTCTACGCTGAGAAACAATGATCAGATGCCAGCGCGGCCTGTAGTTGCTGACAAAACATTGCTACCAGCGCGCGCGGGCGTGCAGACTGACGTACCACCAGGTAGCTGTAATAATCATCCATCTGCCAGTCAGGCAGCAGGCGAACCAGCTGCCGCTGCTGTTGCGCTTCGTGAGTGATATAGCAGGGAAGATAAGCAATACCGGCTCCGGCAATGGCTGCGCTGAGCAGCGCCTCGCTGTTATTGATGCGAAAACGGCTATGAACATCAATATTGAGCTTCTGCTTGCCCTGGCGAAACGGCAAAGAGAGAGTATGCGCTGCACCACGAAAAAGCAGATAGTCATGGCGCGGCAGCTGCTGCGGATGGCTGACAGGCGTTTGCGCTACAGGATAATCGGGGGCGGCGAACAGTCCCCATTCAATTTGCGTAAGCTGATGAAAATTCGCAGCCGGCGGCGTCTGCCCGACGACAACCGCCAAATCGTAGCGTTCCTGTTGCAAATCCACGGGCCGATCGGTCAGATCAAGATCGACCTGCACATGAATATGCTGCGCAACAAACGCATTGAGCGACGGCACGATACAGCGTCGGCCAAAGTTAACTGGCGCAATAATGCTGAGATTACCGGCGGGCTGTTGATGATAATCGCGAATAAACGCATCGGCGCCCTGCACTTCCTGCAGGGCGCGTGCGCAAAATTGATACCAGGCGCGTCCCACTTCGGTGACCACCATACGCCGGGTTGTCCGCTCCAGTAGCTTAACGCCAAGCCGGATTTCCAGTTGCGCGATCTCTTTGCTGATAAAAGATTTTGACAGGCCAAGGCTATTTGCCGCCTCGGTGAAACTCTGGGTTTCCACCACACGGGCAAACACCATCATTGCGGTAATATTTTCAAGCGGTTGCATAAGGTTCCCCGTCAGCATGTGACGGACAGCCTGACAAAAAGAAGGGGAAAATACCAGTGGGAGAAAACAAGTAAAATTAAGCCGCCCGCAGGCGGCTCAGGAGAGGCTTACTGTTTCGGCGTAAGGTTTTGCGCGTCGTCAGTTAATTGCTGTGACCCCAGTTCTGCCCCGGTGGTAGGATCAATGTCCGGGTTAGAACGGGTACGCAGCGCCATGCTTTCAAGCATGGCTTTTTCCTGCTCCGACAGCATCACTGATGCCAGACCGTCGCCGCCGTCAACCGCTGGCTGAGGATTCGCGACGTAATCAAAGTTCTCATCCGAGTTCCAGCTACCGCGTACATCACCGCCTTCAGACATATTGAAGTAAGTATTGGCATACTTCTCAATCGGCGGCAGTTTGCCTGGCGGGAAGTTGTTACGAATCGAATAGAGCGCTTTCTCAAAAGAGATCTGGTGCGCCACTTCGCGCGTCATCAGGAAGCCCAGCGCATCTTTTACGCCTGGATCGTCCGTCAGGTTGATCAGTCGTTCATAGATGATTTTTGCACGCGCTTCTGCGGCGATATTGGAGCGCAGGTCGGCGGTGACTTCGCCGATGGTATCAATATAGGCTGCGGTCCAGGGTACGCCAGCAGAGTTTGTCAGCGGCGGCCCACCACCGTATAACAACGCAGTGATATGACTATCGTTACCGTTGCCGGTTAATGAACGATAAAGCTCAGCTTCCTGTTCGGTTCCTTCAGCCAGCGCGCCTTTTGCGCCTTTGTTCAGCATCCCTACCAGAGAACCGATAATCTCAAGATGGCTCAGCTCTTCCGTTGCGATATCCAGGAGCATATCTTTGCGTCCGGCATCGTCATCGCCCAGACCCTGGGTAAAATAACGGCAGGCGGCGGCAAGCTCACCCTGGGGACCACCAAACTGTTCAAGCAGCAGGTTTGCCAACCCTGGGTTAGGTTCAGCTACACGTACCGTGTACTGCAATTGTTTGACATGTCTAAACATTGCTCACTCCTTTATAGAGGTTGCCAACGCTGGCAACCTCGATGCAGTGAAATGCCATTGCTGGCTTTGATATTATTTTTTTGCTTCGGTATCTGGCTGTGCAGAACGCACCATAAACTGCTCGGTAACATCAGGCAGATGGTTCAGTGCCCAGTCAGCCATTGCTTTTTCCTGCTCGCGGATTTGCTCAAATACGCGTGCACCTTCGCTATCGCCAGCCAGTTCAGCGGCGGCAATCAGTGAGGTGTAGCAGGCAATTTCAAACTGTTCGAAGACGTAGCCGCTGATTGCGCCTTTCACAACTTCATCAGAGGCGAACATGCCGCCTACCGCCTGGCCCATCGCCGCCACTTTCCCCATCATGTCTTTCATGGTGGAGTTAGAGGTATCCTGGCGATCGATAACCTGTTGCAGCATTTGCTGCTGCTGACGTGTTTCTTCGATATGTTGCTGAAGACGTGCTTTAAGATCGGGATAATGCTCCAGGCGCGAAGTCATTTTTTCCAGCATTTCTTCTGCTTGTTTTTCCATTGCATGCGCGTCACGCAACCAGCTGAGATAGTTTTCCTGATAAGTCATACTTTCACCTCATGATAAGTGAGTCAGAAAATAAGCCCAACGTAAACAATAAACGTAACGTCAGAATTATCTCTTTCATATTGTTCACCGATAAAAGTTCGGAGAACCTTAAAATCCATACTTAAAAAGCGTAGGCAGCGAAACAGCAATTAACAACCCTAACGCAAAAAAAATTTGCGTTATGTTTTTGTTAATGCGCTATAAAGCAGAAACTGGCGATATTCAGATTAGTGCTATAAATAAAGATCGGAAAATGAGAAACCCCCGACAGTTATAGAAAACGTGTCGGGGGTTGAAAATGATGGGATCAGCCAGATAACCGGTTAGCTGCCAGAGGGACGACCACCGCCATGGCTGTTTTGGCCGCCTTTTTTACCGGCTTCGGAAGCTTTTTCACGGTCATTTTTGAAATTACCGCCGCTATGCTGACCGCCTTTTTTACCGGCTTCTGATGCTTTCTCACGATCTTCTGCGAAATTACCAGGATTGCCACGATGTTCAGTCATAATATTCCTCCTCGTTATTTCATAAATAATATTCTTATCCACTACCCGGGTAATGGAAAAGAATATTCGTGACTACGGTTATAAATTTAGTCAACACATTGCGGAACGCAAATGGTAAGCGCAGCGGTAATAAATGGTTGAAAAGAAAAAGAACGGCCCTGTGAATCGTCGGATTTGAAAGATTTAATTACAATCGGATGCAAATATTAAATAAACGTGAGACGTAAACAGGCGAAGCGGTAATAAGAACCTGCTCTGCTGTAGTCTTATGGAAGATAAGTAAACCGGAACGTAATTTTCGTGCAGGCCAGTCTCTACTGACCTGAGTTATTCGCGGCACTTTTGACGGAACTCGCCAGGCGTCATGCCGTAGTGACGAACAAAGGTTTTGTGAAAAGTATCATGTGAAGAAAAACCATGCTGTACCGCGACATATTCAATGGTGACATTCGCCTCTACCAGCATGCGAGCTGAGGCGACCAGGCGCTTTTCGCGGCAGAACGCTGCCAGCGTTTTCCCGGTTACCGCATGAAAGTAACGCTGAAGATACCATTTTGAATAGCCCGTTTTTTCAGCGCAGTCATCTACGGTAATGCGTCGATGGGGATTGCTCTCAATCCAGCGCATCAGTTCACGAATAACGCCATAGGTGAACATCTTTTCACTTGCCGCGCTTACGCTCATGTTTCTCTCCCTTTACCGTGCGGACGCATCTGGCTGCAATTCCAGCCGAATAAGGTGAAGCAAATTGCAGCGTAGCACCTCTTCATCACCATCAATGACGTTGTGCATAGCCAGTAAATCCTGTCCCAGAACCAGCGCAATCAAACGCCAGGCGGTAGCAGATGACGTATCATGGCAACGCAAATGGTTATGTTCGATGACATTGCTGAGCATGCTGTGCCACAGGTTTAGCGCATAGACAAAGATTTCGTGCAGTGCGCGATCCTGATGCGCCAGTACCGACACTTCACGCCAGATTTCTATATCGCGCGTTTTTTTATTACAGGCACCCAGTAGCGCGAGTACGGCGTCGATACCACTTGATGCTTCGCTAGCTGCTTTATGCTCCGTGGATTTCTCATGCACAATGGCCAGGAATGCCTGACACTTTAGCTGACTCAACGAAGCGAAATGACGGTTGATATGCCCTACAGCTGCCCCGCTCGCTTGCGCAACTTTGCGTGCGGTAACCGCAGCGTATCCTTCGCTTTTCATCACTTTTATGGCGGCATTCAGTAACAGTTCTGCCCGCACGTCCGCTTTTAAATATCCCATTCCTTTGTCCTGCAATGTTTAGCTGGCGGCCAGTGTGCATCTTTTTGAACACACGTTCAATAATTTTCCTGAACATGCGTTCAAAACAATATGACATATCCTTACATATCTCTTACAACAACCACATTACAGCTAATCGTTTGCGTGCCATACGAAAGCGATTGCTTACTATTGAAAACGCTCTGTATGACGGAATTTTTAAACATACAACGTTTGTTCGTGATCTGCATCACAAAACAGCTGAACCAAAATGAAACAAACTTTGACAAACGTGAGCAATATCTATTTTCTATCCGCAGGATACAGGCAACCTATGCGGGCTGCCGCGACGTACCCGTACGTCTTCCCCGGAGTGGCATATAACAACACCTTTCCGTCCAGCAATGGGCACTGATTCGCGGCCTTCTCTGACTCAGCAGAGAGGCCATTAAGCATGTGGTAACCAATGAAAAATAAAATGTTGATGGCAGGCGCGCTGTTGGCAGCGTCATACAGCGTCACTTCTCAGGCGCAAACCAGCGATGCAACCTATGTTTCTGACTGGTGGCATCAGAGCGTTAACGTAGTGGGCAGCAATCACACCCGCTTTGGGCCGCATCTGAATAACGACGTCTATCTGGAATATGAAGCCTTTGCCCATAAAGACTGGTTTGATTTTTATGGCTACCTGGATATTCCTAATTTCTTCGGCGCGGCAAACAGCTATCAGCAAGGCATTTGGGACAACGGTTCGCCGCTGTTCCTGGAAATTGAACCACGCTTTTCTATTGATAAGCTGACCGGCACCGACCTGAGCTTCGGTCCTTTCAAAGAGTGGTATTTTGCCAATAACTACGTTTACGACATGGGCCGGGACAGCAATAACCGTCAGAACACCTGGTATATGGGTCTGGGAACGGATATCGATACCCATACCAAACTGGGCCTGTCGCTTAACGTCTACGCCAAATATCAGTGGGAAAACTATGGTGCGGCGAATGAAAACAGCTGGGACGGCTACCGCTTCAAGGTGAAATACTTCCTGCCGATCACCACGCTGTGGGGCGGCAACCTGAGCTATATCGGCTTTACCAACTTTGACTGGGGCTCCGATCTGGCTGATAAAACGCCGGGCGCTTCCCGCGCCAGCAACTCTATCGCCTCCAGCCATATTCTGGCGCTGGGCTACGATCACTGGCACTACTCGGTGGTGGCGCGTTACTTCCATAACGGCGGTCAGTGGGCGGATGGTGCCAATCTGAACTTTGGCGACGGTCCGTTTGAAGTGAAATCTACCGGCTGGGGCTACTATCTGGTCGTGGGTTATAACTTCTGATAGCAAGCAGGGCCGGAGTTGAATCTCTGGCCCTGTCGCCTGAAAGACAAAAAAGCCAGCCATCTTTACGGAGGCTGGCTTTTTGCTTACTTAGCCCAGCATTTCACGGACAAAGTTTTCAATCTCTTTATCCTGGCAGTTCTCAAAGAAACACTGCTGGAAACGCTGACCGCTGACCGCTGTTTTCACCAGTTCAGGATCGATCGCGCGCAGCGTATCAAGGTAGTTATCTTTCACCACTGCCGCTTTGACCTGATTAAGGATACCGGCGTTGCGCACCTGTGGCTCTTTACGCTCCGGCGGATAGCCCTGGCCTTTTTCGCCGCTAAAGGCTTTTTCAAAGATAAAGCGCAGGTTAAGTTCCGCACCCCAGCCGAAACCCTTGGCGAAAGGCAGCGCCAGCGCGTTACCGTTATTAATCTGGGCAAACAGATAGGCATCCGCCGGATCGATACAGTAACCACAGGCGACGCCTGGATGAATATTCAGCGACATCAGTGCTCCCTGGCCAGTACCACAACCAGCGATAACAAAATCCACAGCTTTTGAGTTCAGCAGAATGCTGGCCATAATACCCAGGTGAATATAGGTCAGATGATGATCCTGCTCATCGCTCATGCCCACGTTAAATACCGGGTAATCCAGACCGTTAGCAACCTGCTGCAGTTCTTTTAGCACCACGGCGTTTTTCGCCGCCTGGCTGTTCTCCATCATCAGAGCAATTTTCATCGTTTATCCTCTTATTACCTGGCTGGTTATCTGCCGGTGGTATGTATTCATAATTATGAAACAGTGTTTCATAATTTAATATTAGCTGTTCCTTATAAAGATCGCTTTAACTTTTTGCTGTGACGGTTTTCACATTCCTGGGTTCAGGTCCCTTTTTCACTTACTTTTGCGAACCCACGCGCATTTAGCTGCCGCCAGAAAAATTGTGTGATCTTTCTTACATTTTCTTCAGGCTGCGCTCGGCAACCGCCACGAACCGGGTATGCTCTCACGAATGTGAAACAGCGTTTCATTTTCTATTAACCCCTGGCGGGAGGAAAAAGCTATGGCAAAGGGGAGTCGGCTACATCTGCCCTTCTATCGTTTTCAGGATGAGAAGACCGGTGCGGAAATGGTGCGCTTAACGCCGCCAGAGGTGTTATGCCACCGCAACTATTTCTACCAGAAGTGCTTTTTCAATGACGGCAGCAAGCTGCTGTTTGCCGGTGAGTTTGATGGTCATCGCAACTACTACCTGCTTGATTTAAAGCAGCAGCAGGCCACTCAGCTCACGGAAGGTGCTGGCGATAATACCTTTGGCGGCTTTCTCTCGCCCGACGATCGCTATCTTTTCTACGTTAAAAACGAGCGCCAGCTATGCCGTGTCGATCTGGACACCTATCAAGAGGTCACCATTTACACCGTGCCACAGGCGTGGGTAGGCTATGGCACCTGGGTTGCCAATAGCGATTGTACCAGCCTGGTTGGCATTGAAATCGATCGCAAAGACTGGGAACCGCTCAGCGACTGGCAGGTGTTTAAAACCTTTTTTGAAAAAAATCCGCACTGCCGCCTGCTGCGCGTCGATTTACGCACCGGTGAAGCGGAAACCATTCTGGAGCAGCGTCTGTGGCTGGGCCATCCTATCTATCGTCCTTACGATGACCATACCGTCGCCTTTTGCCATGAAGGGCCGCACGATCGGGTTGATGCCCGTATGTGGCTGATTGACGAGGATGGCGACAACATGCGCAAGGTAAAAGCTCATGCGCCTGGCGAAAGCTGTACCCATGAGTTTTGGGTGCCCGATGGATCAGCGCTGATCTATGTCTCCTATCATAAAGATCGTCCCGATCGTGAGATCTGCCGCTACGATCCGGTAACGCAGCATAATGAAGTTTTAATGACCATGCCCGCCTGCTCGCATTTGATGAGTAATCACAACGGCACGCTGCTGGTAGGAGACGGTTCAGGTACACCGGTGGATGTGCAGGATACCAAAGGCTACACCATTGAAAACGATCCGATGCTGTGGCTGTTTGATGTGGAAACGCGCCGCCATCGTGCGCTGGCAGCGCATAACAGTTCGTGGCGCGTGCTGGACGGCGATCGTCAGGTGACCCACCCGCATCCATCGTTCACCCCGGACAATCGTCAGGTGCTGTTTACCTCTGATTATGAAGGGCAGCCCGCGCTTTACCTGGCTGCCATCCGCGACGATTTTTTCGATCAACCCGCAGATAATGGATAACGGTATGTTTATTTTCAGAGAGCAGACTCAGATTGAAGATCTGGGCAATGGCGTGACGCGGCGCATCCTGGCGCATGGCGGCGGCATGATGGCGGTGGAAGTGACATTTGAAAAAGATGCGGTTGGCCCGCTGCATCATCACCCGCATGAGCAGCTCACCTACGTGCTGTCAGGCCGCTTCGCGTTTACCATTGATGGCGAAACTCATGAGGTCAGCGCTGGCGATACGCTCTATAAAAAGCCGGATGTGGTGCATGGCTGCGTCTGCCTGGAGCCGGGCGTGCTGCTGGATACCTTTACGCCACAGCGGGAAGATTTCCTTTCGTAATCACGCGCTGCAAAAAATAACGGCGGCGGATCCGGTTAAAGATGCGCCGCCGTGCGATTACTGCTCAGGCTTAATGTTCAGCCTGCGGCAGTTTTTCAATATCAATATTGCCCTGCTGCCCGGAAACAAATGACGTTTTCCGTACGTCGGCCACATCCTGTGCGGTGACCGGCTTCGCGGCCTGGTTGCCCCAGCTGGTGCGAATAAAGTTCACCACGTCGGCCACCTGCCGATCGTTCAGACGCCAGCCAAAGCCCGGCATCACTACCGTACTTGGTGCACCCTGTACGCCCGGCAAGGTGCTGCCGGTCAGTACGATGTGGATCAGCGAGGTCGGATCGTCCGCCAGCACCACCGGATTGCCGCGCAGCGCCGGGAAGAAACGCTTATAGCCACGGCCATCGGTACGGTGACAGGCGGCACAGCTATCAACATATTCCGCCGCGCCCGCTTTGCTGTCGTCGCCTTTCCACAGCGCCTGTGCCACCGCGTCATCCGGCTGGAAGCCGGTTTGCGAAGGATCTTTCGCGCCTAACGATTTCAGATAGCGCGCTATCGCCCTGATATCTTCGTCGCTCAGATACTGCAGGCTATGCTCTACCACTTCCGTCATGCCACCGAAGGCCGCCGTATCGTCATTGCGACCGGTGCGCAGGAATTGCACCAGATCGTCCTCACTCCAGCGCCCCAGGCCGTCACGGTTATCGCCACGCAGGTTGCTGGCGGTCCAGCCATCAATCGGCGCGTTGCTGCCGGCAAGGTAATCGCTGCCTTTCTCATCGCTCAGCGCTTTCTCCTGCATGGTAATGCTGCGCGGCGTGTGGCAGGCGCCGCAGTGCCCCAGCCCCTCCACCAGATAACGTCCGCGCGCCAGTTCCCGATCTTCGCCCGATTTCGGCTGGAACGCCTTCACGTCCGGCGCGAAAAGCGTACGCCACACAGAGAGCGGCCAGCGCATAGACAGCGGCCAGGGAATATCGCTCTCTTTATTCTGCTGCACCACCGGCGCCACGCCATGCATAAAGTAAGCGTACAGCGCCTGCATATCCTCATCGCTTACCACCGCGTAGGAGGGATAAGGCATGGCCGGGTAGAGCGTATCGCCATTTTTCGCGATGCCGTGACGTACCGCTTTCTGGAAATCGTCATAGCTGTAGCTGCCGATACCGCTTTCCTTATCGGGCGTGATATTGGTGGAATAAATGGTGCCGATCGGCGTTTCCATCGGCAGGCCACCCGCAAAGGGTTTGCCATCTTTGCTGGTGTGACAGGCGACACAGTCGCCTGCGCGCGCCAGATACTCGCCGCGTTTGATCAAATCCCCGCCCTGGTTATCAGCCGCCATTGCGCCAGCAGCCGCCGTCATCAGGCACAGCGCCAGTAATACCTTTTTCATCGCCATCATCCTTATGCCTGCACCAGCGGTCCGGGGTTTTTCAGATACTGTTCACGAATCGCCCTGGCTGACCAGTAAGTCAGCGCGGCGACCATGCCGGTTGGGTTATAGCCCAGCCCCTGCGGGAAAGCGGACGCGCCCGGCACAAAAACGTTCGGCACATCCCAGCTTTGCAGATAGCGGTTCACCGCGCTGGTTTGCGGATCTTCGCCCATGATGGCGCCGCCGTTCATATGCGTGGTCTGATAAACCGTGGTATCGAAATGAGTGCCCTGCACTTTTGGCGCGCCGATGATCTCTTTTGGATTCATCGCCTCGGCAATTTTGCGCATTTTGCCATGCATAAACTGCGACATTTTGATGTCGTTGTCCTGCCAGTCAAAGGTCATGCGCAGCAGCGGCTGACCAAAGGCATCCTTATAGTTCGGGTCCAGATCGAGATAGTTGGTGCGGTAAGACTGATGCGCGCCGTGCGCATCCATAGAAACGTGGTGCGTATAGTGATCGGCCACTGCCGCTTTCCACTTGCTGCCCCAGCCAGGCGTGCCCTGCGGCACCGGCAAGCCGGAAATCGGCTTCACGCCCGCCTGGTTAACCCAGAAAGGCGATCCGCCGACAAAGCCATATTTACCATGGTCAAAGTTATCGGCGTTGAAATCGTCCACGCCGACGCCCGCACCGCCTGCACCGATAAAGTTATTGGTATGTACATCCTTGCCGAAGAACGCTTTGATGGTAGAGATGTTCTGATAGGCAAAGTTACGTCCCACCACGCCTTCGTTGGTGATCGGGTTGTACGGCTTACCGATGCCGGAAAGCAGCATCAGGTGCACGTTATGGAACTGGAAGGCGGAAAGGATCACCAGATCTGCCGGCTGCTCAACCTCGCGGCCCTGTGCATCGACATAGGTTACGCCGGTGGCACGTTTTTTATCGTCAGTCAGATTAACGCGCAACACATGCGAATTATCACGCAGCTCAAACTTTGGCTCCTGACGCAGCGCTGGCCAGATGTTGACGTTCGGCGAAGCCTTGGAATACATGTAGCAGGCGTAGCCGCTACAGTAACCGCAGAAGTTACACGGGCCCATCTGTGCGCCGTAGGGATTGGTGTAAGGCGCGGAGGTATTCGCCGAAGGCAGATCGTAAGGGTGATAGCCCACAGACTCAGCCGCTTTAGCAAACAGCTGCGCGGAATAAGTGCGTTTCTGCGGCGGCAGCGGGAAATCGTCCGAGCGATCGGGGGCAAACGGGTTACCACGGCCCTGTCCGACCACTTTGCCTTTGATACTCCAGGCCGAGCCGGAGGTACCAAACACTTTTTCCGCCTTATCGAAGAACGGTTCCAGTTCGTCGTAACTTACGCCGAAGTCCTGAATCGTCATCCCTTCCGGAATAAAGTTCTTGCCGTAACGCTCTTCATAGTGGCTGCGCATCCGCAGTTCCATGGGATCGACGCGGAAATGCACGCCCGACCAGTGAAGGCCAGCGCCGCCGGTGCCGGTGCCGGGTAAAAACGCCGCCAGCTGACGATAGGGCTGTGCGGTCTGGGAAGGGTTGTGACGAATGGTCACGGTGCTTTTCGACAGATCCTGGAACAGCTTTTTACGAACGTTATAGGTCAGTTCATCAATTACCTGCGGGTAAGCGCCATCCGGGTAAGTATCGCGGTGCGGACCGCGTTCCAGCGCCACGACCTGCAATCCTGCTTCCGTGAGTTCTTTCGCCATAATCGACCCGGCCCAGCCGAAGCCGACAATCACCGCGTCTACTTTTTTCATCTGGTTTGCCATGCTTATGCTCTTTCTCCACGAATCGATACCGCCGGGAAGGGATAACGCTCGCCGCGCTCCACCCAGTCCATAAAGTCAGCGCGTGCGCCCGGGAAGCCGATCAGCTTCCAGCCCACCATGTGCTGATTGCCGCCGTGCAGCGGATCGCAGAAAAAGCCTTCGCGGGTATTTTGCAGAAGATAAGCAAAGAAAATTTTTGCTGGCAGCTGTTTAAAGCTGGCCTTGTTGCTTTCAAAGTCGCTCAGCAGCGCGTCCTGCTGCGCTGGCGACAGTGCGGCAAAGGCTTTGCCATGCTGCTGTTTCGCCCAGGCGTCCGCTTCTGCAATGCCAAGGCGATAAATCTGTTGCGGTACCAGCGGCAGCTGATAGCCCAGCTCTTTCGGCGCATCAGGATCGAACGGTCCCTGCATATACCAGTTATTGCCGGTGGCATATGGCGTGTTCATTTGTCGATCAATGAATTCTGGAACGCCAGCTTCCAGCGCGCCGGGGCCCCGTTCGTCAGCCGGAATTAGCCGGGCGACCGCCGCCTTAATAAAGGCAAACTCCTCAGCAGAAAACCAGACGGGCTGATAATCACGAGCGGTTTGCGGCCCGGCCAGCGGCGCACTATCGGTAGCCTGCGCGCTGTTGCTGAGTCCAAGTGATGCGATCCCGGTGGTGCCCATCGCCACGGCAGGCGCCAGGGTGATGGTTTTCAGGAGAAAATCTCTCCTTGAAGTGCTTGTTTTGTTTTGCGACATGACATTGCCTTAGCGCTCGTTGCTAACGGCGCAACTGTTGATCCTGGTCGTTATTTTAATTATCAGTAACTGAAGGGTTTTTCCGGCAGTAAATGCTTTGTTACCGGTAACAAAGGCGCGCATTGTAACAGTTATTTTGTAAAATCTTTAGCTTCAAAAAACAAAACACCACAATTTTTTTAACATTAAGCTGACATCTCGCTTGCGCTGCCGCGCTCAGTAAAAGCCCCTCTGTAACGGCTGGTCACAACCCTCCACAGACGATTAACATTGCGCAGGCTATAACAGAGCCATCCTTACTGTGGAGTGCTTATGTTTAGCTGTTTTTTCCCCCGACCTGTGCTGTTTTTCAGCACCGCGACGCTGTTCAGCCTGATAGCGATCGTGTTCTGGTTTACCGAGGCCAGTCAGCTGGTATTTCATCTGGCGACGTTCGCCGCTTATGCCAGTCAGCCGCTGCCGGATAATGCCTGGCGCTTTGTTCAGCCCGGTGAGCTGTGGTTTTATCTCTATTTCGCCCTGACAACGGCGCTGTTTGCCGCAGGCTGGTTTATTTTTAGCCCTCATCCATGGCAGCGCTGGTCAGTGTTGGGTTCAGCGCTGATTCTGTTTATGACCTGGTTTGATGTGCAGGTTGGCGTGGCGATTAACGCCTGGTACGGCCCGTTTTATGATTTAATTCAGCGCGCTCTGAGCAAGGCGGGATCGGTATCGCTTGCGGCTTTTTATCAACAAATTAGCGCTTTCCTTAGCATTGCGCTGATAGCGGTGGTCATCGGCGTGCTTAATGCTTTTTTTATCAGCCACTGGGTATTCCGCTGGCGCACCGCGATGAACAACCGCTATATGGCACACTGGTCGCAGCTGCGTCACGTTGAGGGGGCCGCACAGCGCGTACAGGATGACACCATGCGCTTTTCCGGCACGCTGGAATCCTGGGGTGTGGGCCTGATTCAGGCCATTATGACGCTGGTAGCATTTTTACCGGTGCTGGTCACCCTGTCGAAGCATGTCAAAAGCGTTCCGCTGCTGGGCGCAATGCCCTGGGGACTGGTGGTAGCGGCGTTAATGTGGTCGCTGTTTGGCACCGTATTGCTGGCACTGGTGGGGATCAAGCTGCCGGGTCTGGAATTTCGTAATCAACGAGTGGAAGCCGCCTGGCGTAAAGAGCTGGTTTATGGCGAGGACGATCCTCAACGTGCCGCCCCACCCACGGTGAAAGAGTTGTTTAGCCGGGTACGCTATAACTATTTTCGCCTGTGGTTTCATTACCTTTATTTCAATGTTATCCGCATTCTTTATCTGCAGGTTGATAATGTTTTTGGCGTATTCATTCTGTTTCCGGCGATTATTGCTGGCACCCTGACGTTGGGTTTGCTGCAGCAAATCACCAATGTTTTCGATCAGGTGCGCGCCTCTTTCCAGTATCTGATTACCTCCTGGTCGACGCTGGTATCCCTGATGTCCATTTACAAACGGCTGCGTAGCTTCGAGCACATTATCGAAGGCGAAACCATAGAGGCAAAACTCACGGAGTGATTGCGTGCTCAGCGCTATCGCTGGCTGTACGAAAATGGCAGGCTCAGCGTTGAAATGGCAGAAAACGCTCAGGACATGGAAAATATCAATCTGGCACTGGCGCTACGGGCCACGCCGCAGCGCCAGTATGTTACTCAAGTGGCGGCACGCCTGGCAGAGCGCACCGAACCACGCAGCGTTAATTAAACGCAGCGAACACGCGCTCAACGGCGTATGCGCCCGGGTCTTTAACGCCGTTCAAACTCTCCTGATTCAGATAGGAAGAGCGTCCCGCTTTCGCCGCGCTCATGCTGGCCGTTGATTCTGCGCCCTGATGTGCGGCAGCGGCGGCCTCGCTCAGCCCTTTGCCCTCTACCAGCGCCTGTAACGCCGGTTCCAGCGCATCAATTAACGTGCGATCGCCAATGCGGGCACCACCATAATGTTTCATACGCTCCAGCCCGGCCATCAGCGCCTGCGGCAAAGGTTTGCCCTCTTCCAGCTGCTGTCCGGCGGCAGTGAACATAATCGACATCAGCACGCCGCTGGAACCGCCCATCACCACCGCCAGCTGTTCACCCACCAGCGTCAGCAAACGTGCAGGTTCATTAAAAGGTAATATCTGTTGCTGGCTGGCCTGCAGGATCTTACGTGCGCCTGCTGCGAAAGTAGAACCGGTGTCGCCATCGCCCACTTTGGCATCCAGCTTATTCAGCTCGCTTTCGAGATCCACCAGCGTTTGACACACGTTGTCCACCACGCGCTGTACGGTGGCGTTTGCAGAGGGCTGTGCCTGCGGCGGACGTTTAATCTCTTCGCCCTTTATTGTTGACGGCGTAGCTACCTGTTGCAGCGGCTGCCAGCCGCTGGCTTCTACCGGCGCCTGCAGCGCGCGCAGCCGTTCCTCATCCAGCAACAGCGTGGTCAGGGAAAAACCCTTCATATCCAGCGAGCTGACCAGCGTTGCCGGGCCAATCAGGTGACTCAGCCGGTTTGCCAGCGGTGACCGTAGCGCCTCCCTCGCCAGTACGCCTGACTCCAGCATCGAGAAACCGCCGAGGTTGTTGATCAGCAGCAGCGCCTGTTTCTCGTTCGGCACCTTTTCTGCCAGTTTTTCCATCATGATCTGCACGATTTCACGACTGTTCTGCGTTTTGAGCGTTGTTACACCTGGTTCGCCATGAATGCCCATGCCCAGTTCGCTTTCCCCTTCCGCTACGCGATTGTCCTGCGGCTCACCGGGAATATGGCAGGTGGCAAACGCCAGCCCTATGCTGGCAGTATCCGCAATAGCCTGTTGAGCGCGCTGCGTGACCTCTTCCAGCGAAGCACCCTGTTCAGCGTAGTAACCGGCCAGCTTATGAATCAACACGGTTCCGGCCAGGCCGCGCGGCTGAGGATTGTCGGGTAGCGCAATGTCGTCTTTAACGATAGCCAGTTCGACTTTGTAGCACAGCGCACGCGCTTTCTCGGCTGCCAGACCAAAATTCAGGCGGTCACCGGTATAGTTTTTTACGATCAGCAAACAGCCCGCTTCGCCAGTAACATTAATAATCGCGCTAAGCACAGCATCGACGCTGGGCGAGGCGAAAACATCGCCGCATACGGCGGCGGTCAGCATGCCTTTGCCCACAAAGCCTACGTGCGCAGGCTCATGACCGGAGCCACCGCCGGAAATCAGCGCCACCTTGCGCTTATCCCAGTCGCTGCGCACTACCACACGAATACCTTCTCCGGCATCAAGCCGGCTCAGGTTATGGAAAGGCGAGGTGATTAACGCACCTTCGATCGCTTCGTTCACCAGTTCGCTTTTTTCGTTCATGAAAAACTGACTCATGGTTTCCTCTCTGTGTTGTTTCGCCCAGACGCAGCGGCGCAAAGCTTAACTGTAGTTGAAGCTGTCAGAGATTCGATAGCGAATATCAGTTACGCAGGCGCATGCGGAGATTAATTATGGGAAAACATGAATTGCCGGGCTCATCGCCCGGCGAAAGGGTTAGCGAAAAACGCTGATCGCTTCGACCAGTCGCGTGGCCTGGCGCGTCATGCGGCCTGATGCTTCAGCCCCTTCCAGAACACGCGCGGCGTTTTGATGCGTAATATCGTCCAGATTTTCTACCGCCTGGCTTACCTCGCTCAGAGCGGTCGCCTGCTCCGCCGTGGCGGCGCTAATCTGCCCAATCAGCGTTGAAACATCCTGCACCCGCGCAACAATTTCCTGCATGGTGCTGCCGGTTTGATTGACCTGCCCGGCGCCGGTTTCCACTCGTTTCACACTGGCTGCCACCAGCGTTTTGATTTCACTGGCGGCTTTGGCGCTACGGCTTGCCAGATTCCGCACTTCACCGGCCACTACCGCAAACCCTTTGCCCTGTTCACCAGCACGCGCCGCCTCAACTGCCGCATTCAGTGCCAGAATATTGGTCTGGAAGGCAATGCTGTCGATAACGCTGATAATACTGGCGATTTTTTTCGCGCTTTCCGCAATTTCGCTCATGGTGTTTATCATTTCATGCATCGACTCTCCGCCCTTTTCTGCCGCCTGACGGGTGTTAATAGAAAGCTGGTTTACCTCTGCTGCGCTCTCTTTATTGCTTTTTACCGTGGAGGTCATCTGGTTCATGGTGGCGGCGGTTTGCTGGACGTTAGCCGCTGCCTGTTCGGTGTGCTGGCTTAGCTCATCATTGCTGCGCGCCATCGCATCGCTGGCGCTCATGACATTGATCGCCTGCCCACTCACATCATCGACCAGCCAGCGAAACATCAGACCAAGCTGACCGATAGCACGCAGCGTGGTGCCGATCTCATCGACCCGATCCATTAAATCAACTTTATGGCTGTTGCCGGTGGCAACGTTGAGCGCCTGCTGACAGACCCGCTCAAGGGGACGGGAAATTTGCTGCTCCAGCCAGACGCTGGCAAGGAAAAGCAGCAAAGCCATGCCGATACTGAATATTCCCAGCGCGCCTGCCGTCACGCCCAGCGCCCAGACGCCAGTGACAGTTAACGGCAGCAGCGCCAGCAGCGCAGAGCGAATGCGCCAACGCAGCGGCATGGTCTTGAATATTGAACGCCAGCGTCGCCAGCCATGGTAAACCAGCAGTCCCTGATGCAGTTTACGGCCCTTGTGATTTCCGCTACGAAAATCGCCGTACAGCGTTTCCGCCTCCTTTATTTCCGCCGCTGAGGGTTTAGTACGCACCGACATATAGCCATGCACAGCATCATTGCGCATCACCGGAATAGCATTGGCCCGTACCCAATAGTGATCGCCGTTTTTACGCCGGTTTTTTACCAGCGCCGACCAGGGCAGCCCCTGCTTCAGCGTGGCCCACATATCGGCAAAGGCTTCGGGCGGCATATCAGGATGCCGCACCATGTTATGCGGCTGACCATTGATCTCTTCCGGTGTAAAGCCGCTAACATCAATAAACGCATCGTTGGCATAGGTTATGTGGCTGTTAAGGTCGGTGGTGGACATCAGCGTTGCGTCATTGCTAAACGCAAACTCCTGATGAGTGACGGGCTGGTTGTTACGCATGAAATCAATTCCTTGAACGGGGGACAAAGTCAGATACAGTGAATAGATTATGTTTTTTTATAGTTTCGGCATCTGGCAGGCGGATCTTTAGCGGAAAAAAAAGCGCTACGCTCCAATACCAGCCCCGTTTCAGGCATGACGGCAGGCACCTGCTGAAAAAAAGCAGCGCAGAGTGGGGTTAATTTCATCCATAAGATTTTATTTAGGGTAAGAGAAGGCGCGTGATTAAAGGGCTAAAAAAGCAGGATGAAGCAGCTAACCTGTTAAACCCTGTGCGTTAGCTGCCCGTAGGAAATTACAGGTTTTGCGCAAGCGCCTGTTTTAGCGCCTGACGAATAAAGCCCTGATTCTGCGCCAGCAGGTGGGTGGCTTCCGCCGCTGAGAGTTGGCCCAGCACCATCAGGATAGCGGTTTTACAGTGGCCGTTACAGTCCGCCAGTGCCACCTGCGCCGCTTCAGCGCTACAGTCGGTCGCCTGCCGGACAATATTAATCTGACGCTGTACCAGCTTCTGATTAGTGGCTTCCACATCCACCATCAGATTACCAAAGACCTTTCCGCTGCGGATCATCGCGCCGGTGGTCAGCATATTCAGCACCAGCTTCTGCGCTGTCCCGGCCTTCATGCGTGATGAGCCGGTTACCACTTCCGGCCCGACAACCGGCGTTAAGGCAATCTGCGACACACGTGCCATCTCGCTGTCAGGGTTGCAGGTCAGCGCTACGGTAACGGCCCCCTGACGTTTGGCGTAATCCAGCGCACCCAGTACATAAGGCGTACGCCCGCTGGCGGCAATGCCAACCAGCACATCCCGTTCGCTAAACTGAATGGCCTGTAAATCCGCCGCGCCCATATCTGCATTATCTTCCGCGTTTTCCACCGCCTGTAAAATGGCTTGATGTCCACCTGCAATCAGCCCGATAACCTGCTCACGCGGCGTACCAAAGGTTGGCGGGCATTCACTTGCATCCAGAATACCCAGGCGTCCTGAGGTACCCGCGCCGCTATAAATCAGGCGGCCTCCACGCTGAAAGGCGGCGGTGATGGCGTCTACCGCCTGCGCTATCTGCGGCACGATCGCCTCGACGGCCAGCGCCACCTTTTTATCTTCATTATTAATAACGCGCAGCATCGCCTCCGTCGCCAGTTCATCAATGTTTTCACTGGCCGGATTGCGGCTTTCGGTGATCATACGTGACAGATCGAGACTCATTGCAACTCCCTTGTATACGCTCATGCAGGAAACCGGTTTAGACGCTCTATAATGAGCAACTCGCCATCAGAATGAAACTGTGCACGGCGGAACGGTTTGCTGTGGGCAAAAAAAACGCCGCCCGGGCATGATGCCGGGGCGGCGTTGAGGCTAACAGCGTGTTAGCGTGCGGTTTGTATCCGCAACTGCTGTTCGTATTCTTTCGCCTGGGCGCTATCAAACTGATCTTCCCACTTGGCGATAACCAGTACCGCCAGCGCATTGCCCACTACGTTCAGCGCGGTACGCGCCATATCCATGATGCGATCGACACCAGCGATAAACGCCAGCCCTTCCAGCGGGATGCCAACGCTGCCCAGCGTCGCCAGCAGTACCACAAACGAGACGCCCGGTACGCCAGCGATGCCTTTTGAAGTCACCATCAGCGTCAGCACCAGCACAATCTCATCCATCAGCGAAAGCTCAATCCCGTAGAGCTGGGCGATAAAAATCGCCGCGATGCTCTGATACAGAGTAGAGCCGTCCAGATTGAAGGAGTAACCGGTTGGCACCACAAAGCTGGTAATGGCTTTCGGCGCGCCGTAGGCTTCCATCTTCTCCATAATACGCGGCAGCACCGTTTCCGAGCTGGAAGTCGAGTAAGAGAGGATCAGCTCATCCTTCAGGATACGCATCAGCGTGGTGATTTTCAGCTTACACATACGCGCTACCGTGCCCAGCACCACGAAGGCGAAAAACAGGATAGCGGCATACACCAGCAGCACCAGCTTCGCCAGCGGCCAGAGCGAGGAGAAACCAAAGTTAGCAATGGTCACGGCAATCAGCGCAAATACGCCAACCGGCGCATAGCGCATGATCATATGCGTGACTTTGAACATGGTCTCCGAAACCGAACGGAACACCTTCACCAGCGGATCGCGATGTTCGGACGGCAGCGATGAAAGCCCCAGACCAAACAGCACCGAGAAGAAGATAATCGGCAGCATATCGCCTTTGGCGATCGCAGCGAAAATATTCTGCGGGATCAGTGACAGAATGGTGACAACAAGACTGTGCGCTCCACTCTGTACCTGTTCGGTAGTGGCTTCATATTTAGAGATATCCACCGTTGCCAGCGTCGACATATCAATGCCGGTGCCAGGCTGAAACACGTTCGCCAGGGTAATCCCTACCACGATGGCAATGGTGGTAATCACTTCAAAGTAGACAATCGTTTTGACGCCGATGCGTCCAAGCTTCTTTGCGTCGCCTACACCAGCAATACCCACCACTAAGGTAGAGATAACAATAGGCACAACAATCATCTTGATCAGATGAATAAAGATATCACCGGCGGGCGAGAGGATATTGGTGATTAACCATTCACGATCCTCAGGCTGGTTATGCAAAATCGCACCAACGATGACACCCAGCACCAATGCAATCAGTATTTGCCAGGCAAGGCTGATTTTAAAACCTTTCATAGTGTTTCATTTCCTTAACAAACCCTGATCCCGCCTGGGAAGCGCGGACGCTGACACATATAAGAGAAAGGGACAAAGTCCGGTAAAATCGAGGGTTATTGATGGTATCGCCCGGAAAAGGGCCGTTGATAAGTACCATTATCAACGGGCGAAAAGCAACCTTTCCGACACGCTGTTTCGTCTGATTATGCTAAGGCAGGATAAATGCCTTTAAGTTATTGATACACTAACTCTATGTTATAAAAAGTAATATAGGCTGCACTTTTAGCATAGCTATGCATTAACGCAGCGATACCGTTTGCTGTTTTTTTCAACAATTCGGCGCGCCATTACCTACACTTAATCAGAAGGCGAAGCCTTATCGTTTTGCCATCAGACTGATAAAAACCCTGCATTTTTCATCGCATTTACTATTCCCGTGATCTGTCGCGCAAAAAGGAAACAAAGCGCTGCTCCTCGCTGTCATTAACCTTTGATTGACATATTATTAACAACTTCAAGGAGATCAGCCATGAGCCAAATAATTAAGCATCCCGTTCCCGCCAATATTGCGGAAAACACCCTGATTAATGCGGAACAGTACCAGGCAATGTACCAACAATCGGTGCAGGACCCCGACGCGTTCTGGGCCGAACAGGGCAAGATTCTGGACTGGATAAAGCCCTACAGCAAAATTAAAAATACCTCTTTTGCCCCCGGAAATATCAGTATTCGCTGGTACGAAGACGGCACGCTGAATTTGGCCGCCAACTGCCTTGACCGGCATCTGCATGAGCGTGGCGATCATCCGGCGATTATCTGGGAAGGCGATGACGCCAGTGAAAGTAAAACCCTGACCTATCGCGATCTACATCGCGAGGTTTGCCGCTTCTCTAACGTTCTTAAAGAACTGAACATTAACAAAGGCGATGTCGTCGCTATCTATATGCCGATGGTGCCCGAAGCGGCGATCGCGATGCTGGCCTGCGCGCGCATCGGTGCGGTGCATTCAGTTATTTTCGGTGGCTTTTCGCCAGAGGCGGTGGCGGGTCGTATTATCGACTCCAGCGCGAAACTGGTGATCACTGCCGATGAGGGTGTGCGCGCAGGCCGCACCATTCCTTTAAAGAGAAATGTTGATGACGCGCTAAAAAATCCGGGCGTTACCACCATTAATCATGTGGTAGTGATGAAGCGCACCGGTAATGAAATTAACTGGCAAAACGGCCGTGACTGCTGGTGGCATGAGTTGATGAACAGCGCCTGCGCCCACCATCAGCCGGAAGAGATGAACGCTGAAGATCCGCTGTTTATCCTTTACACCTCCGGCTCTACCGGCAAGCCGAAAGGCGTGCTGCACACCACCGGCGGATATCTGGTCTATGCCGCCACGACCTTTAAGTATGTGTTTGATTATCATCCGACCGATGTTTACTGGTGTACCGCTGACGTCGGCTGGATCACGGGTCACAGCTATCTGCTTTACGGTCCGCTGGCCTGTGGCGCAACGACGCTGATGTTTGAAGGCGTGCCCAACTGGCCGCAGCCAAGCCGCATGGCGGAGGTGGTTGATAAACATAAGGTCACGCTACTCTATACCGCGCCAACAGCGATCCGCGCCCTGATGGCGGAAGGCGACAAGGCGATTGCCGGTACCAGTCGCGCTTCGCTGCGTATCATGGGATCGGTGGGGGAACCTATTAACCCGGAAGCCTGGGAGTGGTATTACAAAAAAATCGGCGACAGCCGCTGTCCGATAGTGGATACCTGGTGGCAGACCGAAACCGGTGGCTTTATGATCGCTCCCCTGCCCGGCGCTACTGAACTGAAACCGGGATCGGCCACCCGACCTTTCTTTGGCGTTCAGCCTGCGCTGGTAGATAACGAGGGTCATTCACAAGAAGGCGCCTGCGAGGGCAACCTGGTTATCGTTGATTCCTGGCCAGGCCAGGCGCGCACCCTGTTCGGCGATCATGAACGCTTCGAGCAAACCTACTTCTCTACCTTTAAAAATATGTACTTCAGCGGCGACGGCGCGCGACGCGATGAAGATGGCTATTACTGGATAACCGGTCGCGTGGATGATGTGCTGAATGTTTCCGGGCATCGTCTGGGCACCGCTGAAATCGAATCGGCGCTGGTATCCCATGCCAAAATCGCCGAAGCGGCCGTGGTGGGTATTCCTCATTCAATTAAAGGACAGGCGATTTACGCCTATATCACGCTGAACCACGGTGAGGAACCCACGCCGGAGCTTTATGCGGAGGTTCGCAACTGGGTGCGTAAAGAGATTGGGCCTATCGCTACGCCCGACATCCTGCACTGGACTGATTCACTGCCAAAAACCCGCTCCGGTAAGATTATGCGACGTATCCTGCGCAAAATCGCCACGGGCGATACCAGTAACCTGGGCGATACCTCAACGCTTGCCGATCCCGGCGTCGTGGAAAAACTGCTCGAGGAAAAACAGGGGATTACCATGCCATAATCGGCGGGCGGTTCAGGGCCGCCCGGCGTAGTCAGCACGCGACCCGGCGGGTTCTGCCCGCCGGGAAAAAACAGACGTCATAACACGATAAAAAATCCTTTGCGCTTTTCTTACCTCTGGAGACGCTGTAATGAACGACGCTATCTATGCCCGAATAGAGAAGAGTGCGCGCTTTAAACTGCTGGTGCAAAAGCGCCAGCGTTTTGCGCTGCTTCTCACCATTATCATGCTCATCCTGTATGTCGGCTTTATTCTGCTTATCGCCTTCGCGCCCGACTGGCTGGGAACCCCGCTGCATGAAGGCACCAACGTCACGCGCGGTATTCCCATCGGCGTCGGCCTGATTGTGATCTCCTTTCTGCTCACCGGCGTTTATGTCTGGCGCGCCAACGGCGAGTTCGATCGTCTGACCAAACAGATCCTTGATGAGGTGAAATAATGAACGGGCTAAAACGCTTTACGGCGGGGCTCGCTCTGCTGTTTCCGCTGCCGCTGCTGGCTGCCGACGCGCTGACTGGCGCAGTGCAAAAACAGGGAACGAACTACCAGGCGATTATCATGTTTCTGGTGTTTGTCGCCGGTACGCTGGGGATCACCTGGTGGGCGTCGAAACGCACCCGATCGCGCAGCGACTACTATACCGCCGGCGGCAATATTACCGGTTTTCAGAATGGGCTGGCGATCGCCGGCGACTTTATGTCCGCCGCCTCGTTTCTGGGCATCTCCGCGCTGGTCTACACCTCCGGCTATGATGGTCTGATCTACTCGCTGGGCTTCCTGGTCGGCTGGCCGATCATTCTGTTTCTGATTGCCGAACGGCTGCGTAATCTCGGGCGCTATACCTTTGCCGACGTGGCCTCTTACCGCTTACAGCAGAAACCGATCCGCACGCTTTCCGCCTGCGGTTCGCTGGTGGTGGTGGCGCTGTACCTGATTGCCCAGATGGTGGGTGCGGGCAAACTGATCCAGCTGCTGTTTGGCCTGGATTATCACGTTGCCGTGGTACTGGTGGGCATTCTGATGGTGCTCTATGTGCTGTTCGGCGGCATGCTGGCCACCACCTGGGTACAGATTATCAAAGCGGTGCTGCTGCTGTTCGGCGCGTCGTTTATGGCAATTATGGTGATGAAAACGGTCGGTTTCAGCTTCAATACGCTGTTTACCGAAGCGATGGCGGTACATCCTAACGGCCAGGCAATTATGCGTCCCGGCGGGCTGGTAAACGATCCGATTTCAGCCCTGTCGCTGGGGCTGGGACTGATGTTCGGTACCGCCGGGCTGCCACATATCCTGATGCGCTTCTTTACCGTGAGCGATGCCCGCGAGGCGCGTAAAAGCGTGTTCTGGGCCACGGGTTTTATGGGCTACTTCTATTTCCTGACCTTTATTATCGGTTTCGGCGCGATCCTGCTGGTGGGCGCTAACCCGATGTTTAAAGACGCCACCGGTGCGCTAATTGGCGGCAACAACATGGCAGCAGTGCATCTGGCGAATGCGGTCGGCGGCAACACCTTCCTTGGCTTTATTTCTGCGGTGGCGTTCGCCACTATTCTGGCGGTGGTCGCCGGGCTGACGCTGGCAGGCGCCTCTGCGGTTTCGCACGATCTTTATGCCAGCGTATGGCGTAAGGGGCAGGCCAACGAACGCGAGGAGCTACGCGTATCGAAAATCACCGTGCTGGTGCTGGGTGTAGTGGCTATTGCCCTGGGTATTTTGTTTGAGAAGCAGAATATCGCCTTTATGGTGGGGCTGGCCTTTTCTATCGCCGCCAGCTGTAACTTCCCGATTATCCTGCTTTCGATGTACTGGTCGAAGCTAACCACGCGCGGTGCGATGGTGGGCGGCTGGCTGGGTCTGCTGACGGCGGTGATATTAATGATCCTCGGCCCTACCGTGTGGGTTCAGGTGATGGGACATGAATCTCCGGTGTTCCCGTATGAGTATCCGGCGCTGTTCTCGATGCTGGCGGCCTTTATCGGCACCTGGCTGTTCTCTGTCACCGACCATTCGGCGCAAGGCGCGCAGGAGCGTCAGCTTTTCCACTCGCAGTTTGTTCGTTCACAAACCGGGCTGGGTATCGATCAGGGCAAGGCGCACTGATCGTCACGCTCCAACTTTATCATCCTTTACAACAGGGCCTGCGGGCCCTGTTTTTATTCGGCCTCGCCGTTACGCCCGTCTGCTACCGGGCTGCGGCCCACATCAGTTGACCCATTAGCGGCGCGATGAGCACCGTTACCACGCCAGAGAGCATCATGACCAGGCTGGAGACCACGCCTTCCTGCTGCCCCAGTTCATAAGCACGCGCGGTACCGGCACCGTGTGATGCGGCACCAAAACCTGCACCTTTGGCCATGCCCTGCTTTACCGCCAGCCGCAGAAATAGTACGTCGCCGACCGCCATACCGAATACGCCGGTCAGCACCACAAACAGCGCCACCAGATCGGGCTGTCCGCCTACCTGCTTTGCCGCCGCCAGCGCAAAAGGGGTAGTGATGGAGCGTATCGCCAGGCTGCGCTGGATAATTTCCGGCAGCGCCAGCAGACGCGCCAGCCAGACGGAACTGCATACGGCCACCAGCGTGGCGGTTACCACGCCAACCGACAGCGAAAGCCAGTGCTGGCGGATAATGTTCTGGTTTTCATAGACCGGCACCGCAAAGGCCAGGGTCGCCGGGCCAAGTAACCACAGCAGCCAGCGGCTCTCGCTGATATAGTTTTGCCAGGAGATATGCATCACCAGCAGCATGCCTACCAGCAGCAGCGGCGTCAGCACCAGCGGCATCAGCAGCAGTTTGCGCCAGCGGCGGTAGAGTCGTTTATTAAGAAAGTAGATGCATAGCGTGGCGATAAAACAGAGCAGGCTAATAATAAAATTATTCATGGCGCGCCTGCTTACGTTGCGCCAGCCAGATCTCCAGCCGGTAAACTCTGTCCACCACCAGCGCCGTCGCCGCTAACACCATCAGGGTGCTTAGCGCAATCACTACGCAGATACGCCAGCCTTCCGTTTTTAGCAGATCGCCATAGTTGACCACCGCGACCACCGCCGGGACAAAGAACAGCAGCATCTCTGCCAGCAGCCAGTTGCCGCCCGCCCTGACCCATTTCAACGGCATAATGCGCAACGCCAGTAACGCCAGCAGCAGCAGCATGCCAACAATATTGGCGGGTAGCGGCAGATGCAGCCAACTCACCAGCTGCTGCGCGCAAATAAACAGGCCGACATAAATAGCGACCTGTACAGGCACCTGTAAACGTTGCAACCATCCCGTTTTCTGCGGGCTTAAGGCCAGAGCCATAGTGGTTTTCTCCCCTGTTTCTGTGATAGCTGTCAGTATACGGCGCTGGCAAAGGGTGAAAAAAATGAATTAAAATTATTCAAAGTATGCATAAAAGGAATAGTTGATGGATGTTCGGGCGTTACGCTACTTTGTTGAGGTGGTGCGTCAGCAAAGCTTTACCCGCGCGGCTGAAGCGCTATTCGTGACGCAGCCGACCATCAGCAAAATGGTACGTCAGCTGGAGGATGAGCTGAACTGCACGCTGCTGCTGCGCGAAGGCCGTCGGCTGCACCTGACCGACAGCGGTCAGGTGGTTTATCAACGCGGCCTGATGATATTGCAGGAGTTCAAACAGCTGGAGCAGGAAATTGGCGATATCAATCAGCTGAAAACCGGTGAGCTGCGGCTGGGCGTGCCGCCTATGGTGGGTATGCAAATTGCCGGTTCTGTCTCTGCATTTCGTCAGCGTTATCCCGGCATCACGTTAAAAATCGTTGAGTCCGGCGGGCTGACGGTGCAGGAAGCGGTTCTCTCCGGCAGCCTGGATTTAGCGCTTACCGCCCTGCCGATAGATGATCAGCTACCGCTCAACACGCTGACGCTGATGCGCCATCCGCTGTGCGTACTGGTGCCGCACGCCGCGCTCTGGCTGGAGCGTACCAGCGTCTCGCTGGCGGAGATCACCCGGCATCCGCTGCTGATTTTTAACGAAGAGTTTTCGCTTAACCGGCAGCTAAAGCAGGCTTTTCAGCGAGAAGGCCTGACGCCGCATATCGCAGTACGCAGTGGACAATGGGATTTTCTGGCATCGATGGTGCAGGCGGGAATGGGCGTGGCGATTTTACCGGAGCCGATCTGTCAGCGGCTGGATAAGCAATCGCTGCTGTGGCTGCCGCTGGAGTCGGAACTGGCGTGGACGCTGGGATTGATCTGGCGAGAAGGCAGCTATCTTTCCCGCAGCGCGCAGGCGTGGATTGACTGCTGCCGTGAATACTGGCCGGGCGATGCGCCGACCCTGTGGGTATAGGCGGGCAAAGGTGCCCGCCTGCCGCTTTTAATGATCTTTCTCTACCAGCAGCGCTTCCAGCAGATCCAGATCGCGCAACAGTTGTTGCATGGTTTCATTGCTGATCTGCTGCGTGGCGCGCAGATGATAAAGCTCGGCGCGTTCGGCGCGCAGCGCAGTAAGACGGAAGCGGCGTTCCAGCTCTTCGGCGATATGGGCATTATCCAGATCGCCCTGCCCGTCAGCACGACGACGCAGATTACCGATCACGCGCGAGCTCACCTCTTTAAGCAGCTCGTTATCCACGTTTTCTTCCGTGTCGTGCGCCAGCCGCTCTTCCATCTTATACAGGCTGTCAATCGCCACGCCCGCCATGATCGCCCGCGCCTGCTGTAGCTCACGGCGATGTACGGACTTGTCGATGCCATCAATCCCGCGCAGCAGCAATGGCAGAACAATCACACCCACGAACAGCGAGAACAGAATAACGCCGGTTGCGAGGAATACCAGTTCATAACGTCCCGGAAACGCCTCGCCGTTAGGCAGAAATAGCGGAATCGACAGCACGCCAGCCAGCGTAATCGCACCGCGAACTCCCGCTACGGAGGCGATCAGCAGTTCACGCGAGCTGTAATTGCTGAACTCCATTGGCTTTTTGCTCAGGAAACGCTTGCTGATGCGCTGCATGACCCACAGCCAGCCGAAACGCACCAGCATCAAGGCGGCGTAAACCAGCAGGATGTCGGTAAACAGCATCCACAGCTCAACGTTAGGATCGGCGTTGGCTTCGGTAATGGAGGTTTCCAGAATGCCCGGCAACTGCAGGCCCAGCATCAAAAACACCATGCCGTTAAACACAAATTCCAGCATCTGCCAGACGCTGTTGGCGCGCAGACGCATCGCCAGCGGCGCACGGCGCATAATACCGGAACGGGTGATCATCATACCGGCCGCCACAGCCGCCAGAATACCCGATACGCCCAGATGCTCCGCAATCAGATAAGAGGCAAACGGCAGCAGCAGCAGCAGTACGGTTTGCGTTGCGGGATCGTCACCGCTCAGGCGGCTGAACAGACGCAGCGATTTACCGAATATCCAGCAGACCGCAGCGCCCGCCAGCAGGCCACCGATCGCGACTTTAAAAAATTCCACTGTCGCGCCGGAGACGGTAAAGACCATGGTTCCCATCGCCACCGCGACGGCAAATTTCAGCGATACCAGGCCGGAAGCGTCATTCATTAGCGCTTCACCCTGCAGTATCGACATAATCTTCTTGGGAATACGGCCTTCGCCAACAATACCGGAAAGGGCCACGGCATCGGTCGGCGACAGCACCGCTGCCAGCGCAAAGGCGGGCACTAACGGAATGCCTGGCACCATCCAGTAGATCAGATAGCCAATACCCACAACCGTAATCAGTACCAGCATTAAGGCCAGCCCCATGATTTCCCGACCATGCTGCAGGAACTCATTGACCGGCGTTTTCCAGCCGTCGGCAAACAGCAGCGGCGGAATAAACAGTACCAGGAACAGTTCCGGATCGAAATCCACATGCAGGCCAAAGGTTGGCCATGCCAATAGCGCACCGGCGGCGATTTGCACCAGCGGCAGAGGGATCTGGAACGGGATAATACGGGCGGCAACGCCGGATAGCGACACCACCAGCGTCATAATGAGAATAGTAAAAAAGATTTCCATGCTTTCCTTATAGCCTCTTCCAACAGGCATATGTGAATCGATTACCCTGGGGGTTACCCCGTAGCAGTGTAAAACAAAACGATTGGGCTGTTAAAAACATGGCGTGCGATCGTTTACACTTCAGGATATTTCTCTGTAGATGAAAGAAATCAGGGGAAAGTGACGGAAAGAGAAAGGAAAGCGCGGCACTGCGGCCGCGCCAGGACGATCAAAGCGCCCAACCTCCGGCATAGAAGATCACCAGAGCGATAGCGATAATCACGGTGCCGATATTCAGCCGACGCCATTCGCCAGCAAATATACGACCAATCACCAACGCGCCGAAGCCCAGCATAATGCCGGTGACAATGTTACAGGTCAGCACGATAAACACGGCCGTCAGCAGGCCGGACATCGCATCGACAAAATCATTAAAGTCGATTTTCGCAACGTTGCTTAACATCAACAGCCCGACATACATCAGCGCCGGAGCGGTGGCGTAGGCCGGAACCAGATAGGCCAGCGGCGACATAAACAGGATCAACAAGAACAGCAGACCGACCACAATCGCCGTCAGGCCGGTTTTACCGCCCGCTGCGGTTCCGGCTGCCGATTCGATATAAACCGCCGCCGGTGACGCCCCGACCAGACCGGCAAAAATACTGCTAACCGAATCGGTGGTAAGCGCTTTGCCGCCGCTGATGATCTGCCCGTCTTTGTCCAGCAGGTTAGCCTGTCCGGCTACGGCGCGGATCGTGCCGGTGGCATCGAATACCGCCGTCATCACCAGCGCCAGTACGCTTGGCAGTACCGCCGCCTGCAACGCGCCGCCAATATCCAGGCTAAACAGCAGCGACTGACCATTTGCGTCGCGCAGGCTGGGCATGGCAAACAACCCTTTAAAGCTGACCGCCGGATCCACCGCCAGACCAATCAAAGAGATGGCAATGATTGTCAGCAGAATGCCGCCCGGCACACGGCGTTTTTCCAGACCGAAAATCACCGCCAGACCCAGCAGGCTCATCATAACCGGGAAGGAGGTAAAATCTCCCAGCGCCACCGGCAGGCCGGGAGCAGGATTTTTTACCACCAGACCAACGCCGTCCGCAGCGATTAACAGCAAAAACAGGCCAATACCAACGCCGGTACCGTGCGCCACGCCCATGGGCAGATTACGCAAAATCCAGGCGCGAATGCCGGTGGCGGAGATCAGGGTAAACAGCACGCCCATCAGGAAAACGGCGCCCAGCGCAACCGGAATGGTGATTTGCTGCCCCAGTACCAGGCTAAACGCGGTAAACGCGGTCAGCGAGATGGCGCAGCCGATAGCCATCGGCAGGTTTGCCCACAGCCCCATAATAATGGAACCAAAACTGGCCACCAGACAGGTGGAAACGAACACCGCAGCGGGCGGAAAGCCCGCCTTACCCAGCATTCCCGGTACCACGATCACCGAATAGACCATCGCCAGGAAGGTGGTTAAACCCGCCAGGATCTCCTGACGTACGCTGCTGCCGCGCGCAGAAATTTGGAACCAGCTATCAAGCGAGCGACGCGCGGGTTGTGTTGGAGTCGACATGAAAAACCTCATTATTTTTGGATAACAGCCTGCGCGGCGACAAAACGCACCGTTTTTTATATCCCTGGATCGATGCTGGCGTGAAATGAACAGAAGACGCCAGTAAAAAAAAAGCAAACGATTACTTCGCCGCGCGAATTAGGCCGCAATAGTGGCCTGTAAAAAGGCAAACGATTATCCTGCCTTTACGGGCATATTTTCAACTGCTGTTTATGCCTGAACCAGGATAATTCCCAGAGAAGAGGCGTTACGGCTTCTTTATCCGGCTATTCCGCCGCCAGATCGAGCTCGCCGCCCTGCTGAATGGCGCGCTGCCAGGCGGGACGACGCATAACGTTAGCCAGCCAGGCCTGCGTTGCCGGCATATTATTCAACCCGCCGCGCGCCGCCAGCCCCTGAACAGGAAAGCTCATTTGAAAATCCGCCAGCGTAAGCCGTTCGCCAGCGAACCAGCTATGGGTGGTCAGATGTCGCTCGATAAACTGACGATGCGTGGCCAGCTGCTTATCAATAAAGCCTTTGCGCACGCCGTTACCGAAGGCTGCGCCGATGGGACGCAACAGCCAGGGCACCGGCGGCTTGCCCATTCTGCTGAAGATCAGACGCATAACCACCAGCGGCATCAGCGACCCTTCCGCATAGTGCAGCCAGTAACGGCTCTGCAACGCTTGCTCTTCATTCTGCGGCGTTAACCGCTGTTGGGCATCGTAGCGGCCCGCCAGATATTCCAGAATCGCGCCCGATTCAGCCACTACGCGAACGCCGTCGCTGATAACCGGCGCTTTCCCCAACGGATGCACCTGCTTCAGCGCCTCCGGTGCCAGCATATTTGCCTGGCGCTGATAGCGCCGGATTTCATAGGGCAGCTCCAGCTCTTCCAGTAACCAGAGGATGCGCTGAGAACGGGAGTTGTTGAGATGATGGACAACGATCATGACCGATTCCTGTGGTTAAGCGCCAGCCTCCAGTATAGCGGCTACTCCTCTTCGCGCTGCGGATCAAGCAGGATCGCGCCGGTGCCCTTCTCTGCCAGCCGGTCGCCCGGATTACGCAGCGGACAGTCGCGCATCGATAAACAGCCGCAGCCGATGCAACCATCAAGATCGTCACGCAGGTGCGTGAGGGTCTCGATCCGTTTCGTTAGCTCGGCGCGCCACTGCTCTGTGAGTTCTTCCCAGGCTTTAGGAGAAATACGCTTTTCGACCGGCATATGCGCCAGGCTTTCGCTGACCGTTGCCAGAGGGATGCCGATGCGCTGGGCAATTTTAATGATTGCCACGCGACGCAGCACATCGCGGCTGTAGCGCCGCTGATTTCCACCATTGCGCGTGCTGGCAATCAGCCCTTTCGCCTCATAAAAATGCAGCGCGGAAACCGCTACCCCACTACGTTTCGCCACTTCGCCTGGCGTCAGCACCGGTTTGGGAGAACTGTTTTTTTTCATTTTGCGCTTTACCTCAAGTTAACTTGAGGAATTATACTCCCACCCCATTAACCCGCAACGCTTAAAATCTCATCAGAAGGACGTAGTCATGATGCATAACGACATTATTCATTCTCTGACTGACTGGATTGATCAGAACTTAGATAAAAACTTGTCCATCGATGAAGTCGCCGCCAAAGCAGGCTACTCAAAATGGCACCTGCAACGTATGTTCCGTACCGTAACGAAACAGACGTTGGGCAGCTATATTCGCGAGCGTCGGCTGACGCTGGCGGCGGAAGCTCTCACTCTGACGCAGCGTCCGGTATTTGATATTGCGATGCAGTATGGTTTTGACTCGCAGCAAACTTTTTCGCGCGTATTCCGTCGTCAGTTTTCGCAAACGCCCACGGCCTATCGCCACAGCATGCGTCGTCAAAGCGCGCTGCGTCAGCGTTCCGTTAATTATGCTCGTAACGATGTTAGCGGCAGTTATGCCCAGCGTACCACCGGCATCTGCTGCCCGGTCAGCGGTTAAAAGCGTAAGCCCGGCGCGTTTGCCGGGCCGCTTTCAGGCTATTTCAGCCCGTGGATGGCTTTGTAGCAGCGGCGATAAGTACCATCCGCCGCCCAGCGATTTGATGTGATACATAGCGGCATCTGCCTGAGCCAGTAATCCTTCTGTGGATCGCGCATTTTTCCCCATCGCTGCGCCAATGCTCACCGACCAGATAATTGGCTCGCCGTCCGGCAAAAGCAGCGGACTTTCCATGCTGATCATCAGATGCTCAACTACCGTGGCTATCTCCTCCGGCTCAGTGATATTACGCAGCAGAACCGCAAATTCATCGCCGCCGAGGCGCGCCACGATATCCGTTTTTCTTACCTGCGCGCGCAGCCGCTGTGCGGTGGCGGTAATAATGGCATCGCCTGCCGCATGTCCCCATGTATCATTGATCTGCTTAAAGCGATCGCCATCAATAAACAGCACTGCCAGCCTTTGTCGCTGCGCGTTATCGGCAAAAGCCTGAGTCAGGGCCCGTTCAAATGCGATACGATTCATTAAGCCGGTCAGGCTGTCATGACTGGCCTGATGCGTCAGATAGTCATGTTCACGCTTCATATGGCTTTGCCATTCGTCCAGCTCCGCCAGCAGGCAGTTAAAATCATGACTGAGCGCCTGTAGCTCAGCGATTTCAGCGGCAGGAACCCGGCGACCAAAAGCGCGACGCTGCCGTACATCCTGGGTTACCAGAGTAATACTTTGCAGCGCCTGTATAATCCCGGCATGCATCCGCCGCGACAGCAGTGAAGCCAGCGTCGCCGTGGTCAGCAGGCTGGCAGCCAGCCAGGCGAGCGTTTTATAGATATACTGGATAACCTGGCTGGCGTTACCGATAAGCCAGATCTGTCCAATCTCTTTCTCACCATGCATCACCGGTATACTCATCGGCTGCGGAAAAAACCAGCGCGCAATCAGGCGTTCCAGGCTGTTTTTGTTCTGATGCGAAGCTTCATGCCAGCTGGCTAATAACCGCCCCTGTCCGTCATACACCCGCCCGTCGGCCAGACAGCCACGCCCGCCAATTTCCGCCAGCGCTTCGCGGATAATCTCTCCGTCGCCTTTTATTACTGCCGACTGCACCGTATAGCTTAACGTTGAGGCCAATAGCTCCAGGTTATTTTCCGCATAGTTACGTAACGCAATAAGGGAAAGCGTGGATAAAGAGATACAGGAAATCGTCATGGAAACAACGATAATAATCAAATGAATACGCTGCAACGATTTGCGCAGTGTCGGACGCGCGATCGCCGGAACGGCCTCAGAAAAGTGAGGGTGAGATTTAATCACATCGTCCTCCGTAACAGAGGCAGGGAAACGATGAGCTGGGCTGCGGGCGATGCCTGAGACCGATGTCAGCAGCAGAAAGCAACCTGGTCATAAATAGGTCCTGAATAATAAGGGCAGACGCAGCACTAGCGACGTGCATAAAAAGGGCGAAGCGGAAGCATCCGCATTTTCGAAAAAGACTGACTGAATGCCATGCCCGGTACAATAAGGCGGACGGTCAGATTCATCTCAAAGCAGGTGTGCTGTCTTTAATTCGCCGATAAAACAATTATTTATATTCTTTATGCCCGTTAATAATGTGTCTGATTAGGACTCATCCTGGGTGCCGCTTATGCTGGTCTGCGATTAATTTTTAAACGGCTAACAGCCGTTTTTGCCGGTGTAAATTTTGTTCAAATTTTAAAAACTAATGATATAATGTGACTCAAGTCACACTTTATTGCTTTACATTCATGACCGATAAAGACTTCCTGACATCTTTATCGCCGTCTTTTCCTTCCAGACGTCAGGGTTGATAAGACACAGGGGTTGCATATTATGGCTACGCTTACCGCCAGCCTTGTTGTAATGCGTTGGGAATTGCTGAGCGCCGTACTGATGTTTTTCGCCAGCACTTTTAAAACAAAATGTCGTCAGACAAGCCATCCGGTAATGGCCTTTGTTTTTAGCGGCATTGGCGTGGGCCTGACCTGCTGGTTTGTTGCCGGTCTACTGGGGATGACGTTCAGTATGGAAAATTTCAATAATTTCCTGAACATCACCAAAGAGGCATTTATTAATATCATGAGCCAGACGCCACCTGCATGGCCGATGCCCTGATTAATTGCCTGATAAAAAAGCGAGCTGGCTGGCTCGCTTTTTTATTATTCACCCAGCCGAATACCGCTATACTTTTTTTAGTATCGCCGGCAGCGTTACGTCGGTCACATCCGGCGAAGCGCCAGGCGTTGGCTGCGTGATATGATCCTGCAACCACATTTCACCCATCATCCGATTCAGTCCACGGTCGAGGCCGGTAACCAATCCTGCACCTGGCGTAAAGGTTAATTCACCAAACCACACCTGCTCTTCATGGATATACCAGTCCACACGAACATAATCGAAATCTTTCGCCAGGGTTTTACTTAACGCTAATGCGTGCTCCAGCTTCGGCATCACTCCATTAAGGTCAAGTCCGGTATCGCGAATTTTGTACCAGGCTTCTTTTAGGTTGTTAACGTAAAAGTTCATCGACAACGCCGGATTGCCGCGGTTGTAGATCACCTGCAGCACATATTCAAAATTACCGTCCTTTTTATTGAACATGTGGAACTTATAATCGATCGGCGCACTTTTCCCATCGCCGATATACTGCTCAACCAGAATGCGCGGTTTAATATAACGGTAATGAATTTCACGCGCTTCTTCAGAAAAGTCTTTACGCAGCCATTCCTGGCAACGATTAATGATCAGCTGCTTTTGCAGGCTGTCAGGCTCTTCTAACAAAATTTCTACCATGTTAGAGCCGTGGTTAGGCTTAACCACCGTGTTCTTCAGGCCAGGCAAACTCAGCAGCGTCGTCGGATCGCTGGTCTCATGCACCAGTGGGATCAGATACTCTTCGCCAATCGCTTCAGCAATATAATCGCGTACCGTGAACTTATCGGAAAGCTTGCCGTAACGGGCATAGTCGCCGTTGACAAACTTACGATACAGAACCTTCTCATTAAACAGCTTGGGTTCACGGATGTTGGGTAGTCTTTTAAATTTACGAAAATAGTGAATGCGGTCCTGATATGCCCACGGCATTTTCTTAACAAAATAAAGAACGCTTCTTCTTAATTCATCTTTAAACTTAGACATTTTAACCTCATTTGTAAGTTTTGTAGTTGAGTGAGGAAACGTGGATCTTGCGAATGACGCCATGCTTAAAGAAGTAATTCATTACGGTCAGGGACAGAATTTCTGTGATTAAAACGCTCCAGGCTGCGCCAACCAAACCAAAGCAGGTTATTAATAACCATGCCAGCGGTATGCTGATTAACATCAGACAGAGAATTTTCTTCAACAGATAATTAAAACCTCCTTCTTTGACCATATAACGATATGCGACCGTCCCCATTGACGAAAAGCAAGTTGCTAATGACAACAACGTAACGATACTTCCTGATTGTGTGTAATCTTCCCCATACAGGGTAATAATGATCTTCTCACCGTAAAGGGATACGATAAGCAGCATCAATAGTGAAATAACCATGACATAGCCATTCAACCGTGCAGTCAGCTTTAAAGCTTTTTCTGACTGCTCTCTGAATATTTCAGTAAAGCTTGAGGTAATAATTGCCGCAGGAATAAATATCCATGATGCAGAAATGATATTCGCTGCGTTAAATAACCCAACATCCCTTGCCGTCCCTACGCTGACCAGGAAGAATTGCGCCATTTTTATCTGAATTGAAATAAATATGCTCGAAATCGCTAAAGGCAGTCCGGCATATATTAAGTAACGCAGATAACTGCCGCTTTTACCTCGCGGCGGTTCTTCATCGCTGTAACGCTGATAAAAGCTATACCGTTTAATCATGTATGGTACCAGCGTGACGGCGACAATCGACAACGTCAACCACAGCGGGCTTAACTTCAGCCAGGCAACGCTAAAGCTAATAGCAAAGCCCAGCAACATGCCCACAGTATTGGCAATCGTATTAAAGCGCGACGCCAGTTGGGCATTGTTAAAAACGCTAAAGGTGTCCTGCGTAACAAACAGCGCTGCTACAAACGAAGCCAACGCAAAGGCGAGATAGTTCTCGCGCATGTGGTAGTACATCCAAACCAAAAGCGGCAAGGAAAGCAGCAACAGTAAAGCCAAACGCAGCTTTTTGGCGATGGTCATCAGACGCATCCCTTTCTGTGCGCTTTTACTGATGCGCTTGAACAGAAGGGTTTCAGTGCCAAAAATTGCAATAGTTTGTACCACTGAGAACAGCGATGTTGAAAAAGACATCTGACCAAATACCGTGGGTCCAAAAGATTTTGCTACATAAGACGTGACAAAAATTACGCCAAATATGGAAACAAATTTTTCAGATATCATCCAGGCGGCGTTGGACATCACACTGTATTTCATCGACGCATCCTTTGTATTTCTCACTTCTCACATATGAAAAAGACGTCCGTGTTTTAAACGTACAATTACGCACAGTGAACTCTGGCGACACAAGATTAAAAACCACATCTTAATACCGGTTATCTAAATAACGGTCACTTGCCTTTTCATGAGATTTTTCTCATAGGCTATCTGGTAGAAAATGGTCTTTTCAATTTCGTGTAAACGATTTCATAAAAATTATTTTTTTTGAAAGCTACCCTGGCACAAATTTACCGTTACGCAAGTTTCCAGTGGAGTGCCAGCATTGTCAAAATCGTTCACCTGACGGGAAGTGAATTTATAACAAAACTGGGTGCTGAGAAAGGTATGGGTTTAAGCCAAAGATAAAATAAGAGAAATCCCATGATGATATTTCTACAGGATAACTTAACTTATTGCTTGCCATTCAAATCGCGCACTTTAAAACGCTGCTTTAATATTCCAGGGGATTAGATCCATTTATTATTGCAGCTTTTCTCATCCATTAATTGATTAGAAAGGTAACAGCATTTATGAGAAAGTCACGATACACCGAAGAGCAAATCACCAATGCGATTAAAGCTTCTGAGTGTGGCGTTAAGGTCAAAGATATCTGTGAAGATTTGGGGATTTCTGAAGCGACCTTTTATAGCTGGAAGAAGAAGTACGCTGGGTTATCTTCTGAGGAAGGTAGAAAAATCAAAGAGTTAGAGGAGAGACTACAGGCACTAAACCGCGAACTGCAAATCCTGAGTTCTGATAAAGCGATGCTGCAAAGCGTGGTCAAAAACTTCTTTACGACCAATGATAAGCGGCAAGCAGTTAATTATTTACAGGATACTTTCGAGATAGGTACGCGCCGTAGCTGCCGTCTGCTTGATATTAGCCGCAGCGTTTATCACTATCCATCCGGGCAGTGTGATAATCACTGATTAAATAATAATGCATACGCTCAGGATAAATCTGATAAGCAAAGATGTGTGAAATTAATTAAAATTTTAAGAATAAGCCATTCGTACCATTTTTTCCTGAACTGTTTCAGTTTGGGCACGATTGTTTTTTAGGCTTTCTTTTATCACACTCACATTAAAACCCTTTATTTCAGGTATTTCCCGGCTTACCTTTCTTTACTTATGCAGGAAAGGTGGCCGGGAAGCACTTCATCCCTCTTAATAATCTTCTCTGTAGCGGTCCAAATCCCTTCAATCTGCCTTATATTTTCCAGATAAATCTGTATCGGTTTGTCCATGCCTTTTATGGCAAATCGGGGGCTGATTTACCTCCTTGCCGTACCCTACTCATAGCAGTATCGCCGCGCAGTCATTAAGCAGGGTTAATGCTTAGCACGTTATAATGCGCTCAAAAGATGGTCTTTGCCGGTTTCACTTTCAGATTTCTAATGAATTTTGTAAGAGGATCTTTACTTACCGCTTCGCTTACTGAGGGTAACTCAAGCAATTTTTGGATCGCGATTTTTACCATAATGTGATGTACAACACATTAGCGATACAGTAGTAAACTTTGACATTTATGCGTCTGGGTTGAAACGTTTTAGCGAAAAATCCGATAGCGCCAGGGGGGACACTTATGGCAAGACAATCAGATAGTTAGTTGAGAAATGACCCAGGTTATCGCCGTTATCAGGTTAAGTATTATCTTAATATCAGGGCCAATTTTTATCTACTGCAATATTAGCTCTCTTTCAGCAAAATTTTTATTTCCCGGACGGGCTTTTTTTACGTAAACGTTGCCACTTAACGCAAATCAAAACAAAAACGGTGAAAAGCCGCTGAGGGTTTTCTTAAAAACGTCCGGTCAGCTATTTAAACCGGACGCTTTTTCTAAGGAAATTATGGAGAAATATCCAATGGGGCGACTATTGGCTCGGGTTTAATGCGAATAGCAATCAATACGCCAATAATTAAACAGGCAATTCCCGTCAGCGTGAGCAGCGGCGGCCAGCTCTGGCGCAGCATGAAAGTATAGGCCAGCCCCGCCAGCGTTTCGAAAACGATCAGCGGCCCAACCAGCACCGTCGGCAAACGCTGACAGGCTTCATTCCAGCACAGTGCCCCTATCCATGAACAAAACAGCCCAATCGCCAGCATCAGGGGAATAAAGACCTCAGGCCGGGGGCCGAAAGGCAATACAAAGCCCGGTATGGTCCAGTTCATCATCAGGGCTACCAGCAGCCAGGCCAGCAGTGCCAGCGGCAGCGTTGCCACGCCCTGTGCCGTAGCCCAGGTCCCCGGTTTTTTATCGGGGTTAGCGCGTAGCCAGCGGGCGTTGCGCAGCGGATACCAGGTCCAACAGATCACCGCCATAATCGCCAGGGCAATACCGCTCAGATAACGATCCCATTCAATGTGTTGCGGCGCGCCGCGTAACTCAGCCACATTTACGCAGGCTAAACCGACAATGATCAGCAGCAGTGCAGGCATCAACTTGCCCCAGGCTAAGCGCCCCTCCTCACGACCATATAACAAGTTTGAAGTGATGGTTATCACCACCGGCAGCGTTCCGATCAGCATGGTTGATACGGGTGCGCCGGTACGCTGAATAGCGGCGGCGAGACAGCTGTAATAAAGAAGATTGCCTATCAGCGTCAGACGGAAAGCTTCTGCCCAGTCGCCTCGTGATAACCGTTTCAAACGGTGCCGATCGTGCCAGGCTAACGCCAGGGCGATCATTCCGAAAGCCAGATAGCGGCCAGCGGAAAGCATTGTGGCGGGATATTCCGGCACCAGTAGCGGGCTAACAAAAATCAGGCCCCACAGCAGGCCAGCGGCCAGCGCAAAAAGTACTCCTGCAAGCATAGCTGTCTCATTAACAAGTATATGGGCGACCATTGTGGCGCAGGTTGTGCGGAAAATATTGTAGGAGATTGCGATCGGCGCTGGAGAGTATCACCGGCGCTGGCCGGCTACCTTTAGCAGCCAGCTATCTGCTTCTGATAGCGAACGGGGGTTATGCCATAACGATGAGCAAACGCGCGTGTCAGATGCGCCTGATCGGTTAACCCCACGCTAAGAGCAACATCGGCGGCGCTGTAACCCTGCGCCAACAGGCGCTTGGCCTCAAACAGACGAAAAGCCATCAGCATCTGGTGCGGCGTGACATGAAAGTGATGTTTAAACTGACGCAAAAAATGAAAAGGACTGAGCGAAACCAGTTCCGCCAGTTCCGCCAGATTGACCGACTGGGCATAGCTGGCACGCAAATAGTCGCGCACCTTATCAAAACGGTGCATCTTCTCCTGCGGTGCTTTATCCGCGATACGGGCGTAAGGCCGGAACAGATCCACAATCTGTAGCATCTGACCGTGGGCGGTCAGTGCATCAGGTGCCTGCCACAGCGCGGCTATCGCCTGCGAAAGCTGGCAAGCAATCACAGGATCCTCTTTTACTACCTCGGTAAACCACCAGCCGCGCTCGCCCGTCAGCGTCTCCAGCGTTTCAGGATCGATATAGATCATACGGTAACGCCAGCCCTCTTCTCCCAGCGATTCGCCGGTATGGAGTTCGTCCGGATTCATCATTACCAGCGATTGTGCCGCCGCAATATGGCTGGCGCCGCGATAACGAAAGCGCTCCGCGCCGAAATCAATCGCGCCGATCCCAAATGCTTCATGGGTATGAGGCTCAAAGGCATAGCGTGATATATGCGCCTGATAAAGTTCGACGCCGGGCAGTTCGCTAAGCTGAAGAAACTGGGCGCGATCCTTTTCACTGGGAAACTGTTGCGGCACACCTTGCACACTAAACTCCTGAGAGGAAGAAGAGAGAAAGCAGAGCATGGCAGCTACGTGTGAATAACGCAAAAGATGGCTATGATCTGCCAGCAATTTCTGTGAAACAGGCTGGAAAAGGGCGACGCTACGTTATCGCCCTTGTTGGCCTGATTAATGCGCGGGTAGCTGGAACGCCGAAACGGTATTTTTCAGGTAGTTAACCTGTTCTTCCAGTGAAGAAGCCGCAGAAGCAGATTCCTGCACTAACGCGGCGTTTTGCTGCGTCACGCCATCCATCTCCGTTACCGCCTGTTCAATCTGCATAATGCCACGGCTCTGCTCATCGGACGCGGTAGAAACCTCCTGCATCAGTGCATTAACGCGCGTAACGGAATCGATGATATTCGCGATCGCCTCGCCGGTTTTGGTAACCTGCTGCGATCCCTGGCTGATACTGGTAACGGAATCTTTAATCAACTCTTCGATTTCGCGCGCGGCGGCGGCGCTACGGCTTGCCAGATTACGCACTTCACCGGCCACTACCGCGAAGCCCCGTCCCTGCTCCCCGGCTCGTGCTGCTTCTACCGCAGCGTTCAATGCCAGAATGTTAGTCTGGAAGGCGATGCTGTTAATCACGGTGGTGATTTCTTCAATTTTCCGTGAGCTCTGCGTGATGCCGCTCATGGTGGTGATCACGGCTTTCGAGACTTCGTCACCGCTTTGAGCCGCCTTTACCGCTTCCTGCGTCAGGCGCGTTGCCTGATAAACGTTATCGGTATTCTGTTTTACCGTTGCACTCAGCTCTTCCATGCTGGCTGCGGTTTGCGTCAGCGCTGACGCCTGTTGCTCAGTACGCGAAGAGAGATCGATATTACCGGCGGCAATTTCCTGCGACGCGTTGGCCACTGAGTGACAAGAGTCGCGTACCTGGCTAATGATCTGAATCAGTGCCAGACGCATCTGCTCAATAGAGCGCATCACTTCAGAAATTTCAGTGCGTGAAGTCGCGCTAACCGGCACAGTATGCTGCAGCTGCCCCTCGGCAATTTTGCTGCACTGCTCTTTCGCTGCCAGCAGTGAATCAAGCAGGTATTTTTTCAACAGGAAATAGATCAGGCCAATAATGAAAACAAACACCACGGCAAACAGCACCAGCATGATCACTGAGAAGTTAAAGTTCTGCTGAGCGGTAGCGTTGAGCTGTTTCGCGTAGGCTTCGTGCAACGCCAGCACCTGATCCAGCGCAATTTCATACTGGCGGTCCAGTTTAGCTACCTGGGTGAGCTGGCTGGTGAATCCGGCCTGGTCGCCGCTATGTGCGGCGGCGATCAGCGGTTCGATCCCCTGTTGCTTATAGGCCAGCCAGGCACGCTGATACTCGGCCAGCAGCACATCTTCATCTTTCAGGCGCGGCGCTTTTACATAGGCGGCAAAGGCATCATCCATTTTTTGCACCAGCGTTTCCACACCCGCCATTCTGGCGTTGGCACTCTCAATATCGCCTTTCTCCAGCTGCTTCATATACTCCATCAGATGCACACGGAGGTTACGGCTGTGATTGATGGGATCGATGATGGACAACACCACGCGAATTTCCTTATTTACACTGTCGAGCGAGTTATTGCTGCGTACAAACAGGAAAGCATTAGTCACGGAACTGAACAGAAAAATGGCCAGTAAGGCGATCAGAATAACAAGCGAAGAACGTTTGATAGTCATTAAAGGGATCTCAGAATAAAAGCGGTGTACTCTTTATCGGCCATAGTCAGAAATCTCTTATATGTTCATGCGTGCAATGCACTGTTTTTCTCTCTTTATTGCGCTTTTCATTGATCCTTCGCACGAAAAGCTTAAACGTAACTTATACGGCGTGCCGGGCACTATCTGCCGTACGCCTGTTCCCGCAGGCATCATCCGCAACAACTTTGCCCGGTGATGCGCAGGCAGCCAGAATTACCAGTATGCAAACCGTGCTGACTGGCGCTACGCAATTCTTTTTCCTTTAAAGCTCGTTTACGCAGGGCTATCACTCGCATTGAAAAATGTGCCATGATTAGCTAAATCGGTTTAGCATGATTAGCTAAGAGGAAGCGATGACAAAACGTATCTGGGTATTGGGTGACGCCGTAGTG
This sequence comes from Pantoea alhagi, assembly GCF_002101395.1. Lineage (NCBI taxonomy): Bacteria > Pseudomonadati > Pseudomonadota > Gammaproteobacteria > Enterobacterales > Erwiniaceae > Pantoea > Pantoea alhagi. The sequence continues at coordinate 1,991,941 of NZ_CP019706.1, read as the reverse complement.
GATCTGCTACCGGAAGGCGAGCAGCGTTTGATCGTCTGTCCCGGCGGCGCGCCGGCAAATGTGGCGGTCGGCATCGCCCGACTGGGCGGAAACAGCGCCTTTATTGGCTGTACAGGAGAGGATCCCTTTGGTCAGCTGCTGCGGAAAACGCTTCAGCAGGAAAATGTGGATACCGGTTATATGCGTGCACTGCCAGACCAACGCACCTCAACGGTGCTGGTCGGCCTGGACGACGAAGGTGAACGCACTTTTACCTTTATGGTACGTCCGGGTGCCGATCTGTTTTTGACCCCGGCCGATCTCCCTGTGTTTCAGAAAGGCGAAGGTCTGCATCTTTGTTCGATTGCCCTCAGCGCCGAGCCATCACGCAGCGCAGCTTTCAGCGCCATCGATTGTATCCATCAGGCTGGCGGCTGGGTGAGTTTCGATCCTAACCTGCGGCAAGACCTCTGGTCAGATCCACAGGAAATGCGCGACGTTGTCGCTCAGGCGCTGCTGAAGGCAGATGTGATAAAGCTTTCGCTGGAAGAGCTTTATTTTCTCACCGACAGCAACGAGCTGCATGACGGCATTGCCCGCTTCAGCGCGCATTATCGTCCCGCTCTGCTGTTGGTTACCCAGGGCAAGGCGGGCGTGACGCTCTGGCAGAATGGCGAACTGAGTCACTATTCAGCCCCGCAGGTTAAAGTAGTTGATACCACCGGCGCAGGCGATGCGTTTGTTGCCGGTCTGCTGGCCGCTCTGATCCGCGATCCTAATCCCCTTTCACCTGTTGATCTTCCGCAGGCGATCGCCAGCGCCCAGCGCTGCGGCGCACTGGCGACCACGGCGCGCGGTGCCATGACCGCCCTGCCTTATCAGGATCCCCACTAAAAACAGAAAATTGCTGGCCTGGTCACAATTACTAAACCGGGTTAGCAAGTTTTATTGATCTATTGGATCCAATTTCAATATCCTCCTGTCGAACCGGTTTAGCATAATTGTTAATCCTCTGGAGAATAACCTCATTGAACATCCTGACCCCTTTGGCTGGCGTTGCTGCTTTTACCCTGATCACCACGCCGTTAGCCTTTGCCGATACCAGCGTAGATCAACTTGCCGCTCGTCTTGCCGCCATGGAAGCGCGTCTGCAGGCTGCTGAACAGCGCGCAGCCGATGCAGAAAAACGCGCCCGCCAGGCAGAACTGCGCGTTGCCGGAATTGAACAGCAGCGTGACAAGTCTCAGCAGGTAGCATTGACGAACACTGCGCCGCCAGCTGCAGCAAACTCTGTATCTGCCTCTTCGGCGTCCTCAGCCGCCTCACCATCGCCTTCTTCATCACCAATGACCACCGCTGCCGTGCCAGGCACGCCGGTCAGCGTGCCGGCGCAAACGCCAGAGCTCGCCGAAGGGTTTGAATTTCACGGCTATGCACGGTCCGGCCTGATCATGAATGATGCCGCCACCAGCACGCAAAGCGGTCCTTATCTGACGCCCGCGGGCGAAACCGGCGGCGCAGTAGGAAGGCTCGGCAATGAAAATAACACCTATGTCGAACTTAACCTGGAACATAAAACCCGCCTGGCTAACGGCGCTACAACCCGTTTTAAAGCGATGCTGGCAGATGGTCAGCAAAGCTATAACGACTGGACGGCAGATACCAGCAGCCTGAATCTGCGTCAGGCTTTCGTTGAGTTAGGCAGTCTGCCGACCTTTACCGGCGCCTTCCATAACAGCACGCTATGGGCGGGCAAGCGCTTCGATCGCGATAACTTTGATATTCACTGGCTGGACTCGGATGTGGTGTTTCTTGCCGGAACCGGCGGCGGAATTTATGACGTGCGCTGGAACGATCGGCTACGCAGCAACTTTTCTCTTTACGGCCGCAACTTTGGCGATATTGAAACGGTGGATAACACCATCCAAAACTATATCGTGACCGCCAATAACTTTGTCGGACCGTTCCAGTTTATGCTCAGCGGGCTGCGCGCCAAAGACAATGAAGAGCGCGTCAATAATGGCGTTCGCAATGATAATGCCGGTGATAGCGGTTTTCATGCCATGGCGGCGCTGCATAACGACAGCTTTTACGGACTGCGTGCCGGTCAGGCTAAAAGCGCCCTGTTGTACGGCCACGGTCTGGGCGCAGAGGTCAAAGGCATTGGTTCGGATGGCAACCTGACGCAAAACGCCAACACCTGGCGTCTGGCCAGCTACGGCACCACCGCGATTAATAGCACCTGGAGCTTTGCTCCGGCGCTGCTGGCGCAGCAAAGCCGCGACCGCTATGTGCGGGGCGATGACTATCGCTGGCTGACGTTCAATGCCCGCTTTATCCAGGAAATTAATCAGAACTTCGCGCTGGCCTGGGAGGGCAGCTATCAATATATGGATCTCGATCCGCAGGGCTTTAAAAATCGTCAGAGCGTTAGCGGTGGTTTTTACAAGCTGACGCTGGCACCAACCTTCAAGGTCGGCGATATCGGCGACTTCTTTACCCGACCGGAAATTCGTTTTTTCGCCAGCTGGATGAACTGGGACAGCTCGCTGGATAACTATGCCAGCGACGACGCCTTTGGCAGCAGCGGCTTCTCTTCCGGCGGCGAGTGGAATATTGGCGTGCAGATGGAAACCTGGTTCTGATACCAGACAAAAAAAACCTGACAGGGGGCAGTATGGATTTTAATAAGGTTGCACAGCAGCTTTTACCGCTATTGGGCGGCAGGGAAAATATTGCATCGGCCGCGCACTGCGCCACGCGTCTGCGTCTGGTACTGGTGGATGACGCTAAGGCAGATAAAGATGCTATCGATAAACTGGATGGCGTAAAGGGCTGCTTTCGTAATGCCGGACAAATGCAGATTATTTTCGGCACCGGCGTGGTGAATAAGGTTTATGCCGCCTTTATTCAGGCGGCAGGCATCAGCGAAGCCAGCAAAGGCGAAACGGCGCAGGCAGCAACGCAAAAACTGAATCCGGCGCAGCGCGTCGCCCGACTGCTGTCGAACATTTTTGTGCCGATTATCCCGGCGATTGTCGCATCGGGCGTGCTTATGGGCCTGCTCGGCATGATGAAGACCTACGGCTGGGTCAATCCGGACAGCGCACTGTTTGTCATGCTGGATATGTTCAGTTCGGCGGCCTTTATTATTTTACCGATCCTGATTGGCTTTACCGCCGCACGCGAATTTGGCGGCAACCCTTATCTTGGCGCAACGCTGGGCGGGATTCTTACCCATCCGGCGCTGACCAACGCCTGGGGCGTGGCGGGCGGTTTTAAAACCATGGATTTTTTTGGTCTGGACGTGGCAATGATCGGTTATCAGGGCACGGTATTCCCGGTGCTGCTGGCCGTCTGGTTTATGAGCCTGCTGGAGAAGCGTCTGCGTCGGGTTATTCCGGACGCGCTGGATATTATTCTGACACCATTCCTGACGGTAATCATTTCCGGTTTTGTCGCCATGCTGATCATCGGTCCGGCGGGACGGGCGCTGGGCGATGGCATTTCTCTGGTGCTGAGTACGCTGATCGCTCATGCGGGCTGGCTGGCAGGGTTGCTGTTCGGCGGACTCTATTCAGTGATTGTGGTCACCGGTATTCATCACAGCTTCCATGCCATCGAAGCAGGTCTGTTGGGCAATCCCTCGATCGGCGTTAACTTCCTTTTACCGATCTGGTCGATGGCCAACGTGGCGCAGGCGGGTGCCTGTCTGGCAGTCTGGTTTAAAACCCGTGATGTTAAGGTGCGCAGTATTGTGCTGCCCTCTGCTTTTTCCGGCATGCTCGGTATTACTGAAGCGGCCATTTTCGGTGTGAATCTGCGTTATATGAAACCCTTTATCGCCGGTATCGTTGGCGGTGCGGCGGCAGGAGCCTGGGTGGTAATGAGTCACGTTAATATGACGGCGGTTGGGCTGACGGCGCTACCGGGCATGGCCATTGTGCAGGCCAGCTCGCTGGTGAACTACATTATCGGTATGGCGATCGCCTTTGGCATCGGCTTCCTGCTCTCCCTGATGCTGAAATATAAAGTTGAGGCCAGCGCATGAAAGAGGCAGCACTTCTGAAACAAACCGTAAAGGCGCTGATGCAGGGACAGCTCCGCGCCGCTCAGGATCCTCATCGCCCGGCCTGGCATCTGGCCCCATCGGTGGGCCTGCTGAATGACCCAAACGGCTTTATTCAGTTTGATGGCGATTTTCATCTTTTTTATCAATGGAACCCGCTGGCCTGCGCGCACGGCGCAAAATTTTGGGGTCACTGGCGTTCCGCCGATTTGGTCCACTGGCAGCATGAGCCGATCGCGCTGGTGCCGTCGGAAGAGTATGAAAGCCACGGCTGTTACTCGGGTTCTGCGGTAGATAATGATGGCGTGCTGACGCTGATCTATACCGGCAACGTCAAGTTTGCGGAAGGCCGCACCGCCTGGCAATGCCTGGCCACGCTGGAAGAAGATGGCAGTTGTCGTAAGCTGGGCCCGGTTCTGGCTCTGCCTGAGGGTTACAGCGGCCATGTGCGTGACCCGAAAGTATGGCGGCATGACGACGGGCAGTGGTATATGGTACTGGGCGCGCAAAACCTGGCAGGCGAAGGCAAAGTGCTGCTGCTGCGCAGCGGGGATCTGCATAGCTGGCAACTACTGGGCGAAATCGCCGGCAGCCAGCTTAACGGGCTGGGCGATTTTGGCTATATGTGGGAGTGCCCGGATCTCTTCCGTCTGGGCAACCATGATATTCTGATTACCTGCCCGCAGGGACTGGCCCCTCAGCCGAAACGCTGGCTCAATACCTTTCAGAGCGGCTATTTTATTGGTGAACTGGATTATCAGCATGCCCGTTTCCCGCATGGCGAATTCCATGAACTCGACCTTGGCTTTGAGTTTTATGCTCCGCAAACCACCGCCAGCAGTGACGGAAGAAGGCTGCTGTTTGGCTGGATGGGCATTCCCGATGGCGATGAGTTTTACCAGCCCACCCTCGCTTACGGCTGGATCCATCAAATGACCTGCCCACGCGAGCTGACGCTGGAACAGGGCAGCCTGCGGCAACGCCCGGCGCGTGAGCTGCAGCAGCTGCGCCGTTCACCGCTGACATTACAGGGCGCAGCGCAACAGCTGGAGCCGCTTGATATCAGCAGCGCCGAACTGTTGATACAGCCAGAGGGCGTGCTAACGCTGCATTTCGCCGATGCGCTCCGCTTAAGCTGGGATGGAAAAGAACTACAACTGTCGCGGCGCAACCCGCGTAGCGGCGTTGAAGAGCATCGTTACTGGCACGGCAGCCTTGCCCGCCTGCATATTTTTTGCGACCGCTCCAGCATCGAGATTTTTATCAACGATGGTGAGGCGGTGATGTCCAGCCGCTATTTTCCCACGGTAACGCCGCAGTTGCGGCTGGAAGGCGAGACGAATGTCAGGCTGCATTACTGGCGACTGGAAGCGGGCATGATAGTATAACCGCCATCAAATCATCCTGATGTAGCCGACAGTGAATAAACCAAAACGCGTCACGATTAAAGATATCGCCCAGCTGGCGGGCGTCTCCAAGTCTACCGCCAGCCTGGTTCTCAGCGGACGAGGCAAGGAACTGCGTGTGTCGGAAGCGACGCGCGAGCGGGTAATGGATATTGCTCGCCAGGCACATTATCAGCCCAGCATTCATGCCCGCGCATTAAACTCTTCCCGCAGCCATACCGTGGGTCTGGTCGTGCCGGAAATGACCAACCAGGGCTTTGCCACCTTTTCCCATGCGCTGGAAACCCTGTGCCGCGATGCCGGACTACAGCTGCTGATCGCCTGTACCGATGAGAACGCCAGTCAGGAAACGCTGGCGGTGAATAACCTGATCCAGCGCCAGGTCGATGGTTTAATCGTGGCATCCAGCATGCTGAACGATGCGGAATACCAGAAGATTAATCAGCAGATCCCAGTGGTGCTGTTCGACCGTCATCTGGGCGAATCTTCACTGCCGCTGGTGATTACCGAGGCGGTGGAGCCCACTGCCAGTCTGGTTGAAAGCGTTGCCCGGGAAGGCTTTGACGAATTCTATTTCTTCGGCGGCCAGCCGCGTATTTCACCAACCCGCGATCGGCTGGAGGGTTTCCGTCAGGGGCTGGCGCGGGCCGGCATGGCGTTAAAGCCGGAGTGGATTATTCACGGTCATTACCATGCCAGCTCCGGTTATGAGATGTTCGCCGAGCTTTATATGCGTCTGGGCCGCGTGCCGCAGGCGCTGTTCTGTGCCGCCTGCGGTCTGCAGGAGGGCGTGCTGCGCTATCTTAGCCAGCATGGCCTGCTGGATCAGCCAATCCGCCTGTGCAGCTTTGACGATCACTATCTCTATGATGCGCTGTCGGTGAAAATCGATACGGTGGTACAGGATGAGCGAATGCTGGCGTGGAACTGCTTCGAAATCGTATCAGCCTTAATGGAAGGCGAAACACCGGAAAATCTGCAGCGCCATCTGCCGGCACGGCTGAAATGGCGCAGCGCCTGATCGCGCGTCGCCAGGCATTATCTGTAATAGAGGCTTTTTACCGTTAGGGTCATCGCACTGTCATATCAGGCAAGTAACACTCCAGAGCTGCGATATTACTTCTTTAGCGAGGCCCGTCATGAGCGAGAATCAAACCTGGCACGCCGCGTCATCGCCTGCGTCGGCGCGTCCCGATCTGAGCAGTAAACACAGTAAAAAAACCGCCCTGGCCGTGATCGTACTGATCATTGCCGGACTTGTTTTTGCCGGGGTAAACCTGTTTGCCGATGTGGAAGAGTCCGGGCAAGTCGTTACCAGCTACTTTCCTTTTGTGCTGTTAGGCCTGGCGCTGGTGATTGCGCTGGCGTTCGAGTTTGTTAACGGCTTTCATGACACCGCCAATGCGGTAGCCACAGTGATTTATACCCATTCACTACCGCCCGGCGCGGCGATCCTCTGGTCCGGCTTATGTAACTTCAGCGGCGTGCTGCTTTCCAGCGGCGCGGTGGCCTTCGGCATTATTTCATTGCTACCCATGGAGTTAATGCTACAGGCCAGCAGCGGTAATGGCTTCGCCATGATCTATGCCCTGCTCTTTTCTGCGATAACCTGGAATCTCGGCACCTGGTATCTGGGTTTGCCCTCCTCTTCTTCCCATACGCTGATTGGCTCAATTATTGGCGTCGGGGTGGCTAACGCTATCAATAACGGGCGTAGCGGCATGGAAGGCGTTAACTGGGATCAGGCGCTTAATGTTGCTTACGCGCTGCTGTTTTCGCCGCTTGTTGGCTTTGCCAGCGCTGCGCTGCTGTTGCTGGTGATGAAAAAATGGCTGCGCAATCGCCAGCTCTACAGCGCGCCAGAAGGACAGCAGCCGCCGCCGGGCTGGATCCGCGCGTTGTTGATCCTCACCTGCACCGGCGTCTCTTTTGCCCATGGATCTAACGACGGACAAAAAGGCATGGGGCTGATTATGTTGATTCTGGTGGGCGCGATGCCGATTGCCTACGCTCTTAACCGCTCTGTCCCGCCCGATCAGATCCCGCGCGTGGCGGCACTGGCGCAGATTACCAGTCAGCAGCTGACGGCAGAGCATACGCTGCCGCCGCAGTATGCGCCGCGTGACGTGCTGATGGAGTTTATGCGCAGCGGCGAAAACAGCCCGCAGGTTGCGCCAGCGCTGGGCGCGCTGCTGGATAAAATTGGCCGACAGATCAAGCAATATGGTTCGATGGAGAATATTCCGGCACAGCTGGTGGCCAATACCCGTAATGATATGTATCTGGCGGCGGAAAGCATTAAGCAGCTAAAGGCGGCAAAAGCGCCGTTCCCGGCGGAGATGCAGAACAACCTTAACGCGATGAAAAGCGAGCTGGATAATGCGACCCGCTTTATTCCACTTTGGGTAAAAGTCGTGGTGGCGCTGGCGCTTGGCCTGGGCACCATGGTGGGCTGGCGCCGCATTGTGATTACCGTCGGCGAGCGGATCGGCAAAACCCATTTGAGCTATGCACAGGGCGCCAGCGCAGAGCTGGTCACGGTCGCCACCATCGGCGCAGCTGACGCCTTTGGTCTGCCGGTCTCTACCACGCATGTTCTGTCGTCCGGCGTGGCAGGCACCATGGCGGCTAACCGCTCCGGTCTGCAAATGGCGACGTTGCGCAATCTGCTGATCGCCTGGGTGCTGACGCTGCCGGTCTCAATTTTGATTTCCGCCCTGTTGTTTATGCTGTTTATACACCTTTAGCGTACGGTCCCGGCAGGCCAGTGCATCGTCAGTGCGGTTCCTTTCCTTCAGATAACGATAAATTATCTATACTTTGCTTTTAGTTAACAGGAGGCACCGATGGCGGACTTACAACTGATTGATACGCTGGAACTGGGCGATGAAGATGCTGCGGCCTATAAATATGAAATTTATGGCGCTGATGAATCGACGCCGGAATATGCGCTTATCTTTATCCGTCAGAGCGATAGCGATGACTGGCAACAGGATGGCAAACTTGAGTTTGCAGTAGCGGAAGAGAAGCAGGAAGCCACAAGCGGCACGATGGGTTATGGCTCTGGCGACAGCATGCCGGACCTGCGTGATTTACGCCAGGAGGCAAAAGAGCGCTGCGAACAACATTATCAGGAAAATTGTTAACCGCTGACAGAGCAAAACAGGGCGGCCAGTGGCCGCCCTGCTGCATTACAGAATCGCCGCAACGGACTTCGCCAGCTGCGCTTCCAGCACCGGTTTAAAGCAACTTATATTGAAAGCCCACTACGTACATGCAGGACGCTATGATTAAGAAAGGATTTGGCCACATCTGAGTTAAGCCTTTGCCAAAAACTAAAAATAGTTTTTCAAACTTTCAGGTATAAATACTCTATGTTTTGCGCGGGTGATCGCAACATAAAGCACCGAAAGCTCACTATCTATATCTGCGTTAGGGTTATCAAGCACGACAGCATAGTCGGGGGCAATAACAATATTATCCCATTCCTGTCCTTTAATAGCATGGGTGGTTGATATTACCTTAACCGCCTGTTCCACTGGGTAATTATTTTGTGCAATTTTATCAATGACATCGGAGGTGTGAGCACCATATTTCTTGAATAATTTCCATGCAAAATAGATGTCTGGCTCTGGATTATCTATCAGGTCGCTTTCCAAAAAAGCAACGTTTGGGCATTTTAAAATATAGGGATGCGTTATTTTATCTAACTCACCCCGAGATAAGCATATGATATTATTAATGATAAATTTTAAAGCGTTTATTTCAGTTTTGATATGTATTTTATGTCCGGCACGTAGCTCATTATCGGCGATAAAAATTATCTGGCTTCGGGTTCTGGTTAAAATAGCACCGGTCATATCCGGCAGGTTTTGGGACTCATCATAAAAAATTACCTGCGAGCGCAGGTTTTGCTGACCACACAATAGATGCTGCGGCGGTTGGCTGTGCCTGGCAAGCACCCGATTTGAGCAATCGCCGATCGCTTCACCAAAACGGTAGCTGGTAGTTAAAGGAAAACGCGGCTTATCGAACAGCCCCATGGAATTAACTGCGCCGCGCCATTTGAACAACTGCTGGTAGGTATCTCCTACAATAACAATATTACGATCGGTATGATTACGTAATACATTAAAAAATGCGCCGCTTATATCCTGAGCCTCATCGACGATAATATTTTCATAGTCGTCAGGTAAAGTGATCGAGGCCGTTAACGACCAATATTTCATCAGATGCTCATAGGTAGCCCCCTGTTCCAGAGTTGCGCGTCCTGAAGTAAGGTAGTCCCAGTAGCTTGTCGCCCAGGCTAAAACCTTTTTCCGGGCGACAGGAGAAAATATCGCAACAGGAAGGTGTACTTCAGCCAGTTGTAGATCCGTTGAGGTACAGAATCGACTTATCGTTTGGGTAATCAACCGTGCAACAGTATGAAGCTTGACCTTATTGCGTCCCAGATCCAGCGAAGCATCAAACCCCACAATATGTTGCAGTGAATAGGGATCCGGAGCATGCTTATTATTAAAAATGGATTTAAAGGGAGCGTATTTTAAAGCATATCGATGGGCTAATGCATCCTGTGTATAGGCTTGTTCGGTAATCCTCAGTTTCGCCTCGGTGATATTTTCACGCAAAAAAGCGGTATAGAGAGTTTTATTATTACCCAACTCATCAATCATCAACTTTGAAACGGTAGATTTACCCGCACCGGCAAAAGCATCAACCTGAATTCCTTGATGACAGTGGTTAATAATTTCCGTCTGTTGATTATCAGGATTTATAGCAAGACCCGGTATTTTGGAGCGCGTTTTTCTGGTTGCCTTCCGTCTGGTTATAGTTTTATTCTGCGACATTACCGGGCCAGGACTGTTTTCTTCAGGTACTTTACCTACTATAAACCGCTCGATAATTTGTTCTGAAAGCGCATCATCTGAAGAACAGATAAAGGAGATATAGGATAAAAGCTCCTTTACGTTATCATAGCTATGCGCCTTTTTACTTAATGATTCATCATGCTGAATAAGTCCTATCCCCAGCTCAAGTAATTGCTGTTGTTCATGCTGGCTAAGCTTATTAACTATCTTTTCCTGAAAGCGACTATTTATTAGAAAAAAGTAAGGATGTACTTTATGCATAATCGTCCTTAATAAAATACCTTGTGCTTATTTAAACGGCGCGCAGGATACTGATTTACCAAATGTTTTTCTATTGATATAGGTTTTGTTTCAGTCAGCTAGTGTAACGTTAATAACCGCAATATAAAGCATAAATTCATCCATAATATCACTGGCTGGAAACATCGCTTCCTCGAACTACAAGACTAATGCCGTAGCGCCTTCCACGCAACAAAGGGGTTGCCGGACAAATTCAAACTATAAAAAACCTGCTAACGCGCTGAGGGATCCCCACTAAATCAGCGCTAATAAACCAACACCATATTTCGGTAGGTTTTGGCGAGCAGGCGATCGACCCGCTTTATTTTGTTTTTAACCTGGGCGGGGTCGGGAAGATAACGTCCAATACTGGTCAGGATCAGGGAAGCTCCCTGCATCAGCGCGGCGGTGGTATCAATCAAAGCATTTTGTCGGGACTGATGGAATGGGGCTAAAGCGTTGCGGAAAACTTCTGGCATACTGAGCGGGCAGGCATAGAGGTGATCCCATTGAATTGGTGGAACAATCAGTAGATCACAAAACTCTATATCTGTCTTTTTTTACCCGCCCGTTACTGGGCATTCCTCAGGGCACAGGCCGGTTTTCCGTGCAGGTATTATCAGGTAGTCTTGCACCGTGTATTAATGAGGATGATGCCGTTATCCGGCAGGAAAAGGACACCCGAAGAGATGATCACCAATACTACCCTTATCACTAAAATGCAGGCCGATCAGTTGCTGGCCGTGCGGATGGAGAAGGCGCTCGGTGGCGTAAAAGACGCGATACTGGAGCAGGCAACCCGTATGCAGCAAGGTGCAACGCGGCTTGTGTATTACACTTCCTGTTTCACCGTCAACTATCAGGGCGTATGCTCAGGCCAGAAAACCGAAGACGTGCGCTTTCTGGAAGCGCTGGTGCAGTTGGTAAAACATCCTCACGTCATCGAAAGGATGCTGAAGATTTACGTGGATCTGCTGCTGCGCAACAGCCAGGAGCAGAATCGTATCCGGCACATTCAGCAGGCACTCATAAAGAAAGGCGCGAACATCGCCACCTCTTCCCTGACGAGTCAGGCTTTCAGTTCGGCCATAGTCGCCGCCATAGGCTACAGCTTTGGGGCTACCATTGCGATGGATACGAAGCTTGCCAAGATTTCAGCGGCGTCCGTAACCATTGTCAGCTACTACGGCTATGTTCAGGAAGCGGCTGATGCAGCGCACAGGCTCAGGCAGCAGATCCCCGTTTTCTACCAGGCACTTTACGCCATCAAGCTGGAAATGCTCTATTTCATCATCGAGCCACTTATCACCAGAAATGCCCACCTCCATACCTTCCCGTCATCAGAAGATGAGATCGCTGACGCCATCATGCGGATAATCAGATGAGTAATTATTTCAGAACCTGGCTGCGCCGGCAGCTCCGATTTTTTGCCAGTACCCTCATTCCTGCGGTGCTAATCATCGGCTTCGGAATGCTGGCGGTGACGTTCTGGCCGTCTGTAGCCTGGGGATCAACGGCCATTTTTGCTCTTATCGTTATCGGCCTGACCTTTTGGCTGATTTAGGGTTTGCCAGTCTCTTATGGAACAGCGCTGACCATTATACCGTTTCAAACGTTGCCATGAGTACAACCAGACAGGTTGGCTGCCAGATAATATCCCCACGTAAACCGGCTTAGGCCCTGAGGGATCCCCACTAAATCAGTGCTAATAAACCAACACCATATTTCGGTAGGTTTTGGCGAGGTGATTAAGAACGGTGCTTAGCTCCGTTCGTTTTAAAATTAGCGGGGAGTGTCGTAAGACATTCTCCGCTAATGTCAGATAAGATATAACCCGCCGTGATTTCAGGCTGTTTGCCTGATGCCGCAGATGTAATCCTTTATTTTCAGCGTGATACCCCAGCAGCCACAGCACTGCCGTTGCCAGCGTCGTCAGCAGGCTCAGTACCAGAAGCCGCCCTGCCGTGCCACTTTACCCAGCAGGCGAGCGACCCGCTTTATTTTGTTTTTAACCTGGGCGGGGTCGGGAAGATAACGTCCAATACTGGTCAGGATCAGGGAAGCTCCCTGCATCAGCGCGGCGGTGGTATCAATCAAAGCATTTTGTCGGGACTGATGGAATGGGGCTAAAGCGTTGCGGAAAACTTCTGGCATACTGAGCGGGCAGGCATAGAGGTGATCCCATTGAATTGGTGGAACAATCAGTAGATCACAAAACTCTATGCCTGTCTTTTTTTACCCGCCCGCTACTGGGGATTCCTCAGCGCTAACGCGGGGCTTAATATCACTAATAGCAAACGGACCACAGACTCAGAACGGAATGTCGTCGTCGAAATCCATCGGCGGTTCATTGTTAGCCGGAGCGCTTTGCTGCTGCGGACGCGCAGGCGCCTGACCGCCGCCACTGAACTGGCTACCGCCCTGCGGCTGCTGAGGCTGGCCCCAACCATTATTGTTGCTGTTGCCGCCCATAGCGCCGCCTGCACCGCCGCCCTGACGACCGCCCAGCATTTGCATGGTGCCGCCAACGTTAACCACCACTTCCGTGGTATAACGCTCCTGGCCGCCCTGGTCCTGCCATTTACGCGTTTGCAGAGAACCTTCGATATAAACCTGAGAACCTTTACGCAGGTATTCGCCCGCCACTTCCGCCAGTTTGCCGAACAGCACGACACGGTGCCATTCCGTTTTCTCTTTGGTCTCTCCGGTCTGCTTGTCACGCCAGCTTTCGGAGGTAGCCAGCGTAATATTCGCTACGGCTCCACCATTAGGCATATAACGCACTTCCGGATCCTGACCCAGATTCCCGACAAGAATCACTTTGTTAACGCCTCTGCTGGCCATGTTCGCGTCTCCCGATGAGTATTCATTAAGTCTAAACGGTAAATTCTATCACGCCAGGCTGCCCGATCATACTTCCGAGCAAGCTTCCAATAATGAAGATCTTTTTGCAGGGTTGCAACTGACTACTGGATATACATTCAGTTATTTTTTGTGCCATAATGACCTGTTTAGTCCTGCCGTATCGTTACGGGCATGGTGAGTCTGCGCTAATCCGGGAAATGTGAATGGATAAGATTGAAGTCCGGGGTGCTCGCACCCACAACCTGAAAAACATCAACCTGATCATCCCTCGCGACAAACTGATCGTTGTCACCGGCCTGTCAGGTTCCGGTAAATCCTCACTGGCGTTCGATACGCTCTATGCTGAGGGTCAACGCCGCTATGTGGAATCGCTTTCCGCTTACGCGCGTCAGTTTCTTTCGCTGATGGAAAAACCGGATGTCGATCATATCGAAGGCCTGTCGCCAGCGATTTCGATCGAGCAGAAATCAACCTCCCATAACCCGCGATCGACCGTGGGCACCATCACCGAAATTCATGACTACCTGCGCCTGCTGTTCGCACGCGTTGGCGAGCCGCGCTGTCCCGATCATGACGTAACGCTGGCGGCGCAAACCGTTAGCCAGATGGTCGATAATGTGCTGGCTCAGCCGGAAGGCACACGTCTGATGCTGCTGGCGCCGGTAGTGAAAGATCGTAAAGGCGAGCACACCAAAACGCTGGAGAATCTGGCAACGCAGGGTTATATCCGCGCCCGTATCGACGGCGAAGTGTGCGATCTCTCCGATCCGCCGAAGCTGGAACTGCAAAAGAAACATACCATCGAAGTGGTTATCGATCGCTTTAAGGTACGTGAAGATCTGGCGACGCGGCTGGCGGAATCGTTTGAGACCGCGCTGGAGCTTTCCGGCGGTACGGCGATCGTGGCCGATATGGATGATGCTGATGCAGAGGAACTGCTGTTCTCTGCCAACTTCGCCTGTCCGGTTTGCGGCTACAGCATGAGCGAGCTGGAGCCGCGCCTGTTCTCATTCAACAATCCGGCGGGCGCATGCCCTACCTGCGACGGCCTCGGCGTACAGCAATATTTCGATCCGGATCGCGTGGTGCAAAATGCGGAGCTGTCGCTGGCTGGCGGTGCGATCCGCGGCTGGGATCGCCGTAATTTTTACTATTTCCAGATGCTCCGGTCACTGGCGGAACACCTGAAGTTCGATGTCGAAGCGCCCTTTAATACCCTGAGCGAGAAAGCACAACAGGTGATCCTGTATGGCTCCGGCAAAGAGAGCATCGAATTTAAATATATTAACGATCGTGGCGATACCTCGGTGCGCCGTCATCCGTTTGAAGGCGTGCTGCATAATATGGAGCGTCGCTATAAAGAGACGGAGTCGAGTGCGGTACGTGAAGATCTGGCGAAATTTATCAGTAACCGCGCCTGTGCCACCTGTGAAGGTACGCGTCTGCGTCGCGAAGCGCGCCACGTTTACGTAGAAAACACCACGTTGCCGACCATTTCTGATATGAGCATTGGCCATGCGATGGATTTCTTCCGCAACCTGAAGTTAAGCGGTCAGCGGGCAAAAATTGCTGAAAAAGTGCTGAAAGAGATTGGCGATCGCCTGAGCTTCCTGGTGAACGTCGGCCTGAACTATCTTTCTATGTCGCGCTCGGCGGAGACCCTCTCCGGCGGCGAGGCACAGCGTATTCGTCTGGCCAGTCAGATCGGCGCAGGGCTGGTTGGCGTGATGTATGTGCTGGATGAGCCTTCTATCGGTCTGCATCAGCGTGATAACGAACGCCTGCTGGACACGCTGATTCATCTGCGTGATCTCGGCAATACGGTGATTGTGGTTGAGCACGACGAGGATGCCATTCGCGCCGCTGACCATATTATCGATATCGGCCCAGGCGCAGGCGTGCATGGTGGTCAGATAGTGGCGGAAGGCACCGCCGAAGAGATTATGCAGGTAGAAGCCTCGCTCACCGGTCAGTATCTGAGCGGCAAGCGAAAAATCGCCGTGCCGGAGCAGCGCGTACCGGCCGATCCCACTAAAGTGCTGAAGCTGAGCGGCGCGCGTGGCAATAACCTGAAAGATGTGACGCTAACGCTGCCGGTCGGGCTGTTTACCTGCATCACCGGTGTGTCCGGCTCCGGTAAATCCACGCTGATCAACGATACGCTGTTCCCTATTGCTCAGCGCCAGCTGAACGGAGCGACCATTGCCGAGCCTGCGCCTTATCGTGAAGTTACCGGCATGGAGAACTTCGATAAGGTCATCGATATCGATCAAAGTCCGATTGGTCGTACGCCGCGCTCTAACCCGGCCACCTACACCGGCATTTTTACGCCGATTCGTGAGCTGTTTGCTGGCGTGCCGGAGTCGCGTTCACGCGGTTATAATCCGGGCCGATTCAGCTTCAACGTGCGCGGTGGACGCTGCGAAGCCTGTCAGGGCGACGGCGTGCTGCGCGTAGAGATGCACTTCCTGCCCGATATTTATGTGCCGTGCGATCAGTGTAAAGGCAAGCGCTATAACCGCGAGACGCTGGAGATTAAATATAAAGGCAAAAACATTCACGAAGTGCTGGATATGACCATCGAAGAGGCACGTGAATTTTTTGATGCCGTGCCTGCGCTGGCGCGTAAGCTGCAAACGCTGATGGATGTGGGCCTCTCCTATATTCGTCTGGGTCAGTCTGCGACAACGCTGTCAGGCGGTGAGGCGCAACGCGTGAAGCTGGCGCGCGAGCTGTCGAAACGCGGCACCGGTCAGACGCTCTATATTCTTGATGAGCCGACTACCGGCCTGCACTTTGCTGATATTCAGCTGTTGCTGACGGTGCTGCATCAGTTGCGCGATCAGGGCAATACCATCGTGGTGATTGAACATAACCTTGATGTGGTGAAAACCGCCGACTGGATTGTCGATCTTGGCCCGGAAGGTGGCAGCGGAGGCGGACAGATTCTGGTAGCCGGTACACCGGAAACCGTCGCCAAATGTGAAGAGTCACATACCGCCCGCTTCCTGAAGCCGCTGTTAGAACAGCGCTAAACGGATGTTCTCCGCCCCTGATGCGCTCTGTCTCAGGGGCTTTTCACTCGCCTTGCCTCTTTCCCGGGCATTCATGCAGGATCAGGCAAGATTTAGACACTTTCAGGTCTGGTTGCTCTTCCCCACGCTGCTATCCTTATTAGCTCTTATCGCACTTGCTGCGAAACGCCCGGTTTAACCGGAGCGGACTGCTTTTCCCCAGTTTTACAACGGCTTCAATAACAGGAGACACCATGAATATTACGCACGCTTATGCTGCCCAGGATGCGAAATCCAGACTCGCGCCTTTTGACTATAAGCCGCGTGAACTGCGCGCACATGATGTACAAATTGAAGTGTTATTCTGCGGCGTTTGCCATTCAGACCTGCATCAGGCGCGCGATGAATGGCATAACACCATTTTCCCCGTCGTGCCGGGTCATGAAATTGTCGGACGTGTTACCGCAACAGGCGCTCATACGCAAAAATATCGCGTAGGCGATCTGGTTGGCGTGGGCTGTATGGTTGATTCCTGCCGCACCTGTCCCAGCTGCCAGGAAGGTCTGGAGCAGTATTGCGAAAACGGTATGGTGCCTACCTATAACGGCCAGGACCGCGAAACGCAGGAAGTGACCTACGGCGGTTACTCCACCAGCCTCGTTGTGCATGAAGATTTCGTGCTGCGCGTACCGGAAAACCTCGATCCGGCAGGCGTAGCACCACTGCTGTGTGCTGGCATTACCACCTGGTCCCCGCTGCGCCACTGGAACGTGGGTCCGGGTAAAAAAGTCGGTATCGTTGGCCTTGGCGGTCTGGGTCATATGGGCGTAAAGCTGGCACATGCCCTGGGCGCGCATGTGGTGCTGTTTACCACTTCGCCGTCTAAAATCGAAGACGGCAAGCGTCTGGGCGCTGATGAGGTGGTGATTTCTAAAGATCCACAGCAGATGGCGCAGCACGCTAACAGCTTCGACTTTATTCTGAACACCGTTGCGGCGCAGCACGACCTTAATCCGTTTATCAACCTGCTGAAGCGCGATGGTAATATGACGCTGGTTGGCGCACCGGAAAACGATCATCCGGCACCACACGTGTTTGATCTGATTTTCAAACGTCGCAGCGTGGCGGGCTCACTGATTGGCGGCATCGCTGAAACTCAGGAGATGCTCGATTTCTGCGGCAAGCACAATATCACTTCCGATATTGAGCTGATTGCCATGAACCAGATTAACGAAGCCTATGAACGTATGCTGAAAAGCGATGTGAAATACCGCTTTGTTATCGATATTGATACGCTGCGTCAGGAATCTGCCGCCTAAAAATCTTGTCGCTGCGGCCAGTCCGCAGCGACAGTTTAATGATTTCCCGCCGCTTTGGTCGCCAGCGCCTGCTGTAGCGACGCATCCACCAGATAGTAAATTTGCGAATCTTTCAAACCGCCATCCAGATAAAGCGTGCTCCAGTGAGATTTGTTCAAATGCGCACTGGGAAAAACGTCGGCATGCTGCTGCCGCAGTAGATCGGCCAGCGCCGGAGAGGTTTTTAGCGATACGGCCGGCCGCCCTTCTGGCTCATGCACCATGGCAAATAGCACGCCGTCCGCCAGGATTTGCGTTGCCTTCCAGTCGCTGTGGACGCGCTGTTCCGCGCCCGCTTTACTCATACAATATGACAGCAGATCTGACGTATTCATTTTTACTCTCCTTGCAGCGTGGCGATAATGCGGCGTGAACCGCCCTGTATGCGATGTTCCCCCAGCCAGATGCCCTGCCACGTACCTAACACCAGGCGCCCACGGTTAACCGGCAGCAATAGCGAAACGCCAAGCAGCGATGATTTAATGTGCGCAGGCATATCATCCACGCCCTCATAGTCATGCTGGTAAGGCGCATTTTCCGGCACCTGCCGCATAAAATGCTGCTCCATATCGCTGCGTACTGTGGGGTCGCAATTCTCATTTAACGTTAGTGAGGCGGAAGTATGCTGTAGCAGCAGATGCAGTAGCCCGGTATTGATTTCACGCATTACCGGCAATTGTTCGATAATCTCATCGGTAATCAGGTGAAAGCCGCGCGCTTTTGCGCTCAGCGACAGGGTCTGTTGGTGCCACATAACGCCATACTCCTTTTTAAAAGACTCCGTTAAGTGTGCAGCATGTGGCGCAAAGGTAAACCTGCAAAAGATAAAAATTATTAATGGCCTGGACGTTACGGTTCGCTTTAGCCGCCTCGTTATTGCGCGTGTTTAAGAGGAATATGCTGTACTGAAGAGGCTACATTTCCCGATGGCCGGGTAAGCGGGGAGTCTGGCAACGGAATAATGATAAAAGGCGGCTGGCACCGCCTTTTACTACTGCGCTTACATCACTGCCGCGAAAGCTTCTGCGACCTGATGAACATTGTTACGATTCAGGCCCGCTACGCACATGCGTCCGCTGTGAATCAGGTAAATGCCAAATTCTTCACGCAGACGATCGACCTGCTGAGCGCTCAGTCCGGTATAGCTGAACATGCCGCGCTGTTTCAGCAGATAATCGAAGTTTTTGCCGGGCAGCGCGGCGCTCAGTGCCGTTACCAGCGCCTGGCGCATATCCAGAATACGCAGACGCATCGCTTCCACTTCCGCCAGCCAGTTGGCCTTCAGCGCTTCGTCATTCAACACACAGGCCACGACCTGAGCGCCAAAGTTTGGCGGTGAAGAGTAGTTGCGGCGCACCGTGGCCTTAAGCTGCCCCTGAACCCGCGCCGCCTCTTCCGTATCCGCACAGACCACCGACAGGCCGCCGACGCGTTCGCCGTATAGCGAAAAGATTTTTGAGAAAGAGTTGCTGACCAGCGCCGAAATCCCCGCAGCGGCGATGGCGCGAATAGCATAGGCATCCTCTTCCATACCGGCCCCGAAGCCCTGATAGGCAATATCCAGGAAAGGGATCAGCTGCTGCGCCTGCAACGCTTCAACAACGCGATCCCACTGCGCATTGGTCAGATCGGCACCGGTCGGGTTATGGCAGCAGGGATGCAGCAGCACCACGCTCTGAGCGGGAAGCGACTTCAGCGTGGCAAGAAAATCATCAAACTTAACGCCGTTGGTTTGCGCGTCATACCAGGGATAGGTATGCACATCAAAACCGGCACCCGCGAAGATCGCCACATGGTTTTCCCATGTCGGATCGCTGACCCAAACCTGCGACTGCGGGAAATAGCGCTTCAGGAAATCCGCCCCCACTTTCAGTGCGCCGGAACCGCCCACGGTTTGAATCGTTGCAATGCGTTTTTCCTGTAGCGCCGCGTGCTGCGCGCCAAACAGCAACGGTGCAATCGCCTGGCGATAGCTGGCCAGCCCATCCATCGGCAGATAGAGTGATGCCTGTTGCGGTTGGGCATTCAGACGCGCTTCCGCTTCGGCTACCGCCTGGAGTTGCGGAATAATGCCCTGCTCATTGTAATAGAGGCCAATACTCAGGTTAACCTTATGCGGGCGCGGATCCTGCCTGAAGGTCTCCATTAACGTAAGAATCGGATCGCCAGCGTAGGCATCAACTTTCTGAAACACGGTAAATCTCCCTAGTGATAGTCTCTTTTATCAGCTCAAACTTCATAACGCCCGGGCCGATGGTTCATCGCGATAATCAAATTCAGCATCAGCGCGCCAGCGATTGACGCCGCCAGCATCGGCAGCGAAACCACAAACAATGAGGCCAAAACCACGCAGCTGTCTACCGCCATTTGCAGCTTACCGGCACGAATGCCAAAGCGATCCTGCAACCACAGGGCAAGAATATTGATGCCGCCCAGGCTGGCCTTATGACGAAACAACACAATAAACCCAACGCCCATAATAATGTTACCGAACACTGTCGCATAAAACGGGTTAAGCGCGTCAAAATGAATGAAAAGTGGATGCAGCCGGGTAAAGAGTGAAACCAGCGCGACGGCGCAGAAAGTTTTGGTGGTAAATGCCCACCCCATGCGCTTTACCGCCAGCCAGTAGAACGGCAGGTTAATAACAAAAAACAGCGTGCCAAAGGAAAAAGAGGTCAGATAGCTGATCAGGAAAGCGATGCCTGCCGTACTACCGGTCAGTGCGCCGGCCTGCTTTAACATGACCACACCAAACGATACCATCAGCGTGCCGAACAGCAGCGCCAGCGCATCTTCCAGCAGCGTGTGCGGAACGCGGGCGGGTTGAACGATATTATCCATAGGGCTGTTTACCGAAGAAAAAGATAACGCCCAGCAAGAATCGCACCATAACGGCAGGCTTTAGCGGCATAAATTGATGCTTTGCCAGTAAGCACCTGATTAAATAAATAATTTAACTGCACGTTACATGCTCTCGTTAGCCTTATGATGCTTAAGTTACGCACCCTGAGCGCTATTTATGCACAAGCTGCGCACTTAACTACGCCGAATGCACTCTAACTGTGCATCAGGCACTTTTTTGGTGCAGCGGCGCGGGCGCGGCAATGGTCAGACCGTTCTCTTTCAGCCGGTTTAGCACCACAGAGGTTTTAACGTGCGATACGCTGCGATGCCCCGCCACCAGCTCGCTGATTAATGCGCTTAGCTCAGCCAGGCTGTTAACGGCTACCTTCAGGAGATAATCCGCATCGCCAGTGGTTTTATAAGCGTCCACAATGGCGCTTTGCTCTGCCACCATGCGGTGAAAGCTCTCTACGTAATCGGAAGTGTGATTAATCAGGCGCACCTCAATCAGGCCAATCATACCCAACCCAACGGCGTCAGGTGAGACGCGCGCATGGTAGCCCAGAATAAGATTTCCCTGCTCAAGGATGATGCGGCGGCGGGAACACTGCGAGGCGGACAGGCCGACCAGGTCGCTCAGTTCCTGATTGGTTAAGCGTCCGTTGGCCTGGAGTAAGGTCAGAATTTTCAGATCGTAATCGTCAAGCTGTGCCATCTTGGTTTGCCGCTCTTAGCGCTTAAATCGTTACAGATAAGCGCAATTAAGCGGCAAATGTCCAACACAATTTTTTGATGACCCAATGAGATGCACAAAACGTGCATGCTATTCGTCATCGTATTGCGGCCCGGCATAGTTGTCAAAACGCGACCACTGACCATTAAAGGTCAGACGTACCGTGCCGATCGGACCGTTACGCTGTTTACCGATAATGATCTCAGCGATCCCTTTCATATCGCTGTTCTCGTGGTAAACCTCATCACGATAGATAAACATGATCAGGTCAGCATCCTGCTCGATCGAGCCAGATTCACGCAGATCGGAGTTTACCGGACGTTTATCCGCGCGCTGTTCCAGCGAGCGGTTAAGCTGCGACAGCGCCACCACCGGCACATTCAGCTCCTTTGCCAGCGCCTTCAGCGAGCGGGAAATCTCAGCGATCTCCAGCGTACGGTTGTCAGAAAGTGACGGTACGCGCATCAGCTGCAGGTAATCGATCATAATCAGGCTTAAGCCGTTATTCTCACGGAATATGCGTCGCGCACGCGAGCGCACTTCCGTTGGCGTCAGGCCAGAGGAGTCATCAATATAGATGTTCTTTTTCTCCAGCAGGATGCCCATGGTGCCGGAAATACGCGCCCAGTCCTCATCATCCAGCTGGCCGGTACGAATGCGTGTCTGGTCGACGCGTGACAGCGACGCCAGCATACGCATCATAATCTGCTCGCTGGGCATCTCCAGGCTGAAGATCAACACCGGTTTTTCATGCAGCATCGCGGCGTTTTCGCACAGGTTCATGGCGAAGGTGGTTTTACCCATTGACGGACGCGCCGCCACGATAATCAGGTCGGAACCCTGCAAACCGGCGGTTTTTTTATTGAGATCCTGATAACCGGTATCTACGCCGGTTACGCCGTCATGCGGCTTCTGATACAGCGACTCGATGCGTGAAACGGTCGCTTCAAGAATCTGCTCAATATTTTTCGGGCCTTCATCTTTATTCGCGCGCTGTTCGGCGATTTTAAAGACGTTCGACTCAGCGAAATCCAGCAGATCTTCGCTGCTGCGCCCCTGCGGATCATAACCGGCATCGGCGATCTGGTTCGCTACCGCGATCATTTCGCGCACCACCGCTCGCTCGCGAACAATATCGGCGTAGGCATTGATGTTTGCCGCGCTGGGGGTATTTTTTGACAGCTCCGCCAGATAGGCGAAGCCGCCGACCATATCCAGCTCGCCGCGCTGCTCCAGCGAATCAGAAAGCGTAATCAGGTCGATGGGCTGGCTGGCTTCCAGTAGCCGCTGCATTTCACTGAATATCAGACGATGAGGGCGACTGTAGAAGTCTTCGGCCACCACGCGCTCTGAGACGTTATCCCAGCGCTCGTTGTCCAGCATCAACCCGCCCAGCACCGACTGCTCCGCTTCCAGCGAATGGGGCGGCAATTTCAGCCCTTCTACCTGGCGATCGCGAACCTCGTTGGATTTGTTGGTGGGTTTATTTCCTGCCATAGTGAATGCAATACCGAGTGTGTGAGTGACGCGCAAGTATACCCGTTTTTCGCCTGCTTGACGTCATGTCGTAACTGGAAACCAGCAGGAGTGGTAATGGCAAAACGTATTCAAATCGCCCAGTATGGCGGCCCGGAAACGCTGCAATGGATCGACTTCAATCCCTCCGACCCTGATGACGATGAAGTGCAGGTAGAGAACAAAGCTATCGGCATCAATTATATCGATACCTACGTACGCTCCGGACTTTATCCTGTGCCTGAGCTGCCTTCCGGTATCGGCACCGAAGCCGCAGGCATGGTAACAAAAGTTGGCAACAGGGTTACGGCGATCAAGCCCGGCGATCGCGTGGTTTACGCACAGTCTGCGCTGGGCGCCTACAGTGAAATTCATAATGTGCATCAGGATAAGATTGCGCTGTTGCCTGATGCCATCTCTTTTGAACAAGCGGCGGCCTCGTTTCTGAAGGGGCTTACCGTACACTATCTGCTACGGCAAACGTATGAAGTGCAGGCAGATGAGATCTTTCTGTTTCACGCAGCGGCTGGCGGTGTAGGACTGATCGCCTGTCAGTGGGCAAAGGCGCTGGGCGCGCATTTGATCGGGACGGTTGGCTCTGCGGAAAAAGCGCGGCTGGCTAAAGATCGCGGGGCCTGGGCAACAATCAACTATCGTGAAGAGGATATCGCGCAGCGCGTTAGCGAGCTGACCGATGGTAAGAAGGTACGCGTGGTTTACGATTCGGTAGGCAAGGCAACCTGGGAAGCCTCGCTTAACTGCCTGCAGCGACGTGGCCTGATGGTCAGTTTCGGTAATGCATCCGGTCCGGTGACCGGCGTTAACCTGGCGATTCTGAACCAGAAAGGGTCGCTTTACCTGACGCGCCCTTCACTTAACGGTTATATCACCACGCGGGATGAGCTGCAGCGCGCCAGTAACGATCTGTTTTCGATGCTTGCCAGCGGCGCGATTAAGGTGGACGTTCCGGAAAGCCAGCGCTTCCCCTTACGCGAGGCGCAGCGCGCGCATACGCAGCTGGAAAACCGCGCAACGCAAGGTTCCAGCCTGCTGATCCCCTGAGCCGCCGGAAGTACAAACAATAAGGGCTTCCCGAAGGAAGCCCTTTTGCTTTTTTTAGTTCGCACTGTTGTAGGGTACAGCAACGATAATGTGTTTCGACTCAACGAGAAATAGTCTCGCAGAATTCATAAGTAAAAAATATGTTTAATTGCGAAAAATAACGAAGCAAAATGTCACTCTGTGATCTATGCCTCATATTAGTCGTATTTATATAGCTAACTTATTGATAATTAGCACACTAAAGGTCTTATTCTGATAGCACGCGTAAGCGTGGAAATAAAAAGCCCGTACGGCAGCCGCACGGGTTTTAACATAAGCAAAACAAATCAGACCTCGGCGGTCATCTTATCTGCGACCAGCGACAGCGCTTTTTCAACGACCTCTATCCCTGCTCCGGGCTTATGCGCATTCTCGCTTAAATAACGACGCCACTGTCGCGCGCCGGGAATCCCCTGGAACAGACCCAGCATATGGCGCGTAACATGACCCAGATAAGTTCCCTGCGCCAGTTCGTGCTCAATATAAGGATACATGGCGCGGACCACAGCAACCGGATCGGCATCCGGCGCGGTGCTGCCAAACAGTACGCGATCGACCTGCGCCAGCAGACCGGGGTTCTGATAGGCTTCGCGCCCCATCATTACGCCATCCAGATGACGTAAATGCTCCTGCGCTTCCTCCAGCGTTTTCACGCCGCCGTTAATTGCCATTGTTAGCCCGGGGAAGTCACGCTTGAGCTGATACACGCGCGGGTAATCAAGCGGAGGAATTTCACGGTTCTCTTTCGGGCTAAGGCCAGAGAGCCAGGCTTTGCGCGCATGGATAATAAAAGTATCGCAGCCGCCCTGCTGGGCTACCGTGCCGATAAAATCGCAGAGAAATTCATAGCTATCCCGATCGTCAATACCGATGCGGGTTTTAACCGTGACCGGGATAGAAACCACGTCACGCATCGCCTTAATACAATCGGCAACCAGCGCCGCCTCCCCCATCAAACAGGCACCGAAGCGTCCGTTCTGCACGCGATCGGAAGGACAACCCACGTTCAGGTTGATCTCGTCGTAGCCGCGCGCCTGCGCCAGTTGCGCGCACTGCGCCAGCGCCGCCGGATCGCTGCCGCCCAGTTGCAGGGCAACCGGATGTTCTGCCTCGTTATAGGCCAGATAGTCGCCTTTGCCATGAATAATGGCGCCGGTGGTAACCATTTCGGTATAGAGCAGCGTATTACGCGTCAGCTGACGATGAAAATAACGGCAGTGACGATCGGTCCAGTCGAGCATCGGCGCGATAGAAAAACGCTGGGAGGAGAAAAGAGCGCTGTTTTTAGCGACGCTGTCGGGCAGAGCCGTTGATATTTCTGAATTTTGAGGCATTTTTTAACTTTTTGATGTTTCCGTTCCCTGCCAGTCTGCAGCAGGCACGGAGGAAAGAGTAGAATAAAAGATAGCCTATTATAACATAGCGCAGAGTCAGTGCACGGCCTGCAACTCTGCTTTCCAGTGTCACGGATATTATCGCAACGAGAAAAAATAGCCTTTCGTACGCGACGGGAAATAACAGACCGTTAGATATATTAAAGCTCCTGTTATTGAGAGCCTTACAAAATGGCTGCTGCCTCAGACGATTTTTGCAATTAAACCAGGTCGCCTTTTATTTACTTAGGTATCGGAATTAAGCTTATCCCCACCGGCAGAATAGGTTTTTTCCACTGTGATAGATAACCTACCATCGTGGCATATTTACCTTCATACCAGGTCACAGGGTTCATAAGATAAGAGGTAAGTTTCAGATTTTGATTTTTTTCGGGCTGATAATTCCCCGCCCTGATCTCTATTCTGGCAGTGGTTTTTTTACCGCTGGCAGGCTGACGCACTTTCCGATAACTGCTTACGTTAATTTTATTCAGCAATAATCAAGGCGTTAAAAGGCGGGAATATAATGTGTTTCAGAGCGTAGCAGATAAAGTCAGGGTTGCCTTAAAGCACAGCCCTGCCTTCTCAGCCAGCCGCGCCGTTTCCGACGCGGCTCGTTTGGTTTTATCAGAAAGAGAAGCCCAGCTGCGCCATCGCGCCCCAGGTATCGTCTTCCCCTACGGAACCGGCAAGATCAAGGTGAA
Source organism: Pantoea alhagi (assembly GCF_002101395.1). Taxonomy (NCBI): domain Bacteria; kingdom Pseudomonadati; phylum Pseudomonadota; class Gammaproteobacteria; order Enterobacterales; family Erwiniaceae; genus Pantoea; species Pantoea alhagi. The sequence goes on along the minus strand of NZ_CP019706.1, from coordinate 1,965,827 downwards.
CACGGTTATTAAACGGCGAAATACCAAAACCTGCACTGACGACATTGACGTCGTTAGACTTCATATCGGCATGATAGCCGCCGCGCAGCTGCAACCAGTCAAGAACGCGATACTCCACCCCGACGCCCGCGTACTGGCTATCAGCCTGGGATTTAAAGCGTTTGGTACGGGTAGCATCCACATCCAGGCTGGCAGTCAGCTTTTCGGTATGCCAGGCTGCACCGGCAGTCACCAGCGGGCGAATCTGGTAAGTATCGCGATAGCCGTTTACCTCTTTCGTCTCAATATCGCGTGAAATCAGGTTTTGCGCACTCAGACCAAAGGTCCAGTTCTCGCCCACGTCGGTAGAGAGACCGGCATCCAGGTTAAAGCCGGTATCGTTGGTACGGTACTCGCTGTCAGTGACTTTATCTTTATCGAAGTTATAAACCGAGGCGCGATAGTTATACAGGCGAGTTTGCTGCAGCTTTGGCGTAATACCTACCGAGACTGCCTGCTCGCCGATTTTAAACTCATGCGCTACCGCAATGCCGTAATCCGCAACAATCGCCGCCACGCCGGTGGCGCTGGAACGCAGCAGATACTGATCGCCCGCCTGAGGAAAGCGTGTACCATTGGCTACAGCGTCAAGATAGTCGATATCGCTTTGTGCCACATCAGTATGCAGATGTACCGTGCCGTAGGCTTTCGCCACGAAGGCAAACGGCAACGTTTCATTAGGCACCGCAACTACAATAGCGGCACCGGCTGAGCCGTCAGCTTTATTACCACGCAGGTCGCGCAGTTGATTGGCCAAATCACCAGAGGCGGAACGCACATTGTTGATCACATCAAGCGCGCCTGCAGGATCCGTCAGCAGATCCCCCGCGTCAAAATCATCAAAGACATTTTGGTAGCGATCAACGGTATCGGTCACATCATCGATCTTATCGACCATCTTGTCTTTATCGCTGATCTGCACCCCAACAGATGGCAGGATAACGCTTACGTTATCTTCCGCACGGCCTTTGGTAAGCAGCGCCGGGTTAGTTAGCGGTGCGGTCGTGTAGTTGGATGAGGCAACGCCGGTACCGCCCATCGCATCATTACGGGCATCAAAGTAACTGCCAGCCGCCAGGGAAGAAAAAGAGGTAAAGATTAACGGCACTAATACCGCCGCAGGAGAAAGCTTCAAGGAATGAATGTTTTTCTTTGTCATTATCAGACGCCACCCAAATAAGCTGAAAGTAAGAAGGAAATCGCTGGATGAATGATGACCAGTAATTGCCTGTTTTATTAACCTGAACTCAGGCCTTTTTCCCCGGCTTATCAGAGGATTGCTGCTTTTTTGAGCAATCAGTAGCTTAATTTGTCTTTTAGAATTATTAGCAGTTTAGCTTTTCTGCAGTTATTAAGCCTGATTGAACATTAGCTGGATCTTTTTCCTACTGCAAACTGGAAACAGCGCTTTTTTAGATGCCACCAAAAAAGCTAACGCAGTCGCCAGGATTATCAGGCTGTTGTTAGCCCGCTGTAGCGGAGATCTATGTTTTTTTGGCGCTTTTAGATACCTTTCAGGCGTCAAATCAGAAAGGCACCTGGCTGTTTACAGCTAAAGAAAGAATAAAGTGGGCTAAAGCAAATTATAAGCGGCGGACTCATTGTACCGACTTGAAAGGGTACTCTTTTATCCAGCTAATGTTTGTCTGGTAAGCAGCCGATGAATAACGCTGTTGGCGATTTGGCAATCATTTTGTCTGTTAACACCCGTGTGATAAAATAACATTTCAATCGCCCGGAGAAAGATTATGAGCGTATCACCTTCACAACAGATTCTGTCGCAGGCTGAAAAAATTTGTCTGCAACGCAACGTGCGCCTGACGCCGCAGCGTCTGGAGGTGTTGCGTCTGATGGCTGAACAAAACACAGCTATCAGCGCCTATGATCTGCTCGATCTGCTACGCGCCTCTGAGCCACAGGCCAAGCCGCCCACTATTTATCGTGCGCTCGATTTTCTACTGGAGCAGGGGTTTATTCACCGCGTTGAATCCAATAACAGCTACGTGGTTTGTCATCATTTTGAGGAACCTCGACATACTTCAGCGATGTTGATTTGCGATCGCTGCGGTACCGTCAGCGAACAACATGCGCAGGGAGTGGAAACCGTTCTCCAGTTGCTCTCTCAGCAGAGCGGCTTTTCGCTACGTAATAGCGTGATTGAAGCTCACGGGCTGTGTGCTGGCTGTAAAGATGTGGAAAACTGTCAGCATCCGGAAAACTGTACGCACGATCACAGCGTAACCGAGAAAAAACGCGGGCGATAACGAGGCACAAACTTGTGGCGGGAAAGTGGAATGGATGGCACATTCCATGTGCCTGCGGGTGGGAGCATCATCCTGAAAAAAGCGCTTACCAGCGATGGTCGCGGTTATTGGTTTCCCAATCGCTTACTTCTTTTTCCGCTTCGTCTTTTGCATAGCCGTAGCGTTCCTGAATTTTACCGACCAGCTGATCGCGTTTACCTTCAATAACGGTCATGTCATCATCGGTCAGCTTGCCCCATTTTTCCTTCATTTTACCTTTAAACTGTTTCCAGTTACCGCCGGCTTCGTCTCTGTTCATCGTTTTGTCCTCTACCTTGGGTGTTAACAGCTTTTGGCTATCAGCGGAATTATCTTCGGTAAAAACGCTGATTCCCTGTGTTTGACACTTTTAATAGTAGTAGAACCACATGATTTTGCTGTTAAACAGCGGGGCATGCGCTTTAAAAACGTCCCAGGAGCCGTCAATTATGCTGAAAAGCCAGCGAATTCAGTTAATAAGCGTAACCGTAAGAAATGTTTCAAAGGGTGAACCAGTCGCCCCGTCGCTGGTAACGATGCCATACCCACCCCAGCGTTAACCCACGTAGCAGTAAAAAAACGGTGACAGCCAGCCAGAGACCATGATTGCCCAGTTGCGGAACAGTTAACAGCGTCAGGCCAAACCCCAACGCCGCCAGCGCCATGCTGTTGCGCATTTCTCGTCCACGCGTTGCGCCAATAAACATGCCATCCAGCAGATAGCACCAGACGCCCACAACGGGTAACAGCATTTGCCACGGTAAATAGCGATCCGCCAGCACTTGCAGCTGGGGCAGAGAGGTAAGCAGCGAAACAATCTCCCTGCCCCAAAGGGCATATCCCACGGCAAATAACAGCGCTACCAGCCCCGCCTGACGACAGGCTGCAATCCATACCTGACGTAGCTTAGCGCTGTTGCGTGCGCCAAAAGCCTCGCCTGAAACCGCCTCAACCGCATAGGCAAAGCCATCCAGCGCATAAGCGGTAAAGGAGAGGAACATCAGCAATACCGCGTTGACCGCCACGACCTCGCTGCCCATGCGCGCACCCAGAATCGTCACCGAGGCAAAACACAGCTGCAGCAATAGCGAACGCAGCATAATGTCGCGGTTCAGCCGCAGTAACCGGCGCGCATCGCCTTTCAGTCCATTTTTCAGGTGCGCAAAGGTGATCTGACGCAGGCGCAGCACATGCCATACCAGACCCAGCCCCACCAACAGCGTTATCGCTTCTGCAATTGCGGTAGCCGCCGCCGCTCCAGTCACGCCCCAGCCAAGGCCGATAACAAACCACAAATCCAGCAAAATATTAACCAAATTGCCGACAATCAGCAGAATAACAGGCGCGCGCGCATACTGGACGCCAAGCAGCCAGCCAAGTATTACCAGGTTTGCCAGCGTTGCAGGCGCGCTGAGCCAGCGAATATGAATAAAGCGCTGAGCCTGTTCCAGCACCGCCGGACTGCCGCCAACCAACTGCGCCGCCAGAGCGCTTAGCGGCCCACGCAGCAGGATAAACATTATCCCGGCGATAATGGCAATGAATAAGGGTTGTATCAGGGCGCGAGCCAGTGCCTGCTTATCGTTGGCGCCAAACGCCTGTGCGGTCAGCCCGGTGGTACTCATTCGTAAGAAAAGCAGCAACATAAAAACAAAGCTGGTAGCCGTAGTGCCTACGGCAACGCCGCCAAGATAAACGGGGCTGTCGAGATGACCAATAACGGCGGTATCCACCAGACCCAGCAGGGGGACGGTAATATTTGAGAGGATCATCGGCAGCGCCAGCCGCCAGAGGTGTTTATCGGTCACAGAAAAGAAGTGCATGGCAATCCGCAGAAAAAATATGGCGACAAGCCACAGCGGTTATCGCCGGAATCAGGACTACAGGGGAAGTAAGTGGCAGCCAGCAGGCCGCCACTGAGTCATTACAGCCAGTCGCCGTTACGAATAACGCCAACGGCCAGACCTTCGATCGTCAGCGTCTGCTGTTGCAGATCGACCACAATCGGCTGGAAATCATTGTTTTCTGGCAGCAGCTGCACAGTATTGCCCTGACGCTTCAGACGTTTCACAGTGACTTCATCATCAATGCGCGCCACGACCACCTGGCCGTTACGGACATCCTGCGTTTTATGTACTGCCAGCAGATCGCCATCCACAATACCGATATCTTTCATCGACATACCGCTGACACGCAGCAGAAAGTCTGCGTGAGGCTTAAACAGATTAGGGTCAACCTGGAAGCGGCTTTCGATATGCTCCTGCGCCAGCAGCGGTTCACCGGCGGCAACGCGGCCAATCAGCGGCAGGCCGTTTTCTTCTTCGGCCATCAGACGGATACCGCGCGAAGCGCCAGACACCATTTCAATCACGCCTTTACGCGCCAGCGCTTTCAGATGTTCCTCTGCGGCGTTAGGGGAGCGAAAGCCTAACTGGGCGGCGATTTCCGCACGTGTTGGCGGCATACCTGTCTGATTAATGTGATCGCGAATCAGGTCATAAACCTGTTGCTGCCGAGCCGTTAAGGTTTTCATCCCGCCCCCTGGTTGTTTATACAGTCGCTGTGAGTATATACAGGTATTGGTGGAATGGAAACCGAAAGCTGTGTAAAAAACAACTCTTTATCCATTATGGAAACCCTATCGAATATATGACCACAGCAGGGTTACCCAAACAAAAAGGGCCATTATGATGCTGAGCAGTACCGCCGCTGACCCCATATCTTTAGCCCGTCCGGACAGCGGATGAAGCTCACTGCCGATGCGGTCCACCACCGCTTCGATAGCGCTGTTAAGGATTTCGACGATAATAATGAGAAACACAGAGCCAATCAGCAAAACGCGCGTGATGGCATCAACATCAAGCCAGCAAGCGATGAGCACCGCCGCCAGCGCCAGCAGCGTTTCCTGGCGAAACGCCGCTTCATGCTGCCATGCTGCCCGCAGGCCTTTCCAGGAATATCCGGCCGCCTTAATGATGCGGGTAAGGCCCGTTACGTTATTTGCCATCTTCAGGGAACCCTTTGCAATGTTTAACGTCAATGTCAGGGTGCAGCACTAATTGCAACACCACAGATCTTCAATGCGCTTTCTGGTATGCTTGCGGCGCTTTGCTAACAAGAGGCTTCATGTTGTCTATGTCAGGTTGGCGTAAACTTTATTATAAGTTACTGAATTTACCACTAACATTTTTAGTTAAGAGTAAGGCAATTCCGGGCGATCCGGTATCAGAACTGGGAATCGATACGTCGCGTCCCATTATGTATGTGCTGCCTTATGATTCAAAGGCCGATCTCCTTGCGCTGCGCACCCAGTGTCGCCTGCACGATCTGCCCGATCCGCTTGATCCGCTGGAGATAGACGGCGCGCTGTTGCCGCGTTACGTCTTTATTCATGACGGCCCACGCGTGTTCCCCTATTTTGTGCCGAATCAGGAATCAGTGAAACTGTTTCACGACTACCTCGATTTGCACCGTAATAACCCGAACCTCGACGTGCAGATGGTACCGGTTTCGGTGATGTTTGGCCGTGCGCCGGGCCGTGAGGTGCAGGGCGAACAAACCCCTCACCTGCGCGAGCTGAATGGCGTACAGAAATTTATTGCTGTGCTGTGGCTGGGGCGCGATAGCTTTGTGCGTTTCTCACCGATGGTTTCTCTGCGTCGTATGGCGACAGAACACGGCACCGATAAAACCATTGCCCAGAAGCTGGCGCGCGTGGCGCGCATTCATTTTGCCCGTCAGCGTCTGGCTGCCGTAGGCCCGCGCCTGCCGGTACGCCACGATCTGTTTAATAAGCTGCTGCAGTCGAAGGCCATTGCCAAAGCGGTAGAAGATGAAGCGCGCAGCAAAAAAATCTCTCAGGAGAAAGCGCAGCAGAATGCTATCGAGCTGATGGAAGAGATCGCAGCTGACTTTTCCTATGAGATGATCCGCCTTACCGACCGCGTGATTGGCTGGACATGGAGCAAAATCTACCAGGGCATCAACGTCAGCGGCGGCGAACGTATTCGTCAGCTGGCACTGGATGGTCACGGGCTGGTTTATGTGCCCTGCCACCGCAGCCATATGGATTATCTGCTGCTCTCCTATGTGCTTTATCATCAGGGGCTGGTACCGCCGCATATTGCTGCCGGCATCAACCTTAACTTCTGGCCGGCCGGGCCGATTTTCCGTCGTCTCGGCGCGTTCTTTATTCGTCGTACCTTTAAGGGCAACAAGCTCTACTCCACGGTGTTCCGCGAATATCTGGGCGAGCTGTTCAGCCGCGGCTATTCGGTTGAATATTTTGTCGAAGGCGGACGTTCACGCACCGGCCGTCTGCTCGATCCGAAAACCGGTACGCTGGCGATGACAATTCAGGCGATGCTGCGTGGCGGTAACCGTCCGATTACCGTGGTGCCGGTATATATCGGCTATGAGCACGTAATGGAAGTGGGCACTTACGCCAAGGAACTGCGCGGCGCGGCTAAAGAGAAAGAAGGCTTTATGCAAATGCTGCGCGGCCTGAGCAAGCTGCGTAATCTGGGCCAGGGTTATGTCAACTTTGGCGAGCCGCTGCCGCTGGTCAATTATCTTAACAAGCAGGTGCCGGAGTGGCGCGATTCGATCGATCCCATCGTCGCGCAGCGTCCACAGTGGCTGACGCCAGCGGTAAACGATATCGCCCAGCAGATTATGGTGCGTATTAACAACGCCAGCGCCGCCAATGCGATGAACCTGTGCGTTACCGCACTGCTCGCCTCACGTCAGCGCTCGCTCACCCGTGAACAGCTTATCGAGCAGCTGGAGTGCTACCTCGATCTGTTGCGCCATGTTCCCTATTCGCCGGATGCCACCGTGCCGGATATGACGCCGGAAGCGCTGCTGGAACATGCGCTGAATATGAATAAGTTCGAGACGGAAAAAGACAATATTGGCGATATCATTATCCTGCCGCGCGAACAGGCCGTGCTGATGACCTACTATCGCAATAATGTGCACCATATGCTGGTGATGCCGTCGCTGATTGCCGCGATCGTGCAGCAGCATCGTGAAATCTCCGCCGCCGAGCTGCTGCGTCAGGTCTCGGTGCTTTATCCGTTGCTAAAAAGCGAGCTGTTCCTGCGTTGGGATAAAGAAGAACTGCCACAGCTGCTGCAACAACTGGTTGCCGAACTGGCTCGTCAGCAGTTGATCACCATTGAAAACGATGTGATGCGTCTGAACGCGGTGCGTTTCCGTACGTTGCAGCTGCTGGCTGCAGGTATGCGGGAAACGCTGCAGCGCTACGCCATCACCTTCTCTATTCTCAGCGCTAACCCGGCAATTAACCGCGGTTCGCTGGAGAAAGAGAGCCGTACGCTGGCGCAGCGTTTGTCGGTGCTGCATGGCATCAACGCGCCGGAGTTTTTCGATAAGGCGGTGTTCTCAACGCTGGTGCTGACGCTACGTGACGAAGGCTATATCAGCGATACCGGCGACGCCGCGCTGGAGCAGACGCAGAACACTTATCATATGCTGGCGGAGCTGATCACCAGCGACGTACGTCAGACGATTGAAAATGCCGTTACACCCAGCTAAAGGCTGTCTAAAGCGTAAAACAGAGCGGGCGCCAGTGGCGCCCGCTTTTTTATTCGCTTCTGTTTAATTGATTAATGGCCGGGCTCTTTACCACTGGCTGAACGGCGGCATATTCAGCGCAATGCCGACAAATATCACCAGACCCACATAGTTATTATTCAAAAAAGCCTGAAAACAGCGATCCCGCTGGCGTTCAGCAATCAGCTTCTGCTGATGTGCAAACAGCGCGGCGGCCATCAACAGTGACCAGTAAAAAGCGCCGTCCAGCGCCATGCGCTGACCAACAATTATCAGCAACAGCAGGGTCGCCAGCTGCAACAGGCCAATGATCAGCTTATCAAAACGCCCAAACAGAATAGCCGTTGATTTTACGCCAATTTTTACATCATCATCCCTGTCTACCATGGCGTACTGTGTGTCGTAGGCCACCGTCCAGCAAATGTTGGCGAAAAACAGCAGCCAGCCGTTCAGCGGCACGTGACCGCTGACTGCCGCCCAGCCCATTGGGATAGCCCAGCCGAAGGCGGCACCCAATACCACCTGCGGCAGATGGGTATAACGCTTCATAAAAGGATAGATCCAGGCCAGCGCCAGCCCGGCAAACGACAGCCAGATGGTAATGGCGTTCATCGTCAGTACCAGCGCAAAAGAGACCAGCGCCAGCGCCACAAACAGCACCTTTGCCTCTTTCTCACTGACCATGCCGCTGGCCAGCGGCCTCGTTTGCGTACGCTTTACGTGACCATCAATTTTGCGATCGGCAAAATCATTCACTACGCAACCCGCCGCACGCATAAAAAAGACGCCCAGCACGAACACGATCAGCACCTGCAACGGCGGCACGGCTTCGCCCGCCAGCCACAGCGCCCATAATGTCGGCCACAGCAGCAGTAGCGAACCAATCGGTTTATCAATGCGCATCAGTCGGCTGTAAGCCTGCAGCTTATTGCGCGTCAGCCCTTTCTCTATATTACTCACTTGGTTCTCCAGACAGGCTTTGATAAAGCGGCGCAGCAGGTAAAAACAGTTCGGTTAATAACAGCGGTTTGCCCGATAAACGCAGACGCGAGCGACGTCCCCACAGCGCGGCAGAGATACCGGGATCGATAAAATCACGCGTGAGCGTGGAGGAAGAGAAGAGATAGCGGCCCAGCGGACGTGTGCCCAGCTGGCTGAGCATCATTTCCGGCCCTTCCAGCGTCGATTCCGGCACCACCGTGCGGCCAGCCAGCCAGGGCACGCCGTCACCCGATAAGATGATCTCGCGCAGCCAGTAGCGCGGCTCCAGCGGCAGGAACGGCAGCTCTTCAGCGATATCATCAGCAGTGACGAAACCTTCAAACTGTGGCTCCACGGTAACTTTCCCGCAGTGGCGCTCAAAGCGCTTCGTCATCGAATCTTCTTCCAGCAGCCAGTCGAGCAGCGGTGCGGACAGCGCAGGCGATGAGGTGGGAAGCCAGGCAATGGCGCGCAGCAGGGAAAGCGCGTTATCGGACATTCGGCATCTCCGGTAAAAAACAGGTGTCATAGTGTAGCGCAGAGCCTTACGCAGAACACGCAACGCAGCAGAAAAACAACATGGAAAACAGATGGCAATGCATCTTTCACCGCATCGTTTTCCTCTCTTTAAGTCTGGCTTAAGGTCTGGTTTTCACAGGAGAATATTCATGGCAAAATCAATAGCATGCCTACAAGGTTAGCCATGATTACCCGGATATTGTTTTATATTTTTTCCGCATACATATTATTAACGCGGTAAAACCACATAACATCAACGGAAGATGGAGGCATGAAGCGTCATGTTGCGCCAGGATATTGTGTCGTTGAACAACCCGGTACGCTGGATTTTCAGGCCCGGCAACTTTTTAGAAATACCCGCTCTCCGGCAGTACCTGGCAGCACGAAGCCGATATGGATGCAGAGCGCGGGCTGCTGGCGTACATGCTGCATCGAGTCGGCGATCCGGACGCGCTCCTACAGGAGCAGCGCGCCTATCTGCGCCTGAACACACAGCAGGCCACCAAGATTAACGAGCTGGAGAAGCTGCGGCGCGAGGATTCGCTTACCATCTACCGGCTGCGCCGACTGCTATCCAAACACGGCATTGAAGACCCCACCAGCAAGCGATCCCGCGACGAGTCCAGCATTCTCTTCGACCTGTAAAACATGCCCGCTGCGGCGGGCGAAACTCCATCCACACCAGCATAGTAATCCCTGTTGCAGCCAGGGCTATAGTGCATCATAGTGTTTACATAATGTGAACGCCTGAACGGAATCACTTAATGCACGTCATTTCAAAAGAGCCATTTGAGCAAGCGGCGCGGTCATTTCCTAACGATGCCACGGCCATCAAGGCGCTGTATCGTCTGGTACGCGAAACAAACTTCAAAACGCCCGATGAACTGCGCGCCGCCGTGCCAAGCCTGGACAATTTTAAGTACCGTAACAAATGGTGGGTTTTAGATGTAGGGGGCAACAATTTGCGAGTAATCGCCTACATCAACTTCGTGAATAAGCTCTTCTACGTGAAGCACAACGCCACCCACGCTGAATACGATAAGCTGACTCGCTACTATCGGGAGAACAAAGAATGATCGCCGACACCACTAAAGCTATCGAAGCAACGAAACTACTGGTAGCTGCCGTCCCCCTGCTGGGGGGCAGCACCTCAGAGAAAGACTACCGTGACGCGCTGGCGCTGGTGGACTACCTGATTGACCACGACGACGAAAACCCGCTGCTCGACTTCCTGGCGGCCAAAATCGCCGATTATGAAGACAACAGCGAACGCTTTGCGGAGTTCAACAAAGAAGTCGCAGAAATGCCGGTGGGCGTTGCGCTGCTGCGCACGCTGATTGACCAGCATAAGCTGTCCTACTCCGACCTGAAGAATGAGATCGGCTCAAAATCGCTGGTGAGCCAAATCCTCTCCGGCCAGCGCTCCCTGACGATCTCACACATCAAGGCGCTTTCGAACCGGTTCGGCGTGAAGCCTCAATGGTTCCTTTAATCGCCTGGTCGCTGGTTCAAACCCGGTAGGGGGAAGGTGAGGGCCAACCCCGCCGACAAAAAAAGAAGCATTTAAACAGGCACAATTAATTAATAGTGGCTTTACCCGGGCAACATGGTATTCATCCTGTTTTATGGATAATTATCAGGATGTATGTACCAAGCTAAAACAAGAAGATATTAGGTTTGCAAAAGCAGTGTTTAGGCTTATTAAACATAATGATATTATCAGGGAGATGATTGAAATATATATTAACTATATGTTTGAAAATCTCTCAGACCAACGAATGCGAAATATCATTCGAATCCTTGCTATGTCTGGTACGTTTGTTACTTCTTCAACACTAACACGATTATCTGTCGCTTACTCTGTATCTGCCCTGGTAGCCACAAGTCTCGGGATGAAAGTTTCAGTTGAGGGGGCTTTAACGGCCTGGGCTACCAGAGGGGTTGCTATCATTGGTGCCTATGGATATCTGCAAGTTGCTTCCCAAGCCGCCGGACGGCTCTTACATAAGCACTCCCGCTACTATAGAGATCTCTATAACCATAATCTGGAAATGTTATACTGGTTGATTGAACCAGTTATTGATAGAGTTGATGTACATAACCAATATATGAAAAGCGATCAAGACATTGTGTCTGATATTATAAGACTAGTGCGATGAAGAGAATCCTTAAGGTATTTTGGAATGATTTACACAGGTTAATCTTTAGAATCCATTTGCCTATTGGCATTACCATCTTGTTCTTCATTGTTGCGGCAAACTATTGGGAAGATTATGCACATGTAACCACGTTCATATTCTTGATAGTTGCTTTCATTATTAGTGATAAGATTTTCAAACGAAAACGTTGATTGTCAGCTTTGCCGGCGGGCGCGATGCCCGCTATTAATATTGCTGCATCGTGAATCCCCTGGTGTCGCGCGAGTTCTGCTCTTTTCCCAGATGACTCAATTCTGTGGTGCGAGCCCGCGCACTAAGCATGTTTATGAAACTCAACGCGGATAACCAATGATGTGATGAAGGCCTGCTCGACAGGAAGAGAAAACGAGTGCGGAAGAAGCGCTTTTAAAGAATATACGAAATTCACATTAAGCACAGCAACAAGCATTGGTTCCGGGGCTATAGGAGCAACTGCTGGTTTGGCCGCTTGCGCTGCTATTGGTATAGTCACAGCGGGAGCGGGAGGTGTTATATGCGCAGCTGTTGGCTCACATACAGGTGGCTATTTTTCCTGCGCCCTACTCATTTCACTGCCTTGTTGGATTTTTTGGAGCTGTACCTGTTATCTATTTTTTTCTTGGATTAAAAAGAAAAAAGAAAATTCTTTTCGTTGAAAAGAATAATGAACTATATGACTTTTTTAATGGTAAGGATGAAAGTTTAACGACCTGGATGCAACCATTTTATTACTTGTGGAACGTAACTATGCTGTGCTGCGCCTTTGTCATCATTTTCGGAGTCGTTATGCATATTAAACTAAAGCACTTTCCATAAAATGATCATTTAAAATAGTTCATTACCATAAATAATTTAATGAGGCAGTATAATTTATAACTTCACCATTAATAATTAGCGGGTAAATAAGTTAGCACGGGCATTATTATTTAACGCAAATCTAAATATGGTCTAACACAATATAGGTGAAAAAACAGAGGGATTAATAAACTGCTCTTAACAACGCAGAGCAACTGAGTTAAACAGGAAACCTGGCAAAAAAGGGTGCGCCGTCGGCGCACCAATCGTCCAGCAAGATCAGCAATATGGGGATGTTATCCCTTGCCTTTCACACTACTGATAAATGTTGCGCGTGCCGATGTGGAGCCAAGACGTTCCGCCTCGTTCATTAGCTTCAGCGCTTTATCAATATCACCCGCTTTTGCCGCCTTACGGATACCGTCGTTAAAATATTTTTCGGTGTCGTTCAGCATCGGCTCAGACTTCGCAGCCGGCGCGGCTGGCGCAGGCGCGGCCATCGGTGCCGGCGTGCTGATGGTCGGCTGAGCCGATCCCGTAGAGGCATTGGCGCTGCCCACCACCACAGGTTTCGACTCACCAGAGCCGAACAACTTGCCGATCATAATATTGCCGCTGTTCTGCTCACTTTTCACTTTTAGCGACAGCGTGCCGGTATTAACGTGCCGTACCACCGGATCCGGCACGTCAGGAATGGCATTGCTTGCCCCTTCCGCATAAAGTTTTGCCGGGTTGATCATAGTGGAGGTTTGCGCCAGATCGCGCGTGGTAGTGTAGATCAACAGGTAAATCTGTTTTTGTCCCAGCACCGGCGTCAGCTTCATGGTGCCTTCCAGCCGGTTAGTGGCAACAATGCCTGGCTTTTGGTAGGTGAAATAGCTGCTGGGGAAAAAGGCCGCAGGCTGCAACTGGCTATCCAGCACCAGTACGTTCGGCGCATAAACACGTTGATCTTTCATGATGCTGGCCAGTGTGACTTCCAGCGATCCCTGATCGGCGGGCAGCGCAACGGCGGCAACCGGCCCGCTGATATCGCCTTCATTCAGGCTGGCCGAGGCGGTATTCAGTGCAATGTCCTGGCTCACCGGCGGTGCCAGCGGCAGCCAGGAGAGGCGCTGCAGTTTTTCCGGGGCGATCGACGGCGCGGTAGCCACATTCTGCGGATTAAGGCTGGTGCTGGCGGCGACAACTGGCAGCACGGTAAAACTCAGGGCCGGAAACAGGCAGAGCGCGAGTAGATGTTTTTTCATTTTGTTATCCTCAAGAGAAACCCGCCTCTCTCAGGCAATAGGGAGGCGGGCTAAGGCAGGACTCAGGGCTGACTATGCCCTGTCAGGTTGTCTTATTACCACCAGGCTTCCATCTGAATACCGAAGGAAACTTCATCATTGTCGCCACGGCTGAAGGTACGGGCGCTGGTATCGCTAAAAGCGGTATTGTTAGCGACGCCTGCAACATAGTTGTCACTGCTGGTATCACTGGACGAGTAACCCCATTTCTCATCCCACTTGGCGTAGGTAGCGAACACGCGAATCGCCGGACGTGACCAAATGCTGTTGCCTGCCTGCCACTGCTGAGCCAGGGTAATTTTGTACTGGCTGTTGCGGTCGCCGGTGCGCTGGGACTTCACGTTATCGTAGCCCGCTTCCAGCAGGGTGCTCATGATCGGCGTCCATTTGTACATCGGGCGCACGCCTACGGTGTACCAGGTGGTGCCGTTATCGTTATCGCGATCCACGTCCTGGTACATACCCACATACATCAGGCTCCAGGTATCGTTGAAGTCAATCGCGCCGTGGTCGATCACACGGATCATCGAGCCGTTGTTATTCTCAGCGGTGCCCGGGCGGCCATTGCGGTTCTGAGTCATCGCGTCGGTGGCGTACTGCACAACGAATTTATTCAGACTGGTGCCGTAGAAGGTCTGGGTATGCTCCAGAGTGGCCATCCAGCCATCGTCAGAGGCATCTTCAACATTCGGGCTGTAGCCTTCGGTATCGTTCGCGCTGCCGTAGTCAAAGCCCAGCTCCAGCGAGCCGCCAGGATTCACTTCCATACCGCCTAAACGCACGTCAAAAATATCGTTGGCGCGATCTTTAGCCGTGCCGCGCGTATTGCCAGTAACAAAGACTGAGGAACCGCCTGCTTCGCTGCTGCGGGTAGCGGCCAGCGACAGCTTACCGAAGCCAAGATCGATATCTTCAATACCGCCGCCAGGACCGGAGATGTCCCAGTAGTAGAAGTCGATCATATGGACATCATGGCGCTTGTAGTAACGTTTACCGGCCCAGATATTGGCACCCGGCAGCGCATCAAACAGGTTTTTACCCACCACGTTCATCTGACGTACCGCAGGGGAATCTTCTTCATAGTCGTTCTGCTGCGATACGCTGTAGCCGATCATGGTATCGACATAGAAGCTTTTCTCGCCCTCTTTCCACACTTCCTGGCCGAGTTCAACTTCCGCATAGGTTTCACATTCGTTGCCAAGACGGTACTTAGAGTTAGCGCCGGTTGCCTGGAAGCACTGCTGCTCACCGCCGCTGCCGGTCCAGCCGATGCCGGAACGGGCATAACCTTTGAAATCCACCGCGCTGGCGTGCGGTGCTACCACTGCGAGGGCCACTGCCACGGCCAGAGGGTACTTAGAGCGCGTTAACATCGCTGTTCTCCTGTTATGATTTTACTGTTATGTGTGCTTCTACGCCGGGTTCGCTGTGTAACCGACGGCAGGCGCGTCCATCTTCACGGAAAAGATGGCAACGCTGTGGCGGCAATCCGATGGCGTATTGGGCACCTTCTTCAACCAGCACCACGTCGTTCTGGCGGTAAACCAGGTTCTGACGCAGCGCAGGGATTTGGATATGGATTTGCGTTTCCTGGCCGAGCTGCTCGACAACCTGCACGGTGCCCTGCAGCGTGACGTCTGCCACTTCGCTGGGCAGCAAGTGTTCGGGGCGAATGCCCAGCGACATATTGGCGCCGACCGTTACATCGGTGCTGTCTACCGGCAGCCAGATTTGCTGACGATTAGGCAGCTCTACCTGCACCTGATCGATGGCGGTCGCGGTAACTTTTACCGGCAGGAAGTTCATTTTTGGCGAGCCGATAAAACCGGCGACAAAACGGTTAGCGGGATAGTGATACAGCTCCAGCGGTTTGCCGATCTGGGCGATACGTCCACCTTCCAGCACCACAATCTTGTCTGCCAGCGTCATCGCTTCGACCTGGTCATGAGTGACGTAAATCATGGTGCGCTTCAGGCGCTTATGCAGACGGGAAATCTCGATGCGCATCTGCACGCGCAGCGCGGCATCCAGGTTAGAGAGCGGTTCGTCCAGCAGGAATACCTGCGGTTCCGCCACCAGCGTACGGCCAATCGCCACACGCTGGCGCTGCCCGCCGGAGAGCGCCTTCGGCTGGCGATCCAGCAGGTGCGCCAGCTGTAGCACTTCCGCTACCTGCGAAACGCGCTGTTGGATCTCTTTTTTATGGGTACCGGCCAGTTTGAGGCCGAATGACATGTTATCCGCCACCGTCAGATGGGGATAAAGCGCATAAGACTGAAAGACCATTCCCACGCCGCGCTCGGCTGGCGGCACTTCATTCATGCGTTTACCGCCAATAGTCAGCTCGCCGGAAGTGATCTCTTCCAGTCCGGCAATCATGCGCAGCAGCGTTGATTTGCCGCAGCCTGACGGCCCGACAAACACCACGAACTCCCCCTCGGCAATGGACAGGTTGATATCTTTTGATACCACCACATCGCCCCAGGATTTGGTGACCTCTTTCAGCACCACATTCGTCATTGGCCTCTCCCATCTCCAGGACTTCCTTTGAATGGCAGGAAGTGTGCGCGAAGGCGGGGGAGGAAAAATCCTCCACCATCCGCTTTTTTACGGGGGAGGAGGCAGGAGGATGAGTTTGTAGCGGAAAGGGGGATCTGACTGACCCGTCACGCTTTTTCGTGATCGAAACGGCAGGAAAAGGGGCTGTTTTTTGTGTGCTGGCACGCAGAAAGCGACAAAAAAGCTAAAGGGATCACACTTCTGGCCGGTGGGGCGTAGGAACAGGGAGGATGAGTCAGCCGTCGCTTATCAGCAGACTCCTGCCTAACGACAACCACTCACGTTTAGAGGTAAGGGAAATGTCAAAGTTCAAACTTAATAGCAAAACGCTGTTGTTATGCGCCATGAGCGCCGCGTTGTTACCGGGCGCTGCGCTGGCGAAGATCGAAGAAGGCAAGCTGGTCATCTGGATTAATGGCGATAAGGGCTACAACGGCCTGGCGGAAGTCGGCAAAAAGTTTGAGCAGGATACCGGCATTAAAGTTACCGTTGAGCATCCTGATAAGCTGGAAGAGAAATATCCGCAGGTTGCGGCCACCGGCGATGGCCCGGACATTATTTTCTGGGCGCACGATCGCTTTGGCGGCTATGCGCAATCGGGCCTGCTGGCAGAAGTGTCACCAGACAAAGCGCTGCAGGACAAAATCTATCCCTTTACCTGGGACGCGGTGCGTTTTAACGGCAAGTTGATCGGTTATCCGGTGGCGGTAGAGTCGCTATCGTTGATTTATAACAAAGATCTGCTGCCCAATCCGCCTAAAAGCTGGGAAGAGATCCCGGCACTGGACAAGGCGCTGCGCGCCAAAGGCAAAAGCGCGCTGATGTTTAACCTGCAGGAACCCTATTTTACCTGGCCGCTTATTGCTGCCAACGGCGGTTACGCCTTCGAGAAAGAGAACGGCAGCTATAACGTGAAAAAGGTTGGCGTTAATAATCAGGGCTCACAGCAGGGTCTGCAATTCCTGATCGACCTGATTAAAAATAAACATCTGAATGCGGATACCGATTACGCCATTGCCGAAGCGGCCTTTAATAAAGGCGAAACCGCGATGACCATTAACGGTCCCTGGGCATGGAATAATATCGAAAGCGCCAAAATCAATTATGGCGTCACCCTGCTTCCCACCTTTAAAGGCCAGCCGTCAAAGCCATTCGTTGGCGTCCTGAGCGCGGGCATTAACGCTGCCAGCCCGAACAAAGAGCTGGCGAAAGAGTTCCTGGAAAACTATCTGCTGACCGATGACGGCCTGGCGAAAATGAACGCGGACAAGCCGCTGGGTGCCGTGGCGCTGAAATCGTATCAGGATAAGCTGGCAAAGGATGAAAAGATTGCCGCCACCATGGAAAACTCGCAGAACGGCGAGATCATGCCGAACGTGCCGCAAATGTCCGCCTTCTGGTACGCCGAGCGTAACGCGGTGCTGAATGCGATCAATGGTCGCCAGACGGTGGAAGCCGCGCTGAAAGATGCGGAAAACCGCTTAACCAAGTAAGGGCTTGCTATCGTTTTGCTCCCGGCCACCTGCGGCTCTGTTCGTCAGGTGGCCCGATGCTGCGGCTCGCCCCTCTTTTCATCAGTTGCAGAAGGAACCTGAAATGGCAAAATCCGCATTGTGGTGGCAGCGTGACGCCCTGAAGTGGCTGGTTCTTGCCCTGTGTGTGATGATAACCGGCTATCTGGTTGTTCTGATGTATGCCCAGGGCGAATACCTGTTCGCTATTGTCACGTTGATTCTGCTCAGCAGCGGCCTGATTATTTTCTTCCGCCGCCGGGCTCAGGCGTGGCGCTATGTCTGGCCCGGGCTGGCAGGCATGGTGCTGTTTGTGCTGTTTCCGCTGGCCTGTACCATCGCTATCGCGTTTACCAACTACAGCAGCACTAACCAGCTCTCTTTTGAGCGGGCGCGTCAGGTACTGCTGGATCGTCAGTTCCAGGCGGGTGACAGCTACGCATTCTCCCTCTGGTCAACCACGGATAAAACGTGGCGCTTGCTGCTGAAAAGCCCGGAAAATAAACAGTTTATTACCCCGCCCTTTTCCCTCTCTGGAAAAGGTGAGCAAACGCTTACTCTTACCGAAACCCGGCAAGAACCGGCAGGTGAGCGCGCCATGCTGCGTGATATCACTCAAAATCGTCAGGCACTTTCACAGCTAACGGCACATTTACCGGACGGTACGCAGCTGCGTATGAGTTCGCTGCGTCAGTTCTCTGGCACTCAGCCGCGCTACCGCCTCGGCGAAGATAACTCGCTGACCGACAAACAGACCGGCAAAGTCTGGTATGCCAATGACGATACCGGCTTCTGGCAGACCAAAGATGCCAGTCAGCAGTGGACCAGTGAAAAACTCAGCCCCGGCTATACGGTGGCGGTGGGCTGGGATAACTTCCTGCGCGTATTGACCGATAAGGGAATTCAGCAGCCTTTTATCGCTATTTTTATCTGGACGGTAATTTTCGCCGCGCTCACGGTATTGCTGACCGTGGCGGTAGGCATGGTGCTGGCCTGCCTGATGCAGTGGGAAGCGTTAAAAGGACGTGCGGTGTATCGTCTGCTGCTGATCCTGCCCTATGCGGTTCCGGCCTTTATCTCCATTCTGATCTTCAAAGGGCTGTTTAACCAGAGCTTTGGCGAGATCAATATGATGCTTGACGGTCTGTTCGGCATCAAACCCGCCTGGTTCAGCGATCCGGCAATGGCGCGTACCATGCTGGTAATTGTGAATACCTGGCTTGGCTATCCCTACATGATGATTCTGTGTATGGGGCTGCTCAAAGCGATTCCCGACGACCTGTATGAAGCCTCAGCGCTGGACGGCGCCACGCCGATGCAAAACTTTTTCCGCATTACGCTGCCGCTGCTGGTTAAGCCGCTGACGCCGCTGATGATTGCCAGCTTCGCCTTTAACTTTAATAACTTCGTGCTGATTTTGCTGCTTACCGACGGCGGCCCCGACCGGCTCGGCACGACCACGCCAGCAGGCTATACCGACCTGCTGGTGAGCTACACCTGGCGCATCGCCTTTGAAGGCGGCGGCGGTCAGGATTTCGGCCTGGCAGCCGCTATCGCCACCCTGATTTTCCTGCTGGTCGGCGCGCTGGCGCTGTTTAACCTGCGATTCACCCGCATTAAGACAGATTAAGGAGCGAGAGATGGCGATGGTTCAACCCAAATCACAGAAGCTGCGGCTGGCGCTGACGCATCTGTTGCTGCTCGGCTTTATTGTACTGATTATGTATCCGCTGATGATGGTGCTGGCGATTTCGCTGCGTCCCGGCAACTATGCGATCGGCAGTCTGTTGCCGGAACATATCTCCTGGGACCACTGGAAGCTGGCGCTGGGTTTCACCGTCACGCACGAAAATGGCAGCGTTACCCCGCCGCCTTTTCCGGTGCTGTTGTGGCTGTGGAATTCAGTAAAAGTTGCCGCGATAACTGCCGTTGGGATTGTTGCGCTTTCCACAACCTGTGCCTATGCTTTTGCGCGTATGCGATTCCGCGGTAAGACAACGCTGCTGAAAGGAATGCTTATATTTCAGATGTTTCCCGCTGTACTTTCGCTGGTAGCGCTTTATGCTCTGTTCGACCGTTTGGGACAGTATATTCCCTTTATCGGCCTGAATACCCATGCCGGGCTGATTTTTGCCTACCTCGGCGGTATCGCCTTACACGTCTGGACGATTAAAGGCTATTTTGAAACCATTGATGGTTCGCTGGAAGAAGCAGCGGCGCTGGACGGCGCAACGCCATGGCAGGCTTTCCGCTTAATTTTACTGCCGCTTTCTGTGCCTATTCTTGCCGTGGTGTTCATTCTGTCTTTTATCGCTGCCGTGACGGAAGTGCCCGTCGCCTCGCTGCTGTTGCGTGATGTAAACAGCTATACGCTGGCGGTGGGTATGCAGCAGTATCTGAATCCGCAGAACTATTTGTGGGGAGATTTTGCCGCGGCAGCGGTGTTGTCTGCACTGCCGATTACCCTGGTGTTCCTGCTGGCGCAGCGCTGGCTGGTTAGCGGCTTGACCGCTGGCGGCGTGAAGGGTTAACGATTTTTATTGCCACTGTTGCCTTTGTTGTTATTGCCACTGCTAAGTTGTGTCCTGTGTATATTCAGGCGGCCTGTTGGCCGCCTTTTTTTTATTCGCGCCTCAGCCGGTTGCTGTTAGCCAGCCACAGCGTAATAACCAGAATCAGGATAGCGGCAGAATAGCAGAGCGTGTCGAAAGGATCTTTATGGTCGACCACAATCAGCCGGATAATGGCCGTTATACCGATATAAATAAAGTAGCGCAGCGGGAAATGGTAGCCCGACTGGAAATATTTAACGATCAGGGCGATAAATTCGAAATAGAGAAACCAGATGACAATGCCTTCCACCAGCAAGTAGGCCGAGGCGGCTTCGCCGGTATTCAGTAATACATTCGCCAGGTGGATAGTCTCTTTGCCCAGAAAGACGATCAGAATAAGGCCCAGAAACAGCAGACCGATGTTCAATATCCATTGCAGGACGGTGGCTATCATTTTCTCACTACTTATTGTTATGTCCTTTTACTTGCGTGGTAACCGGCATCTGCCGAGCTGACATCATGACAGAATGTGACCAACATCACATTATATCGCACATAAAAAAACGCCCTGACCAGAGCCAGAGCGTTATCAGCAACGCTGAACAGCAGCGCTAATCAGCGGAAGTGAATATCACGGTCGCTGGTCATGTCATACAGCTGATATTTACGGCCCAGCATCTGTCCGCCATCGCGCGTCAGCGGCGTCCAGTTAACCTGAGCGCGGCCACGGTTGTGGGTAACGGTAAACAGATCCATCGGCACAGAAATATAGAACCCTTTGGTGAAATCGCCCTCGCCATATTCGTCACCGGAGACGTTGGTTAAGGTAGCGTAAGCGCCCACCGTCACGCCGCTGTCGAAGCGTTTTGAGACGTCAATCGTGCCGCCTTTATCCTTCGCCAGATATTCGCCCACGCTCATTTTCACCAGCACATGATTCATAAACCACGGCTGCCAGTAAGCGGTCAGATGACCGGTCGGCGCTTTGTAGTCGGTGAATTTCATCATGTTGTCCCAGTCGCGCTGTTTAACGTAGTTCGCGTCTACGCCAACCGCCCAACTGGCATCAAGTGGACGATAGAGTACCTCTGCACCTACGCCGCCATACATGGTCTCCAGATAACCGCCATACATCTGGCCATAAAAGCCGTTGCCAAAGTACTGGAACCAGTTCGCCTGTAGGTTATTAACATAGACGTTGTTTTCGACATAGTCGCGAATATGGGTACGCACACGCGGCAGCGAGGAGTCGATCGGCCGACCATCGTAATTAAACTTGTTGTAGTTGTTGGCGAGGTTGGCAAAGAGGCCGCCGCCTACCAGCAGATGCTGCGTCAGCCAGTAATCGGCGTTGGCATTAATGCCCGCCTGATACATATAAAAGCTCTCGGGACCGCCAACCGACTGATTCAGTACCGGGGAAAGGCCATAGCTCAAGCGCCCTTTCTCAATATAGTACCCCTGCTCGGTTTTACCCGGATCGACCGGATCCACGCGGCGCTGCGCCAGCGGCTGCTCATGCCCCAGCGGGTAGCCTTCCAGCTGCTGACGCAGGCTACTGACGTTGGTTTCCGTGGTGACCTGCGGCAGGTTATAGCGCGTTTGGGTTACGCGCAGCGTATCGATATTTTCCGGCAAATCATTCATCAGAATAATGTTGGCACGATCGACGCCCTGCTGCGTATCCCGATATTTTACCTGCTCGCCCGTAACATAGAGGGTACGCCCTTTCACCTGCAGATTCGGCGCATCCAGTCCGGCATTATATTTCAGCTGCGTCAGCTGATTAGCTACCGCCGTATGCTGAAGGATTTCCGGCTGCGGCTGCGGACGATAGCCCGGCTTGCGGCTGTCGAGATGGCGCGTGCTTAACGCATTGAAATTGCTGTGCAGGGTAAAGCCAAAGGTGAAGGTGTTGCCGCGCTCATAGCTGGCGTTGATATCGGCCCAGTCCGTCAGACGATAGACAGCGCCGACGTTGACTTTGCTGCGCTGCTCCAGCCGTCCGGCATAGTCGCCCTGATAGTCGTTGCCCTCATACTCCAGCTTCAGACGTAGCGGCTGCCACGGCGTCTGATATTCAATGCCGCCGAAGATCGATGCCGGTCCCTTAAACAGTTCGTCGCCGTTGACCGAGCCTGCTGAGCCAAAGCCTTCACGGCGATGGCAGAATTTATCGTCATAGGAACAGAAGGGGTTTTTAATATTGCCGCTGTTGCCGAGATAGCCCCAGCCAATGCCCAGGGTAAAGTCGAGCGGTCCCCAGGCCTTGGTCGCCACCAGATATTCGCTGTCGAACAGCCCGGTGCCGCCTAAATCGCGCGTCCCCACTGCCACTTCCGGCAGCCAAAAACCTTCCTGCCATAGCCGCAGCTTGATATCAAAAGCCTTATCTTTATAACTTTGATCGCCGCTAAAGCCTTCCACCCGGCTGTATAGCCGCGTGCGCACATCGGTGTAGCGTACGGTGGTTTCCAGCCAGGGAAACAGCATCAGCGAAGCGGAATAGAAGCGATACTGATCGTTATCCCGATAGTTGAGGCTGAATTCGCCCTCTTTAGCCATTCGCGCCGTTGGCACCTGCATCAGGCCAACGCCGCCGAAATCTGACTGTGACGGGCCAATGGGTTCGCCCCACGTTGCCGCCTGCGCCTGGCAGGCAGCCGCTACGCAAACAGCGAGCAGGCTGAGAAGCATGTTTGTTTTCATCAGTCAGGGATCCGGTGCGTCAAAACAGAGATGATTTGCTGGTTAAGGTCGTGGTATTCGTCCGGCAGCGCCCAGGAAGAGAAGCCGAGATAGATGATGCTGCCCGGCGCGACTTCGACATGACGATGATTCCAGTAGGCTACCGGCACTTCCCGGGTAGCGCCGTCTGGAGCAATAACCGTTGCCACATTGCGCTCTGCGCCGCTCAGGCGCGCATGACCGACAAGGTAATCACGCGTATCGCGCCCCGGCTGCCAGACCACTTTGCCGCTGCCGGCAATGGCGCCGGCCAGCGTAATGCTGGTGGGGCGTTGCAGGGTGTAGAGGCTGTACTCTCCTTCCAGACGCCGGTTGGCCTCCGGACGTAGCCGTATCCAGTCAGGATCGAGCGAGGTGAATTGTCTGCCGGTTACCCGCACCGTTTTTAATTGTTGCAACACAGCATTGATCGCCGCAGCGCGTTCGCCCTCTTCGCTTGCCGCCCAGCGTTGTAATCTTGCCAGCGTCTGTTGGTAATGCTGCTGCGCCGCCGCCGTTGCCAGCGACTCCGCAATGACCGTACCGGGCCACCAGCTTCGATCCTTCACCGCCGGACTGGCAAGTAATTGAGAAAGCGTTTGTGCATCACTGACCACGGCGGTTTGCGATGCGTTGGGGTAATAAATCGTTACCTGGCTATCCGCCAGCGCGTTAAATGCGAGGCCGCCAAGCAGGCTGGCTAAGGCAAGGATGTTTTTCATGATTTTGCTGGCTTCAGAATGGTGATCTCGACCGGCAGCGTATCCGCTCCCACCTGCTGTGCGCTCTGACGCACCTCGCCGCTGATGGCATCAACCCAGAAAGTGTTTTTCCATTCCGTACCGTTCGCGGCGATGGTCACCTCTTCATGCCAGACCCGGCAGGGGATCTTTTGACCCGCCAGCGTCAGTACTTCATCATGACCACGGCTAAAACGTGAAGTCGCGCTACTCGCGCGCAGCTGACCGTTCTCTGTCCAGCTCATGATGCGCGTCCAGCTTTCGCCCTCACGAATCTGCAGTGGATGCGCTAAAGGATCCTGCTGTAAATTATCCACTTCCAGCAGGTTGTCGCTCAGGCCCAGGGTTTTCACCAGACGGCCCTGCTGCGTGACCAGCATCGCCCGATCCTGCGTTACCCATTTCTGTTGGCCTTGTTCGGCATAGCCCAGCACCAGGAAGATGCGCTGACCGCCGTTGATACGCAAATACATGCTGGCGTAAGGCAGTGATTCTATTTTTTCATCCGATACGGTGACATCGTCCGGGCCCATTACCGCCAGCTTCGCGGTATCAACCAGCCCCTGTTGCGTTTGTGTACACGCCTGTAACAACAGACAAAGAAACAGCAATGGAATATGGCGCACCTGTCTATCCCTGTGTGAGTTCGGCAAAGTCAGAAAATAACCACACGGGCGTGTGGTTATGATTAAAAACCGCGTTAGCGGGTCGTGCTGGTCGTGGTTGTGGTGGTGGTTCCGGTATTGGTTCCATCCCCACCGCCGGATGCCGCCAGGCCAACGCCTACCAGCGCGCCCAGAGCACCGATACCTACTGCAGTGGTGCTGCCTGCGGAAATGGCTCCCGCTTCAGCGCCTGCTGCCGCACCGGCTTCAACCGGAGCGGCAAAGGCGGCCGAACCGGATGCCAGATACAGCGCAACTGCCGTGGCACATACTATTTTTTTCATACTGAATTTCCCTTCATGAAATGAATGGATGATTTGCCTGGATGGTTCCAGGCGGCTCCAGTATAGGGCAACAAATTACCAGAAATTAGGGCGTGGCGGGTTGAGGATAACAGCCAGAGGAAATAGCATTAAAAGCCAGAACAAAAGCCATTTTTGATATTTTAAATTAATTAAATACGAAACATACAGCAGTTAAAACCAGTTAAAAGCCAAGTTCCAGGATATTTAAATAAAGGCCTTAATTTGATTAAAAACCAGTCAACTTCATTTATTTTTTAATAAACTCTTATACATTAATCTTTTTATTTCAGCGTAATAAGCGAATATCCGCGCCTGTTTAGCACCATTTTTAACCAGAGCAGTTTAGGACTAATCCTGCGTTAATTTTCGGCTCTAATCAATATTTTAAGAAAATGCTTAGAGCAAAAAAGCCAATTTCGCCATCTTTGCTGTCAGGAAATGATGTATCGATCGCAAAAATACGTTTTCACGCCTGAAATCACGCGGAAGAATAAAAAAGGCGCCGTACAGGGCGCCTTTGCGATTCAGGCCAGCGATTAACGCCAGGCTTTATACAGATTGATCAGGCCATTGGTAGAGCTGTCATGGCTGGTTACTTCCTCGCCATTTTCCAGCTCAGGCAGAATACGGTTAGCCAGCTGTTTGCCCAGCTCAACGCCCCACTGATCGAAAGTGAAGATATTAAGGATAACGCCCTGGGTAAAGATTTTATGCTCATAGAGCGCAATCAACGCGCCCAGGCTGTACGGCGTAATCTCACGCAGCAAAATAGAGTTTGTCGGACGGTTGCCCTCAAACACTTTAAACGGCGCGACATGCTCCACGGATTTCGCATCTTTGCCCGCATCGGCAAACTCTTTTTCCACCACTTCACGTGACTTACCAAAGGCTAACGCTTCGGTCTGAGCAAAGAAGTTAGAAAGCAGTTTTGCGTGATGGTCGCCCAGCGGATTATGGGTAATGGCCGGTGCGATAAAGTCGCAAGGAACCAGCTTGGTGCCCTGATGAATCAGCTGATAGAACGCGTGCTGTCCGTTGGTGCCCGGTTCGCCCCAGATAATTGGGCCTGTCTGGTAAGAAACCGGATTACCGTTGCGATCGACATACTTACCGTTGGACTCCATATTGCCCTGCTGGAAGTAAGCCGCAAAGCGATGCATATACTGGTCATACGGCAGGATAGCTTCGGTTTCAGCGCCGAAGAAATTGTTGTACCAGATGCCGATCAGCGCCAGCAGTACCGGCAGGTTCTGCTCCGCCGGGGTTTCCGCAAAGTGCTTATCCATCGCATGGGCGCCGCTCAGCAGCTGCTCAAAATTATCGAAGCCCACAGACAGGATGATAGAGAGACCAATCGCTGACCACAGTGAGTAGCGGCCGCCAACCCAGTCCCAGAACTCAAACATATTGGCGGTATCGATACCGAACCTGGTCACTTCTTTGGCATTGGTAGAGAGCGCGGCAAAGTGTTTCGCTACCTGCTGCTCGTCGCCCGCTGCTTTCAGGAACCAGTCACGCGCGCTGTGGGCGTTGGTCATGGTTTCCTGGGTGGTAAAGGTTTTTGATGCTACCAGGAACAGCGTGGTTTCCGGGCTCACTTTTTTCAGCGTTTCAGCGATGTGCGTGCCGTCCACGTTGGAAACAAAGTGCATGTTCAGATGATTTTTGTAAGGACGCAGCGCCTCGGTCACCATATAGGGACCAAGGTCGGAGCCGCCGATACCGATGTTAACCACATCGGTGATAGGCTTGCCGGTATAACCTTTCCATTCGCCGCTGATGATGCGCTCAGAAAAAGATTTCATCTTCTCCAGCACCGCATTCACTTCCGGCATGACATCTTTGCCATCTACCAGGATCGGCGTATTGCTGCGGTTGCGCAGCGCAACATGCAGCACGGCGCGATCTTCAGTGCGGTTGATCTTCTCACCCGAGAACATCGACTTAATCGCACCTGCCAGATCGGTCTCTTTTGCCAGCGCCTGTAATTTTTCCAGGGTTTCCGTAGTGATACGGTTTTTTGAGAAATCCACCAGCATCTGGTCATCAAAGGAAGCGGAGAATTTCGCAAAACGATCGCTGTCCTGGGCAAACAGGTCGGCAATGCGTACGTCTTTCATCTGTTGGTAATGCTGCTGCAGGGCCTGCCAGGCAGCGGTTTGCGTCGGATTGATATTTTTCATGGCAACACTCTTATGTTTTAACAACCGTAATTCTGACCGGACGTCATCTTACCTGTTGACCGTGACTCACTTTCCTTTTCCTGCAACAGGTTACGACTATTGTAGCGGTGAGCACTCGCTAGCTTTTTCTCACCCTTTGCCCGGGACTCATTATAATTCAGGCTGCGGTGACCGTAGCCGCAAGGTATTTCAGTATGACGATTCTTACCGTTGAAAGGAAAAATTTTTATGCCGCTCTCTGCTCCATTACTGCTGGTGATCATTGGCTTCAGTTCGCTGATGGCCCAGTGGATCGCCTGGTTACTGCGGCTTCCAGCGATTTTACCGCTGTTGGTTTTCGGAATCGTACTGGGTCCGATAACGCATGTCTTGCAGCCTGATGCGCTGTTTGGCGATCTGTTGTTTCCGCTGGTTTCACTGTCGGTCGCCATCATTCTGTTTGAAGGCGCGCTTACGCTGCGCGTCGATGAAATTCGCGGTCTCGGCGGCGTGGTACGTAATCTGATCGTTATCGGCATGCCGGTTACGTTTACTGTTATTAGCCTCGCCTGCTGGCTGCTGCTGAACTTCCCGCCCGAACTGGCGGCGCTGGTCGGCGCGGTCACGGTGGTGACCGGTCCAACGGTGATTGCGCCGCTGATGCGCGTGGTGCGTCCCAATACCGCGATTAATCAGGTGCTGCGCTGGGAAGGCATCGTTATCGATCCGGTAGGCGCTATTTTTACTCTGCTGGTCTTTGAATTCATTGTGCTGCGTCAGCATGCCGAATCGTTATCGCATCTGTTCTGGACGCTGGGCGTTACCGCAGCGGTGGGCCTGAGCATTGGCGCGCTGGCCGGCTGGTTACTGGGTATCGCCCTGAAACGCGTCTGGCTACCCGGTTATCTGCAAAACTTTGGCGTACTGGCGATAGTGTTAACCGCCTTCGGCGTTTCCAACGCGCTGGCCGATGAGTCGGGCCTGCTAACCGTGACCGTAATGGGCATCTGGCTGGCCAATATGCGGGATGTGGATCTGCGCGACATCATCGCCTTTAAAGAGGAGTTGTCGGCGCTGCTGATTTCCGGCCTGTTTATTATCCTTGCCGCCCGGCTGGATATTGGCGCGCTGCTGACGCTGGGCTGGCCGCTGGTGGCGGTGCTGCTGGTGGTTCAGTTTATCGCCCGACCGCTCTGTATCGCGCTCTCTACCTGGGGATCCTCCCTGCACTGGCGCGATCGCGTGCTGCTGAGCTGGATCGCGCCGCGCGGCATTGTGGCCGCGGCGGTCAGCGCGCTTTTTGCCCTGACGCTGGCGCGCAGCGGGTATGCCCAGGCCGACCGGCTGGTAACAGTAGTATTTGCGGTGATTATCGGCACCGTCGTTTTGCAAAGCCTGACCAGCGCCCCACTTGCTCGCTGGCTGCGCGTTCAGCAGCAGCGTCCGCGCGGCGTGTTGATTATCGGCGCTAACGCCGTCGCACGGGCGTTAGCGCTGGCGCGGCAGCGGCTGGATATTCCGGTGATGCTTACCGACAGCAGCTGGGAATCTTATCGTCAGGCCAGAATGGAAGGCATCCCTGCCTATTACGGTAATGCCTGGTCAGAACATGCGGAGAACTACCTCGATCTTAGTGATATTGCTCAGGTACTGGCGCTGTCACCCAACCGGCATCAAAACGCGCTGGCGGTTTATCATTTTAGCCATATCTTCGGCGCGGCGAAGGTGGCTTCGGTGCGTTCCGGATCGTCGCTGACAGGTCGTCGTGATACTGAAAGTCCGCGCTTCCGTCGGCATGAGACGCTTTTTGGCGCGGAGCAAACCTGGAGCCATCTCAGCGCACTGTTAGCGAAAGGCGCAACCATCAAAGCAACCCAGCTAACGGAGAATTTCGGTTGGCAGGATTACCTGGCAACGCACCCGGTCGCAATCCCACTCTTTGCGCTACAAGAGAACGGACAGCTGATGATTATAAGCAACGCTGCGCCGCCGGAAGTGCCCTGTACGCTGATTGCGCTGGTACAAGTTGAGAATTCTTCAAATAGCAGTGATTGACAGCGGCGACAGAACCCGATATTTGTAAACGGTTAGTTGCGCAGCGATGCGCAAGCCAGAAGAGGCGCGTCGCCCAGGCAGTGTGTCAGAGGAGCCGTATCCGGTGAAGACACATCAGGGGGAGCGACGCCGAGGCAATATCTCCACGGCAGAGATGTTGTCGACTGCAGAGGCTGAATCCTCTGGGTTGTCACCAGGCGCGTGCGACAGTCGGACGCGCCGCAAGGTGGGGCGCTTCTGGGTGATCGTAGTTGTTCCCCCTCTACGTCTGCCCCGTTTCTGCTCTTCCCTTGTGCCAAGGCTGATGGAATTGAACCTGACACGGGGTATCTATGTTGCAATCTGAATTAATCGTTGCCAAGTTTGGCGGCACCAGCGTAGCGGATTTTACCGCCATGAACCGCAGCGCCGATGTGGTGCTGGGCGATGCTAATGTGCGCCTGGTGGTGCTATCCGCTTCCGCCGGCGTCACCAACCTGCTGGTGGCCCTGGCCGAAGGCCATGAACCCACACAGCGCTATGCGCTGCTGGATGAACTTCGCCGTATTCAATACGCTATTGTCGATCGGCTGCAGCAGCCGGAAGTGATCCGCGAGGAGATCGACCGCATGCTGGAGAATATTGCCATGCTGGCCGATGCGGCGGCACTTGCCTCTTCGGCGGCGCTGACCGATGAGCTGGTGAGCCACGGCGAGCTGATCTCCACTCTGCTGTTTGTAGAAATCCTGCGGGAGCGTGAAGTGAATGCCGAATGGTTTGACGTGCGTAAGATCATGCGCACCGACGATCGCTTTGGCCGCGCCGAGCCGGATGTCAGCACACTGGCTGAGTTAAGCCACCAGCTGTTGCGCCCAAGGCTGGAACAGGCACTGGTGATTACCCAGGGCTTTATCGGCAGCGAAGCGAAAGGCCGCACTACTACGCTGGGCCGGGGCGGCAGCGATTATACTGCCGCGCTACTGGGCGAGGCGTTGCAGGCGCAGCGCATCGATATCTGGACCGATGTTCCCGGCATCTATACCACCGATCCGCGTATCGTTCCGACGGCGCAGCGTATCGATAAAATTACCTTTGAAGAGGCGGCCGAAATGGCCACCTTTGGCGCCAAAGTACTTCATCCGGCAACGCTGATGCCTGCAGTGCGCAATGATATCCCGGTTTTTGTCGGCTCCAGCAAAGATCCTGCCGCAGGCGGCACGCTGGTCTGCAATGAGACCGAAAACCCGCCTTTATTCCGTGCGCTGGCGTTGCGTCGCAAGCAAACGCTGCTGACGTTGCATAGCCTGAATATGCTTCATGCGCGCGGCTTCCTGGCTGAGGTGTTTGCTATTCTGGCGCGCCATCATATTTCTGTCGATTTGATTACCACCTCCGAAGTGAGCGTGGCGCTAACGCTGGATACCACTGGCTCAACTTCTACCGGCGACAGTCTGTTAACCCAGGCGCTGCTGACCGAGCTCTCCTCACTCTGTCGGGTAGAGGTAGAAGAGAATCTGGCGCTTATCGCCCTGATTGGCAATAAGCTGTCGCAGGCATGCGGCGTTGGCAAAGAGGTCTTCGGCGTACTGGAGCCTTTTAACCTGCGCATGATCTGCTATGGCGCCAGCAGCTATAACCTCTGTTTCCTGGTACCAGGCAACGATGCCGAGCAAATAGTGCGCACCCTGCATCGCAATCTGTTTAAGAGCTAATGTTTAATGCTGTCAGCGCGCGGATTTAAGGTAAACGTAACCTGACAGCAAACGCCTGGCATTTTTATAAGGATATCTGGCTATGCTTACCAGGATCACTCGGCTGTTCCCACTGTGGGCGATGTTGCTTTCAGTGGCCGCCTATTTTTCTCCCGGCACCTTTACCGGCATCGGCCCCTGGGTTTCTTATTTGCTGATGCTGATTATGTTCGGGATGGGCGTTACCTTGCATATCGATGATTTTAAGCGTGTGCTGGTGCGTCCGGCTCCGGTTATCGCCGGTACCTTTTTACATTATCTGGTGATGCCGCTGGCTGCCTGGCTGCTGGCCAGGCTGTTTCAGATGCCGCCCGATCTGGCCGCAGGCATGATTCTGGTGGGCAGCGTAGCCAGCGGAACAGCGTCTAACGTTATGATTTATCTGGCGAAAGGCGATGTGGCGCTGTCGGTAACTATTTCTTCCGTTTCCGCGCTGGTAGGCGTGTTTGCGACACCCCTGCTGACGCGTTTTTATGTCGATACGCATATTGAAGTGGATGTGGTCGGCATGCTGTTGAGCATTATAAAAATCGTGGTGATCCCTATCGGCCTCGGTCTGATTGTTCATCACACCATGAATCGCGTGGTAAAGCGCGTGGAACCTTGGTTGCCCGCATTTTCCATGGTATGCATTTTGCTGATCATCAGTGCGGTGGTGGCCGGTAGCCAGGGCTTTATCGGTTCGGTGGGCCTGGTAGTGATTGCGGCAGTCATTCTGCACAATGCCATCGGGCTGTTAGGCGGCTACTGGGGTGGCAAGCTGTTTGGCTTTGATGAGTCAACCTGCCGTACGCTGGCACTGGAGGTGGGAATGCAAAACTCCGGGCTGGCGGCCACGCTGGGCAAACTTTATTTCTCGCCGCTGGCAGCCCTGCCCGGCGCGCTGTTTTCCGTCTGGCATAACCTTTCCGGTTCGCTGCTGGCGGGTTACTGGTCCGGCAAACCGGTTAATAAAAAATAAGCCCGGGAGATATGCCAGCCTGAAAGGCTGGCATATCTTTACTCTTTATCCCGTTCGTCGTCCGGCTGTTCCAGCACGCTATAGGCTATCGCGCAAAACAGCGAGTTAAGCCGCTTCATATCACCCAGCAATCCCAGATGCAGCGAGCTGGTTTCAATGCTCTGCACGTTTTTCTGATGCAGGCGATCAACATGCTCATGCGAAAAGCGGCGGTTCATAATGCGAAAACGGTGTTTAGCCCGGCGCAGACGTTTCGCGCTGGCGATATCACGCGACAGAAATACCGACAGCGCCAGCCGCAGATTATTCAGCAGCTGTTCATGCAGTTGCTCCAGCTCTCTTAACCCTTCCGGCGAGAAAGCGCGGCGCGCGGCCAGCGACTTATCCGCCACGTCGCCGCTCATGCGTTCGATAATATCGCCCGCCTGCTCCAGGTTTAGCGCCGTTTCGATAATTTCGGCCCAGCGGCGTGAATCTTCCTCTGGCAGATCCTCTTTCGGCATGCGTGCCAGATAGAGTTTGATGGCGGTATAAAGCACATCCACATCATCATCGAGTCGCCGAATTTCACGCTCCTGGCGCGGCTCGCCGTGCATCACCTTATAGAAATTATCCATCATCATTTCCAGCACATCGCCCATGCGCAGGGTTTCACGCGCGGCGTTAGCCAGCGCCAGCGCTGGCGTATCCAGCGCGCTGCGATCGAGATGTTTTGGTTTCAGACGCGCATCGTTTTCCTGATCATCGCGGATCATCCGCTTACAGAGCCGCGCCATAGGATCGGCAAAAGGCACCATAACCAGACAGCGGATCAGGTTGTAAAAAACATGGAAGAAGATCACCAGCTCTTCATCGGGCACCGGCAATTTATCCAGCCACGGCGACAGCACATGGACAAAAGGCAGCACTAAAACACAACCAATGACCTTAAACAGCAGGCTGCCGAGCGCTACCCGCTTACCGGCTGCGTTGGAGCCGCTGTTATTCAGCATCGCCAACAGCCCGCTGCCGAGGTTAGCGCCGATCACCAGGCAAAGAGCTACCTGAAACGAGATAACGCCGGTCGCCGTCAGCGTTGCTGTTAACAGAACCGCTGCCAGGCTGGAGTAGCTGATAATAGCGAACACCGCGCCGATCAGCGCATCCAACATAATATCGCCGGTCAGCGACGAGAACAGCACCTGAACGCCGGAAGCCTGCGTGATTGGCCGGGCCGCCTCCACCACCAGCTGCAGCGCCAGCAAAATCAAGCCAAGACCGATACTGGCTCGCCCCAGTTGGCCTGCGCGCGTTTGCTTACGACCAAGAAAGAAAACCACGCCAAAAAAGATAAACAGCGGCGACAGCCAGGAGAGATCGAAGGTCAGCACGCGCGCCATGATTGCCGTACCCACATCAGCACCAAGAATAATCACCAGTGCCGGCGTCAGGCCGACCAGGTTTTGCGCCACAAATGAGGTCACCAGCAGCGTGGTGGCATTGCTGCTCTGCACCAGCGCCGTAACGCCAATCCCGGCAACAAAGGCCATAGGTTTCTTTTCTACGCTGCGGCTGAGCACGCGCCGCAGATCGGCGCCGTAAACGCGCATAATGCCGGTGCGCACAATATGGGTTCCCCATACCAGCAGCGCCACCGCAGAAAGTAAATTAAGCAGGGTTAACACGGCTATCTGACTCCTTTATGCCGGGCTACAACCGCATTTACAGCCCGCCCGGCGGGAATGCAGTAAATGAAAAAAAGTCTCCTTACACGCTCCGCAGGATCCTGTTTTTAGGGTATTTTTCAGGCGGTACACGCGGGGATTAATCTATTAAATGTAGACCAGACGGGACGGGCAGGCGGGAAAGTTAATGGGCGTTATGCAGGGATATACGCCCTGGCTGGGCAACGTTACAGAAGTTACCGGCCCAGAGAAGGGCCGGCTATCTGTTTATCAGTCGGCGTCGTAACCAAGATGGGGTGCCAGCCAGCGCTCTACTTCGCTTATCGTCATCCCCTTACGTGCAGCGTAATCTTCAATCTGATCGCGCTGCAGCTGCGCCACGGCAAAGTAACGACTGTCAGGATGGCTAAAGTACCAGCCGGAGACAGAAGCGCCAGGCCACATGGCGAAGGACTCGGTCAGCTTCATGCCGGTATGACGCTCCACATCCAGCAGCTGCCAGATGGTGGCTTTCTCGGTATGTTCCGGGCAGGCCGGATAACCTGGCGCAGGTCGAATCCCCTGATAGTTTTCACGGATCAGCTCTTCATTGCTGAGGTTTTCATTGGCGGCATAACCCCAGATCACCTTACGTACCCGTTCATGCAGATATTCAGCAAAGGCCTCGGCCAGACGATCGGACAGTGCCTTAACCATTATCTTGTTGTAGTCGTCATGTTTGCGATCCCAGGCTTCCGCCAGCGCATCCTCTTCCAGCCCGCCGGTCACGGCAAACGCTCCCAGGTAGTCCGCTTTTCCGCTCGCCTTCGGCGCAACAAAATCTGCCAGACAATAGTTCGCGAAACCCACCTTCTCCGTTTGCTGGCGTAAATGGTGGCTGACGGCAATCACATGCGATCGCGACTCATCCTGATAGATTTCAATGTCGTCGCCGACGCGGTTCGCCGGAAAAATCCCCACCACGCCCCGTGGCGTCAGGCTGCCGTCAGCACTCAGCCGATCGAGCATGGCATTCGCATCGGCAAACAGGCGCTGAGCCTCTTCGCCGACTACCTCATCCTCAAGGATGCGCGGATATTTTCCTGCCAGCGACCAGGTCATAAAGAATGGCGTCCAGTCAATGTAGTGGCGCAGAGTCTCAATTGATGCTTTCACCTCGCTGACGCCCAACCGGTGTGCACCAGGCGGCGTGTATTGCTCCCAGTCAAAGGCGAAATCATTATCGCGCGCGGCCTGTAAGGTAACCGGCGGCGTGCGCGGCTTTTTACGTCCGTGCTGAATACGCACTGTTTCATACTCTTTACGCGTACGGGCCACAAAACCATCATACTGCTCAGGCGACAGCAGCGCAGAAACCACGCCAACGGTACGCGAGGCGTTCTGCACGTAAACCGTCGGGCCGCTGTAGTTCTGTTCGATTTTTACTGCGGTATGCGCTTTAGAGGTGGTGGCTCCGCCAATCAACAGCGGCAGGGTAAAGCCCTGACGCTCCATCTCTTTCGCCACGTTGACCATCTCATCCAGCGACGGAGTAATCAGTCCTGACAGGCCAATAATATCCGCCCGTTCTTCACGCGCGGTTTTAAGGATTTTCTCCGTCGGCACCATGACGCCAAGATCGATAATTTCGTAGTTATTGCACTGCAGCACTACGCCAACAATATTTTTACCGATGTCATGCACATCGCCTTTTACCGTGGCCAGCACAATTTTACCGTTGGTGCTGCCGACCGCCTTACTGGCCTGAATATAAGGTTCCAGCCAGGCCACCGCCTGCTTCATAACGCGTGCCGACTTCACCACCTGCGGCAGGAACATCTTTCCTTCGCCAAACAGATCGCCAACCACATTCATACCGGCCATCAGCGGCCCTTCAATCACCTCAATGGGACGATCCGCCTGCAGACGCGCCTCTTCGGTATCTTCTTCGATAAATTCAGTGATGCCCTTCACCAGCGAATATTCTAGCCGCTTCGCCACATCCCAGCTGCGCCATTCCGCCTGCGGTTTGGTGCTGTCATCTGCCGCTTTGCTGCCGCGATATTTTTCCGCCAGCTCCAGCAGGCGTTCGGTACCGTCATCGCGGCGGTTTAAAACGACATCTTCTACCGCATCGCGTAGTTCGGCGGGCAGATCGTCATAAATCGCCAGCTGACCGGCGTTAACAATCCCCATATCCATGCCGTTGCGGATAGCGTAATAGAGGAATACGGCGTGAATCGCTTCACGTACCGGATCGTTGCCACGAAACGAGAAGGAAACGTTAGAGACGCCGCCGGAGATTAGCGCGTGTGGCAACTCCCGTTTGATATCCTCACAGGCACCGATAAAGTCCATCGCGTAGTTATTATGTTCATCAATCCCGGTCGCGACGGCAAAAATATTTGGGTCGAAGATGATATCTTCCGGCGGGAAGCCAACCTCTTCCGTCAGAATGCGATAAGCGCGTCGACAAATTTCGATCTTACGCGCCCGCGTATCCGCCTGCCCGACCTCATCAAATGCCATTACCACCACCGCCGCACCGTAACGGCGTACCAGTCGCGCATGATGGATAAAGGCTTCCTCACCCTCTTTCATCGATACAGAGTTAACGATGCCTTTGCCCTGGATGCATTGCAGCCCTTTTTCGATCACATCCCATTTTGAGGAGTCAATCATGATCGGCACGCGCGCAATGTCTGGTTCACCGGCAATCAGATTAAGGAAACGCACCATCGCCGCTTCAGCGTCGAGCATTCCCTCATCCATATTGATATCGATGATTTGCGCACCGCTCTCTACCTGCTGACGTGCGACATCCAGCGCCTCGTTGTATTTCTCTTCTTTAATTAATCGCTTAAATTTTGCTGATCCGGTAACGTTAGTACGTTCACCCACGTTAACAAACAGCGAATCGGCACCTATGTTCAGCGGTTCCAGACCGGACAGGCGACAGGCAACCGGCAACGTCGGCAGCTTGCGCGGCGCCACGCCTTCGATCGCCTGTGCCATCGCGGCGATATGCGCTGGCGTGGTTCCACAGCAGCCGCCGACGATATTTAAAAAACCGGCATGCGCCCACTCGGCAATCTGCTCCGCCATCACCGCAGCATCCAGATCGTATTCGCCAAAAGCGTTAGGCAGACCGGCATTCGGATGGGCGGTGACGTAACATTCGGCAAGACGCGACATTTCGGCTACGTACTGACGCAGTTCGTCCGGCCCCAACGCGCAGTTCAGCCCAAAAGAGAGCGGTTCGGCATGGCGCAGCGAGTTATAAAATGCTTCGGTTGTCTGTCCGGAAAGGGTACGGCCTGAGGCATCAGTGATGGTGCCGGAGATCATCAGCGGCAATGAAACACCCAGCGCGTCAAACTCGCTCTGGATAGCAAATACGGCGGCTTTTGCGTTCAACGTGTCGAAAATGGTTTCGATCATGATGATATCTACGCCACCTTCAATCAGCGCGCGTGTTGATTCGCGGTAGGCAATAACCAGTTCATTGAAAGTAACATTACGGAACGCAGGATCGTTTACATCAGGAGAAATTGAGCAGGTACGGTTGGTCGGGCCCAACACGCCGGCGACATAGCGTGGCCGCTCCGGCGTTTTTGCACTCCATTCATCGGCGCAGGCGCGAGCCAGTCTGGCTGCTTCATAGTTGATCTCTGCCGACAGCGCTTCCATATGGTAATCCGCCATCGCAATAGTGGTGGCGTTAAAGGTGTTGGTTTCCAGAATGTCGGCGCCCGCTTCAAGGTAGGCATTGTGGATGGCGCGGATAATCTCCGGCTGCGTCAGCACCAACAGATCGTTGTTGCCTTTCAGATCGCTACGCCACTCTGCGAAGCGCTCGCCCCGGTAATCCTGCTCTTCCAGACGGTAGCTCTGGATCATAGTGCCCATTCCGCCGTCCAGCACCATGATGCGCTGTGCCAGCTGCCGATGCAGCGCGTCGATTCTGTCTGTCACTCTTGCTTCACCTGTTTTGATTATTTTTAATACCGTCTACGGCACAGTCTGGCATAATTTTTGTACGACTCAAAGCTGCCTCTGGAGCAGGATTCAGATCAGCCGCGTTCTTAATTGATGCAAAGGCAGCTGATATCCATTACTCCAGAGTAGGGTTCATATGGCGTAAGTCGTAAGGCGTTATTTGATAAACGTAATAGTTGAGCCAGTTGGAAAACAGCAGGTTTCCATGGCTGCGCCAGCTGGCGCGTGGCGTCTGCGTCGGGTCGTTATGCGGAAAGTAGTTATAAGGGATCACCGGGTTTAATCCCGCTTCGCTATCGCGTTGAAATTCTCCTGCCAGCGTTAGCGCATCATATTCAGGGTGGCCGGTAACAAAGGCCAGCCGCTTATCTTTACTACCCAGCAGATAGGGGCCGGCCTGCTCAGATTCTGCGAAGATCTCCAGATCGGTGTAGTCACGAATGAGCTGAGCGGGAAAGTCGGCATAGCGGGAGTGCGGCGCAAGGAAAGTATCGTCAAAACCGCGCGTTAATAAGGCATGCGGATGCAAAGTTTGATGTTCATAAACGCCTGACAGTTTGGTAGAACGGGTTTGTTTTGGCAGGCCATACAGAATATTAAGTGCCGCCTGCACCGCCCAACAGACAAACAGGGTGGAAGTGACATGCTCTTTCGCCCAGTGCAATACACGCTCTATTTGCGGCCAGTAAGCCACATCCTGAAAATCGACCAACCCCAGCGGCGCACCGGTAACAATCAAACCATCATAGTTATCATGTTCTATGTCTTCAAAGTTGCAGTAAAAATTATTGAGATGCTCCATCGGCGTGTTACGGGATTCCCGGCTATCAATGCGTAACAGCTGAATATCTATTTGTAGCGGGGAGTTCGAGAGCAGACGCAAAAACTGATTTTCCGTCTCGATCTTTTTTGGCATCAGATTCAGTACCAGCACTTTAAGCGGTCGGATTTCCTGAACGCTGGCACGAGAATGCGTCATAACAAAGACATTCTCCTGGCGTAAACAGTTTACGGCTGGTAATTCATCAGGTACCCGAATTGGCATAGCCTTTCTTCCTCACTATATACGTTTATACGTTTAGACATCCAGATGCCCGAAGATAGCGTGCCAGAGCCAGAATGTCGAGACTTCAGCCAGTAATTGAAAATGTTTCATTCAGGAAATCAAAAAAACTATGAAGGCACAGGGAAAAATAAAAAATGGTTATAACGCAGAAGGGATAGGTGAGGTACAACAGCAGGTAATAAGAGATCGCCAGACGCGAAAAAGCCTCAGCTTTCGCTGAGGCTCCGTCGTTGTTTTGATGCCTGGCAGTTCCCTACTCTCGCATGGGGAGGCCCCACACTACCATCGGCGCTGCGGCGTTTCACTTCTGAGTTCGGCATGGGGTCAGGTGGGACCACCGCGCTCTCGCCGCCAGGCAAATTCTGTTTCCGCACGCCGCCCGCAGGGCCACGCACGCGTATCCGTCAACAAGGCTGAAAATACTCTCAGTTCCCCAAAACGCTTCCGGCGTTGTAAGGTTAAGCCTCACGGGTCATTAGTACCGGTTAGCTCAACGCATCGCTGCGCTTACACACCCGGCCTATCAACGTCGTCGTCTTCAACGTCCCTTCAGGGGGCTCAGGGCCCCAGGGAAGACTCATCTCGAGGCAAGTTTCGTGCTTAGATGCTTTCAGCACTTATCTCTTCCGCACTTAGCTACCGGGCAGTGCCATTGGCATGACAACCCGAACACCAGCGGTGCGTTCACTCCGGTCCTCTCGTACTAGGAGCAACCCCTCTCAGTCTTCCAGCGCCCACGGCAGATAGGGACCGAACTGTCTCACGACGTTCTAAACCCAGCTCGCGTACCACTTTAAATGGCGAACAGCCATACCCTTGGGACCTACTTCAGCCCCAGGATGTGATGAGCCGACATCGAGGTGCCAAACACCGCCGTCGATATGAACTCTTGGGCGGTATCAGCCTGTTATCCCCGGAGTACCTTTTATCCGTTGAGCGATGGCCCTTCCATTCAGAACCACCGGATCACTATGACCTGCTTTCGCACCTGCTCGAACCGTCACTCTCGCAGTCAAGCCAGCTTATGCCATTGCACTAACCTCACGATGTCCGACCGTGATTAGCTGACCTTCGTACTCCTCCGTTACACTTTGGGAGGAGACCGCCCCAGTCAAACTACCCACCAGACACTGTCCCCACGCCAGATTATGGCGCCAGGTTAGAACATCAAACATTAAAGGGTGGTATTTCAAGGATGGCTCCGTGCGAACTGGCGTCCGCACTTCACTGCCTCCCACCTATCCTGCACATCAAGGCTCAATGTTCAGTGTCAAGCTGTAGTAAAGGTTCACGGGGTCTTTCCGTCTTGCCGCGGGTACACTGCATCTTCACAGCGAGTTCAATTTCACTGAGTCTCGGGTGGAGACAGCCTGGCCATCATTACGCCATTCGTGCAGGTCGGAACTTACCCGACAAGGAATTTCGCTACCTTAGGACCGTTATAGTTACGGCCGCCGTTTACCGGGGCTTCGATCAGGAGCTTCAGGTTGCCCTTAACCCCATCAATTAACCTTCCGGCACCGGGCAGGCGTCACACCGTATACGTCCACTTTCGTGTTTGCACAGTGCTGTGTTTTTAATAAACAGTTGCAGCCAGCTGGTATCTTCGACTGGCTTCGGCTCGGGGAGCAAGTCCCTCCACCTACGCGCCAGCGTGCCTTCTCCCGAAGTTACGGCACCATTTTGCCTAGTTCCTTCACCCGAGTTCTCTCAAGCGCCTTGGTATTCTCTACCTGACCACCTGTGTCGGTTTGGGGTACGATTCGTTGTTACCTGATGCTTAGAGGCTTTTCCTGGAAGCAGGGCATTTGTTGCTTCAGCACCGTAGTGCCTCGTCATCACGCCTCAGCCTTAACTTTCCGGATTTGCCTGGAAAGTCAGCCTACACGCTTAAACCGGGACAACCGTCGCCCGGCCAACATAGCCTTCTCCGTCCCCCCTTCGCAGTAACACCGAGTACGGGAATATTAACCCGTTTCCCATCGACTACGCCTTTCGGCCTCGCCTTAGGGGTCGACTCACCCTGCCCCGATTAACGTTGGACAGGAACCCTTGGTCTTCCGGCGAGCGGGCTTTTCACCCGCTTTATCGTTACTTATGTCAGCATTCGCACTTCTGATACCTCCAGCAGACCTCACAGTCCACCTTCAGCGGCTTACAGAACGCTCCCCTACCCAACAACACTTACGTGTCGCTGCCGCAGCTTCGGTGCATGGTTTAGCCCCGTTACATCTTCCGCGCAGGCCGACTCGACCAGTGAGCTATTACGCTTTCTTTAAATGATGGCTGCTTCTAAGCCAACATCCTGGCTGTCTGGGCCTTCCCACATCGTTTCCCACTTAACCATGACTTTGGGACCTTAGCTGGCGGTCTGGGTTGTTTCCCTCTTCACGACGGACGTTAGCACCCGCCGTGTGTCTCCCGTGATAACATTCTCCGGTATTCGCAGTTTGCATCGGGTTGGTAAGCCGGGATGGCCCCCTAGCCGAAACAGTGCTCTACCCCCGGAGATGAGTTCACGAGGCGCTACCTAAATAGCTTTCGGGGAGAACCAGCTATCTCCCGGTTTGATTGGCCTTTCACCCCCAGCCACAGGTCATCCGCTAATTTTTCAACATTAGTCGGTTCGGTCCTCCAGTTAGTGTTACCCAACCTTCAACCTGCCCATGGCTAGATCACCGGGTTTCGGGTCTATACCCTGCAACTTAGCGCCCGGTTAAGACTCGGTTTCCCTACGGCTCCCCTATACGGTTAACCTTGCTACAGAATATAAGTCGCTGACCCATTATACAAAAGGTACGCAGTCACCCCATAAAGAGGCTCCCACTGCTTGTACGTACACGGTTTCAGGTTCTGTTTCACTCCCCTCGCCGGGGTTCTTTTCGCCTTTCCCTCACGGT
The DNA here is from genome assembly GCF_002101395.1 of Pantoea alhagi. NCBI lineage: Bacteria > Pseudomonadati > Pseudomonadota > Gammaproteobacteria > Enterobacterales > Erwiniaceae > Pantoea > Pantoea alhagi. The sequence continues at coordinate 1,924,593 of NZ_CP019706.1, read as the reverse complement.
ACTGGTTCACTATCGGTCAGTCAGGAGTATTTAGCCTTGGAGGATGGTCCCCCCATATTCAGACAGGATACCACGTGTCCCGCCCTACTCATCGAGCTCACAACACATGCATCTTCGTGTACGGGACTGTCACCCTGTACCGTGCGCCTTTCCAGACGCTTCCACTGACACACATGCTGATTCAGGCTCTGGGCTGTTCCCCGTTCGCTCGCCGCTACTCAGGGAATCTCGGTTGATTTCTTTTCCTCGGGGTACTTAGATGTTTCAGTTCCCCCGGTTCGCCTCATGCCACTATGTATTCATGACATGATAGTGCAACGGATTGCACTGGGTTTCCCCATTCGGGTATCGCCGGTTAATAGCGGTTCATATCACCTTACCGGCGCTTATCGCAGATTAGCACGCCCTTCATCGCCTCTGACTGCCAGGGCATCCACCGTGTACGCTTATTCGCTTAACCTCACAACCCGCAAGCGTCTTGCGACACTCGTGAGTGCGAGAATTGAGAGAATCGTGAACAACTGGATTAAAGTTGTTCCGTTTTCAATTTTCAGCTTGTTTCCGGATTGTTAAAGAGCAATATCTTAAAGCCGACTCGTAAGTCAGTTTTAAGATAATTTGGCAGGTGACTTTCACTCACAGACCAGCAAGTGGCGTCCCCTAGGGGATTCGAACCCCTGTTACCGCCGTGAAAGGGCGGTGTCCTGGGCCTCTAGACGAAGGGGACACTGAGTCTGCTTCGCAAGACGCCTTGCTCGTACATTTCATCAGACAATCTGTGTGAGCACTTCACGGCCGGGATTCAGCATGGTAAGGAGGTGATCCAACCGCAGGTTCCCCTACGGTTACCTTGTTACGACTTCACCCCAGTCATGAATCACAAAGTGGTAAGCGCCCTCCCGAAGGTTAAGCTACCTACTTCTTTTGCAACCCACTCCCATGGTGTGACGGGCGGTGTGTACAAGGCCCGGGAACGTATTCACCGTGGCATTCTGATCCACGATTACTAGCGATTCCGACTTCACGGAGTCGAGTTGCAGACTCCGATCCGGACTACGACGCACTTTATGAGGTCCGCTTGCTCTCGCGAGGTCGCTTCTCTTTGTATGCGCCATTGTAGCACGTGTGTAGCCCTGGCCGTAAGGGCCATGATGACTTGACGTCATCCCCACCTTCCTCCGGTTTATCACCGGCAGTCTCCCTTGAGTTCCCGACCGAATCGCTGGCAACAAAGGATAAGGGTTGCGCTCGTTGCGGGACTTAACCCAACATTTCACAACACGAGCTGACGACAGCCATGCAGCACCTGTCTCACGGTTCCCGAAGGCACTTCCGCATCTCTGCAGAATTCCGTGGATGTCAAGGCCAGGTAAGGTTCTTCGCGTTGCATCGAATTAAACCACATGCTCCACCGCTTGTGCGGGCCCCCGTCAATTCATTTGAGTTTTAACCTTGCGGCCGTACTCCCCAGGCGGTCGACTTAACGCGTTAGCTCCGGAAGCCACGAGTCAAGCTCACAGCCTCCAAGTCGACATCGTTTACGGCGTGGACTACCAGGGTATCTAATCCTGTTTGCTCCCCACGCTTTCGCACCTGAGCGTCAGTCTTTGTCCAGGGGGCCGCCTTCGCCACCGGTATTCCTCCAGATCTCTACGCATTTCACCGCTACACCTGGAATTCTACCCCCCTCTACAAGACTCTAGCCTGCCAGTTTCGAATGCAGTTCCCGGGTTGAGCCCGGGGATTTCACATCCGACTTGACAGACCGCCTGCGTGCGCTTTACGCCCAGTAATTCCGATTAACGCTTGCACCCTCCGTATTACCGCGGCTGCTGGCACGGAGTTAGCCGGTGCTTCTTCTGCGGGTAACGTCAATGAACCAGGTTATTAACCTCGCTCCCTTCCTCCCCGCTGAAAGTACTTTACAACCCGAAGGCCTTCTTCATACACGCGGCATGGCTGCATCAGGCTTGCGCCCATTGTGCAATATTCCCCACTGCTGCCTCCCGTAGGAGTCTGGACCGTGTCTCAGTTCCAGTGTGGCTGGTCATCCTCTCAGACCAGCTAGGGATCGTCGCCTAGGTGAGCCGTTACCCCACCTACTAGCTAATCCCATCTGGGTTCATCCGATGGTGTGAGGCCCGAAGGTCCCCCACTTTGGTCTTGCGACGTTATGCGGTATTAGCCACCGTTTCCAGTGGTTATCCCCCTCCATCGGGCAGATCCCCAGACATTACTCACCCGTCCGCCACTCGTCAGCAGAGCAGCAAGCTGCTCTCTGTTACCGTTCGACTTGCATGTGTTAGGCCTGCCGCCAGCGTTCAATCTGAGCCATGATCAAACTCTTCAATTTAAAAGTCTGATGCTCAAAGAAAAACGTCGTAATGAATTACGTGTTCACTCTGAGACTTGATACTGCAATAGTTTTTGCGATATCCCGTCCGTGAGTGCCCACACAGATTGTCTGATAAATTGTTAAAGAGCAGTGCGACCGGCGCTTCGTGCCGTTGTCGCGAGGTGGCGTATATTACGCTTTCCTCTTTCAGAGTCAACCCCTTTTTTCAGAAGTTTTTCTCCGGCGATTCAGACTTCGCTGAACCGCTCAACACCGCGTGGCGTAAGCCGTTGTGCCGTGTCGATGGAGGCGCATTATAGGGAGTTCTCCGCTGCCTGCAACCGCTAAATTGCAAAAAAATGACTGTTTGCTGCAATCCCCAGCAAAAGCCCGGTTTATACGCAGTTATCCACAGATTTATGCACGTAGCAGCTGGATTCTAATTTAGGCGAGCATCGCGCAAACGTTTTCGCTACAATGCCAGCCGACGTTATTAATGCCCCTGATGGGGCGTTACCTGAAGCTTACCTTTATAAAAGGCCTGTTAAGCTTGATGTAACGCTCTTTACTTGCGAACCAAAGCCAAGGGATAAAACCACCATGCAACAACGTCGTCCTGTACGCCGCGCTCTGCTCAGCGTGTCTGATAAAGCCGGTATCGTCGAATTCGCTCAGGCTCTTTCTCAAAGAGGCGTCGAGCTTCTCTCCACTGGCGGCACCGCTCGCCTGCTGGCTGACGCTGGCCTGCCGGTTACCGAAGTTTCTGATTACACCGGTTTCCCGGAAATGATGGATGGACGCGTTAAAACTCTGCATCCGAAAGTACACGGTGGCATTCTCGGACGTCGCGGGCAGGATGATGAGATCATGAGTCAGCATCAGATCGCGCCAATTGATATGGTCGTGGTTAATCTTTATCCCTTTGCTCAGACCGTCGCGCGTGAAGGCTGTACGCTGGAAGATGCGGTAGAAAATATCGATATTGGCGGGCCGACCATGGTGCGCTCGGCGGCCAAGAACCATAAGGACGTGGCGATCGTCGTTAAAAGCAGCGACTATCAGGCGATCGTTGCCGAGCTGGATGCTAACGAAAATGCATTAACCTTTGCTACCCGCTTCGATCTCGCTATCAAGGCATTTGAACATACCGCTGCCTATGACAGTATGATTGCTAACTACTTCGGTTGCCTGGTACCGGCTTATCATGGCGAGACCAATGCGCCTTCAGGCCGCTTCCCGCGCACCTTAAATCTGAACTTCATTAAAAAGCAGGACATGCGCTACGGCGAGAACAGCCATCAGCAGGCCGCTTTCTATATTGAAGAAGAGATTAAGGAAGCTTCCGTCGCTACTGCTCATCAATTGCAGGGCAAAGCGCTCTCCTATAATAATATTGCCGATACCGATGCCGCACTGGAGTGCGTGAAAGAGTTTGACGAACCTGCCTGCGTTATCGTTAAGCATGCCAACCCCTGTGGCGTGGCGGTCGGCGGCTCTCTGCTGGAAGCCTACGAGCGCGCGTTCAAAACCGATCCTACCTCCGCTTTTGGCGGCATTATCGCCTTTAACCGCGAACTGGACGAAGCGACTGCACAGGCAATTATTAGCCGTCAGTTTGTTGAAGTGATTATTGCGCCTTCTGCCAGCGACGCGGCCCTGCAGATCACAGCGGCAAAACAGAACGTTCGTGTACTGACCTGCGGTACCTGGCAGCAGCGTGTAGGCGGCCTGGATTTCAAACGCGTTAATGGCGGCCTGCTGGTACAGGATCGCGATTTAGGCATGGTAGACCGTAGCCAGCTGCGCGTGGTCTCTAAACGTCAGCCAACAGAACAGGAGCTGCGTGATGCCCTGTTCTGCTGGAAAGTCGCCAAGTTTGTTAAATCCAACGCCATCGTATATGCGCGCGACAATATGACCATCGGCATTGGCGCCGGTCAGATGAGCCGCGTCTATTCCGCCAGGATTGCCGGTATCAAAGCTGGAGACGAAGGGCTGGAAGTAAAAGGTTCCGCTATGGCCTCTGATGCTTTCTTCCCGTTCCGTGACGGCATTGATGCCGCTGCCGCCGTTGGCGTTAGTTGCGTTATCCAGCCGGGCGGCTCAATTCGCGATGATGAAGTGATTGCCGCCGCAGACGAACACGGTATCGCGATGATCTTTACCGATATGCGTCATTTCCGTCATTAATCGCCTGGAGAGTCATAAATGAATATCTTGATCATTGGTAACGGCGGCCGCGAGCATGCGCTGGCATGGAAAGCGGCTCAGTCTCCCCTGGCGGATCGCGTCTTTGTCGCGCCGGGCAACGCGGGTACCGCTTTGGAGCCTGCGCTACAGAATATTGATATCGCAGCTACCGATATCCCGGCCTTACTCGCTTTCGCGCAGAGCGAAAAAATAGATTTAACCATCGTTGGCCCTGAAGCGCCGCTGGTAAAAGGCGTGGTCGATGCTTTCCGTAAAGCGGGACTGAAAATTTTTGGCCCCACGAAAGCGGCCGCCCAACTGGAAGGCTCTAAAGCTTTTACTAAAGATTTCCTGGCGCGTCACCAGATCCCTACAGCGGAATACCAAAACTTTACCGACGTTGAGCTGGCGCTGCAGTATGTCCACGCTAAAGGCGCGCCGATTGTGATTAAAGCGGACGGTCTGGCAGCCGGTAAAGGCGTGATCGTTGCCATGACGCTGGAAGAAGCGGAAGCCGCAGTGCGGGATATGCTGGCGGGCAATGCCTTTGGCGATGCCGGGCACCGTATCGTGGTAGAAGAGTTTCTTGATGGCGAAGAGGCCAGCTTTATCGTGATGGTGGATGGTGAGCATGTCTTGCCAATGGCGACCAGCCAGGATCATAAACGTGTAGGCGATGGCGATACCGGCCCCAATACTGGCGGCATGGGCGCTTACTCCCCTGCTCCGGTCGTTACGGCGGACATCCACCAGCGCGTGATGGATGAGGTTATCTGGCCAACCGTGCGCGGCATGGCTGCAGAAGGCAATGTCTATACCGGTTTCCTGTATGCCGGGTTGATGATTGGCCAGGATGGTCAGCCGAAAGTCATTGAATTTAACTGCCGCTTTGGCGATCCGGAAACGCAGCCAATCATGCTGCGCCTGCAGTCAGACCTGGTTGAGCTCTGTCTGGCTGCCTGCGAAGGCAAACTGGATGAAACAGAGTCGCTGTGGGATGAGCGTCCGGCGCTGGGCGTGGTATTGGCCGCTGGCGGTTATCCTGGCGACTACCGCACCGGCGATGTGATCCACGGCCTGCCATTGGAAGAAGTAGCCGATGGTAAAATTTTCCATGCCGGAACGCGTCTGGAAAATGATCTGGTTACCACCAACGGCGGGCGCGTACTTTGCGTAACGGCGCTTGGTGCCGATGTCGCTGCGGCACAGCGTCGCGCCTATGAGCTGGCAACGTCTGTTTCATGGGATGGTAGCTTCTGCCGTCGTGATATCGGCTATCGCGCTATCGGACGGAAATAATCTCTGCTGCGGTTCCGCTGTTCCGGCGGAGCCGCGCTTCACGCCTGACTAAAAGTCCGCTTCTTGCGGTTCCCACTGGCAGTCATCCTCCGTTGACACCTCCAACAGCTGCGTGCCCGCAGGCGCTTCCAGCCAGGCGACGCTGACCTTAGCTCCTGTCTGATGCTGAAGCTGCTCTATTCTTCGCCATTCGTTCTCATCCAGCATCGGCTTGACCTGCTCGCCCTGACAGGTTTGCAGCGTGTCGTTACCCTGCCAGCGTCCCTGCTTCAACAGTACACGCCCGGCCAGCAGCGCATCGCTAATCTTTAACATGCGCTGCGCATCAAATTTATAGAGTTCAACGGCTTGTTCGCTGACCGCCTCGCGGCGTCCCGCCAGCTGTCGCTGCATAAAGCTCAGGCTGCCATCGCCGTCAAAACGCAACGTCACATCATCTGGCCGGGCATCCTTAAGATGGCGTTCAATACTGATAAGATTGCCATCCTGCCACCCATAGCGGGTAAAGACGGTAGCGCCTTCCTGAAACGGCTTAAAGACCGTCAGCATATGCACACTATCCTGATGATTCTTACGCCAGATGCGTACCGCGCCGCGATCGGCCAGATAGCCGCTGGCGGTAAAGTCAGGCAGCGAGGGCTGTGAGCTACAGCCTGCCAGCAGTAACGTCAGAAGTGCAAATAGCCGCTTCATGATGCTCCGTGTTTACAACAGACGACAAAAAAACAAAAGGGCGACAATAATTGCCGCCCTCGTTAAACCTTTCACTGCAACGCGATTACTTAACGGCGTCTTTCAGTGCTTTACCAGATACGAATGCCGGTACGTTAGCAGCAGCAATTTTGATTTCATTACCAGTCTGCGGGTTGCGGCCAGTGCGCTCAGCACGGTGGTTAACTTTAAAAGTACCAAAACCAACCAGTTGTACAGCATCACCATCTTTCAGAGACTCGGTAATTGCAGCCAGGGTGGATTCCAGCGCAGCTTTAGCCTGGGACTTGGAGAGATCCGCTTTCTCTGCAATTACATCAATCAGTTGAGTCTTGTTCATAAGTTATCCTTACAGTGTATTTATCGCTTGCTAAGCATCGAGTGCGAGGGAATAGCCAGATTCTGACACCCTTCAGCCTGCACGCACCGATAGCCACATTTTTCAGCCCCCCAAATGTAGACCAGACAGGGGGCGGATGTGAAGCCTTTAGGCACGACAATTCAGGCGTGAAGTCACGTTTTATCGCGTTATTGCTCTATTTTTATACCAATGTTGCTAATCGCTGCTTCTCGCAGGTCAGAACGCAGTCCTTTTATCAGATCCAGGTCTCGCTCTTCACAGGCTGCCAGCAGGCGAAAAATCTCCCACTGCTCGTCCCATTCTTCTTCAATCGCCGGGAGCGCGCCCAGCTCTTCATCGGTCATTTCGCGACCAGCATGGGTCATTTCCAGCATCGCTACCGTGGTAATGGAGGTCTCGCTAACTTCAATCGCATGCACCAGCGTCTCCCCACTCAAACGCGAATGCAGCAGCTCGCTTAACGCGACGCAAGCGTCAATCGCAGGATAAACACCGTACACCTCGAAATCGTCCGCCAGCGGAATCGCTTCTTCGAGTTTTTCCAGCTGGCTGTCGAAATTGATTTTGGCATCCTTTACCGTCAGCGATTCCCAGATCAGATCGAGAATGCGTCGGTAAAGCTGCGCGTCAGCAAACTGGGTCTGCTGGCAAAAAGCCCAGTAGTTGGGATAGAGGCGCTCGCACAGGCAGGCCATAAAGGTAACATGCTGCCAGCTTTCCAGCTTTTCGAGGCGCAGATGGATGGGGTTACGTAACATGATAAGGTCTCTTTAGCATCATTCTGGCGGCAGTGTAACGCAAAAGAAACCTTCCGGCACGGCTAACCCTCCTGCCAGCGTAGAAAGGCCGTGCGCTCTGATGCAACGGCGTCAGCCCAGCGCGTCGGCTCCGGCAGACGGTAGCCAGCCATACAGTTTTGCACCCACTGCAAAGCGGTATCGATGCTGACGCGATGGCCGGTAGACACAAACAGCGGATTGCAGCGTTTTTTACTGCGCCAGACCCAACCAATTTTCTCGCCTTTATCCATTAGCGGCTGCTGCGAGCCCGGTTCTTCATCGAGCGGCTCAAAGCGTCCGCACAGGCGACGTTTGGCCACGCCGATGGTCGGTACATCCACCAGCATGCCGAAGTGGCTGGCTACGCCGAGCCGCCGTGGATGCGAAATACCATGACCATCGACAAACAGCAGATCGGGTTTCTGCTCCAGCAGTTCCCATGCTGCCAGCAGCGCCGGATATTCGCGGAAAGAAAGGAAGCCTGGGATATAAGGCATGATGGTGGCGATGCGCGCCACCTTATATTCGATAAGCTTTAGCGAAGGATATTCAAGTATAACCATGGCAGCGCGCGTAACGTCGCCACCCTGCTCAAACCCAACGTCCGCGCCGCCAATCAGGCGCGGCGGCATCACATCGAAATCATCATGACGCACCACTTCTGCGGCGTGCTGTAGCTGTTCGGCTCGTAATGCCTGTATATCCATATCTACTCCTTGTGATAAGGACGTGACAGCCGATGCACCGCCTCCACAAATGCGCCTGCATGCTCAGGCGGCACATCCTGATGGATGCCATGTCCTAAATTAAATACGTGCCCGTTACCCTCTCCAAAACCAGCAAGGATTGCGGCCACTTCCTGCTCAATACGTGCAGGCGATGCATAAAGCATAGACGGATCCATATTGCCCTGCAGCGCCACTTTGTCTCCGACGCGACGACGCGCATCGGCAATATCAATGGTCCAGTCCAGTCCCAGCGCATCACAGCCGGTAGCCACCATCGCTTCCAGCCATTGACCGCCGCCCTTGGTAAACAGGGTTACCGGCACGCGACGTCCGTCATTTTCACGGATCAGGCCGTCAACAATCTTATGCATGTAGTGCAGCGAAAATTCCTGGTAATCCGCGCCGGTCAATACGCCGCCCCAGGAGTCAAAAATCATTACCGACTGGGCACCGGCACGAATTTGCGCATTAAGGTAGAGCGTAACGCTGTCCGCCAGCTTATCCAGCATGGCATGCAGCGTTGCCGGCTCGGCATACATCATTTTTTTGATTTTCGTAAAGGCTTTGCTGCTGCCGCCTTCCACCATATAGGTAGCCAGCGTCCACGGGCTGCCGGAGAAGCCGATCAATGGCACCGCACCCTGTAGATTTTTACGGATGGTGCGTACCGCATTCATCACATAGCCCAGTTCCTGTTCCGGATCGGGCACCGGCAATTTATCCACATCGGCACGGCAGGTGATCGGGGAGGCAAAGCGCGGACCTTCGCCCGCTTCAAAAAACAGCCCTAACCCCATCGCATCGGGAATCGTTAAGATGTCAGAAAAGAGAATCGCCGCATCCAGAGGATAGCGACGCAGCGGCTGCAGAGTCACTTCACAGGCCAGCTCGGCATTCTTGCACAGCGACATAAAATCGCCAGCCTGCGCGCGCGTGGCTTTGTATTCCGGCAGATAGCGTCCAGCCTGACGCATCATCCATACCGGCGTTACATCTACCGGCTGGCGTAACAGGGCACGCAGGTAACGATCGTTTTTTAATTCGCTCATCATAAGGCTCTCTCAAATACAGGCGCCTAGTGTAGCAGTTATTCTCACCGGTTAAGCAAGTTTGCCATGGCGCATTACTGACTCAGATGCCTGAACCGGGAACGCTTGATCGTCGTAAGATAAGTGCTCTTATTAGGTTATGTCCTTACTCCAGGGATAGTGGGAGTTTCAGCGGGCGCAAAATGATATGGGGCAGTCGATCTGATATCCGTTCAATGTTGTATATGTCTGTACTTTCGGCTGTGCGCTACAACCCGAGCAGACCTTAGGGCAGCCGATCTTTAATCAGAATCTTTGTCGCCTTAAAAATTGACGTTATAAACGAATGCTTGCAACTGGTGCTGGGGACTGGAGCTAATGTCCGCTTCGTGCCAGAAACGGACATGTCCCTAATCCCTTTGTATTAGTCAAACGAGAGTAGCTTAATTAACCAGACTGAATTGAGCCTAAAATTAAATCACTCAACCTACTGCGGAGGAATGATGCCTTATTTAGCCACGTCTTTTGCAATTCAGTCAGTTAATCGTCGGCCAGATTAGGTGCCTGGCCGTAGCCTGCGCCAGCGGCAACCGCGTGGCGGCTCAGGGCAACCGATCGGGTATCGGTGAATTTCAGCTACGCTTCCTGTTCCGGCGTTTTGATTTTCTCAGGAGAGCACCGTGCCGCCTTCGATTCCCGTTCCGCAGTCCGACCTGAAACGTTCTTTCATCGCCACTCTTCCGCTTGGCATCGGCATGATGGCGGCGATTGATGAAATCATTTTTCATCAGATCCTTGCCTGGCATCACTTTTTTGACTGGGGCACGCCAGCGTTCAGCCTGCTTTCGGACGGCCTGCTGCATTCAGGCGAGCTGATCTTTTTTGTACTCGGCTTTTTTATGTTTGCCGATCTACGCAGCCGCAGACGACTTGATCTCACCGCAGCATGGGCGGGCTTCATTTTGGGCCTGGGCGCTTTTCAGCTGTTTGACGGTATTGTCGACCATAAGCTGCTCAAACTGCATCAGATCCGCTATGTCGATAACCTATGGCTCTACGACCTTGTCTGGAACGCGTTTGGTCTGCTGTTCATCGCGGCGGGCATTCTCCTTTATCGCCGCGCGCGGGCGGCAGCGCGTCTTGAGACGGGAAGGTAGCCAGTGGATCCGATGATGCATCATTCAGGAGGACACCCTTCAGCCGCGCTGTGGCTGCTTCTGGGCATCCTGCCTCTCATCCTGCTCTGCTTTTATCTGCTGGCCGCGGTGCGGCTGCGCCGCACCGCCCGATGGAGCCTCTGGCACCTGGCCAGCTTTACGGCCGGCACACTTGTGATCGTGGCAGCTGTGTTGCCGCCTCTGGCTGACTGGGCGCATCACGATTTACGGGGTCACATGCTGCAGCATCTCTGTCTGGGGATGTTTGGGCCGCTTGGACTGGTATTTGGCGCACCTGGCTCGCTTTTGCTGCGCAGCGTATCCGCGCAGCGGGCACGCAGCATCATGACTATCCTGCGTACCCAGCCGGTGCGATTTTTAATCCATCCGGTTACCGCTGCCTTTTTAGATATTGGCGGGATGTATCTGCTTTATCTCACCCCCTTTTACGCGCTGAGTATGGCCAGTCCTGTCCTGTTTGTTTTTCTTCATCTGCATTTTGTCCTCTCTGGCTACCTGTTTACCTGGTCGGTCGCCGGGCCTGATCCTGCGCCCCATCGTCCGCCGAGATCGGTACGGCTTTTGGTCATCTTCCTGGCCACGGCCGCGCATGCCATTCTCGGTAAACTGATGTACGGCTACGGCTACCCGCACGGCACCGCTGCCAGCCTTGCAGAGATACAGGCGGCCGCGCAGTGGATGTATTACGGCGGCGATATCGCCGAATTCTGCATTATTATCGGCTTTTTCGCGGCGTGGTTCCGGCAGCGCAGCACGCTGCCGGATGCGCTGGTGGATAAAAGCCCCCTGGCCAGATAGCCGCAGCCTGCATGGCGGCGTTTCAGTCCGTTATCTTCAGCCGCTGGCAGCCACGCCGCCCTGCTCGGCGGACGGTTTTTTCGCCGGATTGGCGATCCGGCCCGTCCGTACAGCCAGATGCTGTCCAGGGCCATCGATCCTGATTCACGGCGTTCAGTTAAAACGGCTGGCGCACGGGGAAACAGGGGTTCTGACCGGTTCAGGTCAGGAGCAGACATCAACAGGTCCTCAGCCCGCTCCCGCAGACACACTCAACGCGTCAGATAGCGGCGTTCAAAATCGCCGGCTAACTCTGCCAGGGTGACGCTTTCGAGTCGTTTCAACAGCAGCGCCTGCGCCGCGTCGAACGCTTCGGTTAACGCGGCGTTCACCGCCTGCTCGACCAGGCACTCCGGATGATCGGTCGACAAGCCGATCGCGAACAGTGAAGAGGAGCCCAGCGCCTTATGAATGTCCAGCAGGGTGATATCCGCCAGCGGCTTCGCTAGCGTCCAGCCACCCCGATGGCCTTTTTCCGAACGCACATAGCCCTTTTCTTTCAGCAGCGCCATGGTGCGCCGCACCACCACTGGGTTGGTATTAAGCATCTCCGCGATGGTATCCGACGTGGCGGGCCGGTCATGCCGGGACATGTGGATCAATACGTGCAGCATGCGGGAGAGACGGGTGTCATTTCTCATGTCGATCGCTTCCTGAAGAACGGGCGATGAGCATAACTCGAAACAGTATAAGTTACGAAAGTATTGACACCCCATTATCAAGTAACTTATGTTGTATCGAAACTCACCCGGCCGTTGCAGATCTCAGGAGAGCAAAATGGTTTATGACACGATTATCGTCGGCGGCAGCTACGCCGGTATTTCCGCAGGCCTGCAGCTCGCACGGGCGCGCCGGCAGATTTTGATCATCGATGCAGGGCAACGCCGCAACCGCTTTGCTTACAGCTCGCACGGCTTTCTGGGGCAGGACGGAGAGCATCCCGGCGCGATAGCCAGTAAGGCGCGCGAGCAGCTGATGGCCTATCCCACGGTCGAATGGGTGACGGACACCGCCATCCATGCAAAAGCGGAGCAAGAGGGCTATGCCATCGTTGTCGGATCCGGGCAGTCTTTTGCGGCGCGCCGCCTGATTCTGGCGACGGGTGTGAAGGATGAGCTGCCGGCCCTCCCTGGCCTGACCGCGCTGTGGGGAAAGAAGGTTTTTCACTGTCCCTATTGCCACGGGTATGAACTGAACGGCGGAATGATCGGCGTGCTGGCATCATCGCCGCTGGCTATCCATCAGGCGTTGATGCTGCCGGACTGGGGGCCAACCACGCTGTTCCTCAATGAGGCCTACACACCGGATGCCGCGCAGCTCGCCCAGCTGGCCCGACGTGGCGTAACGGTAGAAGCCGAGCCGGTTTTGTCCATCGGGGAAGATCAGGCTGATATCACCCTCGCCAGCGGGCGAATAATCAGGCTTGCCGGGCTGTTTATTCAGCCCCGGACACGCCTGAGTTCTCCTTTAGCCGTTCAGCTCGGATGTGAGCTGGAAGCAGGGCCAACCGGAGAGTTTATTAAGGTGGATGCGATGCGCGAAACGAACGTTCCCGGCGTATTTGCCTGCGGGGATGCGGCGGTTGCCGCAGGCAACGTGGCCATTGCCGTCGGCGACGGCGCGCGCACAGGCGCCGCCGCTCATCAGTCTCTGATATTTCGCTGAAAGCGAGGGAGGTTATTCTTTGAGCAGGAAAGGATGGGGAATTACAATTGTTCCTTTCCCGCCGGGTGGCTCCACGTCAGGGAATATTCAACGTTGATACCGACTTTGCAGGTTAGCGGAGTGAGGCTCAACGATCCGTAACGGCAGAGAGCCGGAGGGGCCATCAGGATACTGATACTAATGTCCGCTATGTGCCATAAGCGGACAATCAGCCTTGACGATTGCTCAAATACAAAGATTTCGCGCCTGTTTGACTCCATCATTATTTCTATTATTCTGGAAGTATAGTTTTGGAGGAGATATGGATTTAAACACTGCAGCAAATGCACTCCGTGAGTTAGGACACCCAACGCGCCTGAGCATTTATCGGGAGCTGGTTAAGGCGGGCCATGATGGCCTGCCGGTCGGCGAACTGCAGAAGCGCCTCGGCATTCCGGCCTCCACGCTCAGCCATCACCTTTCTGCGCTGATGTCCGCCGGCCTGATCAACCAGGAACGGCAGAGCCGCACCCTGTTCTGCAGACCGTGCTATGCGCAGCTTGAACAGCTGATGGCCTTTCTTACAGAAGAATGCTGCGCAGGCGGCAGCTGCAGGCTGTCACCCGCGACGACTCACGAAGAGACCTCATTGTGAACAACATCAAAGATACCCTGAAAAACATTGACCTCGCGCTTCTGGACGCGCCGCTGACGGAAGAGAAACTGCGTGCCAAAGAAGTAGCACACCCGCCCCGCATTCTGATGCTCTACGGCTCGCTGCGGGAACGCTCATACAGCCGTCTCACCACGGAAGAGGCGGCCCGGCTGCTGACGGCAATGGGTACCGAAGTGAAAATTTTTAACCCGTCCGGCCTGCCGCTGCCCGACGACGCTCCGGAGACGCACCCGAAAGTTGAGGAGCTGCGCGAGCTGGTTCTCTGGTCGGAAGGCATGGTCTGGTGCTCACCGGAGCGTCACGGCGCCATGACCGGCATCATGAAGGCGCAGATTGACTGGATACCGCTGACGTCAGGGGCGGTCCGCCCGACGCAGGGGAAAACCCTGGCCGTCATGCAGGTCAGCGGCGGCTCGCAGTCTTTCAACGCCGTTAACCAGATGCGCATTCTGGGGCGCTGGATGCGTATGATCACTATCCCGAATCAGTCATCCGTGGCAAAAGCCTGGGCCGAATTTGATGAAGATGGTCGCATGAAGCCTTCGCCTTACTACGACCGCATCGTGGACGTAATGGAGGAGCTGATGAAGTTCACTCTGCTGACGCGCGGGCGCAGTGACTACCTGACCGATCGCTACAGCGAAAGGAAAGAGAGTGCCGCGCAGCTGTCTGAGCGGGTTAATCAGCGCAGTATATGAAAAAAGCCGGCATCTGCCGGCTTCTGTTTTTGCGTCTCCCTTCCTGTCGGCAGCACGCTGAAAAATTAGTGGCTGATCCGGTTTCCGTGTTCATCAATGACTTTTTCGCCGTCCTCTTTCGTAAACGCTTTCTGCTGCCGGTCAGGCAGAATGTCCAGAACCGCTTCAGACGGACGACAGAGCCTTGTGCCGAGCGGCGTCACGACCACCGGGCGGTTGATGAGGATGGGGTGAGCCAGCATCGCATTCAGCAGTTCATCATCGCTGAACCGGTCTTCTGCCAGCCCCAGATGCTCATACGGCTCTGTATTTTTACGCAGCAGGGCGCGTGCGCTGATACCCATATCAGCTATCAGCTTTTTAAGCTCGTCGCGGGATGGTGGCGTCTCCAGATACAAAATCACTGTTGGCTCCACGCCACTGTTGCGGATAAGCGCCAGAGTATTACGGGACGTTCCGCAGGCCGGGTTGTGGTAAATAGTGATATCAGTCATAAACGGTACTCCGTTACGGGGCTGCGCAGACGCAGCCCCGGGGTTAAGGTTAAACAGACAGGCGCAGGGCCAGCGCGGCCAGCGTCACAAAAAGCACCGGCAGGGTCATCACAATGCCCACGCGGAAGTAGTAGCCCCAGCTGACGGTGATGTTTTTCTGCGCCAGAACGTGCAGCCACAGCAGGGTCGCCAGGCTGCCGATGGGTGTGATTTTCGGGCCGAGATCGCAGCCGATGATGTTGGCGTAAATCATCGCCTCCTTCACCGCGCCCTGAGCCGTGCTGCCATCAATGGACAGGGCACCGACCAGGACGGTAGGCATGTTGTTCATCACCGATGACAGAAAGGCCGTCAAAAAACCGGTGCCGAGCGTGGCACCCCAGACGCCGTGCTCTGCAAACCGGTTCAGGATGGCTGAGAGGTAATCCGTCAGCCCGGCGTTGCGCAGGCCATACACCACGAGATACATACCCAGCGAGAAGATGACGATCTGCCAGGGCGCGCCCTTCAGCACTTTACGGGTGTCAATTAACGGGTGTCAATTACGTGCCCTTTCCGGGCAACAAGCCACAGAATAAATGCCGCCACCGCAGCCACCAGACTGACCGGAACGCCGAGCGGCTCCAGGGCAAAAAAACCGGCCAGCAGCAGGAGCAGGACCAGCCATCCGGCTTTAAAAGTTCGCATGTCACGAATGGCTTCCCGTGGCACCTTCAGTTTCGCCAGGTCATAAGTGACCGGGAGGTCTTTACGGAAGAAGAGGTGAAGCATAACCAGCGTGACCGCCACGGACGCGATATTTACCGGCACCATGACAGATGCATATTCGCTGAACCCCAACTTAAAAAAGTCCGCCGTCACGATGTTGACCAGGTTCGATACGATGAGCGGCAGGCTGGATGTGTCCGCGATAAAGCCTGCCGCCATCACAAACGCCAGCGTGGCGCCGGGGCTAAAGCCCAACGCCAGCAGCATAGCAATGACGATTGGCGTCAGGATAAGCGCCGCTCCATCATTGGCGAACAGTGCCGCTACCGTTGCGCCCAGCAGAACAATATACGTAAAAAGCAGCCTGCCTCTGCCGCTTCCCCAGTGGGAAACGTGCAGTGCAGCCCACTCAAAAAAGCCAGACTCATCAAGCAGCAGGCTGATGATAATAACCGCGATAAACGTGGCCGTGGCGTTCCAGACAATCTGCCAGACAACCGGAATATCACCGATATGCACCACGCCGGTCAGCAGCGCCAGCGCGGCCCCGATAACCGCACTCCAGCCAATACTGAGTCCCTTTGGCTGCCAGATAACCAGCACCAGTGTCAGGACGAATATAGCGCCTGCCAGAAACATACTTTCTCCTTTGGATATAAAGCCTGCAAACCGGACTAAAGATAGCCCTGCCAACAAGTATGAAAAATCATATGTGTTTGGGTAAATTTTTAAATGCAGACAGGCTTGCCGTTGGTGGTCGCGTTATTCCTTTCAGCCTGCTGACTGAGTTGCAGAATGTCATCGCGCTGACACAGGTAAGCCTGCTCAATCACCGCAGCAGCCCAGGCGGGCATGTGTGGTGATAACCGATAATAAATCCACTTGCCGTCACGCCTGTCGATAAGCAGACCGGCGTCTCTGAGTAACGCCAGATGCCGGGAAATTTTAGGCTGACTTTCTTTCAGCATTGACGTGAGTTCACAGACGCAAAGCTCTCCTTTTTCGCGCAACAGCAGCACCAGACTGAGTCGTGTTTCATCAGAGAGATTTTTGAAAAGCTGAAGAGGCTGAAATTGAGGCATGATGACTCCTGAGTCCGGAATTGAAGACATTCTCGCTGCCTGCAATCTGTGAGTCAATCATATATTCATTAATTCAGATATGTTTATCTGGCAATGGCTCATCTTGTGATAATTCGTTTACGGTATGCCTGCACAGGTAAACCAGAAGGATGCAATCAATCTTCGAGCATTCAACGTCCGCTTTTCGCTCATAGCGGACGTTCATCGTTTACAATTTCTGCGTAAAGTTTCCGCCTGCCTGATTGATATCAAACACAACTATTCATCCGCTGCGCGACAGAGCGCTACCGTATCTTCAATCAGGCGGCGGGCAACGGTGCCAGCTGGAGGCAACTGCGGCAGAGCGTCATAACGAAACCAGTCGGCATCGATCAGCTCGTTATTATCGATTTGCAGTTCGCCTCCTTCATATTCCGCCATAAACGCCATCATCAGCGAATGAGGAAAGGGCCAGGGCTGAGAGGTGACATAGCGCAGATTTTTCACCCGCACGCTGCTCTCCTCCATAACTTCACGCGCCACCGCCTGCTCCAGCGTTTCGCCAACTTCAACAAACCCCGCCAGCACGGTGTAAATACTGTTGCGATGGCTTGCATGCTGCGCCAGCAAAATTTTATCGTCACGCCGGATGGCGACAATAATGCAGGGAGCGATTTGCGGATAGTAACGCTGTCGGCAATGGCCGCAGAGGCAGGCATTTTCACGACTGCTGAGATGCATTTCATGACCGCAGTAGCCGCAATAACGATGTGAACGAATAAACTCAGCCAGCTGTACGCCGCGACCTGCCAACTGAAACAGCCCGCTATCGATATCGATAATTTGTCGTATCGATCCCATCTGATCGTGACGGTTCTCACGGATCAACCAGACCGGGTCGCCCTGCCATTCGCCGATAATCGCGCCCTGCGATCCCACCAGACCACAATTTTCTGCCGTACCGTACGGTAATTCACCGTTTGGCAACCAAATTTTTTGTTCGTGGCTGACAACCCACCAGCCAGCGTCTACGCTTTTGATCGCACGTTCCATAAAAAAGTCATCCTTTGCTTCAGCACTTTTGTGACTGGGGCCGTAATTATTCTTAAAAGTGGAACGGATACGGGACACAGCCTCTGTACTGATGTTAAGTATAAGTAGCGGTAAGACTATAACTCACGGAGACAAACATGCTTAACCAGTTAGACGTTCTGACCGAGCGCGTAGGTGGCAGTAATGAACTGGTAGACCTTTGGCTTAATGCGCGCAGGCAGCTTTTGGTTGCTTATTATCAGGTTGTTGGCATCAAACCGAACAAAGAGTCTCTCACCGCCCTTGATGAAAAGGCGCTCGACAATTTTTGTCAGAATCTGGTGGACTATCTTTCTACCGGCCATTTCAATGTTTATGAACGCATTATCGAAGAGATGACTGGCGACAGCCCGTTGCTGGCTGCTGCACAAATCTATCCTGCGCTGCAGGGTAATACTGAACAAATCATGCAGCTTTACGATACCCATTTTGAAGCAGCTATCGATCATGATAACTGCATGGAGTTCCAGCAGGCGCTATCTGAAGTGGGCGAAGCGCTGGAAGCGCGCTTCACGCTGGAAGATAAACTGATCCAACTGGCCTTTGAGAACAATTTAGCTGCGCTGGCTGCGGCTAACGATCAGGCGCTGGCACGTCCGGCGTAACCGTTAATCATTTTTTATACCCTAAATAATTCGCGTTGCGGGCAGGCAGCGACGCAGTGAGTCCCCAGGAGCTTACACCGGTAAGTGACTGGGGTGAGCGAGGAAAGCCAACGCACCAGCAACGTGAAGTATGACGGGTATACCCTAAATAATTCGCGTTGCGGGCAGGTAGCGACGCAGTGAGTCCCCAGAAGCTTACACCGGTAAGTGACTGGGGCGAGCGAGGAAAGCCAACGCACCAGCAACGTGAAGTATGACGGGTATACCTCTTGTAGTTTTGCCAACGCCCCTTTATGCTGAAGGGGCTTTTTTATAACCTTGTCGCAACATAACGCGTGCGAGGTGTCGCCAGCAGCCTGTCTGCAGCGCGATTTTCTTCTTGTCGGAGTGCCTTTTAGGCTGAGACCGTTAATTCGGGATCCGCGGAACCTGATCAGGTTAGAACCTGCGAAGGGAACAAGAGTACAGATCATCTCACGGCGTCAATCCGTATTGACGCCGTGTCGTTACTCCTTCCGAGCTCCGGACAAGCAATGTTCCTTTATCTGGAGTTTGCTATGTCTGCTAAACCAAACCGTCGTGAACAGCGCGCCCAGGCGCAACAATTTATTGCCTCTCTGCAGGGAACCGCATTTCCTAATTCAAAGCGTATCTGGATCCAGGGCAGCCGCCCCGACATTCGCGTACCGATGCGTGAAATCCAGTTGAGCCCAACGTTGATCGGCGGTGATAAAACCGCGCCAGTCTATGAAGATAACGAGCCGGTTCCGGTTTACGATACGGCTGGCCCGTATGGCGATCCCGAAGCAACTATCGATGTGCACAAGGGGTTGCCGCGCCTGCGCAGCGCCTGGATTGAGCAACGTGCTGATACCGAACAGACAGAACTTAGCTCCAGCTACAGCCAGCTGCGCCTGAAAGATGAAGGGCTTGATCATTTGCGCTTTGATAACCTGCCGCGTCCGCGCCGCGCGCAAGCTGGCCGCCGTGTTACCCAACTGCACTATGCCCGTCAGGGTATCATCACGCCGGAAATGGAATTTATCGCCCTGCGGGAAAACATGGGCCGCGAACGTATTCGTAGCGAAGTTCTGCTCCAGCAGCATCCTGGCCACAGCTTTGGCGCTCAGCTGCCGGAAAACATCACACCGGAATTTGTGCGCCAGGAGGTTGCCGCAGGCCGCGCGATTATCCCTGCCAATATCAACCATCCCGAAGCAGAGCCAATGATTATTGGCCGTAACTTTTTGGTTAAGGTGAATGCCAATATCGGCAACTCTGCCGTCAGCTCCTCTATTGAAGAAGAGGTTGAAAAGCTGGTTTGGTCCACCCGCTGGGGCGCGGATACCGTGATGGATCTCTCTACCGGACGTTATATTCATGAAACGCGCGAATGGATCTTGCGTAACAGCCCGGTGCCGATTGGTACGGTTCCAATTTATCAGGCACTGGAAAAGGTCAACGGCATTGCGGAAAACCTGACCTGGGAACTGTTCCGCGATACCCTGCTGGAGCAGGCGGAACAGGGCGTGGACTATTTTACTATCCACGCGGGGGTGCTGTTGCGCTATGTGCCAATGACGGCAAAACGTCTGACCGGTATCGTTTCGCGCGGCGGCTCGATTATGGCTAAGTGGTGCCTCTCCCATCATCAGGAGAGCTTTCTGTATGAGCACTTCCGCGAAATCTGTGAAATTTGTGCCGCCTATGATGTTTCTCTGTCGCTGGGCGATGGGCTACGTCCCGGCTCGATCCAGGATGCCAATGATGAAGCGCAGTTTGCCGAACTGCATACGCTGGGCGAGCTGACCAAAATTGCCTGGGAGTATGACGTTCAGGTGATGATTGAAGGACCGGGACATGTGCCAATGCAGATGATCCGACGCAATATGACCGAGCAGCTGGAGCACTGCCACGAAGCGCCTTTTTACACGCTCGGCCCGTTGACCACCGATATCGCCCCCGGCTATGACCATTTCACCTCCGGTATCGGCGCCGCCATGATTGGCTGGTTTGGCTGTGCGATGCTCTGCTACGTCACGCCGAAAGAGCATCTGGGCCTGCCGAATAAAGAGGATGTTAAGCAAGGCCTGATTACCTATAAGATCGCCGCACACGCCGCCGATCTGGCGAAAGGTCATCCCGGCGCGCAGATCCGCGATAACGCCATGTCAAAAGCGCGTTTTGAATTCCGTTGGGAAGATCAGTTTAATCTTGCACTCGATCCGCATACCGCTCGCGCTTATCACGATGAAACACTGCCGCAGGAATCGGGCAAGGTCGCACATTTCTGTTCGATGTGCGGTCCGAAATTCTGCTCAATGAAAATCACGCAGGAAGTGCGCGATTACGCGGCAAAACAGCAGGCTGAGGCGCAGCCGATTGAAGTGGGCATGGCTGAGATGTCACAGGCATTTCGTCAGCGTGGCAGTGAGCTTTATCATCCTGCTGATGCGCTCCGCCCGGAGGAAAAAGCATGATCCAGCCTTTTCCTGCAACGCCCCACCGGCTTGGTCTCTATCCTGTTGTCGATAGTCTGGAATGGATAGCGCGTCTGTTGGATGCGGGCGTGCGTACCTTACAGCTACGCATCAAAGACCAGCCTGACGCCGAAGTAGAGCCAATTGTGCAACAGGCTATCGCGTTAGGCAAAACGTACCAGGCGCGGCTGTTTATTAATGATTACTGGCAGTTGGCGATTAAACACCATGCTTACGGCGTTCATCTGGGACAGGAAGATCTGGATGTCGCCGATTTGCAGGCAATTCGTCACGCTGGCCTGCGTCTTGGCATTTCTACGCATGATGACGAGGAAATCGATCGGGCACTGGCCGTGAAGCCCTCCTATATTGCCCTGGGCCATATTTTCCCAACGCAAACCAAGCTAATGCCCTCTTCTCCTCAGGGCCTGGAGCAGTTAAAACGCCATCTGGCACGGCTGGAAAACATCCCTACCGTCGCCATCGGCGGCATTAGCCTTGAACGCGCGCCTGCTGTGCTGGCCTGCGGCGTCGGCAGCATAGCGGTGGTCAGCGCAATTACACAGGCTGCCGACTGGCGCGACGCCACCCAAAAATTGCTGGCGCTGGCTGGTGCGGGAGACGAGGATGATGATTAACGATCGCGATTTCCTGCGTTACAGCCGCCAGCTTTTGCTGGAAGAATTTGGCGTAGAGGGCCAACAGAAGCTGCAACAGGCCAGCGTACTGATTGTCGGCCTTGGCGGTCTTGGCGCGCCTGCCGCGCTATGGCTGGCGGCGGCGGGCGTTGGCAAGCTGCTGCTGGCTGATGATGATATTTTGCATATCAGCAACTTACAGCGACAAATCCTCTATCGCAGCGCCGACTGCGGTAAAGCGAAAGCGTCACTGGCCCAGTATCAACTGCAATCCCTTAATCCACAAGTGGAAACTATCGCCCTGCAGGAAAGAATGGATGCTGAACAGCTGGCACACTGGGTGCCGCAGGTGAATCTGGTGCTGGACTGTAGTGATAATATGACCACCCGTCATGCGGTTAATGCCGCCTGCGTCGCGGCCAATACGCCGCTGATCAGCGGAAGCGCCGTTGGTTTCAGCGGACAGCTGCTGGTGATCTCACCGCCCTGGCGACATGGCTGCTATCGCTGTCTCTGGCCAGACAACAGCGAACCTCAGCGTAACTGCCGTACCGCCGGCGTACTTGGCCCGGTCGTGGGCACAATCGGAACGTTACAGGCGCTTGAGGCGCTGAAAATGCTGGCTGGCCTCTCCTCCGCGCTGGATGGGCAACTGCGTCTGTTTGATGGTCGTCAACAAACCTGGCGTACCCTGAGCCTCACTCCCGATCCGCATTGTCCGGTTTGCGGAGGCGATAAATGAAAATCGTCGTTAATGATGAGGCGCTGACGCTGGACTCCCCGCTTACGCTGGATCAACTGTTGGATCAGCTGGCGTGCCAGCCTGCTGGCACTGCGCTGGCGGTTAATCAACAGATAATACCGCGTGGCAGTTGGTCACAGCATACGTTATGCGAAGGGGATGTTGTGGTGATTTTTCAGGCAATAGCCGGAGGCTGATATGTTACAGATAGCAGATAAACAATTTTCTTCTCGCCTGTTTACCGGTACCGGAAAATTCGCCACGCCCACATTGATGCTTGAGGCAATTCGCGCCTCTGGCTCACAGCTGGTGACCATGGCAATGAAACGTCTCGACTTACGCGGCGGCGATGATGGCATTCTTGCGCCGCTGCAGGCGCTGGGCGTACAGCTGTTGCCAAATACCTCAGGAGCGAAAACCGCAGAAGAAGCCATATTTGCCGCCCGCCTGGCGCGCGAAGCGCTTGGTACCCACTGGCTGAAGCTGGAAATCCACCCCGATGCGCGTTATCTGCTGCCGGACGCGATTGAAACGCTGAAGGCGGCGCAGCAGCTGGTCAGAGAAGGTTTTACCGTGCTGCCCTACTGCAGCGCCGATCCGGTGTTGTGCAAAAGGCTGGAAGAGGTGGGATGCGCCGCTGTCATGCCGCTGGGGGCACCTATCGGTAGCAATCAGGGGTTAAAAACCCGCGACCTGCTGGCCATTATTATCGAACAGGCGAAAGTGCCAGTGGTTATTGATGCCGGAATCGGCGCGCCCAGTCATGCCAGTGAAGCGCTGGAAATGGGTGCGGATGCGGTGTTGGTAAATACAGCGATTGCCGTGGCGCGTTCCCCGGTAGAAATGGCGCGGGCATTTCGTCTCGCTGTTGAAGCCGGCCGCATTGCACACCAAAGCGGCCTTGGTGCCAGCCAGCCACAGGCAGCGCCATCCAGTCCGCTGACCGCTTTTCTCAGTCAATCGGAGGGCGCCCAATGAAGGATTTTATCGAACGCTGGCGACAGCTTGACTGGGATGATATCCGCCTGCGTATTCACAGCAAAACCGCCGCCGATGTGCAGCAGGCGCTAAACGCCTCGTGCCCGGATCGCGACGATCTCATGGCATTGCTCTCTCCGGCGGCGGCGGCTTTTCTTGAGCCAATGGCGCAGAAAGCTCAACGCCTGACGCGTCAGCGGTTCGGTAATACGGTCAGTTTTTACGTACCGCTTTATCTTTCGAATCTGTGCGCTAACGACTGTACCTATTGCGGTTTTTCAATGAGTAACCGTATTAAGCGTAAAACGCTCGATGCGGATGAGATCGAACGCGAATGTCAGGCGATCCGCGCCATGGGCTTTGATCATCTGCTGCTGGTTACTGGCGAGCATCAGACCAAAGTAGGCGTTGAATACTTCCACCAGCACCTGCCGCAGATCCGGCGACATTTCAGTTCGCTGATGATGGAAGTGCAGCCTTTATCGGAAGCGGAATATGTGGGGCTGAAACATATCGGGCTGGATGGCGTGCTGGTTTATCAGGAAACCTACCATCCAAAAATTTATCAGCAACATCATTTGAAAGGAAATAAGCAGGACTTTTTCTTTCGGCTGGAAACACCGGATCGGCTGGGCCGCGCCGGGATCGACAAGATCGGACTTGGCGCGCTGATCGGCCTTTCCGACAGCTGGCGAACTGACTGTTTTATGCTGGCGGAGCATTTGCTGTGGTTGCAAAAAACTTACTGGCAGAGCCGTTATTCCATTGCTTTCCCGCGTCTGCGTCCCTGTGCTGGCGGGATTGAGCCTGCATCCTTGATGAGCGAAGCCCAACTGGTACAGACTATTTGCGCTTTCCGCCTGTTTGCGCCGGAAGTAGAGCTTACGTTATCGACGCGGGAATCTCCTGCGTTTCGCGACAGTGTGGTACCGCTGGCCATCAACAGCATTAGCGCTTTTTCCAAAACACAGCCCGGCGGCTATGCCGATCACGATCCGCAGCTGGAGCAGTTTTCACCAGACGATCACCGTACCCCGCAAGAAGTGGCGACGGCGCTTACGCGGGCAGGATTACAGCCGGTATGGAAAGACTGGGACAGCTGGCTGGGACGCTCGCCGTAATAAAAGGTAACGGATGACACGTTGCCGATCTTTTTTGGAAGAGATTCTCCAGTGTTAAACGGGCGCGCTTTGCCTTGCTGGCTGCACGAATTACAGTAATGGCGTCAGGCAATAACGCGCTGACCAGGGTCAGTTTTTTATTCACTCTGCTGACCCTGCCCTTCCCTAACCCGGCAATGAGACAGGGCAATTACCGGCTGTTTTCGCTGTCGGTATAACCTGGCGTAGCCCATACCGAAGGCCAGTCTCCCGGTTCACCACCGTCGCAGCCCGGCTGACTGTTATAGCTCATCAAATGGAATATATTGCCGTCATAGCGCCAGGCTGCGCTTTCACCACAATCAGCGATGCCGCGACCACGCGAAGCATGAAACAGCTGGCCGCTGTGCGGATCGTAGCTGACTTCGGTAAACCAGCTTACGCTATTGGGCTTGCCTTCCGCGTTATGTAACGGTAACGGTAACACCAGCTGCTGCGCTTTTTCAGGTGCGGCGCGCGGCGTAATAAACAGTACGCTGGAAGATTGATAGGCACCCATGCCGCAGTTAATCATCACTAAAGCATGCTGCGCGTCCAGCGGTTGCGCCTCGCTGCGTGCGATATCCTCTTCAGCAGGTTCGCACTCCTCCCTTTTCAGTACCGGCTGCTGGCTGGCGATCACTTTTTGAAGCAGCGCCTGGGCGTTATCTAATGGCACAACGGGCGGCACAGGTGGTAACGAAGGCACTACGGAGGCGCGCGATGGCACGCTCCCGGCTGGCTCAGTACCGGTTTTAAACAGCGCCGTTTGATTACCGAGACGCCCCTGCCGCTCATCAACAAACAGCAGCGCCGCATTCAGGCCGCTTAATGAACCGGTAATCTCATTATCAGACGTCAGGGAAATCGTCATGGCATTTTTAGCCGCTGTCACCAGCGCCTGAATATCGCTTAAGCTGTCGCTGTGTGCATTAGCGTAATCATTATTCGCATCAGCATCTGAAAGGTTTATGGCATGGTTCCAACGTTTTCCATCCAGCCAGACACCCTCCGCTTTCCCGGCATCAAAGCTCATAATATCCAGCGAGGCAGTACCTTCAGGTCCCGCCTGATGACGGATCACGATACGCATATTTTCATCCACGTTACGGATATCGCAATCGTTAAGGTTGTTGCAGGTTACCTGCCACCCTTTAAAAAAACGCTGTACCGGCTCTCCCGGCGGCTCGGCGATAGCCATTGCGGTGGGTAGCCCACCAGACAGCATTAATAACAGCAGAGCCTTGCCAGATAAGTTCATGCCTGGATTCCCTTGATATGCAGTAAGCGGATAGATAAGCGCACTTTTGCCTGCGCCTGATGGCCACAACGTTACGCACGTCTATCTTATTCTTTCCCACACAATATCGCTTTTTCACACAGATAAAAATATTACCAAAGAAGCTTATATGTGATTTGAATGCCCATAAAAAAACCCTGCCGAAGCAGGGTTTTTTATTTATGGCTCTAATGGCGCTACGTCTGACGATTACTCGTCGTCGCTGCCACCGAGACCGGCGTTCAGCAGCTCGGCCAGGCTGGCCGTTGCTTCTTCCGCGCTCACCTGAGGCGCCACGGTCGGCTCGCCAGACTGGCGGCGACGCATACGATCCTGATGGTACGCGTAACCGGTACCAGCCGGGATCAGACGACCCACGATCACGTTCTCTTTCAGGCCGCGCAGTTCATCACGCTTGCCTGCTACTGCGGCTTCGGTCAGGACACGTGTGGTTTCCTGGAACGATGCTGCAGAGATGAACGATTCGGTTGCCAGTGACGCTTTGGTAATACCCAACAGATCGCGAGCGTAAGTTGCGCCCACTTTGCCGTTGGTTTCCAGATCGCGGTTGGCAATCTTCACGCGTGAGTATTCTACCTGCTCGCCTTCCAGGAACTCGGAGCTGCCCGCGTTAGCGATGGTTGCTTTACGCAGCATCTGACGCACGATAACTTCGATGTGTTTATCGTTAATCTTAACGCCCTGCAGACGGTATACGTCCTGCACTTCGTTAACGATATAACGGGTCACAGCCTGAACGCCACGCAGACGCAGAATGTCATGCGGTGATTCCGGACCATCGGAGATAACGTCACCACGTTCTACGCGCTCACCTTCAAACACGTTGAGCTGACGCCATTTCGGGATCATCTCTTCGTAGTGATCGCTACCGTCGATCGGCGTGATCACCAGACGACGCTTGCCTTTGGTCTCTTTACCGAAGGAGACGATACCGCTGATTTCAGCCAGAATCGCAGGTTCTTTCGGACGACGCGCTTCAAACAGGTCAGCAACGCGCGGCAGACCACCGGTAATATCTTTAGTACCGCCAGATTCCTGCGGCACACGCGCCAGCGTATCACCAGAGCTGATCTTCACACCATCTTCCAGCTGAACAATCGCTTTGCCCGGCAGGAAGTACTGTGCCGGCATATCAGTGCCCGGGATCAGTACATCGTTACCGTTAGCATCAACGATTTTCAGTGCCGGACGCAGATCTTTACCACCTGTGGTACGTTCTGCGGTATCCAGTACCACCAGCGAAGACAGACCGGTCAGCTCGTCAGTTTGACGGGTAATGGTCTGGCCGTCGATCATGTCGGTGAAACGGATGAAACCGCTCACTTCAGTGATAACCGGCATGGTGTGTGGATCCCAGTTCGCTACCGTTTCACCGGCATTGACCTGCTCACCGTCACCTTTCGCCATGGTCGCACCGTAAGGCACTTTATAGCTTTCTTTGGTGCGCCCGAATTCGTCGATCATTTTCAGTTCAACGTTACGGGAGGTAATAACCAGCTTGCCAGCGGAGTTGGTAACCGACTTGGCGTTGGTCAGCTTGATAGTACCTTTGTTCTTCACCTGGATGCTGGATTCAGCAGCCGCACGCGATGCCGCACCACCGATGTGGAAGGTACGCATCGTCAGCTGTGTACCCGGCTCACCGATTGACTGTGCCGCGATAACGCCGATAGCCTCACCGTTGTTGATGATGTGGCCACGCGCCAGGTCACGACCGTAGCAGTGTGCACACACACCGAAGTCGGTTTCACAGGCAACAACAGAGCGAACTTTAACGCTGTCGACAGAGTTCTGCTCCAGTACGTCACACCAGTGCTCATCAAGCAGCGTGTTACGTGATACCAGAATGTCAGCGGTGCCCGGCTTCAGTACGTCTTCTGCCGTTACACGGCCAAGAACGCGCTCACGCAGCGGCTCTTTAACGTCGCCACCTTCGATAACCGGCGTCATCATGATGCCTTCATGCGTACCACAGTCATCTTCGGTTACTACCAGGTCCTGCGCCACGTCAACCAGACGACGGGTCAGATAACCGGAGTTTGCCGTTTTCAGTGCGGTATCCGCCAGACCTTTACGCGCACCGTGCGTGGAGATGAAGTACTGGAGTACGTTCAGACCTTCACGGAAGTTCGCGGTGATCGGCGTTTCGATGATGGAGCCATCCGGCTTCGCCATCAGACCACGCATACCAGCCAGCTGACGAATCTGAGCGGCGGAACCACGCGCACCAGAGTCGGCCATCATAAAGATGCTGTTAAAGGAAACCTGTTTTTCCTCTTCGCCGTCACGGTTAATAACCGTTTCGGTAGAGAGGTTTTCCATCATCGCCTTAGCAACACGTTCGTTTGCCGCGGCCCAGATATCGATAACCTTGTTATAGCGCTCGCCAGCTGTTACCAGACCAGACTGGAACTGTTCCTGAATCTCAGCCACTTCCGCTTCCGCTTCGGTGATGATTTCCACTTTCTTCGCTGGAATAACCATATCATCGATACCAACGGAAGCGCCTGAACGGGCTGCGTAGGCAAAACCGGTGTACATGGTCTGGTCAGCAAAGATAACGGTCGGCTTCAGGCCCAGAATGCGGTAACAGGTGTTCAGCATTTTGGAGATCGCCTTTTTACCCAGCGCCTGGTTGACGATGGAGTACGGCAGACCTTGCGGTACGATCATCCACAGAATCGCACGACCGATAGTGGTATCGATAATGCTGGTTTTCGGGATGAAATCGCCCTGCTCATTTTTTTCGTATTCAGTGATACGCACTTTAACGCGCGCATGCAGCTCGGCCAGGCCAGCGCGATAAACACGCTCAGCTTCTTTCGGGCCAGTCAGCACCATGCCTTCGCCTTTGGCGTTCACTTTGTCGCGGGTCATGTAGTACAGACCCAGTACAACGTCCTGAGACGGAACGATGATCGGTTCGCCGTTCGCCGGAGACAGAATGTTGTTGGTCGACATCATCAGCGCACGCGCTTCCAGCTGGGCTTCCAGCGTCAGCGGTACGTGAACAGCCATCTGGTCACCATCGAAGTCGGCGTTATAGGCCGCACAAACCAGCGGGTGCAGCTGGATAGCTTTACCTTCGATCAGAACCGGTTCAAAAGCCTGAATACCCAGACGGTGCAGCGTTGGCGCACGGTTCAGCAGAACCGGGTGCTCACGGATAACTTCATCCAGGATATCCCAAACCACCGCTTCTTCACGCTCAACCATTTTCTTGGCGGCTTTGATGGTGGTAGCAAGACCACGCAGCTCCAGCTTGCCGTAGATGAACGGTTTGAACAGTTCCAGCGCCATTTTCTTCGGCAGGCCGCACTGATGCAGACGCAGGTAAGGACCTACGGTAATAACGGAACGACCAGAGTAGTCGACGCGTTTACCCAGCAGGTTCTGACGGAAACGACCCTGCTTACCTTTGATCATGTCAGCCAGCGACTTCAGCGGACGCTTGTTGGAGCCAGTGATGGCGCGACCACGACGGCCGTTATCCAGCAGCGCATCTACCGCTTCCTGCAGCATACGTTTTTCGTTACGTACGATGATATCTGGCGCAGCCAGATCCAGCAGACGTTTCAAACGGTTGTTACGGTTAATGACGCGACGATAAAGATCGTTCAGGTCAGAAGTCGCAAAACGACCGCCGTCCAGCGGAACCAGCGGACGCAGATCCGGCGGCAGAACCGGCAGCACGGTCAGGATCATCCACTCCGGCTTGTTGCCAGACTGCACGAACGCTTCCAGCAGTTTGATACGCTTGGTCAGCTTTTTACGTTTGGTCTCGGAGTTGGTTTCGTTCAGCTCTTCGCGCAGCTGCTCGCATTCCTGCTCCAGATCCATATTCTTCAGCAGCGCCTGGATCGCTTCCGCGCCCATCTTCGCATCGAATTCGTCGCCAAACTCTTCCAGCGCATCCAGATACTGCTCTTCAGTCAGGATCTGACGCTTCTCGAGGTTGGTCATACCGCCTTCAACCACCACATAGGATTCGAAGTACAGTACGCGTTCGATATCACGCAGCGGCATATCCAGCAGCAAACCGATACGGGACGGCAGAGACTTCAGGAACCAAATGTGCGCAGTCGGGGAAGCCAGCTCGATGTGGCCCATACGCTCACGGCGCACTTTAGTCTGGGTCACTTCAACGCCGCACTTCTCACAGATAACACCGCGGTGTTTCAGGCGCTTGTACTTACCGCACAGGCATTCATAGTCTTTTACCGGCCCGAAGATACGGGCGCAGAACAGACCATCACGCTCTGGCTTGAAGGTACGGTAGTTAATGGTTTCCGGCTTTTTCACTTCACCGAAAGACCAGGAACGGATCATGTCTGGCGAGGCCAGAGCAATTTTGATCGCATCAAACTCTTCGGTTTTAGTTTGCGCTTTCAGAAACTTAAGTAAGTCTTTCACGGATTAGCTCCCGTCGGAGTGAGACTTCTCAAGAAAGCCCGGGCAAGCCCGGACTCTCTTGTAACCAGTACGACTGCGAGTGCTACCTTGCGGTAATTACTCGTCTTCCAGCTCGATGTTGATACCCAGCGAGCGGATCTCTTTCAACAGTACGTTGAAGGATTCCGGCATGCCCGGTTCCATCTGATGGTTGCCGTCCACGATGTTTTTATACATTTTGGTACGACCGTTAACGTCATCAGACTTAACGGTAAGCATTTCTTGCAGCGTGTAGGCCGCGCCGTATGCTTCCAGCGCCCACACTTCCATCTCACCGAAGCGCTGACCACCGAACTGTGCCTTACCACCCAGCGGCTGCTGAGTAACCAGGCTATAAGAGCCGGTAGAACGTGCGTGCATCTTGTCATCAACCAGGTGGTTGAGTTTCAGCATGTACATGTAGCCAACGGTAACCGGACGCTCGAACTGCTCGCCAGTACGGCCATCAAACAGGGTGATCTGGCCAGAAGTCGGCAGATCGCCAAGCTGCAGCAGCTCTTTGATTTCGCTCTCTTTCGCGCCATCAAACACCGGCGTTGCGATCGGCATACCTTTTTTCAGGTTCTCAGCCAGGCGCAGCACTTCATCATCAGAGAAGGTGTTCAGATCAACACGCTGACGTACGTCGGCGCCCAGATCGTAAGCACGCTGGATAAACTCACGCAGCTTGGCGACTTCTTCCTGCTTCTTCAGCATCGCATTGATCTTGTCACCAATGCCTTTGGCAGCCATGCCCAGGTGCGTTTCCAGAATCTGACCGATGTTCATACGTGACGGTACGCCCAGCGGGTTCAGTACGATATCGACCGGCGTACCGTTCTCATCGTAAGGCATATCTTCGATCGGGTTGATCTTGGAGATAACACCTTTGTTCCCGTGACGACCTGCCATCTTGTCACCAGGCTGGATCTGACGTTTAACGGCCAGATACACTTTAACGATTTTCAGCACGCCCGGTGCCAGGTCATCGCCCTGAGTGATTTTGCGGCGCTTCGCTTCAAGTTTCTTCTCAAACTCGTGCTTCAGCTCATCGTACTGCTCAGCCAGCTGCTCCAGCTGATTCTGTTTCTGCTCGTCGGTCAGGCCCAGCTCCAGCCAACGCTCACGCGGCAGCTTGTCCAGTTTTTCCGCTTCCACGCCGCCGGAAACCAGCACTGAGTGGATACGGGCAAACAGGCCGGCTTCGAGGATCTGCAGTTCTTCAGTCAGGTCTTTTTTCGCCTGCTTCAGCTGCATCTCTTCGATTTCCAATGCGCGCTTGTCTTTTTCCACGCCATCGCGGGTAAAGACCTGCACATCGATAACGGTACCTGAAACGCCGTTTGGTACCCGCAGAGAAGAGTCTTTAACGTCAGACGCTTTCTCACCGAAGATCGCACGCAGCAGTTTCTCTTCTGGCGTCAGCTGGGTTTCACCTTTCGGCGTTACCTTACCAACCAGAATGTCGCCGCCGGTCACTTCCGCACCGATATAAACGATACCGGATTCATCCAGCTTGGAGAGCGCAGCTTCACCCACGTTCGGGATATCAGCGGTGATCTCTTCAGGCCCCAGCTTGGTGTCACGCGACACGCATGCCAGTTCCTGGATATGAATCGTGGTAAAACGATCTTCCTGTACTACGCGCTCGGAGACCAGAATGGAGTCTTCGAAGTTGTAGCCGTTCCACGGCATGAACGCTACGCGCATGTTCTGACCCAGCGCCAGTTCACCCAAGTCGGTGGACGGACCATCAGCCAGCACGTCGCCGCGCTCAACCGGCTCACCCAGAGAAACGCACGGCATCTGGTTGATGCAGGTGTTCTGGTTAGAACGGGTATATTTAGTCAGGTTGTAGATGTCGATGCCGGCTTCGCCCGGATACATCTCTTCTTCGTTAACTTTGATAACGATACGAGAAGCATCAACATACTGTACGGTACCACCACGTTTCGCTACGGCGGTTACACCGGAGTCAACCGCTACCGCACGCTCCATACCGGTACCTACCAGCGGCTTATCAGCACGCAGAGTCGGAACCGCCTGACGTTGCATGTTCGCACCCATCAGGGCGCGGTTAGCATCATCGTGCTCCAGGAACGGGATCAGGGACGCACCGACAGAAACCACCTGCTGGGTGGAAACGTCCATGTAGTCAACCTGGTCGCGGCTGAACAGGCTCGATTCGCCTTTGCTACGGCAAGTCACCAGATCATCGACAAAATGACCTTCTTCATCGAGGTTGGTGTTCGCCTGAGCGATAACGTAGTTACCCTCTTCGATAGCAGAGAGGTAATGAATTTCGTCGGTGACCACGCCATCGATAACGCGACGGTACGGCGTTTCAAGGAAACCGTATTCGTTAGTCTGCGCATATACCGACAGGGAGTTGATCAGACCGATGTTCGGACCTTCCGGCGTTTCGATTGGACATACGCGACCATAGTGAGTCGGGTGTACGTCTCGCACTTCGAAGCCTGCACGCTCACGCGTCAAGCCGCCTGGGCCCAGGGCAGAGATACGACGCTTATGCGTAATCTCTGACAGCGGGTTGTTCTGGTCCATAAACTGAGACAGCTGGCTGGAACCAAAGAACTCTTTCACCGCTGCGGAGATCGGCTTAGCGTTAATCATATCCTGTGGCATCAGGGTATCGAGGTCGCCCAGAGAGAGACGCTCTTTCACCGCACGCTCAACGCGCACCAGACCTACACGGAACTGGTTTTCGGCCATTTCGCCTACGGAACGGATACGACGGTTGCCGAGGTGGTCGATATCATCCACTTCGCCTTTACCGTTACGGATACCGATGAGCTTCTTCATGACTTCGATGATGTCATCTTTGCTCAGGATACCAGAGCCTTCGATTTCATCACGGCCGAGAGAGCGGTTGAACTTCATGCGGCCTACCGCAGAAAGGTCATAACGATCTTCGGAGAAGAACAGATTCTCAAACAGGTTTTCCGCAGCTTCACGCGTCGGCGGCTCGCCCGGACGCATCATGCGATAGATCTCAACCAGCGCGCTCAGGCGATCGTTGGTTGGGTCAACGCGCAGCGTTTCGGAGATATAGGCACCGTGGTCAAGGTCGTTGGTAAACAGCGTTTCGATACGCTTATGACCCGCCTGGCTCAGCTTAGCCAGCAGATCCAGCGACAGCTCCATGTTAGCGGATACGATCAGCTCACCGGTGCTTTCGTCAACGTAGTCTTTAGCAACCACTTTGCCTGCGATGTACTCCACCGGCACTTCGATATGCTGGATATTATCTTTTTCCAGCTGACGAATATGACGCGCGGTAATACGACGGCCTTTTTCAACGTAGACTGTGCCGTTCGATTCGATATCGAAAGAGGCAGTTTCGCCACGCAGACGCTCAGGCACCAGTTCCATCTGCAGCTTGTTGTCACGGATTTCAAACACCACTTTTTCGAAGAACAGATCGAGAATCTGTTCAGTGGTGAAGCTCAGTGCGCGCAGAATGATACTGGCCGGCAGCTTACGACGACGGTCAATACGGACGAACAGGTTGTCTTTCGGGTCAAACTCAAAGTCAAGCCATGAACCGCGGTAAGGGATGATACGTGCGTTATACAGCACTTTACCCGAAGAGTGGGTTTTACCCTTATCGCTGTCAAAGAATACGCCAGGACTACGATGCAGCTGAGAAACGATAACCCTTTCAGTACCGTTGATAACAAAGGTACCGTTTTCGGTCATGAGCGGAATTTCGCCCATGTAAACTTCTTGTTCTTTGATGTCTTTAACGGTGCCTTCCGGCGCTTCGCGCTCGTAGATCACCAGGCGCAGTTTAACGCGCAGCGGAGCAGAATATGTCACGCCACGGATCTGACACTCTTTCACATCAAATACAGGTTCGCCTAAGCGGTAGCTGACATACTGCAGCTCAGAGTTGCCGCTATAGCTCTGGATTGGGAATACGGAACGGAATGCAGCTTCCAGACCGTATTGGCCTTCCGGATCTTGCTCGATAAACTTCTGGAACGAGTCAAGCTGGATAGAAAGGAGATAAGGAATGTCCAGAACCTGTGGACGTTTCCCAAAATCCTTACGAATGCGTTTTTTCTCGGTATAGGAGTAAACCATAGGGTTCCTCAGCTAGCTGACAAGTCGACCCACTCTGTCCGTCCTGAAGGACAGTTCATGCAACACTATTTTGTTTGCCGGAAAGTACGAGAGACTTTCCGCAATACGTCTTTCTATCACTCTTAAATCATTTCATTGCTGTTGCATGGGCAGGGAACCCTGCAGGGAAGCAGTATATTAAGGCGTCGATAGAAAAAGATATTGAAGACGTTCAATGGACAAACAGTGCGAAACCCCATTGAAGCCCTGTAGCGCAAAAAGGCTGGTGACCAAAAAGTCACCAGCCATCAGCCTAAAAAGTCAGGCTGCAACCTGGAGGGTTGGCTTATTTAACTTCAACTTCAGCGCCAGCTTCTTCCAGGGATTTTTTCAGAGCTTCAGCGTCGTCTTTGCTGATGCCTTCTTTCAGCGCAGCCGGTGCAGACTCAACCAGATCTTTCGCTTCTTTCAGGCCCAGGCCAGTTGCGCCACGTACTGCTTTGATCACAGCAACTTTGTTAGCGCCAACAGCTTTCAGGACTACGTCGAACTCAGTTTTTTCTTCAACAGCTTCAGCCGGGCCAGCAGCAACAGCTACAGCAGCAGCAGCAGAAACGCCGAATTTTTCTTCCATAGCGGAAACCAGTTCAACCACTTCCATTACGGACATAGCGGCTACTGCTTCCAGAATTTGATCTTTAGTGATAGACATGACAATTGTTCCTAAGAATCAGAAAATAGTGTGTACGTAAAAGTGCGTAGTAAAAGAAGGCCTTAAGCAGCTTCTTTTGCATCGCGTACGGCAGCCAGAGTGCGGACCAGTTTGCCTGCAGCGGCTTCTTTCATGGTCGACATCAGACGTGCCAGTGCTTCTTCGTAGGTCGGCAGCGTTGCCAGACGGTCAATTTGTGCCGCCGGGATCAGCTCACCTTCAAAGGCTGCAGCTTTGACCTCAAATTTTGCATTCGCTTTCGCGAACTCTTTGAACAGACGAGCAGCAGCGCCCGGGTGTTCCATAGAGTATGCAATCAGGGTCGGACCAACAAACGTGTCTTTCAGGCACTCGAACTGAGTACCTTCTACGACGCGGCGCAGCAGGGTGTTACGAACAACACGCATGTAAACGCCAGCTTCACGACCTGCTTTACGCAGTTCAGTCATTTTATCAACGGTAACGCCACGAGAATCCGCAACTACCGCAGACAGCGCGCCTTTGGCTACTTCGCTGACTTCAGCAACAATCGCTTGTTTGTCTTGAAGATTTAATGCCATTAGCTTTTGCTCCTGGATTTTAGCCGGAGGAAAAATTCCACCGGAACTCACTTCACCTGGCGACCGGAAGGAAGCCAGGCGCTAAAACACGGTGAGCAGAATCCAGAAAATAAAAATATTCTTCAGGCTCTGTCACCGTCTACGCAGGAATATTAAGTTCCTTTCGAAACACCTGCGGTCTTGGACGGAGGCCTGGATAAGGCCAGGCTCCAACCGAAAATCTGTTGCCTTGTTTTTTCTTTGGCATCGTTACGGATGCTAAAAATCAAACTTCAGGCATGCGTTCTGTTTTAACAGAACAACGGGCGTAAGATTCTAGTAGAAACTTTCGCCCGCGTAAAGCGATTATTAATTCGCCACTGCAGTCAGACCAGACTGGTCGATGGCAACGCCAGCGCCCATGGTGGTAGACAGGCTAACTTTCTTGATGTACACGCCTTTCGCCTGAGACGGTTTTGCTTTTTTCAGCGCAACCAGCAGAGCTTCCAGGTTTTCTTTCAGTTTGTCAGCGCCGAAATCAACCTTACCGATAGTGGTATGGATGATGCCGTTTTTGTCATTGCGGTAGCGAACCTGGCCAGCTTTAGCATTTTTAACTGCTTCAGCAACGTTCGGCGTAACCGTACCCACTTTCGGGTTCGGCATCAGGCCGCGCGGGCCCAGAACCTGGCCCAGCTGGCCAACAACGCGCATTGCATCCGGAGATGCGATAACAACGTCAAAGTTCATTTCGCCTTTTTTGATCTGCTCAGCCAGATCTTCCATACCTACCAGCTCTGCGCCAGCTGCTTTCGCAGCTTCAGCGTTTGCGCCTTGGGTAAATACAGCAACGCGTACAGAGCGACCGGTACCGTGCGGCAGTACAGTTGCGCCACGCACGTTCTGATCGGATTTACGAGCGTCGATGCCGAGGTTTACAGCAACGTCAACGCTTTCAACGAATTTAGCGGTAGCCAGTTCTTTCAGCAGAGCAACAGCTTCGTTGATGTCATACTGTTTAGTCGCATCAACTTTGTCACGGATCACACGCATGCGCTTGGTCAGCTTAGCCATTTCTTAGTCCTCCACTACCAGGCCCATGGAACGAGCAGTACCTTCGATAGAGCGAGTCATCGCTTCTACGTCAGCACCAGTCATGTCCGCAGCTTTGGTTTCTGCGATTTCACGTACCTGAGCACGGGTTACTTTACCCACTTTGTCTTTGTTCGGCTTGCCAGAACCAGACTTGATACCCGCCGCTTTTTTCAACAGCACAGCTGCCGGAGGCGTTTTGGTAACGAAGGTGAAAGAACGGTCAGAATAAACGGTAATAACAACCGGAATCGGCAGACCTTTTTCAATGCTTTCTGTTTTGGCGTTAAACGCTTTACAGAATTCCATGATGTTAACGCCCTGCTGACCCAGAGCCGGACCTACTGGCGGACTCGGGTTAGCCATACCAGCTGCAACCTGCAGCTTGACGTAGGCTTGTACTTTCTTAGCCATGATATTTCCTCTTTTGGGTATAACGCCGTTTAAGGCTTCCCGTGATTAATCTTTCACATGGCATTAAAGCCACATAAAAACAAAAGGCGCGAAATTGTAGGGCAATTTCGCGCCTTTTGCAACTCATAATCGAAAATTTCGATCGGGCAATTTAGCCTTTTTCGACCTGGCCGAAATCCAGCTCAACCGGTGTGGCACGGCCGAAAATAGAAACAGACACCTTCAGGCGGCTCTTCTCATAATCAACCTCTTCCACCACGCCGTTAAAGTCGGCAAACGGACCATCGTTAACGCGAACCATTTCACCCGGCTCAAACAGCGTCTTCGGACGGGGTTTGTCGCCAACCTGCTGCAGGCGGTTCATGATCGCATCAACTTCTTTATCGCTAATTGGTGCCGGGCGATCGGAAGTTCCGCCGATGAAACCCATAACACGTGGAACGCTGCGCACCAGGTGCCAGCTCGCGTCATTCATAACCATCTGCACCAGGACGTAACCTGGGAAGAATTTGCGCTCGCTTTTACGACGCTGGCCGCCACGGATTTCTACCACTTCTTCAGTGGGCACCATGACTTCGCCAAACAATTCTTCCATGTTGTGCAATTTGATATGCTCACGCAGCGACTGTGCTACGCGCGCTTCAAAACCGGAAAACGCCTGAACGACGTACCAGCGCTTTTTTGGAGCTTCAGACATCTCAGAACCTCAGGCCAGTGATAAACGATACCAGACGGACCAGAATACCATCCAGCCCCCACAAAATCAGTGACATCACGGCGGTAACCGCGGCAACGATTAACGTGGTATGCAGCGTTTCTTGACGCGTAGGCCAAATGACTTTGCGCACTTCGGTTCTGGCTTCACGAGCGAAAGCCAGCGTTGCTTTACCCTTCGTCGTTAACAGTGCGATACCGCCCGCCAACGCGATGAGAACAACAACAGCCAATGCGCGCAGCGGTAAGGTCACTTCGCGATAATAGAAGTTACCTACGATTGCTACGATCAGCAAAATGGCGACGACTACCCACTTTATCGCTTCCAGGCCGCGCCCGCTTCCTTGAGCTTCGGTATTAGCACTCATAAACCAACCTGCCACATAAATCAGAAACAATTTTGCCCCGCGCATGCGAGGCAGCCAAACCGAATGCAGCTGTTGAGGCGTAACTCGGTCGATCACGCCGTGCTACAGAGCCTGTCTCAGCAATGATTATGAGCGGAAAATCACTGATGAGCCAGGTTCTATGTTACAGCGTATAAAAAGGGCATCAAATGATGCCCTCTTCTTGTACGTTGCGTCAAATGTTATCGGCAATTAGCCCAGAACTTTAGCAACAACGCCCGCGCCTACGGTACGGCCGCCTTCACGGATTGCGAAACGCAGACCGTCGTCCATCGCGATCGGGTGGATCAGGGTAACAACCATTTTGATGTTGTCGCCCGGCATTACCATCTCAACGCCTTCCGGCAGTTCGATGGTGCCAGTCACGTCAGTAGTACGGAAGTAGAACTGAGGACGGTAGCCTTTGAAGAACGGAGTGTGACGGCCGCCTTCGTCTTTGGACAGAATATAAACTTCTGATTCGAACTGGGTGTGCGGCTTGATAGAGCCCGGCTTAGCCAGAACCTGACCACGCTCGATCTCTTCACGCTTGATACCACGCAGTAGAACACCAACGTTCTCACCAGCACGGCCTTCGTCCAGCAGTTTGCGGAACATTTCAACGCCGGTACAGGTAGATTTCGCAGTATCCTTGATACCAACGATTTCAACTTCTTCACCAACTTTGATCACGCCACGCTCAACACGACCAGTAACAACGGTACCACGGCCAGAGATTGAGAATACGTCTTCGATCGGCAGCAGGAACGGCTTATCAATCGCACGCTCAGGTTCCGGAATGTAAGAATCCAGGTGACCAGCCAGCTCGATGATTTTCTCTTCCCACTCTGCTTCGCCTTCCAGCGCTTTCAGCGCGGAACCGCGAACGATCGGAGTGTCGTCGCCCGGGAAGTCATACTGTGACAGCAGGTCACGCACTTCCATTTCAACCAGTTCCAGCAGCTCTTCATCATCAACCATGTCGCATTTGTTCAGGAACACGATGATGTAAGGAACGCCAACCTGACGACCCAGCAGGATGTGCTCACGGGTCTGCGGCATCGGGCCGTCAGTCGCAGCAACAACCAGGATAGCGCCGTCCATCTGAGCAGCACCGGTGATCATGTTTTTCACATAGTCGGCGTGGCCCGGGCAGTCAACGTGCGCGTAGTGGCGAGACGGGGTGTCATATTCAACGTGAGAGGTGTTGATGGTGATACCACGAGCTTTTTCTTCCGGCGCGTTATCGATCTGATCGAATGCACGAGCCTGGCCACCGTAAGTTTTAGACAGAACGGTAGTGATAGCTGCAGTCAGGGTAGTTTTACCGTGGTCAACGTGGCCGATAGTACCGACGTTGACGTGCGGTTTTGAACGTTCAAATTTTTCTTTAGACATCGATTGTCCCTCTAAGACACGGTTAAATCGGTGATATCACCACATCAACCAGGCATCGCCTGTGCTGTTGAATTTTTTGTACAGGAAGAATCAGGGAGGGAGATAAAGAAGTGGTGCTGATACCCAGAGTCGAACTGGGGACCTCACCCTTACCAAGGGTGCGCTCTACCAACTGAGCCATATCAGCACATCTGGAGCGGGCAGCGGGAATCGAACCCGCATCATCAGCTTGGAAGGCTGAGGTAATAGCCATTATACGATGCCCGCAACCTGGAACTCGGCTACCTGTTCTTTCTGTAGCAAATGAATAATAAGTTAAGGATGCTTATTATTCGAGCTTCGAGCCAACTTGCGTTGCTTGCTGACTCCGACTGTGCTTGAGCTCAGTCTGAATATGGTGGTGGGAGAAGGATTACTCGTCGCTTCGCTCCTCACCCTTCGGGCCACGCTGCGCGTGTTGTCTCGCGCTGCTCGACTCGAACCTTAACGAAGGTTTTCACCTTCTCCAAACCGAAAACCTTTAGGCGATTCAGTTTGGTTTAGCTCTGTTGCCAAAGCTTAAATATGGTGGTGGGAGAAGGATTCGAACCTTCGAAGTCTGTGACGGCAGATTTACAGTCTGCTCCCTTTGGCCGCTCGGGAATCCCACCTGATATTTGGATACTTGATGGTGCCGGCTACCGGAATCGAACTGGTGACCTACTGATTACAAGTCAGTTGCTCTACCTACTGAGCTAAGCCGGCATCAAGTGAGGCGCATTCTAGGAAGACCGGCTGAGGTATGCAACAAAAAAATCGCGATAAATGTTCTATCGGTCACTATTTGTGCAATTCTTCGCAAATTTACGTTTTTTTGAAGAAAAAACAACCGTTCCTGCTGTTGGCTCTGGGTTATCAAAGCGTGTTTTTTACTTATAACGCTATTCTTTTGCATGAAAATTTTGGCTGCGGAATAACTACTTTTCTCTTCCGAGGTGCTACATTGCCCACCTGACTATGGCAAGCGCTACAGATAAAAGCGTGCAAAATTCACTTTTGTGATCGACGTCACACCTTCATTGATGGCGATTAAACTCATTGTATTGTTTAGCCCGCTTTACCGCCTGAAGGAGCATTGAACTTTTTATCTAAACCTTCCCTAGTTCCTGCTGCTTATCAATAACAAAATTTGCGAGGATCGTTCTGATTACCTTTAGCAATCCATTTTTTTCCTTCTTTTTCTCCTGTTACTGGTGTTAACCTCCTGCGCATTGTTTTCTGAAATTACCTTCAGGGCACAGGAAGATGGCTATGCTTACCTGTTGCCATTCGGTAAATATCTGCTGGCAGAAGCATGCTTATGAGTAATAAAGAGTCCTCATTTACCACCCCGTATCTGACATTCAGTC
Organism: Pantoea alhagi; assembly: GCF_002101395.1. Lineage (NCBI taxonomy): Bacteria > Pseudomonadati > Pseudomonadota > Gammaproteobacteria > Enterobacterales > Erwiniaceae > Pantoea > Pantoea alhagi. Next base: position 1,883,732 of record NZ_CP019706.1, on the reverse strand, counting down.
GCCAACAATGGGCTGCGTTGCGTGATTCTGTTCCGATGACATTATCAGAGGATGAGATCGCTCGTCTGAAAGGCATTAATGAAGATCTTTCACTGGAAGAGGTAGCTGAAATCTATCTGCCTTTGTCCCGTCTGCTGAATTTCTATATTAATTCTAATTTGCGTCGTCAGGCAGTACTGGAGCAGTTTTTAGGTACCAGCGGGCAAAAGATCCCGTATATCATCAGCATTGCCGGTAGCGTAGCCGTAGGTAAAAGCACTACTGCGCGCGTTTTACAGGCGTTGCTAAGCCGCTGGCCTGAACATCGTCGCGTCGAATTAATTACCACCGATGGTTTTCTTCATCCGAACGCCGTATTAAAAGAACGCGACCTGATGAAGAAAAAAGGCTTTCCGCAGTCTTATGACATGCACCGCCTGGTCAATTTTGTTGCTGACCTGAAATCGGGGGCAACTGAAGTAACGGCGCCGGTTTATTCTCACTTGATTTATGATGTCATCCCCGACGGCGATAAAGTCGTACAGCAGCCCGATATTTTAATTCTCGAAGGATTAAACGTGCTGCAAAGCGGGATGGATTATCCTCACGATCCACATCACGTATTTGTTTCTGATTTTGTTGATTTTTCTATTTACGTCGATGCGCCTGAAGAGCTGCTGGAAGACTGGTATATCAACCGGTTTCTGAAGTTCCGCAAAGGGGCCTTTACCGATCCCGACTCTTATTTTCATCATTACGCACAGCTGTCCGAAGAGGAAGCCGTTAATATCGCAACCCAACTATGGAGAGAGATTAACTGGCGTAACCTGAAGGAAAATATTTTACCCACACGTGAGCGTGCCAGTCTGATCCTTAGCAAAAGTGCTAACCACGCTGTTGAACAGGTGCGGTTACGTAAATAAAGCAGAATAGTGCTTCTGAAAAGCTATACGCGCCTTCAGAAGCACTCTGTCGATAAAGTAAGCCGTCAGTTCTGTGGTCGTAAGGATATTTCGCCACCTACCCAGGATTTCGTTACGCCATCCTGCTCAAGCAGTAACCCGCCTTGTTGATCAATACCACGAGCGATGCCCAATACTTCACGATCGCCAATCAATAACTTAACCGGTCTGTTAATAAAGTTATCCAGCCGCTGCCAGCGAGAAAGAAAAGGTACTAATCCTTCCCGTTCGAAATCACGCAGGCTATGACGCAATTGATTTACTAACAGACTTACAAGTTCGTTGCGGTTGATAGCAATACCCGCCTCTTGCAGGTTAATCCAGCCCTGGTTTACTACCGTAGCATCAGGAGTACGCATTTTCAAATTGATGCCTGCGCCAAATACGATTTGTGCGGCATCGCCTGTTTTCCCGATCATTTCGACCAGGATGCCAGCCAGCTTTCGATCGTTCAGATAAAGATCGTTCGGCCACTTTACTCTTACGCCTTCAGCACCCAGCCGCTGCAATACTTCAGCAATAACAATACCGATAACCAGGCTTAAGCCCATCGCTGCAGCCGGTCCCTGCTCAAGACGCCAGTACATTGAGAGATAGAGATTAGCGCCGAAAGGAGAAAACCATTGACGGCCACGGCGTCCACGCCCTGCCTGTTGATATTCAGCCACGCAGGCATCGCCCGTTTGTAGCGATCCCATGCGTTCCAGCAGATACTGGTTAGTGGAGTCTATAACGGGTATTACCGCCAGTCCTTGTTGTTCCAGGTTGCGGTTAATTTCCGCTTCATCCAGTAACTGTACAGGAGCAGGCAAACAATAGCCTTTTCCTGTCACGGTAAAGACATCCAGCCCCCACTCTTTTAAAGTCTGAATATGTTTGTTTATTGCGGCGCGGCTCATACCGAGCTTTTCGCCAATTTGTTCACCTGAATGGAATTCCCCATCAGCCAGGATAGAAACTAATTTTAACGGTACGCTGTTATCTTTCATGAAATAATCTCAACGGCATTTTTTTCTCCGTCAGCGCCAATAAAACGCACTTCCGGCTCCAGCCAGACGTTAAATTTTTGTCCCACGCGCTGTCTGATTTCACGGGCTAATGCAACAACATCTTCTGCGCTCGCCTCTTCCGCATTAATTAATACCAGGGCCTGCTGCTGATGTACGGCCGCTCCGCCAATGCGATAGCCTTTCAACTGGCATTGATCAATAAGCCAGCCAGCAGCCAGCTTAACTTCACCGTTACTTTGCGGATAATGGGGAGCATGCGGAAAAGTTGCCAGTAATGTTTTAGCCTGCTCTGCACTAACCACAGGATTTTTAAAGAAGCTGCCAGCGTTTCCGGTTAACGCCGGATCGGGCAATTTACTACGGCGCATATGACAAACAGAATCAAAAATCTGCTGAGGAGTTACGGTTGTGGGATCGAGCTTAGCCAGATCGCCATAGCTCATTACAGGTTGCCACTGCCTGGGTAAGCTAAAACCAACGCGGGTAATCGCATAACCGTTCTGTAGCCGATGCTTGAAGATACTATCGCGATAGCCAAACTCACATTCTGCTGCCGTCAGCCGGTGAGTCTGGCCGCTTTCCAGCTCAAGGACGTCAACCCACTCGCAAACATCCTTTATCTCAATGCCATAGGCACCAATATTTTGAATAGGCGAAGAGCCGACGCAGCCGGGTATTAAAGCAAGGTTTTCCAGTCCGGCGATGTTTTGCTGTAGCGTGTAAGCGACCAGAGCATGCCAGTTTTCACCGGCTCCTGCCTGTAGATGCCAGTGCTCATCACTTTCAGTAATAGTAATTCCTTTAATACGGTTTATTACCACTATGCCGCTGAAAGCTTGCAGAAACAGGACATTACTACCCTCACCTAATAATAAGAAGGGCAAATCGCGCTGATGACACTCACGCCAGGCTGCAAGGATATCTTGCGGCGTTTCTGCGTATACAACTTTTTCTGCGCCTGTTTCGATGGCAAAGGTATGTAGTTTTTTAAGTGAGAATGCAGGACTGGACATGAAGCGGCCTTTTCCGATTAACTGCGCTCAGTTTACCCGATCGATACAGTGGGAAGAAAATTTTATCCTGTCGGTCTGGAAGGCATATTCGTTAATAAGCCTCATAGTGAAAAACTAAAGGCGGGGCGCTGACGGCAATGAATATTATCAAGGAGCCTGGCCCAGCTAAAAGCAGAAGGGAATGAAAAATAGTTGCAGGACAGGATCTACAGGCGGGTACTGACGATCTTTTCGCCACAAACGTGGCTTTTTTACCGATCGCCAGACACGAAAAAGCCTCAGCTTTCGCTGAGGCTCCGTCGTTGTTTTGATGCCTGGCAGTTCCCTACTCTCGCATGGGGAGGCCCCACACTACCATCGGCGCTGCGGCGTTTCACTTCTGAGTTCGGCATGGGGTCAGGTGGGACCACCGCGCTCTCGCCGCCAGGCAAATTCTGTTTCCGCACGCCGCCCGCAGGGCCACGCACGCATATCCGTCAACAAGGCTGAAAATACTCTCAGTTCCCAAAACGCTTCCGGCGTTGTAAGGTTAAGCCTCACGGGTCATTAGTACCGGTTAGCTCAACGCATCGCTGCGCTTACACACCCGGCCTATCAACGTCGTCGTCTTCAACGTCCCTTCAGGGGGCTCAGGGCCCCAGGGAAGACTCATCTCGAGGCAAGTTTCGTGCTTAGATGCTTTCAGCACTTATCTCTTCCGCACTTAGCTACCGGGCAGTGCCATTGGCATGACAACCCGAACACCAGCGGTGCGTTCACTCCGGTCCTCTCGTACTAGGAGCAACCCCTCTCAGTCTTCCAGCGCCCACGGCAGATAGGGACCGAACTGTCTCACGACGTTCTAAACCCAGCTCGCGTACCACTTTAAATGGCGAACAGCCATACCCTTGGGACCTACTTCAGCCCCAGGATGTGATGAGCCGACATCGAGGTGCCAAACACCGCCGTCGATATGAACTCTTGGGCGGTATCAGCCTGTTATCCCCGGAGTACCTTTTATCCGTTGAGCGATGGCCCTTCCATTCAGAACCACCGGATCACTATGACCTGCTTTCGCACCTGCTCGAACCGTCACTCTCGCAGTCAAGCCAGCTTATGCCATTGCACTAACCTCACGATGTCCGACCGTGATTAGCTGACCTTCGTACTCCTCCGTTACACTTTGGGAGGAGACCGCCCCAGTCAAACTACCCACCAGACACTGTCCCCACGCCAGATTATGGCGCCAGGTTAGAACATCAAACATTAAAGGGTGGTATTTCAAGGATGGCTCCGTGCGAACTGGCGTCCGCACTTCACTGCCTCCCACCTATCCTGCACATCAAGGCTCAATGTTCAGTGTCAAGCTGTAGTAAAGGTTCACGGGGTCTTTCCGTCTTGCCGCGGGTACACTGCATCTTCACAGCGAGTTCAATTTCACTGAGTCTCGGGTGGAGACAGCCTGGCCATCATTACGCCATTCGTGCAGGTCGGAACTTACCCGACAAGGAATTTCGCTACCTTAGGACCGTTATAGTTACGGCCGCCGTTTACCGGGGCTTCGATCAGGAGCTTCAGGTTGCCCTTAACCCCATCAATTAACCTTCCGGCACCGGGCAGGCGTCACACCGTATACGTCCACTTTCGTGTTTGCACAGTGCTGTGTTTTTAATAAACAGTTGCAGCCAGCTGGTATCTTCGACTGGCTTCGGCTCGGGGAGCAAGTCCCTCCACCTACGCGCCAGCGTGCCTTCTCCCGAAGTTACGGCACCATTTTGCCTAGTTCCTTCACCCGAGTTCTCTCAAGCGCCTTGGTATTCTCTACCTGACCACCTGTGTCGGTTTGGGGTACGATTCGTTGTTACCTGATGCTTAGAGGCTTTTCCTGGAAGCAGGGCATTTGTTGCTTCAGCACCGTGGTGCCTCGTCATCACGCCTCAGCCTTAACTTTCCGGATTTGCCTGGAAAGTCAGCCTACACGCTTAAACCGGGACAACCGTCGCCCGGCCAACATAGCCTTCTCCGTCCCCCCTTCGCAGTAACACCGAGTACGGGAATATTAACCCGTTTCCCATCGACTACGCCTTTCGGCCTCGCCTTAGGGGTCGACTCACCCTGCCCCGATTAACGTTGGACAGGAACCCTTGGTCTTCCGGCGAGCGGGCTTTTCACCCGCTTTATCGTTACTTATGTCAGCATTCGCACTTCTGATACCTCCAGCAGACCTCACAGTCCACCTTCAGCGGCTTACAGAACGCTCCCCTACCCAACAACACTTACGTGTCGCTGCCGCAGCTTCGGTGCATGGTTTAGCCCCGTTACATCTTCCGCGCAGGCCGACTCGACCAGTGAGCTATTACGCTTTCTTTAAATGATGGCTGCTTCTAAGCCAACATCCTGGCTGTCTGGGCCTTCCCACATCGTTTCCCACTTAACCATGACTTTGGGACCTTAGCTGGCGGTCTGGGTTGTTTCCCTCTTCACGACGGACGTTAGCACCCGCCGTGTGTCTCCCGTGATAACATTCTCCGGTATTCGCAGTTTGCATCGGGTTGGTAAGCCGGGATGGCCCCCTAGCCGAAACAGTGCTCTACCCCCGGAGATGAATTCACGAGGCGCTACCTAAATAGCTTTCGGGGAGAACCAGCTATCTCCCGGTTTGATTGGCCTTTCACCCCCAGCCACAGGTCATCCGCTAATTTTTCAACATTAGTCGGTTCGGTCCTCCAGTTAGTGTTACCCAACCTTCAACCTGCCCATGGCTAGATCACCGGGTTTCGGGTCTATACCCTGCAACTTAGCGCCCGGTTAAGACTCGGTTTCCCTACGGCTCCCCTATACGGTTAACCTTGCTACAGAATATAAGTCGCTGACCCATTATACAAAAGGTACGCAGTCACCCCATAAAGAGGCTCCCACTGCTTGTACGTACACGGTTTCAGGTTCTGTTTCACTCCCCTCGCCGGGGTTCTTTTCGCCTTTCCCTCACGGTACTGGTTCACTATCGGTCAGTCAGGAGTATTTAGCCTTGGAGGATGGTCCCCCCATATTCAGACAGGATACCACGTGTCCCGCCCTACTCATCGAGCTCACAACACATGCATCTTCGTGTACGGGACTGTCACCCTGTACCGTGCGCCTTTCCAGACGCTTCCACTGACACACATGCTGATTCAGGCTCTGGGCTGTTCCCCGTTCGCTCGCCGCTACTCAGGGAATCTCGGTTGATTTCTTTTCCTCGGGGTACTTAGATGTTTCAGTTCCCCCGGTTCGCCTCATGCCACTATGTATTCATGACATGATAGTGCAACGGATTGCACTGGGTTTCCCCATTCGGGTATCGCCGGTTAATAGCGGTTCATATCACCTTACCGGCGCTTATCGCAGATTAGCACGCCCTTCATCGCCTCTGACTGCCAGGGCATCCACCGTGTACGCTTATTCGCTTAACCTCACAACCCGCAAGCGTCTTGCGACACTCGTGAGTGCGAGAATTGAGAGAATCGTGAACAACTGGATTAAAGTTGTTCCGTTTTCAATTTTCAGCTTGTTTCCGGATTGTTAAAGAGCAATATCTTAAAGCCGACTCGTAAGTCAGTTTTAAGATAATTTGGCAGGTGACTTTCACTCACAGACCAGCAAGTGGCGTCCCCTAGGGGATTCGAACCCCTGTTACCGCCGTGAAAGGGCGGTGTCCTGGGCCTCTAGACGAAGGGGACACTGAGTCTGCTTCGCAAGACGCCTTGCTCGTACATTTCATCAGACAATCTGTGTGAGCACTTCACGGCCGGGATTCAGCATGGTAAGGAGGTGATCCAACCGCAGGTTCCCCTACGGTTACCTTGTTACGACTTCACCCCAGTCATGAATCACAAAGTGGTAAGCGCCCTCCCGAAGGTTAAGCTACCTACTTCTTTTGCAACCCACTCCCATGGTGTGACGGGCGGTGTGTACAAGGCCCGGGAACGTATTCACCGTGGCATTCTGATCCACGATTACTAGCGATTCCGACTTCACGGAGTCGAGTTGCAGACTCCGATCCGGACTACGACGCACTTTATGAGGTCCGCTTGCTCTCGCGAGGTCGCTTCTCTTTGTATGCGCCATTGTAGCACGTGTGTAGCCCTGGCCGTAAGGGCCATGATGACTTGACGTCATCCCCACCTTCCTCCGGTTTATCACCGGCAGTCTCCCTTGAGTTCCCGACCGAATCGCTGGCAACAAAGGATAAGGGTTGCGCTCGTTGCGGGACTTAACCCAACATTTCACAACACGAGCTGACGACAGCCATGCAGCACCTGTCTCACGGTTCCCGAAGGCACTTCCGCATCTCTGCAGAATTCCGTGGATGTCAAGGCCAGGTAAGGTTCTTCGCGTTGCATCGAATTAAACCACATGCTCCACCGCTTGTGCGGGCCCCCGTCAATTCATTTGAGTTTTAACCTTGCGGCCGTACTCCCCAGGCGGTCGACTTAACGCGTTAGCTCCGGAAGCCACGAGTCAAGCTCACAGCCTCCAAGTCGACATCGTTTACGGCGTGGACTACCAGGGTATCTAATCCTGTTTGCTCCCCACGCTTTCGCACCTGAGCGTCAGTCTTTGTCCAGGGGGCCGCCTTCGCCACCGGTATTCCTCCAGATCTCTACGCATTTCACCGCTACACCTGGAATTCTACCCCCCTCTACAAGACTCTAGCCTGCCAGTTTCGAATGCAGTTCCCGGGTTGAGCCCGGGGATTTCACATCCGACTTGACAGACCGCCTGCGTGCGCTTTACGCCCAGTAATTCCGATTAACGCTTGCACCCTCCGTATTACCGCGGCTGCTGGCACGGAGTTAGCCGGTGCTTCTTCTGCGGGTAACGTCAATGAACCAGGTTATTAACCTCGCTCCCTTCCTCCCCGCTGAAAGTACTTTACAACCCGAAGGCCTTCTTCATACACGCGGCATGGCTGCATCAGGCTTGCGCCCATTGTGCAATATTCCCCACTGCTGCCTCCCGTAGGAGTCTGGACCGTGTCTCAGTTCCAGTGTGGCTGGTCATCCTCTCAGACCAGCTAGGGATCGTCGCCTAGGTGAGCCGTTACCCCACCTACTAGCTAATCCCATCTGGGTTCATCCGATGGTGTGAGGCCCGAAGGTCCCCCACTTTGGTCTTGCGACGTTATGCGGTATTAGCCACCGTTTCCAGTGGTTATCCCCCTCCATCGGGCAGATCCCCAGACATTACTCACCCGTCCGCCACTCGTCAGCAGAGCAGCAAGCTGCTCTCTGTTACCGTTCGACTTGCATGTGTTAGGCCTGCCGCCAGCGTTCAATCTGAGCCATGATCAAACTCTTCAATTTAAAAGTCTGATGCTCAAAGAAAAACGTCGTAATGAATTACGTGTTCACTCTGAGACTTGATACTGCAATAGTTTTTGCGATATCCCGTCCGTGAGTGCCCACACAGATTGTCTGATAAATTGTTAAAGAGCAGTGCGACCGGCGCTTCGTGCCGTTGTCGCGAGGTGGCGTATATTACGCTTTCCTCTTTCAGAGTCAACCTCTTTTTTCAGAAGTTTTTCTCCGGCGATTCATCTTACTGAACCGCTCAACACCGCGTGGCGTAAGCCGTTGTGCCGTGTCGATGGAGGCGCATTATAGGGAGTTCTCGCCCCCTGACAAGTGTTTATTTCAAAAAAATGATCGTTAGGTTTATTTTTCAGCAAGCCGTCTTTTTTTAACGCGATTTGCTGCTCATTTGGGCAAATTCTTCAGCAAAACGCTCTACCTGCTGCCAGTCGGTGTACTCGACTTCTTTATGCGGATCGGTTTCACCGCCTGTCATACGCATAATAAACTGGATCATTACCCGGTCAAACCAACCGTAACGCGGATAACGCAGCGCGCCGGCAAAGACTGCACAGCTATCGGGCTGCCATGGCGACTGCAACAAAAACTTACGCGTATAGGCGTTGGTTTGCGGTGTACGTTTTTCTGGCTTGCGTGCTGTCAGGTTAACGGAGAAAAAGCCGCTAACGCGCTGTTGCAGTTCGACCAGATGTTTCTTCACGAAACGCGCTACCACCGGCTGGAAATGCCCATAGCGGATCGATGCGCCTATCAACACCCGATCGTACTGCGCCCAGTCAACGTCTTGCGCATGCAGGATATTAATGACGTCGCACTCCTGATGTGCTTTCAAGGTGTTTGCTATATAAGAAGCGATTTCCCGCGTCTGTCCGTCACGGCTGGAAAACAGAATCAGCGCTTTCATTATTCTCTCCTTGGGTTTATTCACGCCAGAAGGTAGGCGTGAACAGTACCAGCAATGTAAATACTTCCAGACGACCAAAAAGCATGGTCGAAATCAAAATCCATTTTGCGACATCATTCATGGAAGTGAAATTATCTGCCACAACGCCCAATCCAGGGCCAAGGTTATTCAGCGTAGCGGCTACGGCAGCAAATGCAGAAAAATCATCAACGCCGGTGGCGATAATTGCCAGCATACTAAGCAAAAACACCAGCGCGTAAGCTGAGAAGAAGCCCCATACCGCTTCCAGAATGCGTTCCGGCAAAGCGCGATTACCCAGCTTGATGGTATAGACCGCGTTAGGATGGACCAACCGTTTCAGTTCACGCGACCCTTGCTTACACAGCAGCAAAATACGAATCACTTTCAGACCTCCCCCGGTTGACCCCGCGCAACCGCCGATAAAGGCAGAACAAAGGAGCAATACCGGCAAGAAGAGCGGCCAGCGGGCAATGCTGTCGGTCGTAAAGCCCGCTGTCGTCGCCATTGATACGACCTGGAAAAACGCCTGATTTAGCGTCTGCAGCCCACTGGCATAGACGTTATGGAACCACAGTACCAGCGTACATATCACGACTAACGTCATCTGTACGCCGATAAACATACGAAACTCCGGATCACGCCAGTAGACACGGAGATTCAGTCCGCTTAATAGCGAAAAATGCAGGCCATAGTTACAGCCCGATATCAGCAGGAAAACAGCAATGATGGTATTAATGGCAGGACTATTGAAATAGCCGATGCTGGCATCATGGGTAGAAAAGCCGCCGATGGCGATGGTTGAGAAGCTATGGCCAATGGCATCAAACACTGGCATACCTGCCAGCCACAACGCCACTGCACAAGCCACCGTCAACAATACATAGATAAGCCATAGCGTTTTAGCCGTTTCGGCAATCCGGGGACGCATCTTGTTATCTTTCAGGGGGCCGGGCATTTCCGCGCGATAAAGCTGCATTCCCCCTACGCCCAGAATTGGCAAGATCGCCACGGCTAATACAATGATCCCCATCCCGCCAAGCCATTGCAGCATCTGACGATAAAAAAGAATCGCTTTGGGTAAAGAGTCCAGCCCCACCAGCGTCGTGGCACCGGTGGTCGTTAGGCCAGAAAAGGATTCAAAAAATGCATCAGTAACAGAGAGGCTGGGATGTTCGGAAAAAATAAAGGGCATTGCCCCTACGCTGCCCAGCACGGTCCAGAACAGCACCACAATCAAAAAACCTTCGCGCGGCTTCAGATCATTTTTCTGTTTGCGGTTAGGCCACCACAATATCGCGCCAATCAGCAAGGCCATAATAAATGTCTGACTGAATGCGCGCCCTGCGCCATCGCGATAAATTAACGCCACTAAGCCGGGTACGATCATTGTTCCGGAGAACAGAATGACCAGTAGCCCAACGATTCGGGTAATGGCACGAAAATGCATTCTGCCGTTTCCTTAAGATAAAAATTAGGGGGTTACCGGCTCAAGCGCTAAGGCTCCGCGGCTAATGTCCGTTAAATTTTGGGTAAACCCGGCGACCTGCGCATGGGGTAATGCCAAAGTTAGCGAGACAACATCCAGAAATTCCGTCTTAAGCAGTTCTCCTTCAAAACGCTGAACCAGGCGCTCTACATCACCAAGCTGGGCATAATCGCAGCGTAGCTGAAAACGGCGCATTGGTATCTTTTGTTTGCGATCCAGCTGTTTTAACGCCTGCTGCACACCGCCGCCATACGCTTTTACCAGGCCGCCGGTCCCGAGCATAACTCCGCCATAGTAGCGCACCACTACGGCAGTAATTTCTCCAACCTGGCTGCCCATCAGTTGCGCCAGCATAGGTTTTCCTGCCGTGCCAGACGGTTCGCCGTCGTCAGAAAAGCCCAACTGCTGTGAATCATCAGGAGGCCCGGCAACATAGGCCCAACAGTGATGGCGGGCAGCTGGATGTTCAGTTTTAATTTGCTGAATAAACGCTTTCGCCGCCTCAACGCCTTCGGTATGCGCCAGCAGCGTAATGAAGCGGCTTTTTTTGATGGTCTCTTCGCTGATACTCAATGGCTCAGCGGGAATATCATAAGCGTCCATTATTCCAGATGCAGATCGCGCGTCATGTTCTCAACGCGGTTAGCATGGATCACCACGTTATCCTCAATGCGAATACCACCATACGGCTGTAAGGCATCAATCGCCTGCCAGTTGAAGTGCTGGCTATAGTTCCCTTCCCGCCATGGATTCAGAAGCGACTCGATAATATAGAAGCCCGGCTCGATGGTAAGCACCATGCGCGGTTCAAGCACGCGCGTGCAACGCAGGAAAGGATATTGCTGTGGCGCTGCCAGATGCGTTCCTTTATCGTCCTGCATAAAACCAGCCACATCATGCACCTGTAACCCAAGCGGATGACCTAAACCGTGCGGCATAAACGGCCCGGTCAGATTTTCCGCCACCATCGCCTCTTCGCTGATACCGCGCACCAGATCAAACTTCAGCAATAATCCGGCGATGCGCTGATGCATTTGCAGATGATAATCGCTGTAGCGAACGCCTGCTTTTAACGTATCGATCAAGGCCAGTTCGTGCTGATTCATCTCACGCACTATTTGGGCAAACAGAGAATCGCTCTGTGCTGCGTAGGTTCGTGTCAGATCGGCGGCGTAGCCGTTATACTCGGCACCGGCGTCAATTAAAAAACTGCGGCGCTGCGGCGGCGTTTGGTGATCGAGCTTAGTGTAGTGCAGCACGGCCGCATGTTCATTCAGGGCGATGATGTTGCCATAGGGAACGTCGGTATCGCGGTGACCTGTGGCTGTTAGATAGGCGAGATTAATATCAAACTCGCTCATGCCGGAAAGAAACGCCTCTTTTGCCGCGCGATGCCCCGCAACGGCCAGCTTTTGCGCTTCACGCATGCAGGCGAGTTCATAATCGGTTTTATACGAGCGGTGGTAATGCAGAAAATCTATCACGCCCTGCGGATTGATATGATCGGCGCTGATATCCAGCTGCATTGCGCGCTGCGGCACCGGACCGATATAGGCCACATTCTGACGCGGCTGCGGCAATAGCGCGCCGATATCATCTGCCTTCCTCAGCGCCACAATCTCTATTTCATCGGTCCAGAAGCTGTGCGGCAGCGGCTCTACACTATGCCAGTAGTCGACCGGCGAATAAAACCACAGCTTCGGCTTATTGACGCCATCAACCCACAACCAGCAGTTCGGCAACTGCGTTACCGGCACCCAGGCCTTGAAATGAGGATTAACCTTAAACGGGTAGTCATGATCGTCAAGAAACACCGTTAAAAGTTCGCCCGAATGAATCAACATGCCGTCGAGTTCAAAGCGCGCCAGCACCTGCTGCGCACGCTGCTGTAAAGTAGCAATGTGTTCTTTGTACAAGGTAACCAGGGTATCCATTTCTGCACTCCGCATCAGAGAATTGACCGCATCTTACCACAGCAGGCCAGAGGATGCCGTGTCGCCGCCGCCTGTGATCTTGTTTGCAAATGAGCAATGTTTCGTTTGCAAATGATTAACATCAATCCCACACTCCGATCATCTGGTACGACCAGATCCCTTACATGCGGTTTCAGGAGACGGACATGCTCTACCAAAGCGACACACTTTCCCTGAACTGGCTGGACGACGGCATCGCCGAGCTAATTTTTGATGCCCCCGGTTCAGTCAATAAGCTGGACACACAAACTGTAGCCAGCCTGGGCGAAGCCATTGCCGTGCTGGAAAAACAGACGGCGCTGAAAGGCGTTTTGCTCAGCTCATCGAAGACTGCGTTTATCGTTGGCGCGGATATAACTGAATTCCTGTCGTTGTTTAATGCCCCAGCGGAAAAGCTGACGCAATGGCTGACATTCGCCAACAGCATTTTTAACCGTCTGGAGGATCTGCCGGTGCCCACCATTTCCGCCATTCAGGGCTATGCGCTTGGCGGCGGCTGTGAATGTGTTCTGGCTACGGACTTCCGTATCGCTACGCCGGATGCACGCATTGGGTTGCCGGAAACCAAACTGGGCATTATGCCAGGCTTTGGCGGTTCCGTACGTCTGCCAAGGCTGCTGGGCGCCGATAGCGCGCTGGAAATCATCGCCGCCGGGAAAGATGTGGACGGGAAAAGCGCGCTGGCGCTGGGCCTGGTTGATGCGATTGTGCCTGCGGAAAAACTTCGCGACGGCGCTATCACCATGCTGCGGATGGCGATTGAAGATGCGCATTTTTGGCAGCAGCGCCGCCAGCCGAAGCTGCAGCCCCTTAAGCTCAGCGCCATTGAAGCGGCAATGAGTTTTACCATCGCAAAAAGCATGGTGCAGCAAACCGCCGGCAAACATTATCCAGCGCCGATGATGGCGGTAAAAACCATTGAAGCTGCCGCTGGCCTGGGCCGTGATGATGCATTAAAGCTGGAAACCAAAGCCTTTGTGCCGCTGGCGCAGTCGAAAGTTGCGCGGGCGTTAGTGGGGATCTTTCTGAACGATCAATACATCAAAGGCAAAGCGAAGAAACTGGCGCAGGGTCAGACAATACCGCAGCAGGCCGCTGTACTGGGTGCAGGAATTATGGGCGGCGGCATTGCTTACCAGTCCGCCTCAAAAGGTGTGCCGGTGATCATGAAAGATATCAGTGAGAAATCACTGACGCTGGGCATGAGCGAAGCGGGAAAATTGCTCAATAAACAGCTCGAACGCGGAAAAATCACTGCTCTTCAGCTAACCAGCATCATCTCCACGATTCAGCCTACGCTCAGCTTTAGCGGCTTTGAACGCGCTGACATTGTTGTTGAAGCGGTGGTGGAAAATCCGCAGGTTAAAGCCAAAGTGCTGGCGGAAACCGAAGCGCTGGTGCGGGAAGATACCGTTCTGGCCACCAATACCTCCACTATCCCGGTGAGCCAGCTGGCGCGGGCATTAAAGCGTCCGGAAAATTTTTGCGGCATGCATTTCTTTAATCCGGTGCACCGCATGCCGCTGGTAGAAGTGATTCGTGGTGAACAAACTTCAGAGGCGACGCTGGCGAAAGTTGTCGCCTGGGCCAGTAAAATGGGTAAAACGCCCATTCTGGTCAATGACTGTCCCGGTTTCTTCGTCAATCGCGTGTTGTTCCCCTACTTCGCAGGTTTTAGCCTGCTGCTGCGCGATGGCGCTGACTTCCGCCAAATCGATAAAGTCATGGAAAAACAGTTCGGCTGGCCGATGGGCCCGGCCACCCTGCTGGATGTAGTGGGCCTTGATACCGCGCATCATGCGCAAAGCGTAATGGCCGATGGCTTTCCGGGCAGGATGAAAAAGGCGTACCGCGATGCGATCAACGTTCTGTTTGAGGCGCAGCGGTTTGGTCAGAAAAACCAGCGCGGCTTTTATATCTGGGAAACCGATAAAAAAGGCAAAGCGCAGAAAGTGACCGATGCAGAGACCGATGCGTTATTGCAAAGCGTTAGCGCACCAAAGCGCGTTTTTACCGATGAAGAAATCATTGCGCGCATGATGATTCCGATGATTAACGAGGTAGTGCGTTGCCTGGAAGAAAAGGTCATCGCCAGCCCGGCCGAAGCGGATATGGCGCTGGTTTATGGTCTTGGTTTTCCGCCGTTCCACGGCGGCGTCTTCCGCTATCTGGATACGCTGGGCAACGCTGCCTTTATCGCCCAGGCGCAGCAGTTTGCTGAACTGGGCCCGCTCTATGCTCTGCCGCAGCTGCTGACTGAAAAAGCGCAGCGTAATGAAGAATGGTATCCACCTGCTGAACCAATTAATGAGGCCGCGCTGGCAACGGCGTGAGGAGCAAGATAATGGAAAATGTAGTTATCGTTGATGCTATCCGCACGCCAATGGGTCGTTCAAAAGGCGGTGCATTTCGTCAGGTGCGGGCTGAAGATCTTTCTGCCCACCTGATGCGCAGCCTGCTTAGCCGCAATCCGGCCTTAGAAGCCACGGCGCTGGATGATATTTACTGGGGCTGCGTTCAGCAGACCCTGGAGCAGGGTTTTAATATTGCACGTAACGCGGCGCTGCTGGCGGAAATTCCTCATAACGTACCGGCAACCACCGTTAACCGTCTGTGCGGCTCTTCTATGCAGGCGCTGCATGATGCCGCGCGCGCGATTATGGTGGGTGATGCGCACGCTTGTCTCATAGGCGGCGTAGAGCATATGGGTCACGTGCCGATGAATCACGGCGTCGATTTTCATCCAGGATTAAGCCGCACCGTGGCTAAAGCGGCGGGCATGATGGGCCTGACGGCAGAAATGCTGGCGCGTATGCATCATATCAGCCGTGAAATGCAGGACAGTTTTGCCGCACGTTCACATCAGCGCGCCTGGGCCGCCACCCAGGCAGGTCATTTCCGCAATGAAATTGTCGCTACCAGCGGTCACGATGTTGACGGCGTACTGAAACGTTATGATTTTGATGAAGTTATTCGCAGCGATACCAGCATCGAAGGGCTGGCGACGTTGAAACCCGCATTCGACCCGGTTAACGGCACGGTCACCGCAGGCAGCTCATCGGCGCTCTCGGACGGCGCAGCGGCAATGCTGGTGATGAGCGAATCGCGCGCTCGCGCGCTGGGCCTGCAACCACGCGCGCGTATTAAAGCGATGGCAGTAGTAGGCTGCGATCCATCGATTATGGGCTACGGGCCGGTTCCTGCGTCAAAGCTGGCCTTGAAGCGCGCGGGACTGAGCGTAAGCGATATCGACCTGTTTGAACTGAATGAGGCCTTCGCGGCGCAAACGCTGCCGTGTATCAAAGATTTAGGTCTGCTGGAACAGATAGACGAGAAGGTTAACCTGAACGGCGGCGCGATTGCGTTGGGGCATCCGTTGGGCTGCTCAGGCGCACGCATCAGCACTACGCTTCTTAATTTAATGGAGCGACGCGATGCGCAGTTTGGCCTCGCCACCATGTGTATCGGGCTGGGTCAGGGCATCGCCACCGTTTTTGAGCGGGTTTAAGGGTTGTGATTTTCCCGCCTGTCAGGGGCGGGCTTTTTCATAACCAGGGCGACAGCGTTGCCGCCCTGCGGTGACGCTTAGATAAACGCGAAGGCGTCACCATAGATTTGCGCTTCCTGTGCGCCCCGTTCAGCGCAAAAACGCTCACGCGCGATTTTTGCCATCTCAAAGCGGCCAGCGATATAAATATCATGCCCGGCAAGCGTGCCGAAATCCTGCATCACCGCCGTCAGTACGGTGCCGCTACGGCCCTGCCATTCAGCGTCAGTCTGCTCGACAACCGGCACCACCTTCAGATTTGCATGACGTACTGCCAGCGCGTTCAGCTCTTCCAGATCGTACAGATGATGACTTTCACGGCCACCCCAGTAGATAGCAATATCGCGATCCGGCTGCTGTGCCAGGGCGGTGAGCAGGATAGAGCGGGCATAAGAAAAACCGGTACCGCCCGCGATCAGGATCATCGGACGCTGACTATCCTCCCGCAGCCAGGCTTCTCCATGCGGAATATCCACTATCACTTCCCGCTGCTGCTGGATGCGTTCCATTACCGCCATCGCATACAGGTTAAGCTCAGAAGCCCCGATATGCAGTTCGATAATATCTTTTTCCATCGGCGTTGAAGCCAGAGAGAACGGACGCTTATCGCGCTCATCCATCACTACCATCAAATACTGTCCGGCACGGAAGCTAAAATCCGCCTCCGGCACCAGTCGTACCCGAAAAACAGTATCGGTAATCGCCTCTACCGAGGTCACTTTACAGCTTAACGTTGTCATGCGTTCCCTCTGTCGGGTCGTCATTGCGTAATTTGCGCCATTAGCGTGGCGGCAAATCGTTAAAAATCCCCAACCGATCCCAGATGGCATCGACTCGCGCCGTAACCGCCGGGTCCTTCTCAATCGGACGACCCCATTCGCGCTGGGTTTCGCCCGGCCATTTGTTGGTGGCATCCAGGCCCATTTTAGACCCCAGACCCGAAACCGGAGAGGCGAAGTCCAGATAGTCGATCGGCGTGTTTTCGATCAATACCGTATCGCGCGCCGGATCCATACGCGTGGTGATCGCCCAGATCACATCATTCCAGTCACGTGCATTGACATCGTCATCGCAAACGATCACGAATTTGGTATACATAAACTGCCGCAGGAATGACCAGACGCCCATCATCACGCGCTTCGCATGCCCGGCGTACTGTTTCTTCATGGTTACCACGGCCAGACGATAGGAACAACCTTCCGGCGGCAGGTAAAAATCCACAATTTCTGGAAACTGTTTAATCAGAATCGGCACCAGCACTTCATTCAGCGCAACGCCCAGCACCGCAGGCTCATCAGGCGGACGACCGGTATATGTTGAATGATAGATGGCATTACGACGTTGCGTAATATGGGTTACGGTAAATACCGGGAAGTTATCGACTTCATTGTAATATCCGGTGTGATCGCCATAGGGTCCTTCCGGTGCCATGTCGCCGGGTTCGATATAGCCTTCCAGCACAATTTCAGCACTGGCCGGCACTTCCAGATCGTTGGACAGGCACTTAACCACTTCTGATTTAGTGCCGCGCAGCAGGCCAGCAAAAGCATATTCCGATAAGGTATCCGGCACTGGCGTTACGGCGCCCAGGATAGTCGCAGGATCGGCACCCAGCGCCACCGAAACCGGGAAGCGTTCGCCGGGATGAGCTTTGCACCACTCCTGAAAATCAAGTGCGCCGCCGCGATGAGAAAGCCAGCGCATAATCAGCCGGTTTTTACCGATCACCTGCTGACGATAAATGCCCAGATTCTGTCGTTCTTTGTGCGGCCCACGCGTTACCGTTAACCCCCAGGTAATCAGCGGCGCGGCATCCTCTGGCCAACACTGCATGACCGGAATACGCGATAAATCAACCTCGTCGCCCTGCCATACCTGCTCCTGGCAAGGTGCGCTACGCAGCCGTTTGGTTGGCATATTCAGCACCTGCTTAAACTGCGGCATTTTATCGAACAGGTCGCGGAACCCTTTTGGCGGTTCAGGCTCTTTCAGAAACGCCAGCAGTTTGCCTACTTCACGCAGCGCGCTGACCTCCTCCTGCCCCATCCCTAATGCCACGCGCTTCGGCGTGCCAAAGAGGTTGCACAGGACCGGCATGTCATAGCCTTTCGGATTTTCAAACAGCAGGGCTGGCCCGCCGGCACGCAACGTGCGGTCAGCGATCTCGGTCATCTCCAGAATAGGATCGACCTCCAGCGTTATACGTTTTAACTCGCCACGCTGTTCTAGCAGCGCAAGGAACTCGCGTAAGTCGTGGTATTTCATCAGATTCATTATTCAGGCCGCAGAATCGGCCATTATAAGGAGGATTCAACGGATATGCTGAGGTTTGTGCGGTTACGCCCGACGCGGAAACAGCACCTGTAGTGCAGAGCCCGCTCAATCAATTACTTTTCATTAACAGGTTGCGCTGCGAGTCTGAACCACGGACGCTGCCTTCGTCAATTTTCAATTCTACAATTTGTGCCAAATGACCGCCGACAGCGGCTATTTTGTTTTCGGTGCAGGCGGTTCGGGCCGATAAACCAGGCCTGAAGGTGGCCCTGAAGCGGCGTGATGTCGCTATCTCTCTGAAAGCAGTTTTGCTATTCTTAGCGTTCAATAATTGGAAAGTGACATTATGGAATCCTGGTATCTCCTTTACTGTAAACGTGGGCAGTTATTACGCGCTAAAGAGCATCTGGAGCGGCAGGCGGTAAACTGCCTTAGCCCAATGATTGCTATGGAAAAAATTGTGCGCGGCAAACGAACCACGGTAGAAGAGCCGCTGTTTCCTAATTATCTTTTTATTGAATTCGATCCGGAAGCTATTCATACCACTACGATCAGTGCCACGCGTGGCGTAAGTCATTTCGTGCGTTTCGGTACGCAACCGGCCAACGTGCCGCCCGATGTCATTGACGCGCTACGCACCAACACCCCGGAAACTATGGTCGATCCCGACACGCCTTGTCCGGGCGATAAGGTGGTGATCGTTAAAGGTGCGCTGGAAGGGTTGGAAGCTATCTTCACCGAGCCTGACGGCGAGGCCCGCTCTATGCTGCTGCTTAACCTGCTGAACAAACAGGTTAAGCAAAGCGTGGAAAATAGTGCTTTCCGCAAAGCCTGACGCTTCGCACTACAGCGCCGTGGCTTACAGACGAAACAGGCGACGGCTGTTGTCGGCGGTTTGCTGCGCCAGCCAGGCGGCCTCTTCTCCGCGCCACAGCGCTACCTGCTGCACAATATGCGGCAGGAAACAGGGCTCATTACGACGCGAGGTCGGTCGTGGACGCATATCACGCGGCAGCAGATAAGGCGCGTCCGTTTCCAGCAGCAGGCGTTCAACGGGAATTTGCGGCAGCAGTTCACGCAGCTGCATCCCGCGTCGCTCATCGCACACCCAGCCGGTAATGCCTACTGATAATCCTGATGCCAGACATTCCGCCAGCTCTTCCGCCGTGCCGGTAAAGCAGTGAACCACCGCGCCGGGCAGATGCGGCAGCCACGGCTTCAGCACCGCCATAAAACGTTCATGCGCGTCACGACAGTGCAGGAATACCGGCATTTGCAGTTCAGCGGCCAGCGCCAGCTGCGCATCAAAAGCATATTCCTGCTGATTATGCGCGGAAAAGTTACGGTTAAAATCGAGTCCGCATTCACCGATAGCCACCACCTGCGGGCTTTCTGCCAGCCGACGCAGCGTTGAGGCAGTATCTGCCGACCATTCGCTGGCGTGATGAGGATGAATACCTGCTGTTGACCAGCAGAAATCGGGATGGCGCTGTGCCAGGCTTTGCGCCTGCTGGCTCTCCAGCGCGTTAGTGCCGGTAATCAGCATGCCGGTGAGGCCTGCTTCACGCGCGCGCCTCACAACCTGTTCGCGATCTTTCGCAAACTGCGTGCTGGTCAGGTTTACACCGATATCAAACATGGTATGTCCTGAAAAGATTAACCGCCCGGATGGGCGGTTAGCGATGAATTTTCCCCGCCGCAGCGGGCCCTGCACTGAGCGTCAGGATTCGGTTTCGTGCTCTTCTTCACGCGCCTGACGCCCTTTGCCAACATAGAAGCGCGAACAGAATACGCCAACCTCAAACAGGCAGTACATCGGAATAGCGAGCAAAGTTTGGGAAAATACATCGGGTGGGGTTAACAACATCCCTACGACAAAAGCCCCGACCAGCATATAAGGACGCTTCTGACGTAGCATTTCGGGTGTGGTCACGCCAGTCCAGCACAGCAGCACAATCGCCACCGGCACTTCAAAAGCAACGCCGAAGGCCATAAACAGCGTCATTACAAAGTCGAGATAGCTGGCGATATCGGTCGCCATGGTGACACCCTGCGGCGCGGTTTTAGCAAAAAAGCCAAACGCCATTGGGAATACCACGAAATAGGCAAAAGCCACGCCGATATAAAACAGCATGGTACTGGAGAACAACAGCGGCATCACCAGACGGCGTTCATGGCGATAGAGCGCGGGAGCCACAAATGCCCAAATCTGATAGAGGATGACCGGCACCGCAAGGAACACAGAAACAATAATAGTGAGCTTGATCGGCGTCAGAAACGGCGAGGCGACATCGGTCGCAATCATGCTGGAGCCAATCGGCAGCTGCTTAATCAGCGGCTCCGCGACCAGTTGGTAGATATCGTTAGAGAACCAGGCCAGCGCCAGAAAAATCACCAGCACGGCAATAATGCAGTTAAGCAGCCGCTTGCGTAGCTCAATCAGATGGCTGATCAGCGGTTGGGTATCTTCAACGGCCATGTTTATCATTCAATGTGGGTTGAGAAGAAGCCGCAGGCGTTTCTGGTGAAACGTTTGGCGAAGGCGCTGCAG
Organism: Pantoea alhagi; assembly: GCF_002101395.1. Taxonomy (NCBI): domain Bacteria; kingdom Pseudomonadati; phylum Pseudomonadota; class Gammaproteobacteria; order Enterobacterales; family Erwiniaceae; genus Pantoea; species Pantoea alhagi. The sequence continues at coordinate 1,862,679 of NZ_CP019706.1, read as the reverse complement.
CAGAAGCGGTAGCCTGATCCGCAGGCGTTGCAGGCGTTGCAGGCGTTGCAGGCGTTGCAGGCGTTGCAGGCGTTGCAGGTACAGCGTTGCCAGCAGCAGACGTCGCCGCAAGCGGTTTAGGTGCCGTAAGCGTCTCGTCGCCATCGGGCATGGGTTTTTGTTCTGGCGCGCTGGCCTGATGGTCGGCCGTGGCTGGGGTGACGCCGGTATGTTCATCCTGCGGACGCGTAATCAGCGGATTATGAATAGTGTGCGCTTCATCATCGGCCTGTTCGTTTTCACCCAAATAAGAGCGACGCATAGAGTCTGCGGATTTACGCAGCTCTTCCATCGACTCTTTCAATTCCGGGGAAAAGGTGTTCTTGCTGGCCTGCTCTACTTTTTTCAGGCTGTCCTGCAGCTCCTGCAGTTTTAGCTCCTGCGCCAGCTCATTTTGCACGTTAGCCGCCAGGGAACGCATGGCGCGGATCCAGCCAACCACCGTTTTTACTGCAACCGGCAAACGCTGCGGGCCAAGCACCACCAGCCCAATGACGAACACCAAAACCAGTTCGCTAAAACCTATGTCGAACACGGTTATACCTGCTCTTTATCTTTTTTTGCCTCTTCTTTGTTTGCCGTGGTCGCCTGCTTATCGGTTAGCGGCCGGGCCTCAAATTCAGCATCCTGCTGTTTAGGCGTCTCTTTATCTTCATCGCCCATCGCTTTTTTAAAGCCTTTGATCGATGAGCCTAAATCAGAGCCCAGCGTACGTAATTTATTGGTGCCGAAAAGAAGAACCACGATCACGGCAATGATAATTAACTGCCAAATGCTGATACCGCCCATGAGAATGCCTCTGCTGAAAAGTCTAAAACGAATGGAAAAGCAGTATACCCCAGCTTATGGCCCGGTGACGATGCGTAAGCCCGTCGCCCCGACCACAAACGGAAATTTTACGTTTCCTGACAATCAATCAGGCTGAACGCCGCCAGCCGATAATCCAGGCAAAGAAACCTGTGACCATCATGATCGTTGGCAACAGTTCCATACCCGGACGGGTGATCAACAGTGCCGTGCCGCTTAACAGCAGCGTGGCACCGATGCCAAATAAATAACGCGCCTGATGCTGCCTTTCACGCTGTACGCTCAGCTCGTTAGCCAGCCGATCAACGCTAAACTGCAAACGCTTGTGCTGACGCAGGCTATCGTAAAACAGATCCGGCAGCTCCGGCAGACGCTCGGCCCAGTAGGGCGCTTTTTCTTTCACCGAACGGATAATCGCCGGGATCCCCACCTGGTCTTTAATCCACTCTTCCAGGAACGGCTTGGCGGTTTTCCACAAATCGAGCTGCGGGTAAAGCTGACGCCCCACGCCTTCCACATAGAGCAGAGTTTTCTGCAGCAATACCAGCTGCGGCTGTACTTCCATATTAAAGCGGCGCGCGGTATTAAACAGGTTCAGCAACACGTGTCCAAAAGAGATTTCCGCCAGCGGTTTCTCAAAAATCGGCTCACAAACGGTACGAATTGCAAATTCGAAATCTTCAACGTTGGTATTGGCAGGCACCCAGCCGGAATCAACGTGTAGCTCGGCGACTTTACGATAGTCACGGTTAAAGAAGGCGATAAAGTTTTCCGCCAGGTAACGCTTATCCGCTTTGTTCAGGGAGCCGACAATCCCGCAGTCGATGCCGATGTAGAGCGGATCGTGCGGATGTTCATAGCTAACGAAAATATTGCCGGGATGCATATCCGCATGGAAAAAGCTGTCGCGGAATACCTGGGTAAAAAAGACCTGAACGCCGCGTTCAGCCAGCAGCCGCATATTCACGCCATGCTGCTCCAGCGTGACCACATCGTTGATGGGAATACCGTAAATGCGCTCCATCACCAGCATCGTTTCGCTGCAGTAGTCGGAATAGACTTCCGGCACGTAGAGCATATTGCTGTTTTCAAAGTTGCGTCGCAGCTGGATAGAGTTTGCCGCTTCACGCAGCAGATTCAGCTCATCAATCAGCGTCTTTTCATAGTCCGCCACCACTTCTACCGGACGCAGACGACGGCTTTCCGGCATCAGACGCGGCAGCCAGCGGGCCAGACGGTAAATCAAACGCATATCCGCTTTGATCACCGGCAAAATATCGGGGCGGATGACTTTAATGACCACCGCTTTGCCGTTTTCCTTCAGCGTCGCCGTATGCACCTGAGCAATAGAGGCGGAGGCCAGCGGCGTAATATCAAAATCATCAAACCACGCCTCAAGCGGCCCGCCCAACGATTTTTCAATCTGCTCTTTAGCCAGCTTACCGTCAAAAGGCGCAACGCGATCCTGTAAGATCGCCAGCTGATCGGCGATCAGCGGTGGAAAGAGATCGCGGCGGGTAGACATCATCTGACCAAACTTAATCCACACCGGGCCTAACTCTTCCAGCGCCATACGCAGGCGCACGCCCAGCGCCAGATCTTTATGCTGATTAGGCAGCCAAAAGATGCCGCGACGCCACAGGCGAATCGGTAAGGTAATGCGCAGACGAGGGATCAATTCATCCAGGCCGTAGCTCAGGAAGACTTTGATAATGAAATAGAGGCGTCGTAGTTCTCCGGGCGTCATTTAGCCTCCAGCTGTAGCAGACGTTGTTCCAGCTGGCCGGCCTGACGCTCCAGCGCGTCAACTTCTTCGCCATACCAGGCCATCTCCAGCGGACCAGGCGCGACGCGCCACTCTTCGGTCAGGGTTTCCGTCAGGTAGCGCTGTTTACGCTGAATATCGCCGCGCAGCAGCTGCCATCCGCGACGGGCGACATTGCTGATGCCCTGAGCGACGATATCGCCGGTCCAGGGCGCCAGATATTCAGCCGGATCGAGTTCGGCCATATCAATCAGCGCCGAAAACTGCTGCACCACCTGAAGGTCACCCTCAACCTCCAGCTCGCCGCTGCGGATCATGCCGGTCAACTGCTGACGGTCACGCAGTTTCGGCAGCAGCGACAGGCGGGTGATCACTGTACAGTCGCAGCGGTCTTGCCATTCACCCAGCACGTCCACCTGATGCTCGCTGAACACCAGCGTAACCGGCTGTGACAGCTCCTGTAACCGGAGCTGTAAAACCTTGCCATTCAAACGCTGCCGGGCCGCTTTCAGGCCACGATCGCGATAAAGAATTCGATTCAGTGCGGTCTCCAGACCGGCGGTTAACAGCGGGGTTAACGTCATTCGCTTTCCTGCTTAAAACTTGAACCCACGGTGCAGAGCGACAATTCCGCCCGTCAGGTTGTGATACGAAGTGTTTTCGAAACCGGCGTCCATCATCATCGACTTAAGCGTCTCCTGATCGGGATGCATACGGATCGATTCAGCCAGATAACGATAGCTTTCAGCATCTTTTGCTACCAGCTCGCCGATACGCGGCAACACATGGAATGAATAAGCGTCGTACACTTTGCTCAGAGGTTCCAGTACCGGTTTAGAAAATTCCAGAACCAGCAGGCGTCCGCCTGGCTTCAGTACGCGGAACATCGAGGCCAGCGCCTTCTCTTTTTCCGTTACGTTACGCAGACCAAAAGAGATGGTAATGCAGTCAAAATAGTTATCCGGGAAAGGCAGCGCTTCGGCATTCGCCTGCACATAATTGACGTTGCCGATGATGCCGTTATTGCGCAGCTTTTCACGGCCCATTTTCAGCATTGAGCTGTTGATGTCCGCCAGCACCACCTGCCCCGTATCGCCCACCAGACGAGAGAATTTCGCCGTTAAATCGCCGGTGCCGCCGGCCAGATCCAACACGCGTTGTCCACGGCGCACGCCGCTACAATCAATGGTGAATCGCTTCCAGATACGATGGATACCCATCGACATCAAATCGTTCATCAGATCATATTTGGCGGCAACGGAGTGAAATACGCCCGCTACCATGTCCGCTTTTTCGTCTTTTGCTACGGTACGAAAACCGAAATGTGTCGTGTCCCTGGATTCATCTGCCATCTGCTTCACCTGCTCCACAATCAAATATCTTTGCAGTGTAACAGAGTACCCGTAGTCAGGCACGTTAGCCCGGCGTTATTCATCGCCGCCGAATGCTGTCGTGCCACGCCACAGCGCCCTGTTCCGGCGCGCTTTCCGCCCTGCTGTTTTCTGACTCATCGTTGTCAACGACTCCGGCTTCCGGCATCGCCTGTTCCACCAGCCGTGGGTTAATACTGCGCTTTATTTCCACACCCAAATGACGAAAGCTTTCACTTTGAGCAATCAGGTTGCCGCGCCCTTCAGAGAGCTTTTTCATCGCCTGATTATAGCTCTCCTGCGCTCTGTCAAGATGCTGCCCCATACTGGTCATATCATCCACAAACAGCCGCATTTTGTCGTACAGCCGCGCGGCGCGATCGGCGATGCGCTGCGCATTACGGCTCTGATGCTCATAGCGCCAGAGATTATTAATGGTACGCAACGCCACCAGCAGCGTGGTTGGGCTGACCAGCATAATATTGTGCTGCAGCGCTTCGCTAATCAGCTCCGGCTGACGATCGATCGCCAGTAAGAAGGCCGGCTCGATCGGGATAAACATCAACACATAATCCAGCGAGCGTAAACCGGGCAATTGTTGATAATCTTTACGGCTGAGCAGGCGGATATGGCCGCGGATCGCGGTGATATGCTCGCCGATTGCCTGTTCTCGCATGACTTCATCATCGGCGTTAAAGTAGCGCTCATAGGCAACCAGCGTCATTTTCGCGTCAATGACGACATCTTTGCCCTGCGGCAGACGGACGATCACATCCGGCTGCATACGGCTTTGCGCATCAACCTGAATATTCACCTGCGTTTCATATTCGTGCCCGTCCCGCAGGCCGGAGGCTTCCAGCACGCGGCTCAGCACCATCTCGCCCCAGCTGCCCTGGGTTTTATTGTCGCCTTTCAGCGCTTTGGTGAGGTTGATCGCCTCCTGCGCCATCTGCGCATTCAGCTGTTGTAGATTACGAATCTCATGTGCCAGCGTGTGCCGCTCACGCGCTTCCTGGCCAAAGCTTTCCTGTACCTGCCGGCGAAAGCCATCCAGTTGCTCACGCAGCGGCGCAATTAACCCATTCAGGCTTTGGCGGTTCTGCTCATCAACGCGACGGCCGCTCTGTTCAAAAATACGGTTGGCGAGATTTTCAAATTGTGCGCTCAGGCGCTGTTCGCTGTTGGTAAGCAGTCGCTGTTTCTCTTCAGCGGCAAGGCGGGTTTCTTCAAGACGGATAGTCACTTCACGCAGTTCCGCCTCCTGCGCGCTGTTCACTTCCAGCTGATTACGCAGTTCACGGCTGAGCTGTTCACACTCATTACGCCAGTAGTCGAAGTGCTGTAACTTTTCCTGTGCGGCGGTCAGCGCGCCATGCAGCTGACGCAACTCTTTTTCACGCAGCTGTTGCTGCTGCTGTTCTGCCTGATGCAGCTGCTGCTGACGCGCTTCCTGCTGCTGCGCCTGGGCAAGCGCCTGTTCCAGCAGACGGCGCTCCGTTTCCTGTGCGGCCAGCTGCCCGGCCAGCCGGAAATAGGCAAACAGCCAGCCCGCCACTGCGCCAGCCAGCGCCAAACCGATCCCAACAATAAGCTGGTTATCCACCGCGTCCTCTCCTTCCCGCTACAAACAGAGCAAAGGTAGAGGCGCACTGTATGAATGTCCACACAAATAAATGGGCTGGCATAAGCCAGCCCTGAAAACCCCGACCGCCTCGCTGCGTCAGAGAGCCATTCCGAAAAAATATCGCCTGGCGCGAAGGAATTACGCCAGCAGACGGCGCGCGGCATCAACCACAATCGCCACCGCATTACTTTCGGTCTGCTTCATGGTCGCCGCATCAGGGATCTCTTTCTGCGTACGGTTAACGATCACCCCTGCTACCATCCCGGCACGCAGACCCTGGCTGGCACACATGGTCAACAGCGTGGCGGATTCCATCTCATAGTTCAGCACGCCCATCTGCTGCCACTCTTTCATCGAGCCCTGAAAACGACTCACTACCCGACCAGAGAAAGTATCGTAGCGCTCCTGGCCTGGGTAGAACGTATCAGAAGAGGCGGTAACCCCGATATGCGGCGTACTGCCTGCGGCTTTCGCGGCTTCAACCAGCGCAGTGGTGCAGGCGAAATCGGCAACGGCCGGAAACTCCATTGGGGCGAAGTGCAAGCTTGCGCCGTCCAGGCGTACCGCCGCAGTGGTCACCAGCACATCGCCGACATGGATGTCAGGCTGGATAGCGCCGGTGGTGCCCACGCGCAGGAAGGTACGGATACCCAGCTGCGCCAGCTCTTCCACAGCGATCGAGGTGGAAGGACCACCGATACCGGTAGAGCAAACAATTACCGCTTTGCCATCCAGCTCTGCACGCCAGCTGGTGAATTCACGATGCGAGGCCAAAGGCTGAGGATTATCCATCAGCGCCGCAATTTTTTTCACGCGTTCAGGATCGCCGGGCACAATCGCCAGCGTCGCGCCCTGCAGATCCGCTTTGGTAAGACCTAAATGAAACACATCTGACTGAGCCATAGCCCCTCCTGAGAAAATTCACTTGATGGCGCTACTCTACGGCAAGTGCCGCCAAAAATATGTGAGTTCAATCACCGCAGAAAATGAAAGTTACATTTATCTTCAAAGATAACGTGATTAACATCACATTAAGCCATTCTGCCTTACGGATTTGCTACAAGTTGCTGTGTGTATTTATTCAACAGAATGTTAAAGAGAAGACGGACATGCAGGCCGGGGTCTTTGGCTGATTTTGGCTATAGTTACCGGATGCGCTAATAGCAGCACGGAGATAACAATGAACAGCGAAAACAACCTGGGCAAGAAAGAAGGCGATAGCGGATTCGCCCCGGCGGCCTCCCCTACGGCCGCGACAACCATTATCACGCATGACGACGCCATTCTTGGCGGCGAAACCACCATTAATACCCAGGGCGAAAATATGCCTGCCTGGTTTGCGCGCCCCAAAGAGGCTAAAGGCGCGCTGCCGGTGGTGCTGGTGGTACAGGAGATATTTGGCGTTCACGAACATATCCGCGACATCTGTCGGCGTCTGGCGGCAGAAGGTTATCTGGCGGTGGCGCCAGAGCTCTATTTCCGTCAGGGCGATCCCAGCGAGTATAGCGATATTAAACAGCTATTGGACAATGTAGTCAGTAAGGTTCCTGATGCTCAGGTGCTGGCGGATCTCGATCACGTTGCTAACTGGGCGGCGAAACACGGCGGCGATATGCGTAATATGGCGATTACCGGCTTTTGCTGGGGCGGCCGCATTGTCTGGCTCTATGCAGCGCATAATCCGCAGCTGAAAGCGGGCGTCGCCTGGTATGGCCGTCTGGTTGGCGAAAAAAGCATGAAACAGCCGAAGCATCCAATTGATATCGCCGTTGACCTTAATGCGCCAGTGCTGGGCTTGTACGGTGCGAAAGATGAAGGGATCCCGCTGGAAAGCGTGGATTCAATGCGTCAGGCGCTGCATGCAGCCAACGCGACGGCGGAAATCATCGTTTATCCGGAAGCGGGACATGCGTTTAACGCGGACTATCGACCGAGCTATCATGCAGAGTCAGCCAAAGATGGCTGGCAACGAATGCTGGCCTGGTTTCATCAGTATGGCGTGAAGCCCACCAGCAAATAAACAAGGGGCGCCTGGCGCCCCTCTTAGTTATCATAACGTTAACGCATAAATTAGCGGTTTTCTGCGCGCAGGTTCTGTGCTGCCTGCACCATATTGGCCAGCGCCAGGCGTGTTTCGGTCCAGCCACGCGTTTTCAGGCCGCAGTCCGGGTTCACCCACAGACGCTCTACCGGAATACGCTTCGCCGCTTTACGCAGCAGCGCTTCCATCCATTCAACGTCAGGCACGTTCGGCGAGTGAATGTCATATACGCCTGGGCCGATTTCATTCGGATACTCAAATTCCTCAAAGGATTCCAGCAATTCCATATCGGAGCGCGACGTTTCGATGGTAATCACATCGGCATCCAGCGCGGCGATGGAATCCATGATGTCGTTAAACTCGCAGTAACACATATGGGTATGAATCTGCGTATCATCCTGGGCAACGGCGGCGTTAAGACGGAAGGCATCCACCGCCCAGGTCAGGTAAGCGGCCCAGTCCGATTTGCGTAGCGGCAGACCTTCACGTAATGCCGGTTCGTCAATCTGGATAATACCAATGCCCGCTTTTTCCAGGTCTTCTACTTCATCACGCAGCGCCAGCGCAATCTGTTTAGCGATGGTTTCACGCGACACATCTTCACGCGGGAAAGACCAGCAAAGGATAGTTACCGGACCGGTCAGCATGCCTTTTACCGGCTTGCTGGTCAGTGATTGTGCATATTTCGCCCACTCAACGGTAATCGGTTCCGGGCGGCTGACATCACCGATAATGACTGGCGGCTTCACGCAGCGGGAACCATAGCTTTGCACCCAGCCATTTTGAGTAAAGACAAAGCCGTCCAGGTGTTCGCCAAAATATTCCACCATGTCGTTACGCTCAGCTTCGCCATGAACCAGCACATCCAGTCCCAGGCGCTCCTGCTCAGCGATAGCCTGTTTGATGTGTTCAGCAATGCCGGTACGGTAACGGTTGCCGTCGAGACGTCCCTGCTTGAAATCAAGGCGAAGCCCGCGGATTTCCGTGGTCTGCGGGAAAGAGCCGATAGTGGTGGTTGGCCATGCCGGCAACTGAAAACGCTGACGCTGTGCTTTAGCGCGCTCGGCGTAGCTGCTTTTACGTTCGCTGTCCTGTGCGTTAATTGCTGCCAGACGCTGAGCGACCGCCGCGTTATGAACGCGTGCAGAGCTACGGCGCGCACGGATCGGGGCACTCCACGCTTCCAGCGAAGCTGCATCATTGTTGTTCAGCGCCTGACTCAGCAGCGCCAGCTCACCGCACTTCTGTAGCGCAAAGGAGAACCAGCTTTTCACTTCTTCATCCAAGCGGGTTTCGCTATTCAGATCGATTGGACTGTGCAGCAGCGAGCAGGAAGAACCGAGCCACAGCTGTTGACGCTGGCTTACCAGCGGCTGCAGGCGCTCAAACCAGGCGCTGAGATCGGCGCGCCAGACGTTACGTCCATTGATCACGCCCAGTGACAGCAGCCAGGAGGCGGGGATTTGCTGGTTCAGGCTGGTAATATCATCTTTGCCATGCACCAGATCGACATGCAGTCCCTGCACCGGCAGTTCGCGGATAGTATTGATATTCTGCCCGATGCTATCGAAATAGGTGGTAAGCAACAGTTTGCTGTGGCCCTGTAGCGCTGCGTAGGCTGGTTTGAACGCTTCCAGCCACGCCTGCGGCAGCTCCAGCACCAGCGCTGGCTCATCGATCTGCACCCATTCAATATCGCGTTTCGCCAGTTCGGCCAGCACCTGCTGATAAACGGGCAGAATATCCTTCAGCAACGTCAGACGATCGAACTGTTCACCTTTTACTTTACCTAACCACAGATAAGTTACCGGGCCCAGCAAAACCGGCTTCACTTTATGGCCCAGCGCCAGCGCCTCGTCCACTTCATCCAGCAACTGCGTCCAGCTCAGGCGGAACTGCTGCCCTTTGCTGAACTCCGGCACCATATAGTGATAGTTGGTGTTAAACCATTTGGTCATTTCAGCGGCAGCAGCGGGTTCGCCGGTTGGCGCACGACCACGACCAATACGGAACAGCGTATCCAGATCTACTGAACCGTCACTGTTCTGATGACGCGCCGGTACATTGCCCAGCAGCAGGCTGGTGGTCAGCACGTGATCGTACCAGGCGAAGTCGCCTACCGGCACCAGATCCACACCCGCTTCTTTTTGCTGCTGCCAGTGGCGAGCACGTAGCTCACGCCCCACTTCCAGCAAATCCTGTTCGCTGCTGTTGCCGGCCCAGTAGCTTTCCTGCGCTTTTTTCAGTTCACGGCGCAGGCCGACACGAGGAAAGCCAAGCGTGTGATTTAAAATAGTCATACTGTTTCTCCATTAAAGCTTAATGATGTAGCGGTATCGGCACAGTCAGTTTACGTACGACCAGCGCAACAGCCGGGGCGCGATGCCGTTTCTCGGGTTGCAAAACCCTGCCCGAACGTAAAATGACGGGCCGACTGGGATGTTTAGCCGTCCAGATGTTTACACCGCTATAATCTGCAGGTACTGTATATTCCTCAAGCGCAAATTGTTCATTGTCGATGTGAAGGACTCTCATGATCGAAATCAGGCACCTGCGAACGCTGCAGGCTCTCAGAAATACCGGCTCTCTGGCCGCAGCGGCAGCGCAGCTTCATCAGACTCAGTCGGCGTTATCTCACCAATTCAGCGATCTGGAGCAACGCCTCGGTTTCCGCCTGTTTGTGCGAAAAAGTCAGCCGCTGCGCTTTACGCCGCAGGGAGAAATTTTGTTACAGCTGGCAGAACAGGTGCTTCCGCAGATTCAGCAGGCGCTGCAGGCCTGTCATGAGCCGCACCAGGCCACGCTGCGTATCGCTATTGAATGTCATAGCTGTATTCAGTGGCTGACGCCGGCGCTGGATACATTTCGTCAAAGCTGGCCGCAGGTGATGATGGACTTCAAATCAGGCGTCACCTTCGATCCCCAGCCAGCCCTGCAGCAGGGTGAACTGGATGTCGTGCTGACGTCAGATATCCTGACGCGTAGCGGGCTACACTATTCGCCAATGTTTGATTTCGAGGTGCGTCTGGTGCTGGCACCGGATCATCCGCTGGCGAAGGCAGCCACCATCACGCCGGAAGATCTGGCGCATGAGGTTTTGATGATTTATCCGGTACAGCGTCAGCGGCTGGATATCTGGCGGCATTTTTTACAGCCTGCTGGCGTTAGCCCGGCGCTGAAAAGCGTTGATAACACGCTGCTGCTGGTGCAAATGGTCGCGGCGCATATGGGTATAGCCGCTCTGCCGCACTGGGTAGTGGAAAACTTTGAGCGTCAGGGCCTGATTACCACTAAAACGCTGGGCGCAGGTTTATGGAGCCGTCTTTATGCCGCCGTCCGGGATGGCGAGCAGCGGCAACCGGTGATTGATGGCTTTATCCGCTCTGCTCGTCAGCACGCCTGCCAGCATTTGCCTTTTGTAAGGGACGCGTCGCGCAATGCATTGCCCACGGGATAAGTTTTCATGTCGGACAGATAAATTCAGCCATCTGGCGTAAAAGTAACCTTATTTTGGGTTGATTGATCAACTAGAAGCTGACGCGTAGTTAATTGACGATAAAGCCCTGAAACGCATAATCCCACCGGGGAGAGGTCATTTCCCCTATATGGAAATAGCCATCAAGAGGGATTCATCATGAAAGTATTAACACAACAGAAGTTCAGGTAGTCAGCGGCGCAGGCCGGATACAAGAGACATTATCCGGTGCGTACGGCAATTTCTTTTTGCATACCGTTAATGTGCTGAACAAGCTATTTGACGTGGGTTATAAGGTCGGCGTGATCGGCGAATAAAGCAGTTAATACCGGCGTTATGTTCACGCCGGTATTTTTTTGCTTAACGAACCCAGCGTCGATGGATCCATAAAGAGGCGATAATAAGCCCGCCGCCAACAATAAATGGCGGCCAGTCCGGTTGCTCCTGCCAGATAGCCAGGTTAACCAACAGTCCCGCAGGAACATGCATGTTGTTCATAATGCCCAGCGTTCCGGCATCGACCTGCGTTGCGCCATAGTTCCACATAAAATAACCCAGCCCCGACGCTGCAATGCCCAGCCAAATCAGAATGCCCCATTGCAGTTGAGTGGTAGGTAATTTTTGCGGATTACCCCAAAGAAACCACGCGATAATCGCTATCAATACTGCGCCCATATAGAACCAGGAAAAAGCAGTATGCTGCGGCATCGGGCGCGTTTCCTGCAGACGCTTGTAGCCCACCATGCCAATGGCAAAGCAGATATTTGCCAGCTGCACCAGAATCAATCCTGTCCAGAAATGATCGCTGAGCTGATCATAACGAATAATTGCCGCGCCCAGCACCGCTAACAGCGCGCTAAACAGATAGCCCATGCGCACGCCGCGCCCACTGAGCAGATCGTAAATCAACGTGATATAGAGCGGGGTCATCACAGTGAATAGCAAAAATTCCGGTACGGTCAGATAGAGGTAAGCTTCAAAGCTCAGCAGATACATTATGCCCAGCTGCATCATGCCCACCAGCATATAGAGCAGCAGCGTAGAGGCGCGGTAACCACGCCAGCGCAGGAAAGGCAAAAACACCAGCGCCGCCAGCATCAGACGCACCAGAACGGCAAAGACGCTGTCCACCTGCCCCGCCAGGTAAACGCCAATCAGGCTAAACGAAAATGCCCACAGAATAGTGGTGATTATGAGTAACGCCACATTACGCATCCATTAGTTAAACAGAACGCCATTGTAGCGGAATGCGCCTGCGCGTTAGTGGATATCTGGTTTACATCTGTACACTTTACCATCACTCATGCCGTCCTTACCTGGCGATGCGCGAAAGCGAAAGTCTGTGGTTCGGTTAAAAAAAGCGTTTTTAACCTGAGTCAGGCAGCGCATAAAGCGGGTTTTTGTGACGAGCTTTACAACGTCTTGTCATAAAAGTGTAACATTTGCGCCCTGCCTCACAGACCCCTTTCTTTGCAGCCCCTATTCTTTGCGCGAAATGGAACATCCTTCATTCAAAAACCTTTTTTCGCTCATTTAGTGAGTGTTTAAAACCATTTTGCGTCTCCGGAGACCGTTTATGCTTAGCATTTTTAAGCCAGCACCTCATCAATCACGTGTCGCTACGGATCGTACCGATCCGCTTTATCGTCGTTTGCGCTGGCAAATTTTTATCGGCATCTTTTTTGGTTATGCCGCTTACTATCTGGTTCGCAAAAACTTTGCGCTGGCGATGCCTTATCTGGTGGAACAGGGGTTTTCACGCGGCGATCTCGGCTTTGCGCTGTCCGGTATTTCTATCGCCTATGGCTTTTCAAAATTTATTATGGGCTCGGTTTCCGATCGCTCTAATCCACGCTTTTTCCTGCCCGCCGGGCTGATTTTAGCTTCGCTGGTCATGCTGTTCATGGGATTCGTTCCCTGGGCGACCTCCAGCATTCTGGTGATGTTTGGGCTGCTGTTTCTCTGCGGTTGGTTTCAGGGAATGGGCTGGCCGCCGTGCGGGCGTACGATGGTGCACTGGTGGTCGCAAAAAGAACGTGGCGGCATTGTTTCCGTCTGGAACTGTGCGCATAACGTTGGCGGCGGTATTCCTCCCCTTCTGTTCCTGCTGGGTATGGCATGGTTTAACGACTGGAAAGCAGCGCTCTATATGCCAGCCTTTGCTGCCATTATCGTTGCGCTGATCGCATTTGCTTTGATGCGCGACACGCCGCAGTCATGCGGGCTGCCGCCGATTGAAGAGTATAAAAACGATTATCCGCCTGACTATAACGAACAGCACGAACAGGAATTAACCGCAAAACAGATTTTTATGCAGTACATCCTGCCCAATAAACTGCTGTGGTATATCGCGCTGGCGAACGTTTTTGTTTATCTGCTGCGCTACGGCATTCTCGACTGGTCGCCGACCTATCTGAAAGAGGTAAAACATTTCACCCTGGATAAATCGTCATGGACCTACTTCCTGTATGAATATGCGGGGATCCCCGGCACGCTGCTGTGCGGCTGGATGTCAGATAAGGTATTTAAAGGCAACCGCGGCGCAACCGGCGTATTCTTTATGACGCTGGTGACCATTGCCACGGTGATTTACTGGCTCAATCCGGTCGGTAATCCTGGTGTTGATATGGCCTGTATGATTGTTATCGGCTTTCTGATTTATGGTCCGGTGATGCTAATCGGGTTGCATGCGCTGGAGCTGGCGCCGAAGAAAGCCGCAGGAACCGCCGCAGGCTTTACCGGCCTGTTTGGTTATCTCGGCGGCTCAGTCGCGGCCAGCGCTATTGTTGGCTATACCGTTGACTACTTTGGCTGGGACGGCGGTTTTCTGATTATGATCGGCGGTTGCGTGCTGGCGGTCATTCTGCTGCTGCTCACCATGCTGAGTGAAAACAAACACAAACAACGGCTGCAGCAGGAGGAGAGACAATGAAAATAAATCCGTTACTGGCGGCGCTGTTACTTAGTATCGCCTACGGCACAAGTGCGCAAATTGATGACAAGCTGGTGATTGCCCATCGCGGTGCCAGCGGCTATCTCCCGGAACATACGCTGCCCGCCAAGGCAATGGCCTATGCGCAGGGCGCGGATTTTCTGGAGCAGGATCTTGTCATGACCAAAGACGATCGTCTGGTGGTGCTGCACGATCACTATCTCGATCGCGTTACCGATGTCGCGGATCGTTTCCCTCAGCGCGCGCGCAAGGATGGCCGCTACTATGCCATTGATTTTACGCTGGCGGAGATCCGCAGCCTGCGCTTTACCGAAGGCTTTACGTTTAAAGATGGCAAAAAGGTGCAAACCTGGCCGGGCCGTTTCCCGGGCGGAAAATCCACTTTCCATATTCATACTTTTGAAGAGGAAATTGAATTTATTCAGGGACTGAACCACTCGACCGGCAAAAATATCGGTATCTACACCGAGATCAAAGCCCCGTGGTTTCATCATCAGGAAGGCAAGGATATCGCCACCAGCGTTTTGCAGGTACTGAAGCAGTATGGCTATCGCACTAAGCAGGATAATGTCTGGCTACAGTGTTTCGATTTCAATGAGCTAAAGCGCATTAAAAATGAGCTGGAGCCAAAGATGGGCATGGATCTCCGGCTGGTTCAGTTGATTACCGAAACCGATTCACATGAAACAGAAGAGTTAAAACAGGGGAAATGGGTCAATTACAGCTACGACTGGATGTTTAAGCCAGGCGCGATGCAGGAGCTGGCGAAGTATGTTGATGGCATTGGCCCCGATTATCATCAACTGTTCAGCGCCGATTCAAAACCAGGGGACATTCGTCTGACCCCTTTAGCGCAGGAGGTGCACGCCAGTGATTTACAGATCCATCCCTATACGGTACGTGCCGATCGGCTGCCGCCTTACGCAACGGATATTAATCAGCTGTTTGATGCGCTGTATAACAAAGCGCAGGTTGACGGGGTGTTTACCGATTTTCCGGATAAGGCCGTACGCTTTTTAGAACGTTAATAAAAAAGCCAGGGCGCTGATGAAGCACCCTGGCTGCATTATTGTTAATTTTTTCGATCAGCCCAGAAACAGCTCGCGCAGTTTACGCGGCACTGCATCTTCCGCATTAGAGCCAATCACTTCCATTTCCGGCAGAAGGTCTTTCAGACGCTGATGCGCGTTGCGCATGATGTAGCCTTTTCCGGCCATGATCAGCATCTCTTTATCATTCATGCCGTCGCCAAAGGCGATAGAGGATGCCAGCGAGTAACCCAGTAGTTTTGAGACTTCTTCCAGCGCATGGCCTTTTGAAACGCCGCCCGCCATCACTTCCAGGCAGGTCGGGAAAGAGAAACTGACGTTAACCCGATCGCCCCAGCGAGCCAAAATCGCCTCTTCCAGCGGCACCAGTTTTTCAGCATCATCGCAGATAAAAAAGACTTTGCTGATGCCGTCAGTGGGCAGCACGCCTGGCTCATAAACCTGGTAGGTAAAGACCGATTCACGGAAGTAGCGCTCTTCTTCCGGGCGATGACGGTTAAGAAACCACTCATCGTTGCGGTAGACGTTGGTCAGGATTTCGGCATCGTCATATTTGAGCGCATAGAGTTCGCGAGCGATATCTTCATCGAGGTTATGGCTAAAAATCAGCTCGCCAGCGGTGTTGTGTACGCGCGCGCCATTGGAGGTGATCATATACGCTTCGATTTCCAGGTTATCACGCATTTGTGACACATCGACATGATGACGACCGGTGGCGAAAACAAAGTGTACGCCACGCGCAGTGAGCAAGCGGAGCGTTTCTTTGGTGTATGGCGTTAAACGATGATCGGGAGAAAGCAGGGTGCCATCCAGATCGGAAGCAACTACGTGGTACATGAAAACCTCTGGTTTCGAAGAGAGTGATAAGGTTCTGAGTAGTGCAATTTATTCATGCCGCGCGAAGAAATCGACGATGGCATGTAAAGCCTCGGCGCGCATATTGTCTTTTTCAAACAGGATCTCATGACGCGCGCCTTCAATAACATAGGGTTTGCCGCCCTCGCAGGGATGGCCAGCGGCCTGCATTGCCGCACAGAAAAGGTCTTGTGAGCGGTTATCCACGACTTTATCATCGCCAGCCTGCAGCAGCAGCAGCGGCGTGCTGATGGTCGCCGCCTTGTTCAGGATGTTTTGTCCTGCCTGTATGCCTTCGCGCACCCAATGATAGGTTGGCCCGCCAACCCGAATCGCAGGGTCATCTGCATAGAAGCGCAGGCTGCGCCTGTAACGTTCACGGCTGTGCGTTAACAGATTCAGGCTGAACGGGCGCACCCGCCATTTGCCGGTTCCCAAAGCATAACCATCGCGCATCGCCGGGCGTTTTTCCGCCCACTCAAGGATCCGATGCGCCATCCAGGCGGGCATGGGTAAATAGATGCCGAACATCGGTGAAGCCAGTACCGCAGCGTTAAATGCGGTGGGATTCCGCGCCAGCAATAGCGTCAGAATGGCGCCACCCATCGAATGCGCCAGCGCATAGCGCTGCCGATAGTGTCCGGCGATCAATTCTTTCAGGTAGAGCGTTTCTAAATCATCGACATAGTGATCGAAGTGCACAACATGGCCGCGATGCGCATCTTTTAGCAGCCGCCCCGACCGCCCTTGTCCACGATGATCGACGATGATGACATCATAGCCGCAGTGCCAGAGATCGTAAGCCAGCTCTGGATATTTGACGTAGCTTTCAATGCGTCCCGGCACGATCAGTATGACTTTATCGTGTTTCGGCGATGTGAAGCGCACATAGCGAATCGGTACGTTTTCTACGCCAGTAAATTCGCACTCCTGACGCCGGTGCCAGAAATCAAGCAGCGGCCCGGTGGCAAAAGCAGCAAACGCCTGCTCGCGTGTTGGCCAGTGTTTTTTATGACTGGTCATAGCTCGACTCCCTTACAGCTTTCGGCATGCCGCCGCCGTAGCGCAACCGCTGGCAATGGCGTATTGTGGCACAATTCTGCGCAATCAGGGAGCGTTACCATGACTATTGAATGGTGGATGACTTATCTGTTAACCACCGTCATTCTTAGCCTGTCGCCCGGTTCGGGAGCGATAAATACCATGAGCACCAGCATTAGTCACGGCTACCGCGGTGCGGCGGCATCTATTGCCGGTTTGCAGGTTGGGCTGGGCATGCATATCGTGTTAGTGGGGATTGGGCTGGGTGCGCTGTTTTCCCGCTCGCTGCTGGCATTTGAGGTTTTGAAATGGGCGGGTGCCGCTTATTTGGTTTGGCTGGGCATTCAGCAGTGGCGGGCCGCAGGAGCGATCGATTTGGATGCGGTTGCTGAGGCGATGCCGCGCCGCCGTCTTTTTCAGCGTGCAGTGTTAGTGAACCTGACTAATCCCAAGAGTATTGTTTTTCTCGCGGCGCTGTTTCCGCAGTTTATTATTCCGCATCAACCGCAGGCGGCACAGTATTTGGTTTTAGGTGTGACGACCATTGTGGTGGATGTGGTGGTGATGATCGGTTATGCCACGCTGGCGCGGCGTATTGGCGTCTGGATTAAAGGGCCGCATCAGATGAAGCTGTTAAATCGGGTGTTTGGCGGGCTGTTTGTTGCCGTAGGAGCGCTGTTGGCTTCCGCACGACGTATGGCTTAGAAAGAGCTGGAGCGGCAGAGAATCAGATGCTCAGGTTCCGCTCAGCGGGGGCAGGCAGCTACGTAAAGACGCCGTGAATCCATCCCTGGAGGCTCCGCCGCGTCATCCATGACGCGGAGGCTTTACTCCGCTGACTGCCCCCGCTTCCCTGGCTTCGGTGTCTGCCGCTTCCCTGAATACTTGCTTTGCGGTTAGAGGCCGTTGGTGTCGCAGCCAGTTGCTGGACGGCCAGCACACAGCGATCCGAGCGTATAATAATACGTGAGGAAGCGAGTACTGCCCGGTCAGAAAATGGCAAGTAAACCAGGCCGTACCTGTTAGCACACGGCCAGCACACAGCGATCCGAGCGTACCCTACGTGAGGAAGCGAGTACTGCCCGGTCAGCAAATGGCAAGTAAACCAGGCCGTACCTGTTAGCACACGGCCAGCACGCAGCGATCCGAGCGTACCCTACGTGAGGAAGCGAGTACTGCCCGGTCAGCAAATGGCAAGTAAGCCAGGCCACACCTAGCGGGAGAGGATCAGGTGGATACCGAACCCGGCGAACAACACCCCTGCCATGCCATCGATCCATTTCGCCATACGCTGATACTGGCGACGCATCCAGGGGAGCGCGAAGACCGCCGCCACCAGCGTAAACCAGGCGAACGTTTCGCTGATAATCAGCACGAACAGTCCCCAGCGCACGCCTGCGGAGACATCATCGCCAACAAACAGTGAAAAAACGCTGCCGAAATAGATAACCGCTTTAGGGTTAGAAAGATTAGTCAGGAAGCCTTTGAGAAAACTGTGCCCTTTTTTTGCCAGCTCCACCTGCACTTCCGCATTTTCTGCAGCGGGTTGATGATGCTGCCGACGCGCCGAGCGCATCAGCTGCCAGCCCAGCCAGGTTAGATAGATCCCGCCGCATACCATAATCACTTCGTGCAGCCACGCCATTTTTTGCAGGATCAGATGTAACCCCATCAGCGCGACGCCAGCCCAGATAACAATGCCCAGCGTAATGCCCAGCACGCCCATCATCGCCTCTTTACGGGAGCGACTGGCAGCAGTTTGCGAAACAAAAAAGAAGTCTGGTCCGGGGCTCATCAGTGCAACCAAATGCACTGCAGCGACGGTAAGAAAAAGCGCGAGCATAACAGTTTCCTTGCCGGTAAATGAAACGGGACAGCCGTCTGGCTATCCCCGGGTGCCTGTGATTATTACGCCAAAGGCTATTCTGTTCATCTGTTATCTGCAGTAATTGCTGCACGCACGATTTTTAGGGTGGGTTTTACTCTTCACCATCCACATGTTCGCGGATCATTACCAGGAAAGGTTTACCAAAACGCTCCAGCTTACGATGTCCGACGCCGTTGACGCTGAGCATTTCCGAGGCGGTAATTGGCATCTGTTCCGCCATCTCAATCAGCGTTGCATCGTTAAACACCACATAAGGCGGAATATTCTCTTCATCGGCGATCGCTTTACGCAGCTTGCGCAGTTTAGCGAATAGCTTGCGATCGTAATTGCCGCCGTAGCTTTTCTGGTTGTTGTATTTCGGCTTAACGGTGACCAGACGCGGCACGGCCAGCATCAGCGGCGCTTCACCCCGTAAAATCGGCCTCGCCGCCTCGGTAAGCTGTAGCGCCGAATGTAGCGTGATGTTCTGTGCCACCAGCCCCAGATGAATCAGCTGGCGCAATACGCTGACCCAGTGCTCGTGACTTTGCTCGCGACCAATACCATACACCGGCAGCTTATCGTGCCCCTGGTCGCGAATGCGCTGGTTGCTGGCACCGCGCAGTACTTCCACCACGTATCCCATGCCGAAACGCTGACCAACGCGGTAAATCGTAGAGAGCGCCTTTTGCGCCTCAACCAGGCCATCATAGCGTCGTGGCGGATCGAGACAAATATCGCAGTTGCCGCATGGTTGCTGGCGACCTTCGCCAAAATAGTTCAGCAGCACCAGACGGCGGCAGGTTTGCGCTTCGGCAAAAGCGCCCATCGCATTAAGCTTATGGCGTTCGATATCCTGCAACGGGCCGGGCGCCTTCTCTTCCAGACAGCGACGCAGCCAGGCCATATCCGCCGGATCGTAGAGCAGCATCGCCTCGGCCGGCAGGCCGTCACGTCCGGCGCGGCCGGTTTCCTGATAGTAAGATTCGATATTACGTGGAATATCAAAATGCACCACAAAGCGCACGTTGGGCTTGTTGATGCCCATACCGAAAGCGACAGTCGCCACCACGATTTGTAAATCGTCGCGCTGAAAAGCCTCCTGTACCTGAGCTCGATGCGCATTGTCCATTCCGGCATGATAGGCGCCAACGCTCAGACCGCGGCTTTGCAGGCGGGCGGCCGTGTCTTCTACTTTGGCCCGGCTGTTGCAGTAAATGATGCCGCTTTTGCCGCGCTGATCCTGTACGTAACGCAAGAGCTGCTCGGTAGGCTTGAATTTCTCTACCAGCATATAGCGAATATTGGGCCGGTCGAAGCTGCTGATCTGAATCAGCGGATCCTCAAGCTGCAGCAACCGAACAATATCGTTACGGGTGGTTTCGTCGGCGGTGGCCGTTAAGGCCATCACCGGCAGCGCTGGAAAACGCTGGCGCAGCTGACCCAGCGCACCATATTCCGGGCGGAAATCGTGGCCCCACTGGGAAATACAGTGCGCTTCGTCTACCGCCAGCATCGCCGGGTTCCAGCGCGTCAGGCTGTCGAGGAAGTTATCCATCATCAGGCGTTCCGGCGCGATATACAGTAATCGCACCTCGCCGCTACGGCATCCCGCCATCACCGCCTGCTGCTCTTCCCGCGTTTGCGATGAGTTCAGGCATGCTGCCGCCACGCCATTCGCCAGCAACTGATCGACCTGATCTTTCATCAGCGAGATAAGCGGAGAAACGACCAGCGTCAGGCCGTCGCGCAGCAAGGCCGGAATTTGATAACAGAGCGATTTTCCGCCGCCGGTGGGCATCACTACCAGACAATCCCGGCCGCTCAGCGACGCCTGAATGATGGTTTGCTGCCCGGGGCGAAACTGCTGATAGCCGAAGGTATCACGTAATACCTGTTCAGCCAGCGCTTCGTGATTGATTACTGCCGCCGTAGACACGTCTTCCCCGTATTGCACTGCATAATGATGACTTGACGGGCGGCATGCCGCCCGAAGAGAGAATAGCTAAGTGACAGACCCGCCGGGCGGGCCTGGATCAGAACAGATCGTTTAAGGTTACGCCAACGCCGACGCGAGTCTGGCGGTGATTATAATCGATTAACGATTCGCCGTAGCCACTAAATACCTGGGTATAAAAACGCACATGCTCGCTAATCGGATAGCTCCAGCCCAGCTCCGCGCCGCCGTAACCGGTATTCCAGTTATAGGTGCCCTGAATGCTGAAAATGCTGTCGCCCATCTGGTAGCCCAGTTTGGCGCGATAGTAACCCATGTATTTAGTGATGTCAGGGTTATCATCGCTGCTGGAGCCTTCCGGCAGGCGATACCAGGGCTTAATTTCCGCCAGGAAGTTGCCGTTTTGCGCCATCAGGCGCGCATAAACGCGGTTCCAGCTGCGGGAAGTGGGATCGGAGCGCCCATTGGACTGATGACTAAAGCCAAACTCCACATCGCGCAGCGTCCAGCCGGCCAACGAGTAATCCGTTGCCCAACCGAGAAAAATTTGTGGTTCGTAATTCGTTTCACGGAAAGGCGATGACTCGCCACGGTTAGAGAGCTGCCACCAGGAACGTTGGGTATAAGAAGCGGCCAGCACCGAATTATCGCCCAGAATACCGCGCCATAAAGGAAACGCCAGGCTGAGCTGGAATTGTACCTCATCCTTTTTCGCGTTGTCAGCCCAATCATAGGACTCAATGGCTTCTCTGTTAAGGTCGCTGGTCCAGGTATAGAGCAGATAGTTGCGTTCATAGGGATACAGCACAAAGGGATTATCATGTTTTTCCAGCAGGTTAGCGATAATGCTGCCGCGTACCGCTGGGGCATCATGTATTTCCTTGACGGTGGCTTCTTTAGCCTGCGCCAGTACGGGCAGTAATAAAGCCGCCGCAACTAATCCTCTTAGCATCCGCATAGTATTCTCCGGTGAAGCGCTGTGTGCCATTCAAAGGGCCATTATGTAAAAAAAGCAGGCCATTCTACACACAATTTCCGGATGAATTCAGCGCTGTTTTCTGAAAGTGGAAAGCACTTTCCTGGCAGCATAGAATACACAATTTGTTAACATGATCGCACATTACGCATGGGCTTCAGGAAAAACCTTTTATGTCAGAGACTCAGTTAACTTCGGCAGCGGCACGTCAGCTTATTGGCGAGACATTTGTTTATCATATGCCCTTTAATCAGGCGCTCGGCCTGGAGCTAAAACGCCTTGATGCCGATTACGCCGAACTGCGTTTTGCCAATAAAACGATGCTGGTGGGCAATGCAGCTCAACAGATTTTGCACGGTGGCGTTATTGCCTCAGTACTGGATGTGGCGGCGGGCCTGGTGTGCGTCACTGCCTCGCTGACGCGACATGAGAAGATTACCGAACAGGAATTACGCCAGCGCCTGGCGCGCATGGGAACCATTGATCTGCGCGTAGATTATTTGCGGCCCGGACGCGGCGAGCATTTTATTGCCGCCAGTAGCTTACTGCGCGCCGGCAATAAAATTTCCGTGGCGCGTGTCGAGTTGCATAACGATGCGGACGTTCATATCGCCAGCGCTACCGCAACCTATCTGGTCGGCTAATTTTAACCGCTGCGCCCGCTTTTCCTTTACACTGGCGCCTTTACCCCGAGAACAAGGTGATGGATACACAACAAACGCGCCAGGGCATTCTCTGTGCGCTGTGCGCTTATTTTATCTGGGGCATAGCGCCCGCCTATTTCAAACTGCTTCAGGAAGTGGCTCCCGGCGAGATCATGACGCATCGCGTTATCTGGTCGGCGCTGTTTATGCTGGGGCTTATCTCACTGACCCGCAGCTGGCGGCGCGTAAGATCGGTCATTCAGCAGCCCAAAAAAGTGCTCCTGCTGGCGCTCTCCGCCACGCTGGTCGGCGGCAACTGGCTGCTGTTTATCTGGGCAGTAAATAATCATCATATGCTGGAGGCCAGCCTGGGATATTTTATTAATCCTCTGCTGAACGTGGTCATCGGCATGGTGTTTCTGGGCGAACGTTTTCGGCGCATGCAGTGGGTTGCGGTGGCATTGGCGACCTGCGGCGTACTGGTACAGCTGTGGAAGTTTGGTTCACTGCCAATTATCGCGCTGGGACTGGCGTTGAGCTTTTCCCTGTATGGGCTGGTGCGTAAGAAAATTGCGGTAGATGCTCAGAGCGGGATGTTGATTGAAACATTATGGCTGTTTCCGCTGGCGTCGATTTATCTGTTTGGCATTGCCGACAGTGCCACCAGCCATCTCGGCAACAATAGCGCCTCGCTCAACCTGTTGCTGATTGCCGCCGGGGTCGTCACCACCGTTCCACTGATGCTGTTCACCGCCGCCGCCACGCATCTGCGACTGTCGACGCTGGGCTTTTTTCAATATCTCGGCCCTACGCTGATGTTCCTGCTGGCGGTGCTGTTTTATGACGAAATCATGACGCCAGATAAAGCAGTCACCTTTGGCTTTATCTGGCTGGCGCTGGCGCTGTTTATTATTGATGCGCTCTATACCCTGCGCCGGTCAGGAACGCGCAAAGCGTGATATAAAACGCGCCAGCGCCGGACCGGTAAGTAAAATGGTAAACAGCCGAAGGGTTTGCAGCGCCATAACAAAAGCGATATCAACGCGGCTCCCTGCCGCGATAATCGCCACGGTATCCAGCCCGCCAGGGCTGGTTGCCAGATAAGCAGTCAGCAGATCGATATCCAGCAGCTTCGTCAGCATCCAGGCCATTGCGCCGCACAACAGCATTAACCCGATAATAGAGGCAAGCATCTGCGGTAACGTGCGCAGCGCCAGACGAAATATCGGGCGCGTAAAACGTAGCCCAACCGACCAGCCGATTAATGCGTAGGCGGTCGCCAGCAACCACTCCGGCACCTGTAGCTCTACTGTCCCGCTGCTTTGCAGGGCCGCGCCCGCCAGTGCAGGCAGCAGCAGCGCGCCGGAAGGGATGCGAAAGCGCTGCCCCAGAAACGCTCCCAGCAGCACAATGCCCAGCGTAATAACAAAACGCATATCCAGCGGCGGAAACCAGAGCTGCGGCGCGGCATGCTGCGCATCATCACCCAAACCGATACGCGCCACCATCGCTGCCGCGGTGGCGACAAACAGCACACGCAGATACTGCATAAACGCTACCAGCCGCGCATCAGCGCCATAATCCGCGGCCATCGCCACCATCGCTGATGCTCCGCCTGGCGAAGAACCCCACGCGCCGGTTGGCCCGGGCAAATCACTGTAGCGCACCAGCAAGAAGCCAGACAGTCCGCTGGCTGCCAGCGTCAGCAGCAGAACCGTCAGCACGATCGGCCAGTCGGCAATCAGCGGCTCGATCACCGAGGGCGACAGGCTTTGCGCAATCATGCAGCCCAGCACTGCCTGACAGAGAATAAACAGCCGCTTATCAATACGCAGCGTCGCGCCCAGCAGCCCCATGGCTACGCCGACGATCATCGGACCCAGCAGCAGCGCGGCCGGTACATGAAAATATTGCAGTATAAAACCCAGCAGCAGGGAAACGCCGATAAGCGTTAACCACTGCTGATTGCGCGAGAGCTTTTCCATAGATAAGGAACGATCTTAGAGGCTTGAAAAACGTAAGGTTACGTCCAACCCATCGGGAATACCAGCAACAACAGGCCGGCGAAGATCTCCGGCCGGCAGCGTTAAAGCCAGTTTTTACGTTTGAAGTAGAGGTAGGGTGCCAGTCCGGCGAGGATCATCAGGCCGATGGCGGCAGGATAACCAAAACTCCATTTCAGCTCCGGCATAAACTCAAAGTTCATGCCGTAACTTGAGGCCACCAGCGTCGGCGGCAGGAACACCACCGATACCACCGAGAAGATTTTGATAATGCGGTTCTGCTCGATGTTGATAAAACCCATTGCCGCCTGCATCAGAAAGTTAACCTTCTGGAACAAGGATTCATTGTGCGGCAGCAGGGATTCGATATCGCGCAGGATTTCCCGTGCCTGTTCCAGCTGGTTATTAGGCAAGCGCGCCTTACGCACCAGGAAATTCAGCGCACGCTGGGTATCCATCAGACAAAGGCGAACTTTCCAGCCAATATCTTCCAGCTCCGCCAGCGTAGAGAGCGCCTGATCGAACTCATCGCCCTGCTGCCCTTCCATAATCACCCGGCTTAGCTTTTCCAGATCGCTGTAGATATTTTCAATCTCATCCGCCAGCTGTTCAATTTTGGTTTCAAACAGATCCAGCAACAGTTCATAGGCGTTGCCGTCAATCAGCGTCTGACTGCGGGCGCGCATACGATAGAGACGAAACGCCGGCAGCTCGCGCTCGCGCAGCGTATAGAGACGCCCTTCGCGAATCGTAAAGGCGACAGTGGCGTTGCCTGCGTGATCTTTGGCATCTTCATAGAAAAAGAAGGAGTGAATATGCAGGCCATCTTCGTCTTCAAAAAAACGCGCGGAGGCTTCGATATCTTCCAGTTCGGGACGGGTCGCCAGGCTTTGACCCAATTCATTTTGTACGCGCTCGCGTTCTGCTTCTTCGGGCTCGATCAAATCGACCCAAACCGAAGAAACCAGATCTTCTGGCGTATCTTCCAGCTCCAGGCGTGTAAGGCGGCTGTGATCCAGTTTAAAAGCGCTCAGCATAGCAGTACTCCCAATGGGTCATTCAAACGGGACAATACGCCAGAACACAGAAACCTGAGTTTCAGTCGGTGGTAAACGCTAACTCGTGCGACGGGAAATGCGGTCGCTGACAACCACAAAGGCTATCAGCATAAGAGGATGGCCTTAGGGGTTGTACCTGTTAATAAGGTAGGTGAGCCAGCATCGACTGGGAGTGTCCAAGGCGAAAGTCCTCTTAGGGTGATGGTGCGCGCATGTTACGCTGAGACGAAAAAGGCGTCAAGCGAAGCAGGACGCCGCCAGCGGCAGCGTCCGGACTTTTCAGCAACGGGAGAAAATTGTCGTCTGGCGCGCATGCGGCCAGACAAGAGCAGGCTGCGCCAGATTAGCGCGGCGGCAAATGCTATACCGCTTCAAGCCGTGCATAGGCGGCCACCAGCCATTTAATGCCCTGTCCCTGAAATGCGACCTGCAGACGGCTGTGATCGCCGCTGCCTTCAAGGTTGATGATGGTGCCTTCGCCAAACTTGGCATGGCGCACGCGCTGCCCCAGCGTAAAGCCGCTGTCATTCTGCGCCACGGGTGTGCCCATCCGCTGATGGTTGACCGGGCGGCTAATGCTGGCGCGCAGGCGTACCTCATCCACACACTCTTCCGGCAGTTCACCGATAAAGCGCGACGGGCGATGATAAACTTCCTTCCCGTAGAGCCGACGCGTTTCCGCATAGGTTAACGTCAGCTTTTTCATTGCGCGGGTAACGCCAACGTAGGCGAGACGGCGCTCCTCTTCCAGCCTGCCGCCCTCGTCGAGCGCCATCTGGCTGGGGAACATCCCCTCTTCCATCCCGACAATAAAGACCTGGCTGAACTCCAGCCCCTTGGCGGCATGCATAGTCATCAGCTGGGCCGCATCCTGCCATTTATCAGCCTGACCTTCGCCCGCTTCCAGCGCCGCGTGCGACAGAAACGCCTGCAACGGCATCAAATCTTCATCTTCGTCCTGATAGCTGTACTGACGCGTAGCGTTCACCAGCTCTTCTAAGTTTTCGATGCGCGCCTGGCCCTTCTCGCCTTTTTCCTGCTCATACATCAGCCACAGGCCGGAATCTTTGATCACCCGGTCGGTTTGAATATGCAGAGGCAGCTCCGCCGTTTCCTGCGCCAGCGAATCCACCAGTTCGGTAAAACGCTGCAGCGCCGAAGCGGCGCGGCCGGCCAGCGCCTTTTCCTGCAGCAACTCGCGGCTCGCCTGCCATAACGTTAGCTGACGGTCACGCGACGCCTGACGCACCACGTCCAGCGTGCGATCGCCAATGCCACGCGTTGGCGTATTCACCACACGCTCAAAGGCGGCATCATCGTTACGGTTGGCGATCAGGCGCAGGTAGGCCAGCGCATCTTTGATCTCCTGACGCTCAAAGAAGCGCATGCCGCCGTAAATACGATACGGCATACTGGCCTGCAGCAGCGCCTCTTCCAGCACACGCGACTGGGCGTTGCTGCGATAAAGAATCGCACAATCGCTGAGCGCGCCGCCGTTCTCCTGCCACACTTTGATACGGTTCACCACAAAGCGCGCTTCATCCAGCTCGTTAAAAGCGCAATAGAGCGAGATCGGTTCACCGTCGCTGCCGTCGGTCCACAGCTCTTTTCCCAGTCGGCCATGGTTGTTGGCAATCAGGGCGTTGGCGGCCTTCAGGATATTATTGGTGGAGCGATAGTTTTGCTCCAGACGGATGGTTTCTGCGCCGCGAAAATCGTTCAGGAAACGCTGAATGTTTTCCACCTGCGCGCCGCGCCATCCATAAATGGACTGATCGTCATCGCCAACGATCATCACCCGGCTGCTGTCGCCAGCCAGCATCCGAATCCAGGCGTACTGGATATTGTTGGTATCCTGGAATTCATCCACCATGATGTTGGTGAAGCGTTCACGATAGTGGTTAAGAATGTGCGGCTTATTCAGCCACAGCTCATGGGCGCGCAGCAGCAGCTCGGCAAAATCAACCAGCCCGGCACGATCGCACGATTCCTGATAGGCCTGATAAATGCGCAGCCAGGTTTGCTCCACCGGATTGCCGTAGCTTTCAATATTCTGAGGACGCAAACCCTCATCTTTTTTGCCGTTGATGTACCACATTGCCTGACGCGGCGGCCACTGTTTTTCATCCAGATTCATTGCCTTGATCAGCCGCTTCAGCAGGCGCAGCTGATCTTCGCTGTCGAGAATTTGAAAGTCCTGCGGCAGGCGAGCGTCAAGGTGATGGGCGCGCAACAGGCGATGCGCCAGACCGTGGAACGTGCCGATCCACATGCCGCCCTGACTGGTGCCGATCAGCTGCTCAATACGATGACGCATCTCTGCGGCGGCTTTATTGGTAAAGGTCACCGCCATAATCGAGTAGGGCGAGCAGTTCTCTACCGTCAGTAGCCAGGCGATACGATGCACCAGCACGCGTGTCTTGCCACTGCCCGCGCCTGCCAGCACCAGCAGGTTATTGCGTGGAGCCGCCACGGCTTCGCGCTGTTTATCATTCAGGCTGTTTAGCAGGTCAGAAACGTCCATAAGCACCGTCAGTCAGGAGAATCGCTCCAGCAAAATCACTGGATATTTGTACAGAAGATTATATCAGCGCCGTCAGCGATGCCAACTGCGTAATTTCTACATGCGGCAATAGCCGCGCATCGTCAATCTGCATCAGGTTGCCCTCACGCAGATTGATCCAGCAGGCCTGCATGCCGTAGCGCACCGCGCCAGCCACGTCGGTCGTGAGATCGTCACCCACGTGCAGGATATTTTCCGGCGCGAGTTTTAATCGCTGCGCCGCCAGATGATACATATCCTGATACGGTTTCGCGCGCCCGTGCGGGCCGGCACGCAGCACAAACTGAAAATAGCGGTCAAGACCGAACAGATGAGGTTCGGCGTTGCCGTTGGTTATCGCCACCAGCGGAACCCGCTCCGCCAGCGCCGCCAGCGCCACGTGCGTTTCCGGCGGGACATCAACCTGGCTACGCCAGTGGGCGAACACTTCCATAACCTTATCCGCGCCTTCCTGCGCCTCGGCAGGCGTCAGGCCGATATTCAGCATCGCCAGTTCCACGGTGCGTCGTCGCCATTCCGTGACGTCATGACAGATATCAGGTTCCTGCGTCAGCAGTTGATTGCGCAGCTGCTGATAGGCTTCCACTGAAAAATCATGCAGATCGGGATGCCATGACTGCAAAAAGCGGTGCGATTCTCGCGTGGTTTTCAGGATCACCGGATGGTTGTCATACAGCGTGTCATCCAGATCGAAAGTAATCGCTTTGATCGGCTGCAGCCGACGGTAAAAATGCATCAGGATTTTCCTCGTTTGGCGCGTGGATGCGCCTCATCATACACTGACGCCAGGTGCTGAAAGTCGAGATGGGTGTAGATTTGCGTTGTCGAGAGGCTGGCATGACCCAGTAGCTCCTGTACCGCACGTAAATCACCGCTGGATTCCAGCATATGCGTGGCAAAAGAGTGGCGCAGCTTGTGAGGATGAACGTGGCTGCTGACGCCTTGCTTAACACCCCATTCGGCGAAGCGCTTCTGCACATTGCGCACCGAAATACGCTTGCCTTCTTTTGAGATGAACAGCGCATCGCCGTCAGGCGCGAAGCCTGCACGCAGCGTTAGCCACTTTTCGATCCATTCAACCGCCGTGCGCCCAATGGGCAAGCGTCGTTCTTTGCTGCCTTTGCCGGTAACCCAGACTTCACCCGCTTCCAGATCGAGATGGCGCAGATCGATACCAACCAGCTCGGAAAGACGCAGCCCTGCGCCATACATCACTTCCATCATGGCGCGGTCACGCACCGCCAGTGGATCATTTTGGTCAATGCTCAATAACTGATTAACTTCATCGACATCAATATTCTTCGGCAGATGTCGCGGCGCGCGCGGCGTGGCAATACCTTTGGCCGGATTGGCCTTCAGCACGCCCTGGCTGACCAGCCAGTCTAAAAAACTGCGCAGGGCGGAAAGCCGCAGCGCCAGGCTCGCCGGCTGTAAACCTGCACGACGCCCTTTTGCCGCCAGCGACCGCACATGCATCGGTTCCAGCTGCGTCCAGTCAGTGATGTTCATTTCACTGACCTGTTCCGTCAGCACCGCAAGCTGGCGCGCATAGTTTTCATGCGTTAACGGGCTGAGCTGGCGCTCTACCTGAACATAACGCAAGAAACCGTCCACGGCGGCCTGCAGCGGCACGATCGTATTCATGCGCGCGCTATCCAGCGGTTCAACAGTTCCGGCAGCATCAGCGCCAGATAATGCAGCAGCAGCGTGCCCTGTCCGGGCTGATAGTGATGCATATCGCGACTGCTGAAGATCAATACGCCCAGGTCGCCACGTTCGCCAAACAGCGACATCGCCACCGAACCCACCGAGCGCGCCTGCGGCAACAACAGCAACAGCTCCGGCCCGTTCAGGCTGCCCAGATAGTGCTGCTCTTTACCCAGCAGCTGAATACGCACGGGTTCAAACGCCTGCCGCGATAGCGCCAGTTGCGTAAAGCTCGACGGTGCGCCCAACTGCCAGCGGTCGCTGAATAGCCGTACATCCGCCCCGGCCAGGCCTAAATCACGCGCCCAGCGTTGCAGGCGGTTCAGCATATCCTGTAACGACGGCGCGGAGGCCAGGTGGCTTTGCAGGCTAAGCAGGCGATCAAATAACTGGTGATTCGCAGATGCCTGCTCCATCAGCTGAGTAATCTCTTCTTCCAGCTGTTGAATATGGTTACGCTGCCGCGCCATATGCCATTCCACCAGCGATACGGTGCCGCGCACCGGATGCGGCACCGCTATTTGTTCCACCTGGCGCGCATTGCGAATAAAAAAGTCCGGATTTTGCCGCAGGTAGTCACCTACCGCTTCGTCGTTTAGCATCAGCTCTGAGGCTGTCTCTTCGACATTTTTCATAAATGAATAAACCCATCGTAGACATGCGTGGCCGGTCCGGTCATATAGAGCGGATTCCCCGGCCCTTTCCAGGCGATGTGCAGCGTGCCGCCGGGCAGATCGACACGCACTTTTTCCGCCAGTAATCCCTGCTGTATGCCGCTGGCAACTGCCGCACAGGCCCCGCTGCCGCAGGCCTGCGTCTCTCCCGCGCCGCGCTCGTAAACGCGCAGACGGATATGTTCCGGGCTAACCACTTCCATGAAGCCGACGTTTACCCGCTCCGGGAAACGCTCATGGCTTTCCAGTATCGGTCCCAGCGTCTCTACCGCCGCCGTTTTGACGCTGGCAACCTGGATAACGCAATGCGGATTGCCCATAGAAACTACGCCAAACATCAGCGTCTGCTCAGCGACGCGCAGCAGGTAAAGGTTTTCCGCCTTATTGGCGCGAAACGGCACCTGCTGAGGCTCAAAATTCGGTTCGCCCATATTTACACGCACCAGCTCGTCACTGTTGACGCTCAGCACCATACGTCCCGTTTGCGTGCTGACCCGGATATCGCTTTTATTCGTCAGCCCTTTGAGCCGCACAAAGCGGGCAAAACAACGCGCACCGTTGCCGCACTGCGCCACTTCGCTGCCGTCGGCGTTAAAAATCCGGTAGTGAAAATCAAGATCGGGATCGTACGGCGGCTCAACGATCAATAATTGATCGAAGCCTACGCCCAGATGACGATCCGCCAGGCGGCGGATCAGCTCCGGCGAGAAATAGACATTTTGCGTGACGGCATCAACGACCATAAAGTCATTACCAAGACCGTGCATTTTCGAGAACTGCATTTTCTGCTCCGCCGGCTGGGCCATCATGATTACTGCGTCGCTTGCATATCCGCATCCGGGCTGGTCAGGTTAGTGTCCTGTTGGCCATCCGGCTGGGTCGCCGTTGAAGAAGAAGTAGACTGCCCGGCCGATGGCTGTGGTGAACTCTGTTTCGGCTTATCCTGCGGCGGAAAATAGAGCGGCCCTTTCAGTCCGCAGCCGGCCAGGCTGGTTAACGCCAGCGCCATTGCCAGCCGACAAAGGATTTTCTTCATGGTATTCCTGCTTATGATTGATGCATGTTCATGGTTGCTTATCATCGCAGCTGACTTTGGAAAAGCAACAGGAAAAGGTGACGTGATGTGCTGCATCTCGCTCTTATCAGACGATGTTGCAACGGCTCCCGGCGCGTTATACTCGACCAAAACATAAAGGAAGCAACGATGAAAGACAGTGAATTTCACCAGTTAGTCGACGACCTGATGTTAACGCTGGAAGAGCAGCTTGACGCTTACGAGGGCGACAGCGATATCGATTATGAACTCCATGCCGGAATTATGACGCTTACGTTTGAGAACGGCAGCAAAATTATTATCAATAAACAGGAGCCGCTGCACCAGGTATGGCTGGCGACCAAAGGTGGCGGCTACCATTTCGATTATCAAAACGGCAGCTGGATTTGCAACCGCAGCGGCGCTGAATTCTGGCAGCTGCTGTCGGAAGCCTGTAGCGCGCAGGCGGGCGAAAAGATCACGTTGAGTTAAGCGCTTGCCGGGTCTGAGCCTGGGACGGTTTAAGAGGCAAAGCCCCAGCGGGGGCTTTGTTCTAGAAGCTGTATTTTGTTAAGTGGATAACCTGCTGCTCTTTACTTTGCCATATATAAAATTCAGTTTTCCGCTGCCCCTCTCTTTCCCAGTGCCCGCCCCCCTCATCGTCAGGGACATATTGATATCCTAAAGCCACCAGATAGTTTTCTAACGCAGCGGTATCCGTTGCACCATTAAAAACAATCCTGCTCATTTCTGGCGAAGGGCCGTCCATCATCCCATAGCGAAAGTAATAATCATCCGAAATACGCGGCGCATCTTTGATCTCTTTATCAACATAAGAGTAATAAAGCCATCGGTCGCTCTGTTTAAAGCCCTCTTCAGCTAACCCCATCATTTTACAGTCGGCTAAAACCAGGGCGATAACCATCACCACCGTTAACCCCAGCGTGCGCGTTAGCCATTTCATATTTTTTATTAACTTACCCATCCCACAGTAACCTGCGCTCCGGCATCGATACGACGAACAATATCAGAATCAAACCGGGTAAACGGCCTAATCGACATCATAAAATTCGGTAGCCTGCCTTTATAAGGAATATGCGGAATACGTGTATCAGCGGGATCCGGAAACAGCAGCGGGTTAAATCCTCGGTTTTTAAAACTGCCCAGCGCGCCATAGTAATCCCAGCGCCTGAGCGCTGCCTCTTTGCTGACTATTTTTAGCCAGGGCCAGTAATTTTGCGACCGCACAGCTTTATAAAAGCCCAACAGATCGGAAACCAAATCTTCTGCGCTAAAGCCGCTGTCGGTGTACCAGCTAAAAAACGGCATTGACTGCCAGTTCTCGAACGCAATCGCCGTTTCCATCATCATCGCCAGCGTAATGCTGAACGTTAATCGACACGCCGTGCAGCTGCTATCGGAAGCCGTAGCGAGCCGGTTACTTTGCGCTAACTGCCTGGCTGAATTTAAGATGGTTCAAACGACAAAGCCCCAGCGGGGCTTTGTTCTATAGAGAATATTTGGTCAGAAAGATGATACTGCTCTCTGTATCGCGCCATATATAAATGTTGGGAGCGGTACGGCCATCCTTTTCCCAGCGTTGACCAAACTCATCGTCAGAGACATGCTGATATCCCAAAGCCGTCAGATACTTTTCTAATGCCGCCGTTTCCGTTGTGCCATTAAAGACAATACCGCTAATTTCAGGAGAAGGGCCGTCCATCCGGCGAAAGCGAAAGTAATAATCATCAGTTATACGCGGCGCATTTTTAATATCTTCATCGACGAAAAGGCGATAAAGCCTCCGCTCGCTCTGTTTGAAGCCGGGATTCCGCTCTGCCTTATTTATCAGGCTGGTATTGATGTAAAAAAAGTCGACAACGTTAATTACCAGCACCGCCAGCAGTAGCATCAGCGCCCACTTAAGCCATTTCATTTTTTCTTAACGTCCCATCCAACGGTGACCTGCGCTCCGGCATCAATGCGACGGACAATATCAGAATCAAACCGGGTAAATGGCCTAATCGACATCATAAAATTCGGTAGCCTGCCTTTATAAGGAATATGAGGAATGCGTGTATCAGTAGGATCCGGGAACAGCAGCGGGTTAAATCCTCGGTTTTTAAAACTGCCCAGCGCGCCATAGTAGTCCCAGCGCCTGAGCGCCGCCTCTTTGCTGACTATTTTCAGCCAGGGCCAGTAATTTTGCGGTCGTACAACTTTATAAAAGCCCAACAGATCTGAAACCAAATCCTCAGCGCTGAAGCCGCTGTCGGTGTACCAGCTAAAAAACGGCATCGACTGCCAGTTCTCGAACGCAATCGCCGTTTCCATCATCATCGCCAGCGTAATGCTGTGCCTTTCAGCAAGCGTTCGTCCTCGTTTGATATTCCAGCGCGAACAGCGGCCGGTGCTAAATGGCTGGTACGTCATTGTTTGCTGATACTCAACCAGATAGTAAGGCTGCCCGCTGGCCTCGCCCCTTTCCATTTGCCCAAGGCAATCCGTTATATCACCCCCACGTGCATGCCCTAAATCTATCCAGCCTAAAACTTCTGAATAAACCAGCCCAGTATCTTTTATCCCTGGTGCCTGGGGATCAATAATATCGTCACGTTTGCTCATAGCCATCCCTGCACAGTTAACAACAAGGTTTTGGCGAAAAAACAGCCCGCGCCATGAGCAAAATAAGGGTGAAACGCAGCCGCGCATTTAAGACCTGTCTCGAAAACGTGCCGGAAAAAGAGGATGACCAGAGATCAGGTTATCGCCTGGCGGGCGCCAGTAATCTGGGTAACTGGAACGGCGTGATGCTACTGGCTTAGTAAACCTGGAAGCGCTGCGGATAGTCGTTGCTGTCCGGCTGGTTAGCGCACAGCTGGGTGAGGGTCTGGCTACGGAAGGGAATGACCTGGGTGCGGTTATCTACGCTGACAAGTTGGTAAAACTGCGGCAGGTTGAAATTAACGAAGCTGGAGCCGTAGGTGAAGCGATCGTGCGAAGAGGAGTAGAAACGGCTGACGTCGCGCACCAACTCCTCTTTGCTGCCTTCGCAGTGGTGGTAAACCTCAATACGATTAGCCTCATCCAGAATATAAATATTGAAGCCGCTATCGTTATTGGTGTCCTCAAAAAAGAACTGAATGATACCTTCGCTGGCGTAGCCATTAACCACCGGCGGTAGCTGTACCTGCTCGGTCTCAACTTTAATCGACAGGCCGTGCAGCTTGTTGTTGGAGATCGCGCCGTAAAATTCCACCGCGTTTTCCAGCTTCTGTACCGAAACGCCCAGGCGTTCAAAAAAGAGTCCCCATGTCTGACCGGCGACGCGCAGAGCTTTAAAGCGGCCCGGATCCTGACGCGTGCTGGAGAGACGCAGCTCAATGCATTCGGAAACCAGTTGCTGGACACGCGTACGGATCAGCCCGCGCAGATGCTGACTATAGCAGAACACTTCAACCGCATCGGGCGGTGCTGCATCCTGATGCATCTTACCGAGAATGGTTTTCAACGCATCCAGCATCGCCTGCTCGCCGCTAAAGTGCAGCGTACGCACTTCATTCCACGAATTACGGTAAAGGAGGTCGATGCTGCCGATCAGGCATTGCTGCTGCTGGCCAAAGCTGAATACGTCCAGCTTACGGAAATCAAAATGCACTACCTGATTACGGAAGGCGGCGGTCGGGTCATATTCCAGATTAACGATCAACGCCAGATGACGAATTTCGCACGGACTGTAAAGCGCTTTCGCTGTAGGTGCCGGCAGCCGCAGCGGGAAATGGTGCGAAACATCCGCCACCAGCTCTTGCAACCGCGCCAGATCGCAGATTTCGTTGCCTTTAATATGCAGACGGGTTCTTTCCGTCAGTAAGCCGTTAAACCAGGCCCAGGCTACCAGCTTATTCAGGTAGCGGTTATACTCCAGCGGCTGATGGCTGATAATCGAACTCATATCCGGCGCCTGGTTATACAGATACCAGCCCGACCGGTTAGCACGCCCGGCCGGAACATGAATAAAGGTTAAATGCGTTTCGGACAGATCGGGTGAAATCTGCGGATTAACCAGCGTTACTTTGCCCGGCAGCGCTTCAAAAGCGGCATACAGCTTACGCGTCAGCACGCCAATATCCTGTGGGCTGGCGCTGACGCTTAAGTTGTTACGGCGCGCAAAACGAATCAGATTGCG
Source organism: Pantoea alhagi (assembly GCF_002101395.1). Taxonomy (NCBI): domain Bacteria; kingdom Pseudomonadati; phylum Pseudomonadota; class Gammaproteobacteria; order Enterobacterales; family Erwiniaceae; genus Pantoea; species Pantoea alhagi. The sequence continues at coordinate 1,826,992 of NZ_CP019706.1, read as the reverse complement.
ATAGCTCTGCATCATCGCATCCAGCAGTTCATTATGCGCTTCACGCACGCGTTCGATTTTCCAGTCGGCCCGGCTGTCGAGCACTGTAAGACGCGCCTCGTCCCAACCCCATTCGCTGACCAGCTGCGCCAGAATCTCGCGCCGCCAGCCGGAGCGATGCGCGCTTTCATCCTGCGACAGTTTTTCACAGACTTTCAGGTAAAAGCAGCGCCGTACCAGATCGAGTCGGGCATGATCGTCGATGCTGGTCAGATAGTGCGTTACGCGCTCCAGCATCATGCAGTAGGGATCAAGACCGAACGACACGATTTCGCCGTCGTGCAGGCGCTGTTTGATATCCATAGCCAGCAGGCGAGTCTGGGGATACTCCCAGGAGTAAGCCTCCAGCAGCAGAGTTTTCAATACGGCTTTATAGGGTGAGTCGATGCTTTTATAGAGCTGCCACAAACTGGCGCCAAAATATTCTTCGGCAGAAAGCGTACTCAGCCCGCCCAGGTCGAGCCATTCATTTGGCGTCAGTACCCCTTGCGCATAAAGCGACATCACGTAGTCGTCGTAATGCTCTTCTTCTTCGCCCGGCACCATATTCCACAGGATGCGCTTGCCCGCCATACGCACGGCAGTACGGTAAAACTCATCCAGCAGTAATATATGCTGCGTTGAGCCGCAATCTTCGCCGCCCAGGCTACCGCTTTCATTATGGCGAAAGCGATTCTCGTCGATCAGAAAGAAGCTGACTTCAACGCCCATCGCCGCGCACCACTTCTGCAGCAGCTGACATTTTTTCTGCAGCGCCAGACGTTCTTCGCCATCCAGCCATGACTGATGGCAAACCCAAATATCCAGGTCAGAGGTGCTGTTCTGACCGACGGAAGAGGTACTGCCCATAGAATAGAGGCCGGTAATCGGCATCTCTCCTTTGGGCGGTATCGCAACAGGCTGGTTCGACTTGCGCTCAATTTCCCGCAGATAATGCAGTTGGCTTTCATCAGACGTGTAGAAGCTGATACCGTAGGGAACGTTACCTTCAAGGTAGCCCGGCATCAAAGGATGATGATGATGTAATAGGGTCGGCAGCAGACCGTATACCTGCTGGAAAGCAGGGCCCATTGCAGCCAGTGCGCGATCGACACGCAGTTGGTTGATGGCATCCAGTCTCTGTTTCAGTGTCTCAATGTAGAGGTACAAGACGTCTCGCCTGATTGTCCCAGTGCTTATAAATAACCCTGTTTCCGTGCTCCGCCGCTTCATTAAAAAATTTTTCGGGCAGATTACTGCTGGAAACGTGATCAATCTAACACCTGGCAGATTGACCGTAAAGAAAGTTGCGCTACCTAACAGTTTAGCACGCTTTATCCACCGATCGATCTGTCCTGTCCCTTTTACGCTTTCCTTTACTCGTCTAAAAATCGTGGAAACTGACAGCCTTCCTGTATCAATGATAGGATAATCAGTGAACGATCAAAACGGTATCAAGCATGTTAGATAAAATTTTAAGAATTGCCACCAGACAAAGTCCACTGGCGTTATGGCAGGCACAATATGTTCAGCAGCGCCTGATGGCCTGTCATCCGGGGCTGCAGGTGGAGCTGGTGCCGATGGTAACGCGCGGCGACATTATTCTCGACACGCCACTGGCAAAAGTGGGCGGCAAGGGGCTTTTCGTCAAAGAGCTCGAACTGGCGATGCTTGAAAACCGGGCCGATATCGCGGTGCACTCTATGAAAGATGTGCCGGTAGAATTTCCGCAAGGTTTGGGCCTGGTGACCATTTGTGAGCGCGAAGATCCGCTGGACGCCTTCGTCTCGAATCACTACGCCACGCTGGATGCGTTACCGCAGGGCGCTGTAGTCGGCACCTCCAGCCTGCGTCGTCAGTGTCAGTTGGCGGAGCTACGGCCCGATCTGACGATTCGCTCGCTGCGCGGCAACGTTGGTACGCGACTCTCAAAGCTGGACGCCGGAGAATATGACGCCATTATTCTGGCTGCCGCCGGTCTGAAACGCCTCGGCCTGCAGGATCGCATTCGTTATGCCATCCCCGCCGAAGTTTCTTTGCCTGCTGTGGGTCAGGGCGCCGTGGGGATTGAGTGTCGCCTGGACGATGAACAGACCATTATGCTGCTGGCGGCATTAAATGATGACGATACCGCGACGCGTGTAAAAGCGGAACGCGCTATGAATACGCGGCTGGAAGGCGGCTGTCAGGTTCCGATCGGTAGCTATGCCGTGCTTGAAGGCGATGATATTTGGCTACGCGGCCTGGTGGGCTCGCCAGATGGTACATCGATGATCCGTGGCGAACGTCGCGGCCCGCGCACTCAGGCGGAGCAGTTGGGTATCTCTCTGGCGGATGAACTGCTTCAGAACGGCGCACGAGAGATCCTGCGCGAGGTTTATCAGGGAAATCCTCCAGCATGAGCATTCTTGTCACCCGCCCTTCCCCCTCAGGCGATGAGCTGGTGACGCGCCTGTGTGCGCTGGGTCATACGGCCTGGAGCTTTCCATTAATTGAGTTTTCCCCTGGCCGTGAACTGGCGCAGCTGGCGCAGCAGCTTACCGCCCTGGCACCTGGCGATCTGGTTTTTGTCCTTTCTCAGCATGTTATGCATTACGCGCAGCCCTGTTTGCAGCAGACGGGTTTAACATGGCCCGCTGCGCTGGACTATTATGCTATAGGGCGCACTACCGCACTGGCGTTGCATCGTGCGTGCGGGCAGAACGTACTCTGGCCGCCAGAGCATGAAACCAGCGAAATGCTGTTGCAATTGCCCACGCTGCGGCGGCTGAAGGGTAAAAAAGCGTTGATCCTACGCGGCAACGGCGGTCGCGAACTGCTTGGCACCACGCTGGCACAGCGCGGAGCAGAGGTTCGCTTCCTGGAATGCTACCAGCGTTGTGAAAAGTTTTATCATGGCCCCAGCGAAGGAAAACGCTGGCGTGACCGCGGTATTGATACGCTGGTGGTCACCAGCGGCGAGATGCTGCAACAACTTCATCGGCTATTCCCTGCGATCGATCGTGAGGAATGGCTGCTGGGCTGTCGGCTACTGGTCGTCAGCGAACGTTTGGCTACCCTGGCCCAGGAACTTGGCTGGCGTAATATCAAGGTAGCTGATGGTGCTGATAACGACGCGCTGGTGCGCGCGTTACAAACAACTTGAAAATGGGATGTGCCACAATGACGGAACAAAAAGATTCCTCCGCCATGGTTGAAGAGACAACGCCTGCGGTAGAAACCACGACTCCGCCTGCAAAAAAACCGACGCGTAAATCATCAGGCCAAACCGGCACCGCGCTGGGTGCTCTGGCGATTGTAATTGCGTTGGCGATTGGGGCTGGGCTATGGGTCAATGGGCGTCATCAGGCGCAGCAACAGGCGCAGGTCAGCCAGACGTTAAGCGAACAGATCTCCGCGCTGACGCAGCAAAGCGAACGCGAAAAAGCGCAGCTGAAACAACAGCTGAGCACGCAGAGCAACGAACTGCATACCGCCCAGGCTCAACAGGCAGCCCTGAGCCAACAGCTGGATGAATTGAAAGAAAAAGTGGCCACCATTTCAGGTAACGATTCCCGAACCTGGCTGCTGGCGCAGGCCGATTATCTGGTAAAACTGGCCGGACGTAAGCTGTGGAGCGATCAGGATGTGACTACCGCAGCGGCGCTGTTGAAAAGCGCTGATGCCAGCCTTGCGGATATGAACGATCCCAGTCTGGTGCCGGTGCGTCGGGCTATTACCCAGGATATCAGCAACCTTTCGGCGGTGAGCCAGGTTGACTATGACGGCATTATTTTAAAACTGAATCAGCTCTCTAACGGCGTCGATAATCTGCGTCTGGCAGATAACGACAGCGATGATGCGCCCATGGATGCTGACAGTAATGAACTTAGCTCTTCGCTGCGTGAATGGCGCCAGAACCTGGTAAAAAGCTGGCACAACTTTATGGATGATTTTATTACCATCCGCCGCCGCGACAATACTGCGGAGCCGCTGTTAGCGCCGAATCAGGACGTTTATCTGCGTGAAAATATTCGCTCCCGCCTGCTTATTGCCGCCCAGGCAGTGCCGCGCCATCAGGATGAGATCTATCGGCAGTCGGTGGATACGGTATCGACCTGGGTACGCGCCTGGTTTGATACCAGCGATGCCAGCACCAAATCTTTCCTGGCGCAGCTTGATGATTTAAGCCAGCAGACGGTTTCAATGGAAATTCCGGAGTCGCTGGAAAGCCAGCCGTTGCTGGACAAGCTGATGCAAACGCGGGTGCGTAACCTGCTGGCGCAGCCCGCTGAACCGGCAGCACAGCCGCAGCAGGGAGAGTAACAATGCTAAAAGTTTTTATACTGTTTCTGCTGCTGATTGCCGGTGTGGTTATCGGTCCCATGATTGCAGGTCATCAGGGCTATGTGCTGATCCAGACCGACAACTGGAATATAGAAACCAGCGTAACCGGCCTGGCGATCATGCTCATTATCTCGCTACTGGTGATCCTGGCCGTGGAATGGTTGCTGCGTCGCCTGTTCCGTACCGGCGCTAAAACCCGCGGCTGGTTTATGGGGCGCAAACGTAATCGCGCCCGTCGCCAAACGCACGAAGCGCTGCTTAAGCTGGCGGAAGGCGACTATCGTCAGGTGGAAAAATTGCTTTCACGCAATGCCGATCATGCTGAACAGCCAGTGGTCAACTACCTGTTGGCGGCGGAGGCGGCACAGCAACGCGGCGATGAGATGCGGGCGAACCAGCATCTGGAAAGAGCTGCAGAGCTGGCGCATAACGATCCTATCCCGGTGGAAATTACCCGCGTTCGTCTTCAGCTGGCACGTAATGAAGATCATGCTGCCCGTCATGGCATCGATCGTCTGCTGGACGTGGCCCCGCGTCATCCCGAAGTGCTGCGCCTGGCGGAACAGGCTTATGTACGTACCGGCGGCTGGAGCGCGCTGATCGATATCCTGCCGACGATGGAAAAAACGCAGGTGGCAGATGACGAGCATATTAAAGCGCTGCGTCAGCAGGCCTGGCTGGGTTTGATGAACCAGGCGATGGCGGAACAGGGTAGCGAAGGTCTGAAGCGCTGGTGGCAGAGCCTGACCCGTAAAACGCGCCACGAAACGGCGCTGCAGGTGGCGATGGCGGATCATTTAATTGCCTGCGACGATCATGATACCGCTCAACAGATCGTGCTGGATGGTCTGAAGCGTCATTATGATGAGCGCCTGATCCTGCTGATGCCTCGACTGAAAACCGGCAATCCGGAACAGCTGGAAAAAGCGCTGCGCCAGCAGATTAAACAGCACGGCGCTACGCCGTTGCTCTATAGCACCCTGGGTCAGCTGTTAATGAAACATGGCGAATGGCAGCAGGCAAGTGAAGCGTTCAGAGAAGCCCTGAAACAGCGCCCGGATGGTTTTGATTACGCCTGGCTGGCCGATACGCTGGATAAGCTTCATCATCCGGAAGAGGCCGCCCAGATGCGTCGCGAAGGTCTGTTGCTGACGTTAAAAAATAACCGTTAATAGCAGCGTAAAAAAAGCCGGGATAAAACCCGGCTTTTTTATGTGTGCTGTAATCCGCGATAAAAATTCAGCAAAGCTGTTTTTCCTGAGGTGACGATTGCCTTCTTGTTGCCGGAACAGCATAAGCGATGCAGTACGCAGATAAAAAAACACCTGCCTAAAGCAGGCAGGTGTAAAGATCAGGTCGGTAAGACAACCGGATTGGTACCCGACTCAACGTAGTGCCCTTAAATCCAATAAGGCGAACGATATTGGCTGGCTGGACAACGGGTACCCTAATTTGGCTCTGCATCATTCCTGGTTTATGAAGCCGAAGCGAACATAAGAGGTGGAATGAGCATCTACGCAGATAGTATTGCACAAGCTATGCCAGTCTGCGCTTATCTTTTCCGTTATTGCCTATCTCTTTGAATCGACAAAAAATATTTTAACGCCCTGTTTTAAGCGTTATAGCGCTGTCATAAACAGGCGACAGCTTGCCAATAATCTGTCTCCATTTTGAGACAACCCACAACCCACAGAAAGAATTTATTTATAATCAATAGATTATATGTCTCCAGCCAGAGACATGCGTGTTAACAAACGCAACAGCGATGCGGCTTTAAGCCAGGCGGCAGATAAAACTTTGAGTAATGCTGCCTCTGTCCTGCCTTTTTGCCTTCAGCCGGTTCTCAGCCAACCCTCAACGAAGCCTGTTGACCGCCTGGTGCGAGCTGCGTAACGATTTTCGTCATTTTGATATAAACCGGCTCGGTTTTGTGCAGATGCTGGATGCACGCTATCCATACTCACGGCAACGGTTGCTGAAAACAGTAGCGTCAGGCGGGTTGTGATAAGGTCATTGGGGATAATAAATAAAGCAGAAGCAGAAGCAGAAGCAGAAGCAGAATATCAGATACAAAAAAACCTGCATAAGCAGGTTAATAAGATGGTCGGCGAGAGAGGATTCGAACCTCCGACCCACTGGTCCCAAACCAGTTGCGCTACCAAGCTGCGCTACTCGCCGACATAATGCTCTTATCTTACTTTCTTTTGCCTGGTGCGAAGAGAGGGACTTGAACCCTCACGTCCGTTAAGACACTAACACCTGAAGCTAGCGCGTCTACCAATTCCGCCACCTTCGCATGTTCCAGCAAAAGTTGGGGTGGCTAATGGGACTCGAACCCACGACAACTGGAATCACAATCCAGGGCTCTACCAACTGAGCTATAGCCACCATTACTTCTTACTACTAACGCGGTAAATGTTACCACCGCAGCTCTTGCGCCCGATTAATGGCGCGCCCGACAGGATTCGAACCTGAGACCTCTGCCTCCGGAGGGCAGCGCTCTATCCAGCTGAGCTACGGGCGCGTAGCGCCGTTGCGGATGGGGATACTACGGATTTGCACCCAAGCTGTCCAGTGCTTTTTTAAGAAAAAATCGCGTTTGATTACGCTTTGTGCATTCCGTCTAAACAAACGCCAGTTCAGGTCGGCAAACGAATAAAAATCCTTCATTTAGCCGTTTGTCGCCCTGAAATAGCCGATCTTTATAGCTGACCACGATAGTAATAACGCAGGAATTTTATCAGACGCAGCTGACGACGCAGACGGCTGGGCTGGCTTAACAAGCGATAAAGCCATTCCAGCCCCAAACGCTGCCAGATAACCGGCGCGCGCTTCACGTGTCCGGTAAAGACATCATAAGTGCCGCCTACGCCCATATAGAGCGCCTGCGGACAAACCTTTCGACATGCCTGCATCAGCAGTTCCTGCTTCGGTGACCCCATTGCCACCGTAACGATCTGCGCCCCGCTCTGTGCTACGCGTTTAAAAAGCGCGTCGCTGTCGTCTGCATTGAAATAGCCGTGCTGGGTGCCCACAATATTAACCCGCCACTGCTGGCGCAGCTTCGCTACCGTCTCTTCCATTACCTGCGGCTTGCCGCCGATCAGAAATACCGGAATGCCTTGCTGCCCGGCACGCGCCATCAGCGCTTCCCACAAATCGGCCCCGGCGATGCGCGTGACCTGCGCCTGCGGATACTTTCTGCGGATCGCGCGCACAATGCTAATGCCGTCCGGATATTTGATCTCCGCTGCATCAATCAGCTGATGCAGCGCCGGGTTTTCCTCATAGGCCAGCACCTTTTCCGCATTAATGGCGACCAGAGTGCCGCTACGTGCCTTGCCATCCGGGCAAAGATAGTCCAGGCATTCAGCCATACCGGAAAAAGCGTGCAGCCTGATGCCACGAATCTGGTACTGAGGCGCTTTCGGCGTGACATCCATTTTAATAATCCTCACATCTTTCCGGCGTCGCGGCGGGCGTTTCCGCCAATATGCCAGCGCGTCGACGCGGACGAATCAAACCAGCGCTGTCCAGCAGCCAGAAAAGTAACTTAGCTATCATCACGCAGGCGGCAAAAATCAGGCAGAAGAAAACCACGCGGCTGACGAAGGCGTCCAGCCCTTCACGTGCCAGCACAATCATGTTGAACACCGCACCAAAACAGAAGCTTTGCAAGATTGCTGAGGTATAGCGGTTAGCGTGTTGTTTGCCACGTTCATAAAGCCAGTCGAACCATTTAATAATCAGGCCCACCGCAACCGCCCCCACCGGAATAGCGGCTACGCCACCCATCACGATCAGCGATCCCAGCAAAGTGGGAGAGATCGCCAGGCCTGAGTGGTTGTTCAGCACTTCCCAGGTGAAGTAGTTCGCGCTGTTCAGCACCAGCGAAGGTCGGCCAGGCCACAGCCAGCCGGGAATATAGACATAGAAATCACGAACAATCGGCGCCAGTCCCTGAAAGTGAATGTTGTCGTAGTTTTGTAACAGCAGCGCCAGGTTTTCCCACGGCGAGAAAGTGTCACGCGTCAGATAAAGAAATGTGTACAGCGCCTCGGCGCCGCTGACGTCAAGGTTATAGCGCCGCAGCGCCAGCCAGAACATCCCTACAATACCGAACGCGCCGGCGGCCGCCAGCATCCACAACGTGATCCAGCCGCGAATAATGCCGATGAACAGAAACAGGGCAAACGCAATAATGATGTTAGCGCGCGTGCCGCCAACAATGGCATAGGTCAGCAGGCCAAAGGCAACGGTGCTGGCAAGGAAGAATAGCCAGGCGCGTCGTCCTGGTTTCAGGAAGTAAACCACCAGCATTGCCGGAATAAAGAAATAGAAGAAGCGCTTGAGCGCTACGCCGGACACTTCACTGGAAAATATCTCGCTGTAGGCATGCAGGCGAAACAGCAGAAAACCGTTACGCATAAAGAATATCGCCACGGTTACCAGCGCCAGCAGCGCCAGAATGCCCCAAATCAGATGCGCCTCTACCCGATTCACACTCAACAAGCTGCGTCCGCTATCAGTCCGTCGCGCTCGCAGACGCGTTTTGTAGCTGACATAATAAATGGCGTAAAAACTGCCAGCCGCCAGCAACGCCTGCAATAAGAACGTCGGCGGTACTACCGTGACATCAAACCGGAAGACCAGGAAACTGGTTAAGGGAAAGCCGAAATAGAAGGTCAGCAAAAACAGTAGCGAAAAAAAGACGTTAAAGTTAAAGCGTACCCGCCGGAATTCGCGCCACGTCAGGGTCAGAATAAAGCCCAGCGACACCAGCCAGATCAGCAACAGGCCACCAAACTGCGCGAGACTCATTGCAATCCTCCTTCTGCCAGCGTTAGCGCCTGCTGCCAGCCGGTAACAAAGGCTGGATCAAAGAAGGCGATGTCGTTTTTATCTATGCCAGAGAGCTGCTGACGAGCCTGAGCAACAATGTCCAGACTCAGCGCATCAGTATCAAACAATACGGGAAGCTGTTGCTCCACCATATCCTGCCAGAACGGGTTTTTCCGGTTCAGTACCACTGGCACGTTGGCCTGCATCAGCAGACAAAGCGTCCCGATACCCTGCTGACGCTCAAAAACAAAATAGCCCAGGTCGCAGTCAGCGATCAGCTGCAGATAGTCGTCAAACGCCATTTTATCGGTCAGCAGCGCAACCTGCCCGTGGGGAAAGAGATCGCGTGCAGCAGCGCTTACCTGATCGATATAAGCCTGATTATTGGGCGGATAACCGAGCGGCACTATCACCCTGACCTGTTCGCCAAACTGTTGCCGGATAGCCTGTAGCGCCGGAATATGGCGATTGCTGGGATCGCCGGAATTACCTAACAGCAGCGTAAAGGTTTTATCCTGACGCTGACGCGCTGGCATCGCCTGATGCATACGCGTAGGAAAATAGAGCAGCGAAGCTGGCACGCGCCGATGGCGCTGCTGATAATGGCTGATATCACCACGGGTAGCGAACAGGTGCGCGACTCGCCCCTGCGCCAGTCGACGCAGCGGATAAAACA